>NZ_CP073637.1:1417670-2126505 GCF_029962485.1 Burkholderia cepacia
GCCGGGCGCTGGGACATGAACGTGCCGATCTTCGTGACGGCCGAACGTGCGCAACATGTGACGTTCAGCGTGCCGGTCTGGGCGATTGGCGACGGATTCGTTCTACAGGCCGGCAACCCGAAGCGGCTGGCGAGCTATGCGGATGTCGCGGCACGTGGCGATGCGCGGCTGGCATGCGTGACCGACCAGGTGCAGATCGATTCGGCCAGGGCGGCCGGTGTGAGCGACGGCCAGATCGTCATCTTCAAGGATCAGCCGGACGCAGTGGCTGCATTGCTGGCCGGGCAGGTCGACGCGTTTGCGAGTACAGCAATCGGGAGCCGTGCGCTCGCCGACACGGACGAGCGGCTGGAGGCCGTTTCGCACGCGCGTGGCGCGGGGGCGGCGGTGCCCGTTGGCGGCTTTTCGTTCAGCCAGACCAACGTTGCGCTCGTGCAGGCCGTGAACGCACAACTGCGCGCGTATCTCGGCTCGGCCGATCATCGCGAGCGGATGGCGAAGTACGGCTTCGCACGGACGGAAATCGACGGCGTCGTGGCGAACGGCGGCGCGACGTCGTAAGGCCTGATGCCGCACACGGTGTCGACCGCCAGCACGGCCGGCACCGTGCGCGGATCACCCGGCTGCCGCCCGCGCCAGCCGCTCGACGAACCAGTCGCACACGAACGCGGTGCGCTCGGACGCGTGGTTGTAGATCGTATGTTCGCCGTCGGGCCAGACCTTCAGCGTCGCATCATCGGACGTCGCCGCATCGAGAAACGGCTGCTGGTCGTCGAGCTGGATCAGCGGATCCTCGCCGCCGTGCAGCACCAGCAGCGGGCACGCGATGCGAGCGCGCCCGGACGAAAAGCTCATCCGCGCAAAGTTCGCCGCCACTGCATCGGGATCGTCGGTGCCGAGCATCGCCGCGGCCTGCTCGACGAACGTACGAAACGGCAGCAGCGTTGGCGCCGCGAGCGCGCCGTTCACGCAACAGGCCGCGATCCGTCGATCGCTCGCGGCGGTCGACGCGGCCCACAACCCGCCGATGCTGTTGCCCCAGATGCCGATCGGCCCGGGCACGCGATCGGCGACATGATCGACGAAGCGCCGGTACGCGGCGCTCATGTCGACGTCGACGAAGATCCGCTGTTCGAGCCGCGTCTCGCCCTGGCCGGGCCCTTCGGCGAGCAGCGTGGCGATGCCGCGAGCCGCGAGCGCGCGGGCGATCGGCCAGTACGCGAAGCCCCAGCCGCTCTGGCCGCCGAACACGATCACGGTGCCGCGCAGTTGCTCCACCGGCGGGCGGACCAGCCAGCCGATCAGGTGCGCATCGCCATCGCCGAACGGCGCCTCGACGCGCTCGATCCGCTTGTCGGACCAGCGCGCAAGGCCGTGCGACGCGTCGACGAGCCGCGCATAGAGCGCACGCTTGCGCGGCACGTCGTGATTGAACGCCATCTGCGCAAACAACAGATCGGCGATGGCCATTGCCTGCGCGTCGGCGGCCGTGACCAGGTGGCCGGCATCCGCCGCCTGCGCGGCGCGCGCGAGCTGCGCGTCCGCCAGCGCCTCGGCCGCGACATCCCACGGTTCGCCGGCCGACGTGCGGGCGTGCAGCGCGATCGCATCCGCGTAGTCCATCCCGCAGTCGAGCAGGCGCGTGACCGGCATCGCGCGCTGCAGCGACAGCGCGAACGGTGACAGTTCGGTCGTCATGTATCGGTCTCCTTCACGATGCGTGGGTGACGGCCGCCGAAGCCGCGGACGGCTCGCTCGACACGGCGGACCAGTGCAGTTTGCCGCGGAGTGCATCGACGAGCGCGCCGAGGTCGCGCAGGTCGGCCACCGAACCGAACACGATGAAATCGGGCCGCTTGATATACGCGGCAATCCCGTGCGCTTGCATGAACGCGTGCTGTTCGCCGTCGAGATCGACCACCGCATCCGGCGCGCACACGTCGTTAGCCAGCACGGCCACATGACAGCCGAGCTGAGCGAGGAACGCGCGCTGCGCATCGTCGAGATGGCGGGCAGGGTGCTCGCGCGTGACGAGCTGGAAGCCCTGGCCGACCACGTCGTCGAAGCGGCCTTCCGCCGCGCCGCGCCGTGCGCGGCCTTGCGGTGCCGGTGCACCGGTTGTCGGCAGCAGCGTGCCATCGGCTTCGGCGTGCACGATGCCGTGATCGAGTTTCGGGAACGGCGGCATCGGCGGCATGTTGCCGGAGCGGAATGCCGCGTCGCGCTCGGCGACCTTGCGCGGATCGTCCTCGTTGACGACCTGCCCGAGAAACAGCGACATCTGCGTGATTGCGCTCACGTGCGGGCGCCGCTCGGCTTCGTAGGTGTCGAGCAGGTCGGCGGACGCGCGCCCGGTCAGCACGAGATCGAGCTTCCACGCGAGGTTGATGCCGTCGCGCATGCCGGAGCAGGCGCCTTGCCCCATGTACGGCATCATCGTGTGCGCGGCGTCGCCCGCGAGCAGCACGCGGCCGGTGCGCCAGCGTTCGGCCATGCGCGTCTCGAACGTGTAGACGACATGACGCAGCAGCTTGAGGTCGTCCGGGCCGTAGCCGTAGTGATCCTCGAGCCACTTCCAGCCGGCGGCTTCGGTTTCCCATTCGGCCGTCGATTCGTTCGGCAGCACGCGCAACTCGAAACGCGTGCGCTTCGTGCCGATCGGCATGTGCATGTACGCACGCGCAGGATCGCAGTAGATCGTCGTGCGCGCGCAGCCTTCGCCGAGATCGCGCTTGTTCTCCGAATCGAGATTGAGCCAGCGTTCGTTGTAGCCGAAGTCGGACCGTTCGATGCCGAGCGTGCGGCGCACGAGGCTGTTCGCGCCGTCCGCGCCGATCACGTAGCGGGCGCGAATGACGCGCGGCTTGCCGGTCCATTGCGCGTCCTGGCCGCAGCGCGACGGATGCGCGGTCAGCGTCACGCCGTCGTCGTCCTGCTGCAGCGTGTCGACTTCCCAGCCGCGCAGGATCGTCACGTTCCTGAAGGTGCTGGCGCGCGCATCGATCGCATCCTCGATATCCGGCTGGTAGATCGAGATGTGCGCGGGATAGCCGCACGCGCGGCCGGTCCAGTTCAGTTCCAGCAGCAGGTCGCCGTTCGCGTCGCGGTAATGGTAGGTGTCGACGGCCTTTGCGTTGCGCAGCGCGTGATCGATGTCGGCGCTGGCCTGCACGATGCGCGCGGTTTCGCCGTCGATGTGCGTGAGGCGCGGCAGCCCGTAAGGCGTCGGCCAGCGTTCGAGGACGATTACGCGATGGCCGGCGCGGCCCAGCATCGATGCGGCGACGAGACCGGTCGGACCGTAGCCGACGATCGCGACGTCGCACGGTTCGACGGCATCGTGACCCTGTGCGCTCGGTTCGGTATTCATGTGGGGTGTCTCCATGACGGGTTCGTTTGTTGGTTTGTCGTGTGGTCGGCTCAGTGCGCGGTCGTGCCGGGCAGGTTGCCGTCGAAGGCATCCTGCAGCAGTGCGCGCAGGCCGTCGCGTTCGATCGGGCGCGGGTTCCAGTACGGGTTGGCGGCCGCGAGATCGGCCGCGCGATCGAGATCGGCCTCCTGCATGCCGATCGCCTTCAACGAGACCGGTGCGCCGTTGTCGAGCGCCAGTGCGTAGAGGCCGCGCGCGGCGTCGTTCGTCCCGATCGCGCGGGCGATCCGCTGCATCGCCTCGGGTGCATGCGCTGCGTTGTACGCGAGCGCGTGCGGCAGCACGACCGTGTGGGTCGGCGCGTGCGGCAGATTGAAGCTGCCGCCGAGCGTGTGACAGAGCTTGTGGTGCAGCGCCATGCCGACGTTGCCGAGGACCATCCCGCACAGCCACGCACCGTAGAGCGCGTCGCCGCGCGCAGCGAGATCGGCCGCGTTCCGGCGCACGCCGGGCAGGCCGCGCGCCAGCGCGCGGATGCCTTCCTCGGCGACGAGGCTCATGACCGGATTCGCATTGTTTGCGTACAGGCCTTCCGCTGCATGCGCAATCGCATTGAGGCCGCTCGTCACCGACAGCTCGACCGGCAGCGTCACGGTGAGCTCGGGATCGTAGATCACTGTTTTCGGCAACACGCGTGCATCGGAGCCCGTGCGCTTGAGGCCGCCTTCGGTCAGGCCGTAGATCGGGGTCATTTCGCTGCCGGCGTACGTCGTCGGGATGGCAAGGATCGGCAGGCTGCTTTCGAGCGCGATTGCCTTGCCGAGGCCGATCGTCGAGCCGCCGCCGATCGCGATCGCGCAATCGGCGTCGCATGACCGCGCAAACGCCTGCGCATCGCGGGCGATTTCGATCGGCACGTGCATCGTCGCGCGGTCGTACAGCCCGGCGGCACGTGCGCCGAGCCTGTCGACGATGCGTTGCGCGAGGCCGCGTTGCTCCGGCGTGCAGAGGACGATCGCGCGCTGCGCGCCGAGTTCCAGCACCTCGCGTTCGAGATGTTGCAGGCTGCCTGCGCCGAAGACGACGCGTGCCGGACGCGACTGATAGATGAAGTTCATGTCGTGGTCACTCCGTGGCGTAGTCGACCTGATGGCGTGCGATGCGCAGGCCCGTCAGTGCGTCGCGTACGCGTGCGTGTTCGGGATGCGTCGCGTAGCCGTCGAGCGCTTCGCGCGATTCGAATTCGGCGACGAGAATCAGGTCGCACGCGTAGTCGGCCGCGCTGAAATCCGCCCCGACCTCGAGGTGCGTCATGCCGGGAATCCGGCCGCGCAGGCTTTCGAAGGCCGTCTTGACGCTGGTGCGTGCTTTCGCGCGCTCGTGGTCGGTTGCGCCTGCAACGTTCCACATCACGACGTGCCGGATCATGCGGCACGCTCCGCGTGATTCAGCACGAAGTCGTAGTCGAGCGTGTAGAACGGCGTGTCCATTCGCGTTCCGTCGGGCGCGAGGCCCGGCGCATGCCGTACCCAGTCGGCGACGAGCGTCGAGCGCACGCCGAAGACGGCGTCGGAGTCGAGATAGCGGTCGCCGTCGCGGAACACGTGCGTGATCAGCGTTTCGTAGCCACGCGCATCGATCATGAAGTGCAGGTGCGCGGGGCGCCACGGATGGCGACCGAGCGCGTCGAGCATCGCGCCGACGGGGCCGTCGTGCGGAATCGGATACGGCTCGGCGAGGATCGAGCGGAATGCGTAACGGCCGTCGGCGCCGCTGCGCAGCCGCCCGCGCGCGCGATGCGTGACGGACCCGTCGTCGTCCGGCTGCTGCACGTCGTAGTGGCCGTCCTCGTCGGCCTGCCAGACTTCCAACGACGCGTTCGCGACGGGCGTGCCGTCGATGCCGCGCACATGGCCGGACACGAAGCAGGGCTCGCCGCACGCGCCGTTCGCGATGTCGTCGAACATCGCGAATTCGGGGCTGCCGTCGACATAGAACGGGCCGAATACGGTCGCCTCCGTGCAGCCGGCCGGTTTCGCGTGATTCTGCGCGGTGACGAGCGTCGACAGCCCGAGCACGTCGGACAGCAGGATGAACTCCTGGCGCTTGTCGTCGGTGATGTGGCCGACGGCCGTCAGGAAACCGATCGCGGCTTCCCATTCGGCCTCGGTGAGCTTCGTCTCGCGGGCGAACGAATGCAGATGCTGGACGAGGCTCGTCATCACCGTGCGCAGCCGCTCGTCGCGACAGCCGGAGAGCGACGCGATGACGGCCTGCGTGATGGTGTCTTCGTTGAGATTGCGCATAGGGGTTGTCTCCTGATGTCGTTCGATGGCGCGTTGACGTAACATTAATTCCTCCCAGAATCGTAAAAAAGATGGTTTGGAGGAGTTTTGTTCTCCGCCAGGTGGAAGAATCGAACGCATGGACAAGTGGACGCAGATCGAATTTTTCGTGCAGGTGGCCGAGCTGGGCAGCCTGTCGAAGGCCGCTGACCGGCTCGGCATGTCGAGCGCGGCGGCGAGCCGTTGCCTGAATGCGCTGGAGGAGCGGCTGGGCGCGCGGCTCGTCGAGCGCACCACGCGCCGCCTGTGGCTGACCGACGCGGGGCACGAGTACCACCGGCGTTGCGTCGCGATCCTGACGGAGCTGTCCGAGGCCGATGCCGCCGTCAACGAGGCGAGCGTCAATCCGGCCGGCACGCTGCGTGTGACCGCGTCGGTGTCGTTCGCATCGATCTATATCGCGCCCGCGCTGCCGGAGTTTCACCGGCGCTACCCGAACCTGAACGTGCAGATCATCGCGGCGAACCGCTACCCGGATTTCATCGAGGCCGGTATCGACGTGGCGATCCGCACGCGCGAGCACGAAGCCGATTCGGGCATCACCGTGCGCAAGCTCGCCGAGACGCGGCGCGTGCTGGCCGCGTCGCCCGGGTATCTGGCGAAGCATGGCGCACCGGCGACGCCCGATGCGCTGTGCGACCATCGGCTGCTGGTCTACAACCTCGCGAACGATCCGTACGTGCTGCATTTCCGCCATGGCGCGAAGACGCAGTCGGTCACGATCAAGAGCGTGCTCGATGCGAACGAAGGGCAGGTGATCCGTGCGGCGGCGCTCGCCGGGCTCGGCATCCTGATCCAGCCGCTTTACATCATCCATGACGATATCGTCGCGGGAAAGCTGGTGCCGGTGCTCACCGGCTGGCAACTGCCGGCGCTCACTGTCAACATCGCGTACCAGAGCCGCCGGCACCAGCCGGCTAAGATCCGCGTCTTCACCGAGTTCCTGATCGAGCGTTTCGAACGCCTCGGACTCGCGCGCAAATGGAAGGAAGTCGGCCGCTGATCGCGGGCCGGCGCGGCGCTGTCGCGCATTTCTCCGTGTGACGGAGAACTGTTCTCCCGATCGTCGTCTTTTTCGCCGCTGTCGTGCGTTTTACATTGCGTCTCCCCGGGCCGGCAGAGCCCGGCTCGCGATTACACGATAACAATCCGGTCTGGAGACGACATGAAACATGCATTGCGACGGGTGCCGTTGGCACTCCTGATCGCTGGAGCCATTCACGTTCCGGCGTCGGCCACGGAGAGCGGGCAGATCAGCTATCCGTTCGGCGTCAACACGGTGCTGAACGGGATGCTGCCGCCGCCCGGCAACACGCAGTACTTCAACTATTCGCTGTACTACTCGGCAAACCGCTTTGCCGGGCCGGACGGCGGCAACGCGGTGCCGGGGTTCCACCTGAGCGTCGTCGCGGAAACGCCGCGCGTCGTCCACACCTGGGGCGCGACGTTCGGGCCGTTCTCGCTGTCGAGCAGCGCGATCGTGCCGATCGTGCACCTGCATCTGTCGACGCCGGGCGGCACCGGCAACCGCACGTCGCTCGGCGACGTGATCCTCGAGCCGTTCATGGTCAACTACGCGAATGCGTCGAAGACCTTCTTCGCGTTCTTCTCACCGTCGTTCGCGGTGCCGAGCGGCGCATACTCGGTGAACCGGATCGCGAACACGGGGCTGAACACGTATGCGTTCCTGCCATATCTCAGTACGACGTGGTTTCCGGGCCGCGACTGGGAGATTTCGACGACCACGCTGCTGGAGCTGAACTCGCCGAACCACGCGACGCGCTACCACTCGGGCGCGGTCGCCGTGCTCGACTACCTGATCGGCTATTCGATCGACCGGCGCGTGCAGGTCGGCGTGCAGGGCACGTTCCTGAAGCAGTTCACCGACGATACGCAGGACGGCGTGAAGGTCGGCTCGGACGGCTTTCGCGGGCAAACGGTCGCGATCGGTCCGCAGTTGCGCTACATGTGGGGGCCGGCGTCGGGCGTGGTCGTGAAGTACCAGCACGAGTTCGCGGTGCGCAACCGGCCGCAGGGCGACAAGCTGTGGGTACAGTTCAGTTTTCCGCTGTAAGGGTGCCGGACCGGGCTTCGCGCGTCAGTGATCCTTGATCCTGACGCTGTAGCCGGCATCCTCGAACGCGACGACGAATTCCTCGGGGAACAGCCATGATTCGACCTTCACGTGCGACGTCGCGCGATCGATCTCGACCTTCGCGTCGGGGTCGACTCGCCAGATTTCATGTTCGACCGCGCGCGCGGTTTCGTCGTCGAGCGAGTGGTCCAGTACGAATTCCATGATCGGTTTCCTTTTGATGGCGGCCGCTTCCACATGAGCGTGTACGGCGCGGTTGGCGAACGAAGTCGATGACATCGCCGGCATCAGACAGCATGTGTCGACGATACGTGCAATCGTGTCAAACGATAAGCGGGCATCTGCGCGACGCACTGTCTCCTGGCGATCAACGAACCCGGTGAAATGTGTGCGAACGAGTCTCCGTCGTGCGCAAGACGTGTCGAAGCGGGTGCCGTCTGTTCCCCGGCAACGTACGGCTCGCGCAAACAGGTTTCGAAGAAGCACACCTCGTTCCGCGCGATCGACGCTGCATCACGCCGAACATCAAGCATCAAGCATCGAGCGACGCAACCGCGGCGGCTGCAATCATCGCGAGATGATTCGCGGGCCGCGGCCGACCGGTCGGACGAAACACGGCCTCGCCCTGCACGATCGCGCGGCCCGAATACGCGCACCGTCCGTCGCGTCGCGCGAGCGTGCGCCGCCACTTCTGTTCGCCGTAGTGCAGGCGGCCGCTTTCGACCCAGCGCACGAGGAGCGATTCGTGCGACCACTCGAGCAGCGTGACCTGAACCTGACTGCGACCGGGCGAAGACGCGCGCGGCGCGATGCCGACGGGAGTAACGGTCAACATGATTGATTGTCCTCGGTGCGACGGCCGCGAGACCGGCCCGCAACATGCGGTGACGAACGGGGGGGGCATCGGCTGACCGGCGCCACACGGGAGTTCATTCGGTACGCTGAATGCCATTGCCGGCCTCCTGTCGCCCTGTGAGATCGGCGCCCCTCGGGGTCGATCGGGACCGTGCGCGGTCGGTTCGGGATGCGTCGGCGCACTGTCCACATCGTCGACGAACCCCCAGTGTAAAAGCGCACGCAGCGCCATCGGAAGGCGTGCGACGAAGAACACGGTGTTGCTCGATATCGAACACCGGTGTGCCCGCGCGCATTCGGCCGCAATGCCGCGTCACTGGCGCGCCTCCGGCGCCGGGCTGCGCGCTGCCGCGTGCGGCGTCGGGCGCAGCGTGACCGTGCAGGTCGTCCCGGCCGCGAGGAACCCGTCGCGCGGCATGCCGTCCAGCCGGATCCGGACCGGTACGCGCTGCGCGAGCCGGACCCACGTGAAGATCGGATTGACGTCGGCGAGCAACGTCGAGCCGGCCGGGTTGTCGCGATCGCTGATGCCGCGCGCGACGCTTTCGACGTGGCCGGCCAACGACGGCCCGCCGGCGAGCAGCCGGATCTCGGCCGGATCGCCGACATGCACCTGGGGCAGCTTGGTTTCCTCGAAATAGCCGTAGACCCAGTATGAATGCGCGTCGATCAGCGCGAGGCGCGCGACGCCCGCGCTCGCATAGTCGCCCGGGTACAGGTTCAGGTTCGTGATGTAGCCGTCGACCGGCGCGCGAATCTCGCTACGCGCGAGATTCAGGCGCGCGACGTCGCGCGTCGCGAGCGCCGCCTGGTAACCGGCCCGTGCCTGCCGCGCGGCCGAGCCGGCGTCCTCGCGCACTTCCGCCGAGATCACTGCGCTGTCGAGCTGGGCACGACGCGACGCCTGCTGGCGGCGCATGTCGAGCTCGGCCTTGCGCAGGTCGACCTGCGCGTCGGCTTGCGCGAGCGCGTAGCGAAAGCGATCGGCGTCGATGCGAAACAGCACGTCGCCGCGGCGCACCGGCTGGTTATCGGCGACGAGCACGTCGGTCACGATGCCCGATACGTCGGGCGCGATATTGACGACCTTGGCACGCACGCGTCCGTCGCGCGTCCACGGCGCATACATGTAGCGGTTCCACAGCGCGTGGGCGAGCAGGATGGCGGCGGCGAACAGCAGCAGGGTGGCCGCCACGCGGAAACAGGTTTGGGCACGCATGTTGACTCGATACGAAGCAGGGTGATCCATCAGCCGGCCAGCAGCAGGCCGGCGCCGCAGAACAGGCACACGAACGCGGACACGCGGAACAGCGCCGGATGCCACACGTGCCGGTACAGCCCCGCGCGGGCGAGCACGCGGTCGACGATCCAGAAGGCGAGGCCGCAGCCGAGGAACGCAGGCAGCACGCCTGGCACGAGCAGCGACGCGAGCGGAAATTCAGCGAACATCGGGTACTCCTCGTGGTGGCCGGGCGGCGGCGTCGCCCGTCAGTTCGACGCCGCCGCCGAGCGCCGCCATCAGCTGCGCCCAGGTGTCGAGGCGTGCGGCGCGCACGCTGGCGAGCGCCTGCTGTGCCTGCAGAAGTTCGGTCTGGGTCGACAGCACGTTCAGGTAATCCGTGAGGCCCGCGCGATAGCCCTGCGTCGCATCGTCGAACGCGCGTTGCGCGGACCCGTTCGCCGCCTCGATGTCCACCTGCTGCTGCGCGAGCGACTGCAGCGACACGACCTGGTCAGCGACGTCGCGAAACGCCGCGAGCACGGCCTCGTTATACGTCTCGACCGCAAGGTCGTAGTCGGCGACCGCGACGCCGTAGTGGCCCTGACGCACGCCGCCGTCGAAGATCGGCAGCGAAATGGCCGCGCCGAACCCGTGCGTCATCGCATCGTTGTCGATGAACGTGAAGAAGCCGCCGAACGCCGCGGACGCGAGCCCGGCGCTCGCGATCAGGTCGATGTTCGGATAGAAGTCGGCGTGCGCGGCGTGAATCCCCTTGGCCATCGCCTCGACGCGCCAGCGTGCGGCGCGGATGTCCGGCCGGCGGCCGACGAGTTCGGCCGGCAGGTTCGCCGGCAGTGCGACCGGTACGTCGAGCCGCAGCGCGGGCCGCGCGAGCGCCGCGCCAGCGCCCGGCCCGCGGCCGGTGAGCACCGCCAGCGCGTTGCGCAGCACCGCGAGCTGCCGGTCGAGTTCCTCGATCTGCGCGCGGGTCGTCGCGACCGGCGTGCTGGCCTGCGTGACTTCGAAGCGGCTCGCGAGACCCGCCCGGTAGCGGCGCGCGATGATGTCGACGACGTCCTGCTGGCGCTTGCGGGTCGCCACGGCGACGTCGCGCTGGTCGAATGTCTTCGCGAACGTGACGTAGGTGCGCACGACCGCGGTTTCGAGCGTCAGGCGCGCGACGCGTGCGTCGGCCTCGGCCGCCAGCGTGCTGTCGAGCGCGCCGTCGCGTTCGGCGCGATGCTTGCCCCACAGGTCGAGCGGGTAGCCGAGGTTCGCGCCCACCGAGTTGTTCCAGACGGTGTTGCCGCCCGGTGGGCTCGGGCTCGCGAAGCGGGCGAAGCGCATGCGGCCGAAGTCGCCGCTCGCGGATACGATCGGGTAGCGCGACGCGCCGGCGACGCGTGCGAGTTCGGCATAGCGGTCGATGCGGGCCTGCGCGACGCGCAGCGCGGGGCTGCCGGCGATGGCATCGTCGACGAGCGCGTCGAGCTGCGGATCGTGCCACGCGCGCCACCAGTCGTCGCGCGGCCACGACGCCTCCGAGGCGGCTGCGGGCATGCCTTGCGCGAGCGTGTCGACATCGACGAGCGTCGCGCGCGGGGCGATGCCGCCGGTGTTCGCGCACGCACCGAGCCACAGCACGGCGAGCGCCGCGATCGCGTGCGTGGCGAGGAGACGGGGCGAGCGCGCCGCGCTGCGGCGCTCGGGATTACGCGCATGCGTCATCGGTCTAGGTGGGCAGGGTGGACGGGGGCTGCAGCGGGATGAGATTGCATTGCAGCGACACGAGGATGAAGTGGACGTAGTCGGCGACGCGCTGCGCCGTCCCGGTCGTGAGCAGCGGCGTGGCGTTCAGCGCGGCGAGCGCATCGGTGGCAGCGCGTTCGGCATCGCGCAGCGTCTCGGGCGACGGCTGCTCGAACAGGCGCGCAACCGCCGTACACAGCGCGCGTTCGTGCACACGCCACGCGCTGTCGGGCGGCTCGGCGGCGCCGGCCGTGCGCAGGTCGACGATGCTGCGACCGATCTCCAGCGACGCGAAACTCCAGGCGAACAGTTCCTGCTGACCGAGGTGGCCGGTTGCCGGTCGCGCGGCGATCTGCAGCATGAAATCGCGCACGCCCGCATCGAAGCGCGGCATCAGGCCGACGAGTTCGCCGAAGCACGCATCGACTGAAACCAGTCGCCGCAGCGCGTGGAGATAGCGTCCGGTCGCCCAGTCGCCTGCATACGGTGCGACGACGGAATAAGCGAGCGACGCGGCCACGATGCCAAGGATCGACGAGAAGCCGGCATCGAGCGTCGCGGTGGGCGCATAGACGCCGGGGTTGGTGATGTTGGTCAGGAAGCAGAAGTAGATGTTGAAGCCGAGGCCGAACGCGGCCGTCTTCGGAAACGAGTTCAGATACGCGCCGACCGCGACGAACAGCGCGACTGCCGCGGCGAGCGGCGCGAAGCCGTCCAGGCCGGGCAGCAGACCGAAATTGAACGCGAGACTGGCGAGCCAGGCGACCGCGCAGCCAAGCGCGACCTGGCGTGTCGCCGCGGCCGGCGCCGGCATGATCGAATACAGCGCGCTGGCGATCGTCGCGGAGACCACGGCACCGGCCGCGCCGGTCCAGCCCGACGCGATCCAGAACAGCGATACCGCCGACACCGCGACGATCGCGCGCAGTCCCGCCGCGGCGGACACCATGCGATTCGCGCTAGTGACGATCCGGGCCGGCGCCCGGGCCGTACCGGGTGCGATCGCGGCGGGCGCAGGCTGCAGACGAATCGCGACGAAGTCCGCCAGATATGCGCGCAGGCTGTCGAGCGCCTGTCGGAGCAGCGACAGGCCGGTCAGCGCATCGCGCGCGTCGGGCACGAGTGTCGGTGCGGGTTCGCGCGTACCGCTTTCCGGCAACCGCGCAACGACCTGGTCGAGTGCGTCGACGAGCTGCTCGACGACCCGCAGGTCGAACGTGCGCGCGGGATCGTCCGGCGGCAGCACGTGCGCGACGTCGTCGCAGGCGGCCGACAGCACGTCGGCCGCACGATGCTCGACAGCGAGGTCCAGGCGCGCGCGATACTGATGCAGCGCGTGGAAGCGCGCGCCGGCATCGAGGAATTGTCCGGCCATGCGCGTCATGATGTCGTTGCGCGCGCGCAGGTCGGGATCCTCGAACACCGCCGCGCTGCGCAGGTTCTCGAGTTGCGCGCGCGCGGCGACGAGCCGCATGTAGCGGCGGCTCTGTTCGTCGGTCGGCAGGGTCCGCGTGAGCGTGGCGCGCACGAAGCCGATGAAGTCCGCATAGTGGTCCTCGCCGGTCTTCATCAGCATTGCGCGAACATGGCGTGGCAGGATCAGCGCACTGACGACGCCGGCCGACAGGATGCCGATCGACACTTCTCCGAGCCCGGTGACGACATTGGCAATGATGTCGTAGGGACGTTCGATCGACGGAATCGCCGCGATGCACGTCGCATAACCGGCGAGCACGAAGCCGTACGACTGATAGTTGCGGAAGTACGCGGCGCCCCACGTACAGCAGCCGATCCACAGCACGAGTGCACCGAGGAACAGCACGCGCTCCTGCGGGAATGCACCGATCAGCACGATCGCGGCCAGGTTGCCGACCAGCATGCCGACGCCGCGATAGAAGCCGCGCGCCATCACCATCCCGCTGTGCTGATGCATCATCAGGATCACGACCGTCACCATCGCCGTGCGCGGGGCCGCCAGCTCCAGCCGCATCGACACGCTCAGCGCGAGCACGACGGCGACGGCCGTCTTCGCGACATGGATCAGGCGCGCGCCGTCGGTCCGGCCGTATTCGCGGCACATGCCAAGCAGCGTGCGTGCGAAGGTCGCTGCATCGAAGGGGCGCGTTATCGTGCGCTTGTCCGGTGGCATGGCGTGAGCGAAGGATGGATCAGGCTCGACAGGGTGGCGCGCATCTCTTCAGACGGAATCCGTCGACAGCGTTTCGTCGTGCAGCACCTTGTCCGTGCCGGCGGACCATGGCGAGTCGAGCAGCGCGATGCGCACGTGCTCGATGAACAGCTTCAGCTTGTTGCTTGCATACGGATTGCGCGGATAGACCGCGTAGATCACCTCGTCCTGAGGCGCTTCATCGGCGAGCACGCGTACCAGCCTGCCGTCGCGCAGATATTCGTCGGCGATGTAGCGCGGCAGCATCGCGATGCCGATGCCTTGCACCGCGGCATCGCACAGCGTCTCGCCGTTGTTCGACAGGAACACGCTGCCCGGGGTGATCGCGCGCGGCTTGCCGAGGCTGCCAGGTGTCGTGAACGTCCACGTGGCCGACGGCGCCGCGTGGCTGTAGTTCAGGCAGCGGTGCTCGAGCAGCGCGTCGATCGAGTCCGGTGCGCCGTGGGCCGCGAGATAGCCGGGGCTGCAAACGACGACACGCTCGCAGGTGGCGACGCGGCGCGCGATCAGCGCGCTGTCCGGCAGCCGCGCGGAGCGGATCGCGACGTCGAAGCGCTCGACTTCGAGGTTCACCGAGCGATCGTCGGTTTCGAGCGTGACGCGCAGCTGCGGATGCGCGGCGGCGAACTTCGCGACCGCCGGTCCGAGCCAGCGGCGGGTGAGGCTCACGGGCGACGTGATGCGCAGCTCGCCGCACAGGCCGTGCGCGCGTTCGGCGATTTCCTCGGCGACGTCGACGAGCCGGCGCATGGATTCCGACGCGGCGCGATAGAAGGTCAAACCGGCTTCCGTCGGCGTCACGTTGCGGGTCGAGCGCATCAGCAGCTGCACGCCGAGCGTGCGTTCGAGGTCGCTGATGCGTTTGCTGACGACGGACTTCGACAGGCCGAGCCGGCGCGCGGATTCGGTGATGCTCTGCCGCTCGACGGCGAACAGGAAGGCCTGGATATCGTCAATGTTCAGGGATTTCATGATGCAGTCCGAGGGGCGTCGGGCATGTGTCAGGGGCGGTCGTCTGTCGCGCTTGCCGCCGCGATCGACGGACGATACGGCGGCTTGCGGCGGCGCGAATGGTGCGACGAAAGCGCGATGCGCGGCGGCACGCGCTGCAATACGCGGAAACGCGACGCGTATCCGGCACGCCGAACGTAGCGCGAACGGGCGGTTCGCGGGCAGGGCGCTTCACGCGAGCCCGACGCTGTCGGTAGTCCGTATGGGTTCAAGCGTAGTGGAAGGTGTCGTCTGTCGATAGCCGGGCTGGATGGTCCTCAGTGTTCCGTGCATGGAACGATCGATCGCGCCACCGCCGGGGCGGCGCGATCGTCGAATCCGCGGCTTGCGCGCGTTGCCGGCCTGGCAGCGGCCGTCAGGCGAGCTGGTTGAGGCGATAGACCTCCACCTTGTCGACGGCGTCCCAGTCACGCGCCTGGAACGCGGCGATGTGCGGACTCTCGTTGTGATGGCTGGCGTGCGCCTGCGCGTCCTCCCACTGCTCGACGAACACGAAGCGACGCGGGTCGGCTTCGTCGATCAGCAGTTCGTAGCGCAGGTTGCCGCGTTCCTGCCGGGACGGTTCGACCAGTTCGGCGAGCCGGGTGCGCAGGCGTGCCTCGTGGCCGGCCTTTGCGTACAGCACTGCGACGATGTGCAGTTGTGTCATGTTCGTGCTCCGATCTCGTGCGCGTGCGGGGCGATGGACGGGCGGCTTACCCGTGGGTGACCAGGCGGCCGGGGCCGGCGGCGATCAGGATCATGAAGCCGCCGATGATGCTGATGTGTTCGAGGAAGCCGGTCAGCATCAGCGTGCGCTGGTTGCCTTGCTGGTTCCAGAAGTCGTAGAACACGATCGCGGTCGCGAGCGTGAAGGCCGCGAGCAGCACCGAGGCGAGCAGGGTCTGGAAGCCGACCATGATCGCGATGCCGCAGACGAGCTGGACGACGATCGTGCTGGCGAGCGCAAGGTGTGGAAGGGGCAGGTTCTTCGCGCGCACTTCCTCGAGGCCGTGCTGGAAGAACAGGAATTTGTTGAGGCCGCTCAGCACGAACATCAGCGCGATGAAAATGCGGCCCGCGAACAGGAGATAGTCGGCCATGGCGCGTTCGTATCCGGTATCGGTCGGAGGGGCGGTGTCGACGGCGGGCGTCGACGCGGTAGGTCGTTGCGGTTGCGCCCGGCGGTGTCCGGGCGGGCGCAACCGCGCGAAACGGCATGCGTCGTCGCGGCTCAGCTCTTGTCGTACGAGAACTGGATGCCGGCCGTGCCGCCGGTTTCAATGAACAGGTCGATGAATGCCGGCACGGTGGCGCTGCGCGCCCAGTCGCGCTGCAATTCGCAGAACAGCTGCGCGACGCTGATCATCTGGCCGCCGGCCTGCTCGATGCGGCGCAGCGCGGCTTCGTGCGCGGCGACCGACGTGCCGCCGACCGCGTCGACGACCACGTACACCTCGTAGCCGGCCTTCAGCGCGTCGAGCGCCGGGAAGGTCAGGCACGCTTCGGTCCACAGCGCGGTCATGATCAGTTTCTTGCGGCCGGTCGCCTCGACGGCCTTGCGGAATTCGACGTCTTCCCACGAGTTGATGCTCGTGCGGTCGTAAGTCGGATAGCCTTCGAGCGCCTTGCGCAGTTGCGGGATCGGCGGCTTGTTCAGGCCCGTCTTCACGTTCACGGTCGAGTGGACGATCGGCAGGCCGTACGCGACGGCCGCTTTCGACGCGCCGACGATGTTGTTGATCAGCAGTTGGCGATCCATCGACGCGATGGAGTTCACCTGGACCGGCTGGTAATCGATGACGATGAACGCCGCGTTCTGCGGGGTGAGCAGGTGGTCGTTCGCGGGGTCGCGAACCGGTTCGCTTGCCATGGTTCTCTCCAGATCAGGGTGGTGGGAGGCTGGGGATCACGATCGCGCCGTCCCGTCGTGCGGGCGCGATGCGATTCTGCTGCGGTGCGGTGCCACGACGATCGAAGCGCGACTGTGCGTGGCGACGTCGACGCGGCGCGCGTCCGGCGATTCGCCGGATTCGGGTGCCGGCGAGTGTGGTCAGCTTATGCGATTCGTGCTGCGGTGCGTAGCGCGCGCGGACAGAACATAGTGTTCTCGTTCATCGAACGGCAAACGCGCGCGAACGGGTGCAGCATGCCCCTACCATGACGGACATGGTCAGGATAACTGATGTGTATGAGCTTGACGGGCGAAACGGATGCGCCGATCGACCGGCCCACTCCGGCGGAGCGGATCATGGCGCGCGCGGCAGGTCGCGCGAAGCGGGGCGGCGCTCGCGGGTGACGAATGAAGCGCCCGGCCTAGCGCCGCGCGCGTGCCTTGCCGGCGGTGCGCGGGGAGGCAGCCGATGCCGCGCCGTCGGCGGGCGTCGTGTCTTCCAGCACGAGCTGCGCGGTGACCGCGAAATGCTGGCGCAGCAGCTCGCACGCTCGATCGGCGTCGCGCGCGATCACGGCCTTCACGATGTCCTCGTGCTCGCGACCGACATCGCGCTCGCCCGCATGCTGGCTGCGCAGCGACTGATGCCGGTAGCGCGCGGTCTGCGTGCGCAGCGTCGCCGCGAAATGCTTGAGCCATTTCGAACGGCAACCGGCCAGCAGCGTCGCGTGGAAGTGGTCGTGCGCGCGTTCCCAGTCGGGGTTCATCCGCGGCGGTTCGTCGATGACGGTCGGCAGGCTGTTCACCAGGTGGAACGCGGCGAGCACCGACGCTTCCCATTCGAGGTTGCCGCTTTCGATCGCGTCGCGCAGCGCTTCGGACTCGATGCACTGCCGCACCGACGTGATGTCCTCGAGATCCGCGCGGGACACCGGCGTCACGCGAAAGCCGCGCTGGTCCTCCGCGTCGACGAAGCCGCTCATCGCGAGCCGCGATACGGCCTCGCGCAGCGGGATCACGCCGGCCTGGTAGCGGTCGGCCAGCTCACGGATCTTCAGCTTGGAGCCGGGCGCGAGCGCACCCGACACGATGTCCCGAAGAATGGTGTCGGCCAGTACCGACGCCATGGTTCGCGAGCCGCCGGTCGCCGCGTCGTCAAACGTCATGTCCACGAATAGTTCCCTCCAGATGGCCAAATTATATGCAGAACCGGTAGACGTATGCGAAGCCTAGGGTAAACATGCAAAGACGAAAATATATATATTTTCTAAATTTGTATCTAAATCGCGGCCAGCCCGGCGGCGACCCCCTTGATCTGGAGATGTCATGCGTTACGTGAATTTTTCGGCCGATGGCCGCAAACGGATGCTCGGCGTGCAGCGCGACTCGACCATCGTGTCGCTCGGCGATGCGACGCTCGAACAGTTGCTCGCGAGCGGTATCGACCTGGCCGGCTTCGCCGACCGTCAGGCGTCGGCCGGCCCAACCTTCCACGTCGACGAAGTGACGTGGCTGCCGCCGCTCACGCGGCCCGGCAAGATCATCTGCGTCGGGTTGAACTACGCGGACCACACGAAGGAGAGCCCGTACGAGCAGCCGACCTATCCGACCCTGTTTCCGCGTTTCACGACGAGCCTGATCGGGCACGGCGCGGCGATGATCCGGCCGCGCGTGTCCGATTCGCTGGACTTCGAGGGCGAGCTGGCCGTGGTGCTGAAGAGCGGCGGACGTCACGTGCCGAAGGCGCGCGCGCTGGAGTGCGTGGCCGGCTACTCGGTGTTCAACGACGGCTCGGTGCGCGAGTACCAGTTCAAGGCGCCGCAATGGACGGTCGGCAAGAACTTCGACGGCACCGGCGCCTTCGGCCCCGCACTCGTGACGGCCGACGAGCTGCCGGCGGGCGGCGCCGGGCTGCGGCTGGAAACGCGGCTGAACGGCAAGGTCGTGCAGTCGGCCAACACGAGCGACATGCTGTTCGACGTCGCGACGTTGATCGCGATCGTCAGCGAGGCGATCACGCTGGAAGCGGGCGACGTGATCGTCAGCGGTACGCCGGCCGGCATCGGCTGGGCGCGCGACCCGAAGCTGATCATGCGCGACGGCGACGTGTGCGAGGTCGAGATCGAAGGGCTCGGCATCCTGCGCAATCCGGTGCGCGACGAAGACGCGGCGCAATGAACGCCGGCCGTTGAACGCATCCATCAAGAGACTGAGGCAGACATGAGACAGATTCGAGTTCCGGTGTTGGTGGTCGGCGCAGGGCCGGCCGGGCTGACGACCGCGGCGCTGCTTGCGAAGTACGGCGTCGACGTGCTGGCGATCACGCGCTATCCGGGCACCGCCCATTCGCCGCGCGCGCACATCACGAACCAGCGCACCGTCGAGGTGTTCCGCGATCTCGGCATCGAGGAGCGCGTGCGCGCGCTCGCGACGCCGAACGAGCTGATGACCAACAACGTGTGGGCGACCAGCTTCGCGGGCCGCGAGATCGCGCGGTTGCAGACCTGGGGCACCGGCACGCGGCGCAAGGCCGACTACGAGGCGGCCAGCCCGTCGCAGATGTGCAATGCGCCGCAGCACCTGCTCGAGCCGGTGATCCTCGGCGCGGCGCGCGAGTATGGGGCGCGCATCCTGTTCAACACCGAACTCGTGTCGATTCGCCAGACGGACGACGCGGTGATCGCGCAGCTCGTCGACGTCGTGACGCGCGAGGAGATCGAGGTGATCGCCGATTACGCGGTCGGCGCGGACGGCGCGCAAAGCACCGTGGTCAAGCAGCTCGGCTTCGAGCTCGACGGCGAAATGGGGCTCGGCTGCGCGGTGAACTGCTGGCTCGAGGTCGACCTCGAGAAATACACCGCGCATCGCCCGGGCGTGCTGTACTGGATGAGCCAGCCGGGCAGCGACTACTGGGTCGGCAGCGGTACGTACATTTGCGTGCGGCCCTGGAACGAATGGGTGCTGCTGTTCATGTACAACCCGAAGGAGGGCGAGCCTGACCTGAGCCACGACGCGGTGATCGCAAGGGCCCGCGCGACGATCGGCGATCCCGATATCCCGATCCGCGTGAAGGCCGTGTCGAAATGGACGATCAACCGGATGGTCGCGCGCACGATGGTGAAAGGCCGCGTCGCGATCGCCGGCGACGCCGCACACCGCCATCCGCCGGCGAACGGGCTTGGCTCGAACACGTCGGTGCAGGATGCGTTCAACCTCGCATGGAAGCTCGCGATGATCGTGAAGGGGCAGGCCTCGCCCGCGCTCCTTCGGACCTATTCGGACGAACGCCAGCCGGTGGCCGAGACGGTCGTGAATCGTGCGATCAAATCGGTCGGCGAGATGCTGCCGATCGCGCAGGCACTCGGCTTCTCGGAAGGGCAGACTGCGAAAGAAGGCTGGGCTGCGCTCGACGGGCTGTTCGCCGAGGACGACGCGGGCCGCAAGCGCCGCAAGACGCTTGCCGATGCGGTCGAGCTGCAGAACTACCAGTTCAACTGCCACGGCGTCGAGCTGGGCCAGCACTACACGTCATCCGCGATCGTGCGTGACGGCGCGACATTCCCGATTCCGTCGCGCGATCCGGAGCTTTACTATCATCCGACGACAACGCCGGGCGCATCCATTCCGCACGCGTGGATCCAGCACGGCGGCGAGCAGGTATCGACGCTCGATCTCGTCGGCCACGGCGCGTTCACGGTGCTCACGGGCGCCGGCGGGGACGCGTGGCTCGACGCGGCGAAGCAGGCCGGCGACGCGTTCGGGATAGAGATCCGCGCGGTGTCGATCGCACCCGGCACGCCGACGTTCGACGTGTACGGCGACTGGGCGCGGCAGCGCGAGATCGAGGATCACGGCTGCGTGCTGGTGCGGCCCGACCGCTTTGTCGCGTGGCGTTCGGAAGCGATGGCGGACGATCCGGCCGGTGCGCTGCGCCGCGTGATGGCGCGGATACTCGGCGACGCGGGGCGTGCACGTGCGCAGGCCGATGCGGCCGCGCTGGCCGAAGCGTAACGGAGGTCGGCATGACGACTGCGACGACGACTGCTGCAACCGGGCCAGGCAGGCGGGCCCCGTTCGGCATCCACAGCATCGACCATTTCGCGCTCGACGTGCCGGGCCTCGCGGAGGCCCGCCGGTTCGTGACGGCATTCGGCTTCGACGTCGAGGAAGCCGGGCACGAACTGCGGCTGCGCACGGAACCCGGCGGCCACGTGTGGGCGACGCTGCGCGACGGGCCGCGCAAGCGGCTCGCATATCTGTCGC
Source organism: Burkholderia cepacia (assembly GCF_029962485.1). Classification (NCBI taxonomy): domain Bacteria; kingdom Pseudomonadati; phylum Pseudomonadota; class Betaproteobacteria; order Burkholderiales; family Burkholderiaceae; genus Burkholderia; species Burkholderia cepacia. Next base: position 1,438,642 of record NZ_CP073637.1, read on the forward strand.
TCAACTGCTTCGCCGACGATTTCGTGCCGCTGCGCGCGCAGATTCTCGGTGCGGGCGGTCGCGCGGCGGCGGCGCCGGAAGGGCAGGCGGCGGACGACGGCTTCTGGTTCGAGGATCCGGACGGCAACCTGCTGCAGCTGAAGACGGGCGCGAAGACGACACCCGGCTGCAAGCCGGCGCCGCCGCGCGCGACCGGCATCCGGCCGCAGCGCGGCGCGCTGTTTCGCGGCGATGCGCCGATCGTGCATCCGGCGCGGCTGTCGCACGTGCTGATGTTCACGCCCGACATCGGCCGGGCGATCGCGTTCTACGAGCAGGCGCTCGGCCTCGGCCTGTCGGACGGCGCCGCGGGCATCGTCGCGTTCCTGCACGCGCGCCATGGCAGCGACCATCACTTGATCGCGTTCGCGCAGGGCACCGCGAAGGGCTGGCATCACAGCGCATGGGACGTGCCGGCCGTCGACGACGTCGGGCTCGGCAAGATGCAGATGCAGCGGGCGGGATATGCGCAAGGCTGGGGTGTCGGGCGTCACGTGCTGGGCTCGAACTACTTCCAGTACGTGCGCGATCCGTGGGGCTCGTTCTGGGAGTATTCGGCCGACATCGACTATGTCGGTGCGGGCGTCGAGTGGCCGGTCGGCGACCACCCGCCGGAGGACTCGCTGTACCTCTGGGGCCCGGACGTCCCGGACTATTTCTTCGAGAACACCGAAGCTGCCTGATCGTCACCGCATGCGGCCGGCTCGCGCCGGCGCGCACGGCGCCTTTTTATTCATATCAATCAGTATAACGAATCATATTTGGAGATCAGGATGGTCGGCAAGAAGACCTGTGCAATCGGCGTGCTGGCGCTCGGGCATGCATGCGCGGCGTCCGCGCAGAGCAGCGTCACGCTGTTCGGCCTGCTCGATGCAGGCATCAGTTACGTGAGTAACGAAGGCGGTCACGGCGTCGCGAAGTTCGACGACGGCATTTTCACGCCGAGCCTCGTCGGGCTGCGCGGCAGCGAGGATCTCGGCGGCGGCACGCGCGCGATCTTCCAGCTCGTCAGTCAGATCGCGATCGGCTCGGGCGCGACGATCGGCGACGGGCTGTTTGCGCGCACCGCGTTCGTCGGCTTGCAGAACGACCGTTACGGCACGGTCACGCTCGGCAACCAGTACGAGTTCATGGCCGACACGCTGTTCTTCGGTGGCGTCGACGCGGCGCGCGACGTCGGCGGCCTGTACAACCTGCGCAACGGCCCGTTCCAGAAGCTCGCGTTGCCGGGCAATCCGACCGGCGCGTTCGACTGGGACCGGATGGCCGGCAGCCAGCGCGTCGCGAACGCGGTCAAGTACGTGAGCCCCGTGATCGGCGGGCTGAAGTTCGGCGCGCTGTACGGCTTCGGCGGCGTGCCGGGCAGCATTGGCGCGAACAATACCGTGAGCGTCGGCGCCGATTACTCGATCGGCACGTTCGGCGCCGCCGCCGCTTACACGAACGAAAAATACGGCGCGCAGGCTGGCTCGCCCGCGACCAGCGTGCGCAACTGGGGCGCTGGCCTGCGTTACGGGTTCGGCGCGGCCAACCTGAGCGCGCTGTTCACGACGGTCCGCAACGCGGCATCGGGTGGCGCCGCGTGGATGGGCGAGGTGGGCGGCACGTGGCAGCTGACCGGCGCAACGACGCTCGGCGCGGACTACATGTACATGAAGGGCAACGCGACGCTCGACGACAACCATGCGCACCAGCTGACGGCCACGATCCAGTATCACTTGTCGAAGCGGACGATGGTCTATGCGAGCGGCGCGTGGCAGCGCGCGAGCAGCGGCGCGCACGCGCAGATCAACGGCGTGCTCGATCCGGACGGTGCATCGTCCGGTGCGAACCAGGCGATCGCACGCATCGGCATGCACACCGTGTTCTGACCGCTCGGCCTCGCGCACCCTTGGAGAAACCAGATGAATCACGCACGCGTGTCCGGTCGGGACACCTCGTACGAATGGAAGATCGTCGCGCTGCTCGCGCTCGGATTCGGGCTCGTCGGCGTCGACCGCTTCATGATCATGCCGCTCTTTCCCGTGATGATGCGGGACCTGAAACTCGACTACCAGGATCTCGGCCACATCACGGCCGCACTGTCGGTCGCGTGGGGGGTGTCCGCGCTGCTGACCGGCAACCTGTCCGACCGCTTCGGACACCGCAAGGTCATCCTTCCGGCAATGCTCGCTTTTTCGCTCCTGGCCTGCGCGAGCGGACTCGCGTGGGGCGTCGGCAGCCTGATGGCGATCCGCGCGGTGATGGGCTTCGCGGAGGGCGCGTACACGCCGTCGAGCATCACTGCGACGCTCGATGCGTCGGACCCGGCGCGCCACGGCCGCAACGTCGGCATCCAGCAGGCGGCGCTGCCGCTCTTCGGGCTCGGCATCGCGCCGATCGTCGTCACGCAGCTGATGCGCGTCGTGCCGTGGCACTGGATCTTCGCGATGGTCGCGGTGCCGGGGCTCGTCGTGTGCGTGTTGACGTGGAAGGTGTTGCGCGACACCAGCGCCGAGCGCGCGGCCGCGCATACCGATACGGCTGATGCCGGCAGCCATCGCTGGCGCGACGTGCTGCGCTACCGCAACGTGCCGCTCTGCTTCGTCGGGATGTTGTGCTGGCTGACCTGCCTGATCGTGCTGAGCGCGCTGCTGCCGAACTACCTGACCGACTATCTGCACCTGAGCCTCCAGCAGATGGGCTTCGTGCTGTCCGCAACGGGCATCGGCGGTACGCTCGGCGGGATCGCGATGCCGGCGCTGTCCGACCGGATCGGCCGCCGGCCGGTGATGGTGCTGTCGGTACTCGGTGCGTTCGTGTCGCTGTGGTCGTTGTCTCGCACGGGGGCAGAGCCGGTCGCGCTGTTCGCGGGGCTCCTGGCCACGATCTTCTTCGTGTTCGCGATGATCACGCTGACCGTCGGGCCGATCAGCGCGGAAGCCGTGCCGGCGCAACTGATGACCACGGCGTCCGGGCTCGTGATCGGCGTCGGCGAAATCTTCGGCGGCGGCATCGCCCCGTCGGTCGCGGGCTACGTCGCAAAGCACTTCGGCATCCAGTACATCATGCAGCTCGGGATGGGGGCGCTGGTGCTCGGCCTGTTCGTCGTGCTGGCGCTGAAGGAAACTGCGCCGGCCCGGCTCGCGCGAACGACAACCCTCGCGCGGTCGTGACGGCGCGGCCGATCGCGCGATCAACCTGACAAAAAACTGACAATCAAAATGATATATTGTATCATCTGATGTTTTCGCCGCGGGCCGGCCCGGTTTGCCGGGCACGGCCGCACGCGACGAAGCCACACGACGATCGATACGAAGTGACGAAAACCAGGAACAGGACGGTGCGGCGCACGCGGCGCGATTTTGCCTCGGACCGCGACGGCGGGAGTTGGCGCGCACGCGCCGCGCGCAGCTGCACGCTGCTGGGCTGCGCGATGGCCACGTCCGGCGCGCTGGCCGCGGAAGCCGCCGCACCCGCGCCGGACGACCGGCACGCGCTGCCGGCGATCAACGTCAGCGCGCCATCCGCGCCCGTCGACCCGTTGACGCAGCCGCTCGCAACGGGTTCACGGCTGGGGCTCGCGAGCCTCGATACACCCGCGAGCGTCGAAACCGTCACGGCCGACGCGATCGAAGCACGCGGCGATCGCACGGTGCTCGACGCGGTCAGGTCACGCGCACCGCCGGCTTTTCGAGCGCGATGGCGCCCGGTACCGGCGGCACCGCATTGAGCGTGCGCGGCTTCAGCGGGCAGGAATCGGTGATGACGTTGCTCGACGGCGTGCGGCTGATGCCGGCGGCCGGCACGATCACGTTCCCGTTCGACACATGGTCGGTCGAGCGCATCGAGGTGCTGCGCGGCCCGGCATCGGTGCTGTATGGCGAAGGCGCGATCGGCGGCGTCGTCAACGTGGTGCCGAAGCGGCCGCAGCGCATGCGCGAGACGACGCTGCAGGTTGGTGTCGGCGCCGACGGCGCGAAGCGCTTTGCGTTCGATACGACGGGCGCGCTCGGCCCGCGGCTGTCTTACCGTTTCTATGCGAGCGATGCGCGTGCGAACGGCCTCGCCGAGCGGGCCGATACGCATACGACGGCCATCGGCGGCGCGCTGAAGTTCGACGTGAGCCCGCAGCTCACGCTGACGCTCGACTACGACTACGGCCGCCAGATGCCGGCGACCTACTACGGCGTGCCGGCGCCGAACGGCGTGCTCGATCCGTCGCTGCGCAAGCTCAACTACAACGTCGGCGACGCGACGATTTCCTACTACGACCAGTGGACGCGTCTGTCCGCCAGCTACCGGCCGACGGCCGGCGTGACGATCGACAACCAGCTCTACTACCTGACGTCGAACCGTCACTGGCGCAATGCCGAGGCATATGCGCTCGACCCGGCGACGGGGCAAGTCACGCGCAGCGATTATCTCGACATCGGCCACCACCAGCGGCAGATCGGCGACCGGCTGAGCGCGCGTTTCGACGGCACGTTGTTCGGCCGTGCGAACCGCTTCGTCGTCGGCACGGAATTCAGCCAGATCACGTTCAGCGGCACCAACAACTCGCCGTACGGCGGCGAATCGACGGTGCCCGCGCACGGCTTCGATCCCGGCGCATTCACGAGCCCTGATCCGACGGTGCCGCAATTCAGCACACGGGCGCGGCAGGCCGCGGTCTTCGCGGAAAACCGGCTCGAAGTGCTGCCGCGGCTCGCATGGGTGAGCGGCCTGCGCTACGACCACATTGCATTCAGCCGCGAGCAGGCGGCCACCGGCGCGGGCTTCGACAAGCGATTCGCGAACGTCGGCTGGCGTACCGGTTTCGTGTTCGAAGTTGCACCGACGCTCAGCGCGTATGCGCAATACACGACGGGCGCGGAAGGGCTCGGCTCGCTCGTGACGCTGTCCGCGTCGCAGGCGCACTACCGGCTCGCGACCGGTGAACAGTGGGAGGCCGGGCTCAAGCAGACGCTGCTCGACGGCCGCGCGTACTGGACCTTCGCGGTGTACGACATCACGAAGCGCAATCTGCTCAGTACCGATCCGTTCAATCCCGCGCTGCGCCAGCAGGTCGGCCGGCAATCGTCGCGCGGCGTCGAGTTGACGGGGGGCGTGCGGCTGCCGCACGGCTGGACGATCGACGCGAACGTTGCGCTGCTGCGCGCACGCTACGACGAATTCAACCAGACGGTCGGCGGCGCGACGGTGTCGCGGGCCGGTAACGTGCCGTCCAACGTGCCGCAGCAGACCGCGAACCTGTGGCTCGGCTGGGCGTTCGCCGAACGCTGGCAGGCGAACGCGGGCGTGCGCTACGTCGGCGCGACCTACGGCGACGATGCGAACCGCCTGCAGGTGCCGTCGTACACGGTGTTCGATGCGTCGCTGCGCTGGCAGCCGACGTCGCGCACCGAGCTCGCGCTGTATCTGCGCAATCTCGCGAACCGTACGTACGCGGTGACGACGTCGAATGGCGGCGAGCAATGGCTGCTCGGCCCGTCGCGCTCGGCGGAGCTCGTCGCGACGATGCGCTTCTAGTGCGGCGCGACGTGCATCCCGTCACCCACATGCTCGACATCGAACGCGTGAGCTGGTCTCCCGGCGGCGCGATCGACGTGCTCGATTCGGTGACGCTGACGGTCGCCGAAGGCGAGTTCGTCGGGCTGGTCGGCCCGAACGGCAGCGGCAAGACGAGCCTGCTGCGCTGCATATTCCGTTACGCGCGGCCCGACGCGGGCCGCGTCGCGCTCGATGCGCAGGACGTATGGCGCATGCGGCCGCGCGCGGTCGCGCAGCGCGTCGCGGTGCTGCAGCAGGAGACGCCGGACGATTTCGGGCTGACGGTCGACGAACTGGTCGGTATGGGGCGCACGCCGCACAAGCGGCCGTTCGATGCCGAGTCGGCCGACGATCGCCGCATCGTCGAATCCGCGCTGCACGACGTCGGCCTCGTCGAGCGCCGCGCGCAACGCTTCGCGTCGCTGTCGGGCGGCGAGAAGCAGCGCGCGCTGCTGGCCCGCGCGCTCGCGCAGCAGCCCGAACTGCTGCTGCTCGACGAACCGACCAACCATCTCGACCTGCGTCACCAGCTCGAACTGCTCGCACGCGTGCGTCGCCTCGGCATCGCGACGCTTGCGACGATTCACGACCTCAATCTTGCGGCCGCGTACTGCGACCGGCTCCACGTGCTCGCGCACGGCCGGGTCGTCGCGTCCGGCGCGCCGGGCGACGTGCTGACCGAAGCGCTGCTGCGCGACGTGTTCGGCGTCACCGTGCTCGTCGATCGGCATCCCGTCTCGGGCCGGCCGCGCATCACGCCGCTTCATCCGGAATGACCGCCATGCCGTTGCCTTTGTCCTCTGTCGTACGCCGGCTGGTTGCGGCCGCCGTGCTCGGCTGCGCCGCCGCTCAAGCCGGCGCTTATCCCGTCACCGTGCGCAGTTGCGAGCGCGACGTGACGTTCGAGCGTGCGCCGGCGCGCGCGGTGAGCAACGACGTGAACCTGACCGAGATGATGCTCGTGCTCGGCCTGAAGGACCGGCTCGTCGGCTATACGGGCATCGGTGGCTGGAAGACGGGCACCGCGCGCGTGCGCGACGCATTGCGTGGCGTGCCCGAACTGGCGAGCCAGTATCCGTCGCTCGAGGTGCTGGCCGCCGCACGCGCCGACTTTTATCTCGCGGGCTGGAACTACGGGATGCATGTCGGCGGCCCCGTGACGCCCGCGACGCTCGCGCCGTTCGGCATTCGTACCTATGAACTGACCGAATCGTGTTCGCACGTGATGAAGCAATCGGCCGCGTCGTTCGACGACGTGTTTCGCGACCTGAACAATCTCGGCCGGATCTTCGGCGTCGAGGCGCGCGCCGGGCAGGTCGTCGCCGCGATGCGCGCGCGCCTCGCGACGGTGTCGCGCGCGATCGGGCAGCCGACGCCGCTGCGCGTGTTCGTCTACGACAGCGGCACCGACAAGCCGATGACCGCGGGCGGGCTCGCGATGCCGACCGCGTTGCTGGCGGCGGCCGGTGCGCGCAACGTGATGGACGACCTGCCGCGCAGCTGGACGCAGGTGAGCTGGGAGAGCGTGGTCGCGCGCGATCCGCAGGTGATCGTGATCGTCGACTATTCGGCGGTGACGGCCGCGCAGAAGCAGCAGTTCCTGCTGAGCCAGCCGGCGCTCGCGCGCGTGGCCGCGATCCGCGACCGGCGCTTCGTCGTGATTCCGTACGATGCGGCGACACCGGGCCCCGAGAACGTCGCGGCCGTCGAGACGCTGGCGCGCGCGCTGTATCCGGCCGCGTTCGCCGGGCCGGCGCGATGAGCAGGTATATGCGTGCATCGCGGCCCCGCATGCGCGTCGTGCTGCCGGCGCTGGCCGTGCTGCTGATCGTGTCGATCGTCGTGTCGGCCGCGTTCGGTCCGGCGCCGATCGCGATGACGGCGGCGGTGCGGATCGTCGCCACGCACATCGCATCGGCGGTCGGCGGGGCCGGCGCGTTCGCGGCGGGCGCGGGCGACGACAGCATCGTGTGGCTTATCCGGATGCCGCGTGCGCTGCTGGCCGCGATCGTCGGCGCGACGCTGGCAGCGGTCGGCGTCGCGTTGCAGGCGGCCACCGCAAATCGCCTGGCCGATCCGCACCTGCTCGGCGTGAGTGCGGGCGCGATGCTCGGCGCCGTCGCGGTCACGGTGGTGGTCGGTGCGGCGTTCGGCCCGTTCACGCTGTCGGCCGCCGCGTTCGCGGGCGCGCTCGCGGCAACCGCCTGCGTCGTCGCGCTCGCTCACCGGGGCGGGCGGCTCGAATCGGACCGGCTGTTGCTCGCGGGCGTGTCGGTGTCGTTCATGATGGCCGCATTCGGCAACCTGTTGCTGTATCTCGGCGACCAGCGCGCCGCGTCGTCGGTGCTGTTCTGGATGCTCGGTGGCGTCGGGCTCGCGCGCTGGGATTTGCTGCCGGTTCCGGCCGTGTGCGCGGTGCTCGCCGGCAGTGCGCTGTACGCGCGACGGCGTGAACTGAATGCGTTGATGTCCGGCGATGTTGCCGCGGCGTCGCTCGGTGTGCCGAGCGCGCGGATGCGGCGCGAGGTGTTCGTCATCGCGTCGTTCGCGACGGGCGCGATGGTCGCGGTGAGCGGTGCGATCGGCTTTGTCGGGCTCGTGACGCCGCATCTGTGCCGGCGCGTCGTCGGCGCCGAGCACGGCCGGCTGTTGCCGGTCGCCGCGCTGACGGGCGCGATCCTGCTCGTGTGGGCCGATGTCGCGGCCCGCACGCTTGCTGCGCCGGAGGATTTGCCGATCGGTATCGTCACTGCGCTATTCGGCAGCCTGTTCTTCGTCGCGTTGCTGCGCCGCCGCTGAGCGGCGCAATCCGGTCGGATCCTGCCAGGCGAGGGCGGAGCGGCGGCCCGCCGTGCCTGTCATCGCGACGGCTTGGCCGTGCGCTTGCCGGCGCCGGGCATATCGGCGCGTGAATCGGTGCCGGGCACGTCGAAGAGGCTGTCCGGCATCGTCAGCGCGGGCAGCGTGATGACGAAGCGTGCGCCGCCGAGCGGCGAATCCAGGAGCCGCACGTCACCGCCGTGCACCTGCGCGACGCGCCGCACGATCGCGAGCCCGAGACCGAAACCGCCGGTCTGCCGGTCGCGGCTGGAGTCGAGCCGCTGGAACGGTTCGAACACGCGCGCGCGTTCGGCGGCCGGAATGCCGGGGCCGTCATCGTCGACGCTGAGCACGAGCGCGCCGGTCGCGTCGCTGGCAGCGGCCAGCAGGACCTTGTGCGACGCATAGCGTGCGCCGTTGCGGATCAGGTTCAGCAGCGCGCGGGCGACGAGCTTCGGATCGCACACGTGGGTCGCGGGCGCACCGAGCGCCGATACGTCAAGCGTGATTCCGCGATCGGCGACATCGTTCGCGACATTTCCGGCGACGCTGTCGATCAGCGCGTCGACGTCGATCTCCATCGGCGAAAGCTCGCTCGCACCCTGTTCCAGGCGGCCGATCGTCAGCAGCTCGGTAACGAGTTCGTCGAGTTCGCGCACGTCGCGCCGCAGTGCATCGCGGCGTTCGCGCATCCGTCCGGTTTCATCGGGCTCGGCAAGCAGCGCGAGCCCGAATTCGAGCCGGGCCAGCGGCGTTTTCAGCTCGTGCGAGATGCCGTGCATCATTTCGCGCTGCTGCTTGATCGACGCCTCGATGCGCGCGGCCATGTCGTTGAACTGCTGCGACAGATCGTAGATGTTCGACTTGCCCGACAGCTTCACGCGTGTCGACAGCGTGCCGGCGCCGAACGCGCGCGCCGCATCCTGCAGCCTGCGAATGTCGCGCCAGTGATAGTGAATCCAAAGCACGACCGCAAACAGCGTCGCGAGCGCGAGCAACAGGTACGCATAGATCCGGATGTCGAGGTCCGGCGGCTCGATCGGGCGCGCGTGCAGCACGGAGCCGTCCGCGAGCGGCATATAGTAATCCTTGCCGTTGTAGCTGATCGCGATCCTGCCGGCATCGAGATCGCGCAGCGGTGTACCGCTCAGTTGTGCGCGCGCGTCGGCCATCGACATGAAGCCGAACCCTTCGTTGCCGTGCAGTGCGAGCTCGCGCAGCGCAAGCTCGCGCTGCGTGCCCGGATGGCGCTCGAGGTAGTCGTTCAGCACGAACGAATAGGTCGTCAGCGAGTCGCGCTGCGCCTGTGCGACGCGGTCGTAGAAGATCCGGTCGAACGCCAGCTGGATGAACACGATCGAGGCGGCGACGCACACGATCACGATGAGGTACAGCCTGATCAACGGGCGCAGCATTTATTCGTCCCACGCGGAAGGGCTGAACAGATAGCCGCGACCCCAGATCGTCTTGATCTTGTGCGGTTCCGATGACGCATCTTCGAACCGGCGGCGCAGCTTCGAGATGCCCGAATCGACCGAGCGGTCGAGTCCGTCGAATTCGATCCCGCGCAACTGCTTCAGGATGTCGTCGCGGCTCAGTACGGTGCCGGCCGCGCGCGCGAGGATCAGCAGCAGGTTGAATTCGGCCGTCTTCAGGTCGACAGGATCACCGCGCCAGGTGACGGTGCGGTTCGGCGGCGAGATCGTCAGTTCGCCGAACACGAGGGCCTCCGGCGCGGCAACGGGCGCTTCGGCGGCGGCCGGCTGCGCGCGGCGCAACAGCGCACGGGCGCGCGCAACGAGCACGCGCGGCTCGAGCGGTTTCGTCACGTAGTCGTCGGCGCCGGTCTCGAGGCCGGCAACCTGGTCGTAGACGTCCGCGCGCGCGGTCAGGATCAGCACGGGGACGTTGGTGAACGCACGGATGCGCCGGCAGACTTCCATCCCGTCGAGGTTCGGCAGCATCAGGTCGAGGATCACGAGGGCCGGCTGGTGCTCGCGCACGGCCGCGACGGCGAGGTCGCCGCGTCGTACGACCGTCACCGCGAATTCGTAGCCGTCGAGGTATTCGCGGACAAGCTGCGCGAGACGGTCGTCGTCCTCGATCAGCAGCACACGGTATTTGAGCAGGTCTTCGTTCATGGTCTCCTCAGGATGCACGCGCCATCTCGCACCCGGCAGGCTGAGGGGCGGCGCGGCACGCGAATTCTATCCGGCGCACCGGAGGGCGGGGGACTCGGACGACAATCTCGAACAATCGAACACAATTGAGCACAGATTCTCCGCAGATTCAGGACAGTCTCGGCGCAGGGCGACACCTAGACTGCGGGCTCCGTCACTCTTATCTCAATATTGTGCGCCCACTCCTCCGCCGCTACCGCTATTGCATGCCGCTCGCCGGCCTGACCCTTGCCGCCGCCGCCCACGCGGAAAACCAGTATTCGCTGTCGCTCGGCGGCGGTGTCGCACCGCGCTACCCGGGCAGCAACCAGTATCGCGGGGTCGTCGCGCCGTCGTTCTCCGCGAAGTTCGGCAACGGCTTCTTCATCGACGGCACGCAGGGCGCCGGTTACCGGCTGGACCTGCCGCATGGCGTGTTCGTATCGGCGGCCGTGAGCTACGACGCCGGCCGCGCGGACGAGAACCGCTTCGACCTGCCGGGCTCCGACTACCTGAAGGGCATGGGCCGGATTCCGGGTTCGGTGCTGGTCGGCGTGCGCGCGGGCGTGACGCTTTTCAATGCGGCCGAACTGAGCGTCACGATCGATTCACCGGTGACGCACACGTCGCGCGGCGTGTCGGGGCACATGGATCTCGCGGTGCCGGTGTTCAAGACCGCGCAGCACGAGATCATCGTGACGGGCACCGTGCACGCGGGCTCGGGGCGCTATACGCAGACGTTCTACGGCGTGACCGATGCGCAGTCGATGACGAGCCGGTTCCGGCCGTATTCGACGAGCGGCGGGATCGACAGTGCGTCGATGGCGGTCGCGTGGAACTGGACGTTGTCGCAGCATTGGTCGGTGCTCGCGACCGGCGGCGTGACGCGATTGCTGGGTCGCTACGGCGACAGTCCGATCGTTCAGTCGCGCAGCAACTACTACGGGATTGCGGGCGTGACCTACAAGTTCTGAGCGGGGTGCCGGCGCGCGCATGCCGCACGGGATGCGTGGGCGCCGGCGTTGCAGCCGTCGCGGCGAATTGCGTGCGGTAACATGCAGGCGGATCCGGCGCGATACCGGACTTGCGACCCGGTTCGCCGACACGGCCGGGCCGGGTCGCGTCACCGCGACATTCGCTGGCCGGCTTTCGTCAGGAAACGGCCGGCGGCGCGCGGCACCGATCATTCATGCGATGCCCGGCCGTGCACGAAGGCCGCACACGGCACGCCGGGCCGAGACTGGGAGAAACCGATGAAGAACACGATCGCGATGCTCGTTGCACTCGTTGCGAGCGCAACCTTTGCAGGATGTGCGGACATGAACACGAAGCACCCCAACGCCACCGCCGGCGGCGCGGTGATGAACCCCGCGCCGTCGGGCGCCGTGAGCGCGTGCAAGGCGGACGCGGCGCCGGACGACGCGCTGGTCGGCAAATCCGAGGCCGACGCGGCCACGCTGCTCGACGGCTGCCTGTGGCGCGTGCTCGAGCGCGACGGAAAATCGCTGCCGGGCACGATGGACTACCGCGAGGAGCGCCGGAATCTCGGCATTCGCGACGGGAAGGTGATCTGGGTGCGGCGCGGGTGAGGCGACAGCACCGACGTGACGCGCTAGACGCGCGAGCGAAGGCGCGTCACTTCGAGATGTACCACAGCGCGTCCGTGCTGACGCGCGAAGGCTGGGCAGCCGCAGCCGGCGCTTGAGCCGGCGCGGGCGGCGGCGTGATCGACGTGACAGCCGTCGGCAGCGTGGCGGGAAGATTCGCCGTCGATGGCGAGGCCGCCGCCGATGTCGACGGCGTATTCAGATACCACAGCGCATCGGCCGACGCCGTGCGTTTTGACGCCGTACCGGCTGCCGCATTCGTCGTCGCGTTCGCCGCCGTACTGGCAGGCTTCTTCGACGCGGCGGCCGCTGCCGTGCCTGTCGTTCCGGCCTGCGCGGTCACGCCCGCGCCCCCGGCTGCGCCGCGCTGCGCGCGCGCCTCGAACGGCCCGAGCTGGAAGATTAACGTTTGCGCGGGACGTGTCAGGACGGCATACGGGAACTGCAGCTCCCACGACATCAGCACGCGCCCCGACGACGTTTCGGTGAAGATCGCCGGCAAGTGCTTCATGTCGCTGAACTGCACGTAGATTCGCGAACCGTCGTCGAACACCTGGGTCGGCTTCGCCTGATCGGCACCGGTGACCGTCCAGCCGAAGTTGTACGTGCCGGCCGGGCCCGCGGGCCCGCCCTGCGGCGGCGGCGGCGGCGGGGCCGACGAGATCGTGCGCGGACGCGTGACCGGCTGCGACGCGGACACGCTCAGGCTCGCGAACGGGTTGTACGCCTGTGCCTGTTGCGGCGGCGTAAATGAGGGGGGCAGGATAGGCATGGGAGTATCCGGCGAATCCGGCATGGTCCGGATTGCATCATAGACCTTGCGCGCATACGCGAGGCGCTTGTCTGGCGAGGCGGAGTTGTACGCGCCGATCGCGTTCCAGTTGGGGCCGAGCTGGCGGATGTTCTGCGACAGGATCCACGCACCGACATACGCGTTCGTGCATGCATCGAACAGGCTTTCCCGCGTGATGCCCTCGCGCGCGAGCGTCGGCAGCCACGTGCTGTTGATCTGCATCAGGCCGATGTCGACCGTGCCGTTCGTATTGGTGTTGACGGCGTTCGGATTCATCCCCGATTCGACCTGCGCGATGCCGCGCATCAGGCTGACGCTCACGTGCTGGAACGCGGCCGCGTCGTCGAGGCAATCGGCTCGCGCGACGCCGTGCAGCGCGCACGACATCGCAATCGTCGAGGCGATTGTCAGCGTTTCGCGGCTGATCGAACGGGTTGTATGACGCGGCATGGCAGGATGGGGCGGAATCCGGCCGCCCGGTGCAAGGAAATGACGAGAGACGCGAAGTGTGCCATAGCGGGCAGACAAATGGCTCGCGTCAAACTTTCCTTTGCATTTGTCCACGCGTTCGCCACGCATTTTTATCGCGTCGGATCACGCGGTGTGACGATGCCTGATCGGTAAAAATGGCCGGATTTTCGGTGAATGCCAGTGCGATGGCGGCGATCGAAACCTGACGCACGACGTCAGTCGTACCGTGAGCGCCGTACTGAATTGCGTGGAAAGGATTTCACCGGGCAATCCTTGTCCGGCTCGAATGAAAGCGGCAAAAAGCAACGGCGGCCGAAGCCGCCGTGTACGCCATGCGGATTCGACCGGCCGCGCCGCGCGCGACCGGTCGTTTTTCATCAGAAGCGGTGACGCAGGCCGAGGTTGACCATCGTCTGCGAGCTCGTGCCCGCGTAGCCATACGAACCGATCGACGCCTGCGCGGCCATCGACCCGCCGTTGCCGTCGCCGGTCTGTCCGCTCGCATGCTGGTACGCGGCGGTCAGGTAGACGTCGGTGCGCTTCGACAGGTTGTAGTCCGCGCCGGCCGATACCTGGTGATAGGTCGCCGACGTATCGCCGCCCGAGCGCGTATAGCTGTAGCCGAGGCCGACCAGCAGCGCATTCGTCGCCTGGTAATTCACGAAGCCTTGCCCGGTGTTGTAGTGCTCGTTCGAATTGAATGCCGAGCTCGCATCGCGGCGGTACTGCGCGTTGCTGTAGCCGAGGCCGAACGTGAACGGGCCGGCGACGTACTGGCCCGCGATGCGCGCGATGCCGATCGAGTGGGCGCTCGCATAGCCGTTGTTGATCGGGCCGTCGAACGTGCCGTCCGACGAACTGGTCCAGCCGTTGCGCAGGCCGTTCGACGCGGGGCTGTTGGTCGCGTGGAAATAGCCGCCCGCGACGCTGAACGGCCCGTTGTTGTACGACACGGCGGCCGAATACGATTGCGCGGCACCGGTGCTGCCGGCAATGCCGCCGAACGAGTACATCGTCGAGAACTGCAGGCCCGAATAGACGGCCGACGTGTACTTCACCGCGTTGTCGACGCGGAAGCTGTTGTCGTAGTTGTCGACGTCGCCCGGCGTCGCGAACACGCTGCCCAGATAGTTGTCGGCGGTGATGCCCTGCACGAGATCGACGAGCGGATCGTACTGGCGGCCGAATGTGAGCGTGCCGTAGCGGTCGCTCGTCAGGCCGACGAAGGCTTGACGGCCGAACATGCGGCCACCCTGGCCCTGTCGGCCGTTGCTCGGGTCGAAGCCGTTCTCGAGCTGGAACAGCGCCTTCAGCCCGCCGCCGAGATCCTCGGTGCCTTTCACGCCAAAGCGGCTGCCAGCCAGGTTGCCCGCGCTGCTGTTGCCGAGCATCCACGCGTTGTCCTTGCCCTGCGCATGGTTCACGTAGGTGATCGACGTGTCGATCACGCCGTACAGCGTGACGCTCGACTGCGCATGTGCGACCGGTATCGCGGCGAATGACGCGATCGAAATCAGCGAGAGGGTCGTGCGTTTCATCTCATCTCCTTGCGCATTGCGCTCGTGTTCGTGATCCGGAATGGCAGGAGACTACAGAGCCGTAATCAAACGGCAAAAATGAAATTCTCTTTTGTGGTCTGACGCAGACAGAGACGTCCTCCGATATACGCTATTGAGGGATTTGAATTATTGAGAATCGCGTATCAATTGGTTGTCATTTCGCGATTTCTCCATTGCGCCTTGCATATCCCGTGACAATTCCGTGCAATCGATCGGGGAATGGCGGTGATCCGGATATTGTTATTGATCCGTCAATTAATTATTGAATGAATTGAATTGGCCGGACTGTAATGGGTGTGTTAGGGACGTATCGCCCGCGCCCGGCGGAGACATCGCGGCTTCGCCCCCGGCGCGACCTGATCGTCGCCGCGCGCATCGGGGCGCATCGAAACCGAGGCCGCAAGCTTACTTTTGTATATAATAATCATTCTCATTTACAGAATCGTTGACGCCTGCGCACCCCGGAACCCGGCCATGTCCGCTGACAAGCTGTCCCTCCATCGAGAAATCGACGCCCTCTATGCCGGCCACCATGCGTGGCTGCGCGGCTGGCTGAGCCGGAAGCTCGGTTGCGCGCATCGCGCGGCCGATCTCGCGCACGATACGTTCATGCGCCTGCTCGCACGCGACGAGCCGATCGGTGCCGACGAGCCGCGCGCGTTCCTGACGACGGTTGCCCAGCGCGTGCTGAGCAATCACTGGCGGCGCGAGCAGATCGAGCGTGCGTATCTCGACGTGCTTGCGCAGCGCCCCGAAGCGTATGCGCCGTCGCCGGAAGAGCGGGCCGTCGTGCTCGAGACGCTGCTCGAAATCGACCAGTTGCTCGACGGCCTGCCGCTCGCGGCGAAGCGTGCGTTTCTGCTCGCGCAACTCGACGGGCTCACGCAGGCCGAGATCGCGCGCGAACTCGGCGTGTCGCTTGCGACGGTGAAGCGCTATCTCGTGAAGGCCGGCACGCAGTGCTTCTTCGCGATGGCGGCCTGACCGATGGCCGCCCCAGGCGCACCGGCGGTGCCGCCGCACGTCGCGCGTCGCGCCGTCGAATGGTGGGTCGACCGGCAGGCCGGCCGTACCGACGACGCGTTCGCCGCCGCGCTCGCGCGCTGGCGCGCCGAGGATCCGGCGCATGACGCGGCGTGGCGACATATTGAAACGATGCAGGGCCGCTTCGGCCGGCTCGCGGCCGGGCTCGATCCGCAGGCCGCGCATGCGGCGCTGCTGCCGCCGCGTGCGGGCCGCCGCCGCGCGGCCGTAAAGACGCTGGCCGTGCTGCTGTTCGCGGGCGGCGCGGCATGGATGGCAGAGCCCGCGCGGCGCGCGGCAATCTGGCCGGCCGATCTGCGCACGGCGGTCGGCGAGCGACGCACGGTGACGCTCGCGGATCGCACGACCGTCGTGCTCGATACCGACACCGCGCTCGACGTGCGTTTCGACGACGCGGCGCGCCACCTGCGGCTGCTGCGCGGCACGATCATGGTGACGAGCGGCCATGACGATCGCGTACCCGCGCGGCCGCTCGTCGTCGCGACCGCGCAAGGCGAGTTGCAGCCGCTCGGCACGCGCTTCGCGGTACGGCAGCGCGACGGCGCGACACGCGTCGAGGTGTTCGCCGGCGCGGTACGCGTACAGCCGGTCGAGGCGACGGCCGGCACGCGCGTGATCGCGGCGGGAGAGGGCGCGGATTTCACGCGCGATGCGATCGGCGCGCCGGCGCCGCTCGATCCGCATGCGTCCGCGTGGACGGGCGGCATGCTCGTCGCGTCGCGCATGCGGCTGGCCGACCTCGTCGCCGAGCTCGACCGGTATCGGCGCGGCAGCCTGCGCTGCGATGCGGCCGTGGCCGACCTGCGCGTGTCGGGCACCTATCCGCTCGACGATCCCGAGCGCGTGCTCGACACGCTGAAGGCGACGCTGCCGATCGACGTCCACTACCTGACGCGCTACTGGGCGACGGTCGTGCCGGCCCGTTCGTGAGTCCGTCGAAAAAATTTCCGCCGGCCTGAGCTGTTTTTCGATGTTCGCGTGACATGGGTAATGAAAGCAGCACTGGCCCATCGTCCACCGACTCTCCGATCATGGTTTCCATCCGTCTCACGTATCGGCGCCGTCCGGCGCCCGCCCGTCATCTGCCGCGCGCGGCCGCACCGGGCCGTCTTGCACGCCGGCTGGCCGGCGCGGTCCTGCTGTCGGCGCTGCTGCCGCTGCCCGCGCTGGCCGACACCGACACCGACGCGGCGCCCGCCGCACAGCGCGCGTCGCGTCGCGCGTTCGACATTCCGGCCGGCCCGCTCGAGGCCGCGCTGAACCGGTTCGGGCGCGACGCGGGCATCCTGCTCGCGTTTCCGGCCGAGATGACGGCCGGCCTGACGAGCGGCGGCGTGCAGGGCCGGTTCGACATCGATGGCGCGTTTGACCGCCTGCTGGCCGGCACGGGGCTCGTCGCGCTACGCCAGCCGGGCGGCGGTTACACGCTGATGCGCGCGGACGGGGCGGCGGCGCGGCCCGTGGCGGGCGGCGTCGCACCGGCCGCCGAGCTGCCGACGATCAACGTGCGTACCAGCGCACTGCGCGCCGAAAGCTATCGCGCGCCGAAAGAGGCCGGCGTGCTGCGCTCGGAGATTCCGCTGCTCGACACCGCGCAGGCCGTCAACATCGTGCCCGCGCAGGTGTTGCGCGACCAGCGTCCGCGCAATCTCGACGACGCGCTCGGCAATGTGAGCGGCATCACGCAGGGCAACACGCTCGCGGGTACGCAGGACACCATCATGAAGCGCGGCTTCGGCGGCAACCGCGACGGCTCGATCATGCAGAACGGCATGCCGCTCGTGCAGGGTCGTGCGTTCAACGCGGCGGTCGACAGCGTCGAGGTGCTGAAGGGGCCGACGTCGCTGCTGTACGGGCTGATGGATCCGGGCGGCATGATCAACGTCGTCACCAAGCAGCCGCAGCTCAAGCGTTACAACGCGATTTCGCTCGGCGCGTCGACGTTCGGGCACGGCAAGAACGGCGGCGGCGCGACGTTCGATTCGACGGGGCCGATCGGCGATTCGCGGCTCGCGTACCGGCTGATCGTCGACCAGTCGAACGAGCAGTACTGGCGCAATTTCGGCGAGAACCGGCAGACCTTCGTCGCACCGTCGCTCGCGTGGTACGGCCGCGATACGCAGGTCGCGGTGTCCTACCAGTACCGCAAGTTCCATTCGCCGTTCGATCGCGGCACCGCGCTCGATCCGCGCACCAATGCGCCGCTCGATATCCCCGCGCGGCGGCGGATCGACGAGCCGTTCAACAACATGGACGGCGAATCGCATCTCGCGCAACTGACCGTCGATCACCAGTTCAATGCGGACTGGAGCGCGCATTTCGGCTACAGCTACAACCGCGAGACGTACGACGCGAACCAGTTGCGCACGACCGGCGTCGATCCGGTGACGGGCACGATGACGCGCAGCAACGATGCGACGCACGGCTCGCTCAGCACCGACAGCTACGGGGTCGGCTACGTGAACGGCAAGCTGACGCTTGGCGGGATGCGTCACGACGTGCAGGTCGGTTTCGATACCGAATACCGCCGCATCTATCGCAAGGACATGCTGCGCCAGGCCGTGAAGACGCCGTTCAGCTACATCGATCCGGTGTACGGCCTGCTGCCGCCGTCGAGCACGGTGTCGGCGAGCGACAGCGACCAGACCGACACGCTGCACGATGCGTCCGCGTTCTTCCAGGACACCGTTCACCTGACCGACAAGTGGATCGTGTCGGGCGGCCTGCGCTACATCACCTACAACCAGGTCGCGGGGCGCGGCCGGCCGTTCAAGGCGAACACCGACCTGAGCGGCTCGAAGTGGCTGCCGCGCGCGGGTGTCGTCTACAAGTGGACCGATACGTTCTCGCTGTACGGTAGCTATTCGCAGTCGCTGAAGCCGTCGTCGTCGATCGCGCCGATGGCATCGGGCTACATGATCGACGGCTCGACGCCGCCCGAGGAGGCGACCGCGTGGGAAGTGGGCGGCAAGCTCGACCTGCCGGGCGGGATGACGGGCACGCTCGCGCTGTTCAACATCGACAAGAAGAACGTACTCGTATCGCAGTACAACGACGCGACGAAGCTGACCGACTGGCGCACATCGGGCAAGGCACGTTCGCGCGGGGTCGAACTCGACGTGTCGGGCAAGATCGGCGAGCGCGTGAACGTGATCGCGAGCTACGCGTATATCGACGCGAAGACCACCGAGGATCCGCTGTATGCGGGCAACCAGCTGTGGAACGTCGCGCGCCATACCGCGTCGCTCGCGGCCGTCTACGACTTCGGCACGGTGCTCGGCGGCGATGACCTGCGCGTCGGCGCGGCCGCGCGCTACGTCGGCGCACGGCCCGGCGATTCGGCGAACAGCTTCACGCTGCCGTCGTACGTGCTCGCCGACGCGTTCGCGACCTATGACACGCGGATCGGCAAGCAGAAGCTGTCGTTCCAGCTCAACGTGAAGAACCTGTTCAACCGCACGTACTACCCGTCGAGCGCGAACCGCTATTTCGTCGCGATCGGTGACGCGCGACAGGTGTCGCTGCTGACCACGCTGCAGTTCTGACCACGCAATCGCCGCGCGGCCGGTGCGCCGGCGCGCGACCCTGGAGAAGATCTCGATGAACCTGAAGATGAAGACCGGCGCCGTGCGCGCCGTTGCCGACGGCGCACGACGCCGCGTATTGCGCACGATCGCGGGCTCGGTGCTCGCGTTGGGCGCGGGCTTGGGTATCGGCGTATCGACGCCTGCATGGGCAGCCGATGCGCCGGCTGCCGTCACGCGCGTCGCGATGCTCGTGCAGTTGCGCGGCCCGAACCTGAAGGTCGACGAACGGATCAGCCAGCATCTCGGCGAACGCGGCTACGCGGTGCGCCTGATCGACGAGTCCTCGACGCCCGATGCGGCGCGCGACGCCGACCTCGTCGTGATCTCGTCGACGGTGTCGTCGAAGAACGTGCGGCCCGGCTGGCGCACGCTCGACAAGCCGCTCGTGACCTGGGAAAACGACCTGCTCGACGATCTCGCGATGACGGGCAAGCGGCACGACGTCGATTTCGGCGAAACGGGCAAGGAGCGCTATCTGTGGCTCGTCAACGCGCCGCATCCCATTGCGGCTGGCCTGCCGGCCGGCGCGACCAACGTGTACGGCAAGCAGGCGCCGATGAGCTGGGGCAAGCCGGGGCTCGGCGCGATCACGATCGCGACCGTGTACGGGCAACCCGACAAGGCGGCGATCTTCGCGTACGAGAAGGGCGCGACGATGGACTACGAAGCGCTCGCGCCGGCGCGTCGCGTGATGTTCTTCCTCGACAACGACACGTTCACGAACCTGTCGCCGGCCGGTGTCGCGCTGTTCGACGCGGCCGTCGACTGGGCAGCCGGGCGGCGTTGAGCCGCCACGCGCCGGTCAGGCAGGCCGCGACGCCGCTTCGATCAGTTGCGCCAGTTGCTGCGCCGGTTCCGACATCGTGCGCCGCGCGCGATGCACGAGCCCGATGTCGCGGTGGAACGTGTGATGCCCGAGGTCGATCGCGCGCACGCCGGCCGGCCAGCGGCGATACACGGCCGTCTGCGGCACGATCGCGACGCCGACGCCGTTCTCGACCAGCTTGACGATCGCATCGAGCTCGTCGAGTTCGCAGGTGTCGCGCACCGCGATGTGCATCTTTCTCAGGAAACGATCGACCTGGCGGCCGCCGAACGACGCACGGTCGTAGCGGACGAACGGTTCGCTCGCGAGCAGTTCGGCCCAGTCCTTGCCTTTCACGCCGCGCGGCACGATCAGCCGGAACGGCTCCTGCGCGAGCGTCGTCCAGTGCAGGTCGCTCTGCAGCGAAAACGGCGGACGGATGATCGCGGCCATGTCGATCTCGCCCGCATCGACCCGGTTGACCAGCTCGATTGAGAGCCCCGGGATCACGCGCGTGCGGCACGCGGGCTGCCGGCGATGGAAGTCGGCCAGCGCGGCCGGCAGCAACGCGCTCTGCACCGACGCGATCGCGCCGATCGTCACGCGCACGGCGGTCGGCGAGCCGGGCGCGGTCGAGCTCAGGTTCTCGTACAGGCCGATCAGCGCCTGTGCCTGGTCGAGCACGTGATGACCGCGCTCGTTGAGGCGGGCCGCGCGGCCTTGCCGGTCGAACAGCGCGAAGCCGAGTTCGGCTTCGAGACGCTGCATCTGCGCGCTGACAGCCGCCTGCGTCAGGCCGATACGGTTGCCCGCGGCGGCGAACGTGCCTTCCCGGGCGACGGCGATGAGGGTTTTCAGCTCGCGGATCATTGATCAATTCCGTTTGTGAATCACAAAACTATATATTGATTTAATTTTTGCCCGGCGTTGTCTACCATGATGCGATCCTCGCGCCACGCGAGCGTTCCTTCACGAGGCAACCATGAGTCTTTCCCCGTTTCACCTGGCGATTCCGGTCCACGACCTGCCTGCCGCGCGCGATTTCTATGGCCGCGTGTTCGGGCTGGAAGAGGGGCGTTCGAGCGCGCAATGGGTCGACTTCGACTTCTACGGGCACCAGCTCGTGATCCACGAGCATCCGAAGACCGCATCGCAGGAAGACGCGCACACGAATGCCGTCGACGGCCACGACGTGCCGGTACCGCATTTCGGGATCGTGCTCGACTGGGCGAGCTGGGAAGCGCTGGCCGAGCGGTTGAAATCGTTCGGCGTGACCTTCGCGATCGAACCGTATGTGCGGTTCAAGGGGCAGGTCGGCGAACAGGCGACGATGTTCCTGTTCGACCCGTGCGGCAATGCGCTCGAATTCAAGGCGTTCCGCGATATCGGCCAGCTGTTCGCGAAGTGATCGGCGGCGGCGTCAGCGCCGATTGAATTTGGGTGCGAGAATGCGGCCTGCCGCACGCGCGCGCAGGTGCGCCGGCCGGCGCCGCGCCGCACGGCATCCGTCCGTGCGCGCCGTTCTCCAAGGAACCCGTATGGACAGTCACATCGCTCCGGTGGAGCTGAAGAAAGCCTACCGTCTCCTCAACCACGGCCCGACCGTGCTCGTGTCGGCCCGCCACGACGGCGTCGACAACGTGATGGCCGCCGCGTGGGCGTGCGCGCTGGACTTCATGCCGCCGAAGCTGACGGTCGTGCTCGACAAGTCCGCGAAGACGCGCGAGCTCGTCGAGCGCAGCGGCACGTTCGTGATCCAGGTGCCGACGGCCGCGCAGATTCAGCTCACACACGCGGTCGGCAGCCACAGTCTTGCCGAGCGGCCGGACAAGCTGCGCGAAGCGGGTGTCACGCTGTTCGACGTCGAGGGCCACGACCTGCCGTTCGTCGCCGGTTGCTCGGGCTGGCTCGCGTGCAAGCTGATTCCCGAGCCGCACAACCAGCAGACCTACGACCTGTTCATCGGCGAAGTGGTCGGTGCGTGGTCCGACACGCGCGTGTTCCGTGACGGTCACTGGTATTTCGAATCGGCCGATCCGGCGCTGCGCAGCCTGCACTACATCGCGGGCGGCAATTTCTATGCGATCGGCGAATCGCTGCACGTCGATCCGGACGCGCAGTAGGCGTCTGGCCACTGACCATTCATTGTCAGGGCGCGCGGTTCACGCGCGCTTTTTCAATTCCGCCAGCATTGCTTCGGCGAACGCCTGCGCAACGCGCGGCAGCGTGCGCCCGCGTTTCGTGACGAGCGCGATCGGCCGCACGAACGCGGGATCGTCGATCGGCTTCGCGACTAGTTCGGGCTCGGCGCGCACCTCGCGCGCGGTTGCGGGCAGGATCGTCACGCCGAGGCCGCCGCGCACCATCGCGACGGCCGTCATCATGTAGGTCGGCTCGCATGCGATCTCGGGCGTGCAGCCGGCCGCTTCCAGCGCGGCATCGACGACGCTGCGCACGCTCGTACCTTGCGCGGTGAGCACGAGCGGCACGGCCGCGACGTCGGCCGTGCTCACGCGGCGCTTGCGCGCGAGCGGATGATCCTTCGGGCATACGGCGACGAGCCGGTCGGCGCCCGCATACAGCACTTCCAGCGATGCATCGAACGTGTCGCCGCCCGTCAATCCGAGATCGGCTTCCTCGTTGCGCACGAGCGCGGTGACGAGGCTCGCGACGCCGTCGCGGATTTCGAAACCCGCGCGCGGCACGTCGCGCCGGAACGACTGGATCAGCTCCGGCAGCACGCTGGATGCGAAGGTCGGCAGGCACGCGAGCCGCACCGTACCGCTCGCGCCTTCGCCGAGCGCGCGCGCATCGCGCAGCACGCGCTCCATGTCGTCGAGCGAGCGCTGCAGCAGCGGCAGCAGCTCGCGCCCGGTCTGCGTGAGCGCGACGCTGCGGCTGTTGCGGTCGAACAGCCGCGCGCCGACGATTTCCTCGAGCCGGCGGATCTGCACGGTCAACGCCGGCTGCGACAGGTGCAGCCGCGCGGCGGCGCGCGTGAAGTTGCCGGCGTGCGCGACGGTGACGAACGCGCGGATGTCGCGAAGATTCAGATCCATAACGATTCGTGATTGCTGCGATCAAATCATTTCAATTGTGCTATCGCTGCGCCGACCTTACGCTCGTCTCCAACAAAAGACAAGGTAGGAGACACGGATGCTGCCGTTACTCGGGCTTGGCACGATCGTCGTGCTGCTGGCCGCGATTCTGTCGAAGCGGATGTCGCCGCTCGTCGCGCTGATCATCGTGCCGATCGCGGCCTCGCTGATCGGCGGCTTCGGGCTGCATACCAGCAAGTTCGTCATCGACGGGCTGAAGGGCCTCGCGCCCGTGGTCGGAATGTTCGTATTCGCGATCCTGTATTTCGGCACGATCACCGATGCCGGCACGCTCGACCCGATCATCGACCGCATCCTGCGCGCGGTCGGCACGCGGCCGACGCGGATCGTGATGGGCACGACGCTGCTCGCGCTGCTGATCCACCTCGACGGCTCGGGCGCCGTCTGCTTTCTCGTGACGATTCCGGCCGTGCTGCCGCTGTACGATCGGCTGAAGATGGACCGGCGCGTGCTGGCCGCGGCCGTATCGATGGCCGCGGGCATCAACTTCCTGCCGTGGACGGGGCCGATGATCCGCGCGTCGGCGTCGCTGCACCTGCCGGTGTCGGCGCTGTTCAATCCGCTGATCCCGGTGCAGGCGATCGGGCTCGTGTTCGTGTTCGGCGTTGCATACTGGCTCGGGCGGCGCGAGGAGAAGCGGCTCGGCCTGTCGCGCGACGCTGCGTCCATCCCGCTGCCCAAGCGCGAGCTGACGCCCGACGAACAGGCGCTGCGCCGGCCGCACCTGTTCTGGTTCAACCTCGTGCTGACGCTCGTCGTGCTTGGCACGATGGTCGTGATGGGCGAGAAGATCCCGCCCGCGATCATGTTCATGGTCGGGCTGTGCATCGCGCTGATGGTGAATTACCCGGACGTCGACATGCAACGCAAGCGCATCGACGCGCATGCGCGTGCCGCGCTGATGATGGCCGGCATCCTGCTCGCGGCCGGCGTGTTCACGGGGATCATGCAGGGCAGCGGCATGCTGAAGGCGATGGCGCAGGCGGCGGTCGGCTTCGTGCCGCCGTCGATGGCCGGCCACATTCCGGTCGTGCTCGGGATTGCGTCGATGCCGCTCAGCATGCTGTTCGATCCCGATTCGTTCTACTTTGGCGTGCTGCCCGTGATCGCCGAAGTGGCCGGCCAGTTGGGTGTGCCGGCGGTACAGGTCGGGCAGGCCGCGCTGCTCGGCCAGATGACGACGGGGTTCCCGGTCAGCCCGCTGACACCCGCGACGTTCCTCGTCGTCGGCCTGTGCGGCATCGAGCTGGCCGAGCACCAGAAATTCACGTTCCCGCTGCTGTTCGGCGCCTCGATCGTGATGACGATCGCGTGCGTCGTGCTGGGCATCTTTTGATTTTTCCCGGCGGCGCAACCCGCCGGACGACGGTACGGACATGACAGCACAACAACCTGAACGGCGTGTGCGCATCGGCGCGGGCGCCGGCTACTCGGGCGACCGGATCGAGCCCGCGGTCGAACTGGCCGAACACGGGCAGCTCGACTATCTCGTCTTCGAATGCCTGGCCGAGCGCACGATCGCGATCGCGCAGCAGGCGCGCCGCAAGGACCCGGCGCTCGGCTACGATCCGCTGCTCGACGCACGGATGCATGCGGTGCTGCCGGTCGCCGTGCCGAACGGCGTGCGCATCGTATCGAACATGGGCGCGGCGAACCCGCGCGCAGCGGCAATGCGCACCGCGCAGATCGCGCAATCGCTCGGCATCGCGGGGCTGAAGGTCGCGGCGGTCGAGGGCGACGACGTGCTCGATGTCGTGTTGCGCGGCGCATTCCGTTTCGAGGAATCGGGTGACGAAGTCGCCGCGTATCGCGACCGCATCGTGTCCGCGAATGCGTACCTCGGCGCCGCGCCGATCGTCGACGCGCTCGCGGCCGGTGCGGACGTCGTGCTGACCGGGCGCGTCGCCGATCCGTCGCTGTTCGCCGCGCCGCTGATCCACGCTTTCGGCTGGCGGATGGACGACTGGGACACGCTTGGGGCCGCGACCGTTGTCGGCCATCTGCTCGAATGCGCGGGGCAGGTGACGGGCGGCTATTTCGCGGATCCCGGCTACAAGGACGTGCCGAACCTGGCGCGGCTCGGCTTCCCGATCGGCGAAGTCGCGGCCGATGGCTCGGTCGTGATCACGAAGGTGCCGCATGCGGGCGGCCGCGTGAGCGCGGCGACCTGCAAGGAGCAACTGCTCTACGAAATTCACGATCCGGCGCGGTATCTGCAGCCGGACGTCGTCGCGGATTTCACGCGCGTCGCGGTTGCCGAGGAGGCGACGGATCGCGTGCGCGTGACGGGCGGGCGCGGCACCACGCGGCCCGATACGCTGAAGGTGTCGGTGGCGTACGTCGACGGCTACATTGGCGAAGGCCAGATCTCGTACGGCGGCCCGGGTGCGCTCGCACGCGCGCGCCTTGCGCTCGACATCGTCCGCGAGCGGCTGGCGCTGACCGGCGTCGCGGCGACCGAGTGGCGCTTCGACCTGATCGGCGTCGATTCGCTGTATGGCGACGCAACGCCGCCCGTGCGCGGCGAGCCGGCCGAGGTGCGCGTGCGGGTGGCCGGCCGCGCGGCGAGCGCTGCCGAGGCCGCGCGGATCGGCAACGAAGTCGAGACGCTCTATACGAACGGGCCGGCCGGCGGCGGCGGCGCGTTCAAGTCGACGCGCGAGGTGATCGCCGTGCAGTCGGTGCTGCTGCCGCGTGCGGCCGTGACGCCGTCGTTTTCATTCGTGGAGGCATGATGCAACTGCGTGAACTCGCGCATGCGCGCACCGGTGACAAGGGCAATACGCTGAACGTGTCGGTCATCTGCCGCGATCCGCGTCATTACGACCATCTGCGCACGCATCTGGATGCGCAAGCGGTGAAGGCATGGCTCGCGGGCATCGTGCGTGGTGACGTCGTGCGTTACGAGCTACCGGCGCTCGCCGCGTTCAATTTCGTGCTGCGCGATGCGCTCGGCGGCGGCGTGACGCGTTCGCTCGCACTCGATGCGCACGGCAAGTCGGTCAGTTCGGCGTTGCTGGCGATCGAGGTGCCCGACCCGGCGTGATGCGTGGCGTCGCCGCCGCCGGGCGGGTCGATGCCCGTTACGGAATCAGCAGTTCGCGACGCCCGTCCGCATGCTCGATGCGCTCGCCGGCGATGTGCAGGCGCTGATCGTTGCGATAGTCGTAGACCGCGCGCGAAGCGGCGAGCTGGTCGAAATCGAATTCGACAGCATGACGCGATTCGGTGTTGCCGGCTTCGAAGATCAGGTTGCCGAACGGATCGGCCGCCAGGCTGCCGCCGGCGAACACGACGTCGTGCGCGCTGTCGCCGACGCGATTGGCGACCGCCGCGAACACCTGGTTCTCCATCGCGCGCGCCGACACCGACGTGCGGTGGACGTTGCGGTACGGCTCCATGTTGCCGTCGGTCACGAGGATCAGCTGCGCGCCGAGCGTCGCGAGCGCGCGGCCGGTTTCCGGAAATTCGCTGTCGTAGCAGATCAGCAGGCCGATCCGCACGCCGCGCCATTCGACGGTCGCGTAGCGGTCGCCGGGCAGCACGACGCCGTGCTCGCTCACCCACAGATGCGTCTTGCGATAGCGCAGCGCGATGCCGTCGGGCGTCACGAACGCGGTCGTGTTGTAGAAGCGGCCGCCATCGTTCTCGATCAACCCGACCACGACCGCGACGTCGCGTGCGCGCGCGGCGGCGATCACCGCGCCCATGCTCGGCCCGTCGAGCGGCTCGGCGACTGCCGCGAGATTCGACGGGTCGAGGAAGCCGGTGAGTTGCGCTTCGGGAAACATCACGATGTCGGTGCCGGGCGCGCAGGTTGCGATCGCCTCGAGCGTGCGCTGCAGGTTGTAGTGCGTGTCGCCGTCGCGACCGGCGAGCTGCACGATGTCGAGCTTCAGTTTCATGGGCGGTTTCGGGGGAAGAGGCCCGTCGCGGCAGGCGGCGGAGCGGTTGGAACGAGGTCCTAGTATGCGCCGAACCATTCGTTTGCCCATCCCGCCGACGCGTTAACCCGTCGGGGGTATTGATCTCGCGGGCGACGTGCCGGAAGCCATGGCGAAAAAAAACGCCGACCCTTCTGCAAGGGTCGGCGAACAGGTCCTGATTGACGAGGAGGTGCCATCAGAACCCAGGCCAGCGTAGGCCGCCCGTTTCGTCTCGCACGGGCAGGCGGATCGGATCACGCAAGGATAGGGGCGGGCGGTTCGTTTGCACAGAAGACGCAGCCGATAACGCGTATCGGCGGAACGGGAGGGGGAGCGAGAGCGGCACGTCACGCCGCCCGCCGGTCGTCACGTATCGGTCTGGGCTTTCAGGAACAGCGAAAACAGTTCCGACTGCGAATTGATCGCGAGCTTGGCGTAGATGTTGCGACGGTGCACCTTGACAGTTTCCGCCGAGATTTCCAGCTTGTTCGCGACTTCCTTGTTCGAGCGTCCGCTCAGGATCAGCCGGATCACGTCGAGCTCGCGCGCCGTCATCGTCCGTGCCGCCGCGACCGGCGCGTGTCGCACGCGGGCGCAGACGATCCAGTCCGGCGAGGATCGTGTCGGCTCCCCGTTTTGCGCGGCCCGCGCGGCCGATAGCGGGTCGCCGATAGCGGTGGTTCGCGCCGCCGCTAACCGTCGAGCAGCGCCCAGTCGAACAGTTCGCCGCGTGTGCGCAAGCCGAGCTTCGCGAACGCGCGCTTCACGTAGGTTTCGGCGGTGGAATGGCGGATGTCGAGCAGCGCGGCCGCTTCCGGTACCGAGCGGCCGCTCAGCAGCAGCTTGCAGATTTCCTGCTCGCGGCGCGACAGCCGCACATCCTGCCGCGCGACGCGCGTGTCGAAGCCGTGATGCGACGGTGCGTGACCGGCCGCCGGCGCGATGCGCCGCGCGGCGCACGAACGCGCATGCATGTCGAGCAGCGGGAACAGCAGGTCGGCCATCTGCCGCAGGTGAAACAGCTCGTCGCGACTGAACGCGGTGTGATCGGTCGAGCGCGTGATCGACA
Organism: Burkholderia cepacia; assembly: GCF_029962485.1. NCBI lineage: Bacteria > Pseudomonadati > Pseudomonadota > Betaproteobacteria > Burkholderiales > Burkholderiaceae > Burkholderia > Burkholderia cepacia. The sequence continues at coordinate 1,467,172 of NZ_CP073637.1, forward strand.
GCGCGTACTGCACGTTCGCGTTGCCGTGCACGAGCATGCATTCCTGGGTGACACGCTGTTCGTCGAAGAAGCGCCGACGAAAATCGCCGTCGGGGAGGCCGCCGACGTGCCGCTGCAACAGCAGCGTGCCGTTCGTGCCGCGCACCGGCGCGACGAGCGGATCGGTCTGCCAGAAATCGCGGTAGTACGCGTCCATCAGCACGCACAGCTCGTGATGGCGGTCGCCCCAGCTTCCGAACCATTCGATCAGGTAGCCGGACGCAACACCCGGATCGGGCCGCCAGCGTTCGAGGTGGATCGCGTCGATGACGATGCTCTCGTTGACGAAGCCGGCGACGGCGTCGGCGAACCCGGCGGTGCCGGCCGCCCGGATCGCGTTGCCGAGTGTTTGCGGCCGCACGCCGATGACGGGGCCGCCGTGGCAGGGCAGGGCGGATGGAGGGGTGAGCATGACGGGTGCCCGGGAGGATGAACGATACGCAGACCATACGCGAGCGCCATGCGGGCGTCAGCCGGGGATTGCCCGTGTCCTTGCCCGTACCGGCTCGCGGCGGCAGTCCGCGTTACGCGTCGGTCTGCGCCTTCAGGAACAGTGAAAACAGCTCCGATTGCGAGTTGATCGCGAGTTTCCCGTAGATGTTGCGGCGATGCACCTTGACAGTTTCGGCGGAAATCGCCAGCTTGTTCGCGACTTCCTTGTTCGAGCGGCCGCTCAGGATCAGCCGGATCACGTCGAGTTCGCGTGCGGTCAGCGGCGTGCCGAGCCGCGCCATCGCCTGCTCGAAGCCTTCGTGTGCGCCGGGCCGGCGCGGCGGCGCATGGTCCGCGGATGCAGGCTCGAACGCGAGCCGCTGCCGCATCAGCCCGGCCACCCACGGCCGGATCAGGTCGAGCAGCGCCACCTGCCCGGGGCTGAAGCGCCGCTTGTTGCCGAGCGACAGGCACAGCGTGCGCGCATCGTCGAGCACGACGTTGAACTGCACTTCGTCCTCAACGACGTTGTGCGTGAAATAGAGCGTGTAGTACTCGGTATCGCGGAAGCATTCGGGCGCGACGTCGGACAGCCGGAACAGGCCGCTCTTCGGCGCGTCGCGGTTCGCGATGTAGAACGGGTCGAGCTGGTACAGCCCCTGCACGTAGTCGCGGAACAGCGGATCGGGGCCATCGCCTTCATACGCGCATTCGGCGAATACCTGCGGGCGGCCGTCGTCGAACATCAACGCGACCCAGCTGTCGACCGCGACGTATTCCTCGATCAGCCGGACCAGCGACAGCCAGAAGCCCGGCTGGTCGAGCGACTCGATGAGCCGTCCGACCGAGCGGTGCCAGGCGACATCCTGCAACGTGAGGTTTATGTGTAGGTCCATGTCGGGCAGGTGCGATGCGCGCTTGCGGAGCCGCGCCGTGCGTGTACGCTACGGGCTCGCGGGCAGATTCCCGCGCACATCGAACGGAGCCTGGGTGAAGAACGAGATCGTAACGCCGGCCGGCGCGAATGGCGAGGCCGTATGCCGCCGGCGGTTGGCGGCTGCCGCCGCACTTGGCGCGCTCGCGGTACTCACGGCGCTCGCCGCGCTGTCGCCTGCTTATGCCGCCGAGCCGGTTCAGCTTGCCCCTCCGTTGAAAAACTTCGTCCACGACACTTACGGCAAGTGGCGGGCCGACCGCAAGGGCTGGCAGGCGGACGGGGACGACTTCATCTATGCGCCATGCGGCTCGCTGCGCGTCGCGACCGCGGATGGCCCGCGCACGCTGCTCGCGATGTGCGGCGAGACCGAGGCCGCGGTACAGAACGGGACGCCGGGCATGGATTCGGACGCGTCGACCGGCACGATCGACCTGTACGTGCTGAAGCCGACGGCCGACGGCAAGACGCTCGAGCCGATCGTGAAGAAAACGGAGATCGCGTCGGGCAAGCGCGGCGAGCCGGGCACGGTGCGCATCGAGCGCCTCGGGCCGCACCTGTTCGGGTTCGTCATCGGCGAAGGGGACATGCGGCAAGGCTATACGCAGGCCTTCCGCTCGATCTGGCTGCCGTACGGCAATGCGCTGGTGCTGGCGGCGGCGCGCATCGACGAGGCGCTCGACAATACGGAGTCGAGCGAATGTGCGAACGCGCGGGCAAGGTGCGAGGAACGGCGTTTCGAGGTTGCGCCGGACCTGACCGGCACCGGCGACGTCTATCCGCTGACGGTCACGGAAACGGGCACGCGCGGCGACAAGGCCATCCACGCGCGCCATACGGTGACGTTCGACGCGGCACGCGGCCGCTACGTCGTGCCGAAGGCATTGCGCGAAGGGTACTGATCCTTCGCGCAGGCAGGGGCGGCGTTGCGCCGCCCGCGCATCACACGTACAGGTAGCGTACGAGGTGGAAGAACACCGGCGCGGCGAAGCAGATCGAGTCGACGCGATCGAGCATTCCGCCGTGGCCGGCGATCATCGAGCCCCAGTCTTTCGTGCCAAGCGAGCGCTTGACGGCCGACAGCACGAGCCCGCCGACGAAGCCAGCGATCACGATCGCGAGCGAGATCCCGAATGCCGCGCCGAAGCTGAACGGCGTCACGCGATACAGCGATGCGCCGCACAGCGTGGCCAGCAAGCCGCCGCCGACGAAGCCTTCGATCGTCTTCGACGGCGACAGCTGAGGTGCGATCTTGCGCTTCCCGAACAGCTTGCCGACGACGTACTGCAGCACGTCGCTGATCTGCACGACGAACAGGAAGAAGAACAGCAGCAGCGCGTTCTGCCCCGCGTAGTGCGGGATGTCGAGGATCAGCACGGCCGGCGCATGGCTCAGCCCGTACACGCACACCATCAGCGCCCAGTTGATCTTCGCGTTGCGGCTCAGGAACTCGCGCGTGTCCTGCGTGAGCGCCGAGACGAGCGACATCGCGAAGAACAGGTGCACGGGCACGAAGATCGAATACATCCCGTACCAGTTGATTCCGAGCAGCAGGTACTGCACGGGGATCGCGACGAAGAACGCGATGAACAGCGTCGTATGGTCGCTCGCGGTGGTCGGCGTGAGCGTGATGAACTCGCGCAGCGTCAGGTACGACAGCAGCGCGAACACGAGATACGTGACGTTGTTGCCGAGGCCGATCGCGATGGCCATGATCGCGATCATCGCCCACCACGCGCGGATGCGCTGGTTCAGGTTGACGATGGTCGCGCTCTGGCCGCCGCTGCGCGCGCCGAGGATCGTGCCGATCACGGTCGCGACGACGAGCACGGCCGTGACGCCCGCGACCAGTTCCCAGAAGATTGTTCGCATTGTTGATATCCGGAAAAGGGAGAAGAGGGCGCCGCGTTCAGCCCGCGGGCCGCTGCGGCGGCGCGAGCGCGACTATGGCGTCGCGCATGCGGGCGAGGAACGTCGGCTTTTCTTCCTGGGCGCCGAGCGCGTCGTTCGCGCCGAAATGCACCTTGCAGATCAGCGGCACGGGCCAGATCGCGCCCTTCGGCATGATGCGCTGCAGGTTCTCGAGGTAGACGGGCGCGAGCGCGACGTCCGGGAACTCGGTCGCGAGATGAAACAGCCCGCTCTTGAACGGCTGCGGCAGGACGTCGGCGCCGCGCGTGCCTTCCGGGAAGATGATGATCGAGTGGCCCTGCCGCAGCGCGTCGCGCACGGGGTCGAGCGGGTCGCCGCCGGATTCGCGGTGGCGGTCGATCAGCACGACGTTCAGCAGCTTCTGCGCGATGTGCCGCTTCATGTCGCTGCTGTCCCAGTAGTCGCGCGCGGCGACCGGCCGAACGACCGCGCGCACGTCGCGCGGCAGCGCGGCGAGGATCGCGAGCGTATCGATGTGGCTCGTGTGGTTCGAGAAATAGATCTTCTGCGTCGGGGATGGCGGCGCCTGATGCCAGACCGGATACGCGCCGGCGACGAGCCGCACGATGGACAGCAGGAAATCGCGCTGCCAGACGTTGAGGATGTTCATCGGCGCGGTGCCTCCTGCCTGCCTGCATGGCCCGCTGCGCATGCGCGGCGGGCGGGACCCCGGAATGCCGGCGCGGCAGGATGCGCGCCGGACGGCCCTTGTTTAAATTTTTTCAAGTTCGTGGCTGCCTGTCGCAGGTCCGCGATAATCGGACGGTTCGCCGTCGTCACGCCACGTTGCGTAGCGGCGAATGCGCCGGTGGGCGGCGTGATGATCGGCTGTTGCACGAGCGCCCGTTCGCAGTTCGAAGGGGTCTTCGCTGCGATCGGGCCAGCGGATTATCGCGAGTTTCCGTCAAAAATGCCAGATTGCCGCCGCGCGGGCGCGCCATGCGCGTGCTTGACGCATCGGGGCGGCTCGGCGACGATGAGGGCCGTCCACTGAAGGCCGACGCAGGCCGTTTTGCCGCCCGGGGCATGGCGGCGGGAACCGTGTCGGACCGTGCCGCGCGAACAATACGAATACGAAACGATGAGCCTCTACGCACTCAAACCCAAATTCCAGAACCGTCTGCGCCCGTTCGCGAACTCGCTCGCCGAGCGCGGCGTCACGGCCAACCAGGTCACGCTGTTCGCGGCCGGCGGCTCGATCGTCGTCGGCGCACTCGCCGGGCTCGGCGTGTTTGCCCGCGCGCTGTTCCTGTTGATCCCGTTGTGGCTGTTCGTGCGGATGGCGCTCAATGCGATCGACGGAATGCTCGCGCGTGAGCACAACCAGAAGAGCACGCTCGGCGCATACCTGAACGAACTTGGCGACGTCGTGTCCGATGTCGCGCTCGTGCTGCCGTTTCTCGCGATTCCGGCGTTCGCTCCGGCGGACGTCTGGCTGTTCGCGCTGACGGCGGTGATCGTCGAATGCGCGGGGCTGATCGGCCCGCTGGTCGGTGTGAGCCGCCGCTACGACGGCCCGTTCGGCAAGAGCGACCGCGCGCTTGCGCTCGGCGCATTCGCGCTGTGGATCGGGCTCGGGTTTCCGGTCGGCGGTGTCGCCGCATGGCTGTGGCGCCTGCTGATCGTGCTGTCGATCGTGACCGTGGTGCGGCGCGTGCAGGCCGGCATCGCGGAAAAGGGTTGAAAGAGTAGTAACGGCAGTCAAAGGCAGTAGCGGTACCGGGCGTCGGAGGGCGGCGCACCAAGATACGAATAACGAAACGAGAGAAAAACACATGAGCGCACGCACGGCACGTGAGGCCGACTTCATCACGCACGACGGCGAAACGCTGTTCTATCGTCACTGGCCCGCGACGGGCCCGCATTGCCGCGGCGCCATCGTGCTGCTGCATCGCGGCCACGAACATTCGGCGCGTGTCGCGCACCTCGTCGACGAGCTCGACCTGCCCGATTTCGCATTCTTCGCCTGGGACGCGCGCGGCCACGGCCGTTCGCCGGGTGCGCGCGGCTACAGCCCGAGCGCGGCCGCATCGGTGCGCGACCTGCAGACCTTCGTCGAACATATTCGCGATACACATGGCATCGCGATCGAGGACATGGCCGTGGTCGGCCAGAGCGTCGGCGCGGTGCTCGCAGCGACCTGGGCGCACGACTATGCGCCGCCGATCCGCGCGCTCGTCGTCGCATCGCCGGCGTTCCACATCAAGCTCTACGTACCGTTCGCGCGGCCGGGCCTGCGGCTGATGCACAAGCTGCGCGGGCTGTTCTACGTGAACAGCTACGTAAAGCCGAAGTTCCTCACGCACGATCCGGAGCGGATCGCGAGCTACGCGTCCGATCCGCTGATCACGCGGCCGATCGCGGTCAACATGCTGCTCGACCTGCACGACACCGCGCAGCGGATCGTCGCCGATGCGGCCGCGATCACCGTGCCGACGCAACTGCTGATCTCGGGCGCCGACTGGGTCGTGCATCGCGGCCCGCAGGATCGCTTCTTCGAACGGCTCGGCTCGGCGCGCAAGGAGCGCATCGTGCTGCCGGGCTTCTATCACGACACGCTTGGCGAGCGCGACCGCGCACAGGCGCTCGCGCCGCTGCGCGCGTTCGTGCTGCGCGAGTTCGATGCGCCGAGCCCGCGCGTGTCGCTCGCCGACGCCGACCGGCGCGGCGCGTTCCACGACGAATACGCGGCGCTCGGCCGCCCGCCCGCGAACGCGTTCGCGCGTGCGTACTGGGCGCTCACGCGCGCCGGCTTGAAAGCGGGCGGCGCGCTGTCGGACGGCATCGCGCTCGGGCTGCGGCTCGGCTTCGATTCGGGCTCGACGCTCGACTACGTGTACCGCAACCGCGCGCAGGGGCGGCTCGGCGTCGGCGCGCTGATCGACCGCACGTATCTCGATTCGCCGGGCTGGATCGGCATCCGCCAGCGCAAGGTGCACCTGCAGGAGCTGATCGGCACGGCGATCGGCCGCCTGCGCGGCCATGGCACGCCGGTGCGGATCGTCGACATCGCGGCCGGCCACGGGCGCTACGTGCTGGATGCGATCGCGACGGCCGCCGAGCGCGACGGCGCGGCGCCCGACGACATCACGCTGCGCGACTACAGCCCGCCGAACGTGGAAGCCGGGCGTGTGCTGATCGCACAGCGCGGGCTCGAGCCGATCGCGCGCTTCGAGCGCGGCGACGCGTTCGACGAGACGTCGCTCGCGACGCTGGAGCCGCGTCCGACGCTTGCGATCGTGTCGGGGCTGTATGAACTGTTCGGCGAGAACGCGTTGATCGAACGCTCGCTGCGCGGGCTCGCGCAGGCCGTGCCGCCGGGCGGTTATCTCGTCTATACGGGGCAGCCGTGGCATCCGCAGCTCGAATTCATCGCGCGTGCGCTGAACAACCATCGCGGCGAGTCGACCTGGGTGATGCGGCGCCGTTCGCAGGCCGAGATGGACGAACTCGTCGCGCGAGCGGGCTTCCGCAAGCTCGATCAGCGGATCGACGAGATGGGCATTTTCACGGTCAGCCTCGCGCAGCGGATCGACGCGTCATGAGCGAATTCGGCGGCGGAGCGCGCGGCCTGGCGGCGCAGGCGTCGGCGGCCGGCGCACGCGACGCGTCGTTCGCGCTGCGCTTTGGCTGGCTCGTGGCGATGGGCGCCGTGTTCTTCTCCACGTACGGCTTCGCGAACTGGCTCGCGGCGCGCCGTGCGGCGGTGCCGACGTTCGCGTTCGGCTGGGAGCACGCGATCCCGTTCGTGCCGTGGACGATCGTGCCGTACTGGTCGATCGATCTTCTGTATGCGCTGTCGTTCTTCTTCTGGACGCGCCGCGACGATCTGCTCGATCACGTGAAGCGCCTGCTGACCGTGCAACTGGTGTCGGTCGCGTGCTTCATCGCGTGGCCGCTGCGCTTCGGATTCGAGCGGCCCGACGCGGGCGGCGTGGCCGGCGCGCTGTTCACGCTGCTGATGGGATTCGACAAGCCGTTCAACCAGGCGCCGTCGCTGCACATCGGCTTGCTCGTCGTGCTGTGGGCCGTCTATGCGAAGCATGTACGCGGCACGGTCGCGCGCATCGTGCTGCATCTGTGGTTCGCGGCGATCGGCGTGTCGGTGTTGACGACCTACCAGCATCACGCGATCGACGTGCCGACCGGCGCGGCCGTCGGCTGTCTCGCGCTGTTCCTGTTTCCGCTGCGCGATGTCGCGGGGCGGCTGCCGGGCGCGGATGGGGCGCCGGGTGCGGCCGGCCGTGCGCTCGCACGCCGTTATGCGTTCGGTGCGGCGCTGGTCGCGCTCGCGGCGCTGTGGTGCGTGCCGCGCGCACCGGGCTGGGCGCTGGCGGCCGGGTGGGTCGCGCTGGCGCTCGCGTGCGTTGCGTGGGCCTACCGGCGCGGCGCACCCGGCGCGTTCCAGAAGGATGCGCACGGGCGCTTCCCGGTATTCATCCGCTGGCTGCTCGCACCGACGATCGCCGGTGCATTCGTCAATTCGCGGCTGTGGACGTTCCGGCAGCCGGCCCCGGTGCGGATCGACGAACGCGTGTCGATCGGCCGCACGCCGACGACGCGTGAAATACGGCGCCACGGCTTCACGGCGCTGGTCGATCTGACCGCCGAGATGCCGCGCTGGACGGCGGCCGATGCGTCGCTTGCGTATGCGGCCGTGCCGCAGCTCGACCTCGTCGCACCGACCGCGGCGCAGCTCGCACAGGCTGTCGCAGCGCTCGAGCGCCTGCACGGGGAAGGGCGCGACGTGCTGGTTTGCTGCGCGCTCGGCTACGGGCGCAGCGTGTTGTGCGCGGCCGCGTGGCTCGCCGCGCGGCGCGGGTTCGGCGATGCGCGCGACGCGCTGGCCGCGGTGCGCGCGGTGCGGCCGCACGCGGTGTGGTCGGACGATGGCGTGGCCGTGCTGCAGCACTGGATCGATCGCCGTCGTGGCGCGGCAGGCAGCGTGTGATGCGCGATCCGTCCGCCCCGTTCCGGATTGCCGCCGCGCGCGGCGCGCTCGATGCAGGCGCGTGGGCGATCGCGGCCGCGCTGGCCGCGGCCGGCGCGGGCTGGTGGATTGCATCGGGCTGGGCGCCGGCGACGATCGCGCGCGTGCTGCTGGCGGTCGTCAGCACGGGCTCGGGGATCGCGGCGCTGTGGTACGCGGTGCGCATCGAGATCGACCGCCGGCTGTTCGCCGCGCTCGCGCGGGCGGCGGGCGACGGGGCGGTCGACGACGGGCTCGCGGCGCTCGACCGCGCGCTCGCCGATCTCGGCTGGATCGACGCGGCGAAGGCCGGGCGCTCGCTCGATGCGCGGGTGCGCGGCGCGGTCGGGCTGTGCCGGGCCGGCGTGCTGATCGCGATCGTGCAGTGGCTCGCGGTCGGGCTCGCGATTGCCGTTCCACAAATCGGCTAGCGCCACGACACGCCAATCATGGGCGGGCCTTTGTCCCACTTTCCAGGTGGACTTCCTCCGGGTGCGCGCTATGCGCACATCGCACGCTGCGATCGCGTCCGCTTGGCCTCGTACATCGCCTGATCGGCATGCTCGATCAGCGCGGTCATCTCGGTGCCGTCGTCGGGCATCATCGCGATCCCGACGCTGACGCCGAGCCGCAACGCGCGCCCCTCGAATTCGAACGGTTCGCCGACCTGTTGCGCGAGCCGCGTGCATTGCGCGTGCGCGTCGTCGCGGGTGCCGATGTTCGGCAGGATCACCGCGAATTCGTCGCCGCCGACACGTGCGACCGTATCCGAGCGCCGCACCGCGCCCTGCATGCGCGTGGCGATCTCGCGCAGCGCGGCGTCGCCCGCGCGGTGGCCGAACCCGTCGTTGATCGGCTTCAGCCCGTCCATGTCGATGTTGAGGATGCCGAGCCGGCCGTTCGCGCGCAGCGCCGTGTGCATCGACTGCCGCAGGCGGTCGTAGAACAGCGCGCGGTTCGGCAGGCCCGTGAGCGCGTCATGTGTTGCGCGCAGGTACAGCTCGTTCGCCTCGTTGCGCGCCGCGTGAAACATCGCGGCGGCGATCAGCTCGGCCGTCAGCCGCAGCGTGCCGGCGTCGGCGGGCGAGAAACCGTCGATGTCCGGCGACATCACCTTCAGCACGCCGACCGTCGTGTCGGCATGCGTGAGCGGCATCACGAGCATCGAGCGCAAGCCGACTCGGCGGCACGCATCGCGATCGACTCGCGGGTCGGTTTCCGAATCGACGCAGTGCAGCAATTCGCCTTGCTGCACGCACAGGCCCGACAGGCTGCCCGAGCGGCGCAGCCGCAGCCCGAGCATCCCCGCGGCGGTGCCCGACGCGGCGCGGTACACCATGTCGTCGCCTTCCGCGAACTCGACCGCGGCGGCGCTCGCACCGGTGAGCAGCGGCACCTGCTCGGCCACATAGGCCATCACACGCTGCCGAGGTCGAGGCCGAGCTTCGCGATCTCGGTCTGTACGGCGATGACGCGCAGCAGCGTGTCGGGGGACGGGGTGGCGGTGTCGACGATTTGATTCAAGTCAGTTTTCCGTGAAAGAAAGCGCATCCGGCGTCGCGGGATTGCGGTAGCATACGCGCCGCCTCGCGGCAGCGCGTCCCGGGCGGTCCGCAACGGATCGCCGCCAGCCAGCCGCACCGCGCCGGCAGTATGCCGTTCGGCCCGTCCGGCGACAACGGCGCAATTCTTACCATTCGTCCCTCTCGTGCAGTATTTCCGACGGGATTGAGGTTTTTTTCGCTTCACCGTCACGAATTCGCGTAAGTTTTGTCCTATTTTTGAGATAGTGTGACGAATGGATGCGCGCCTGTGCCAGGTGCGCGCAGCACGACGACGGCCATTAAAGAATTCGCCGCGTTGTTTCGATAAATGCATCAGGCCAGTTCGCCATATGAGGGGAAGCAGTGGGGATGTGCACTCACGGGCATAGCTGCTTAGCGCGCGTCGGTTCCGACGTGCTTGATGACCGGATCAACAAGACTAAACGGAGGGGCGCATGAAGCCGGCCGCGTCGCTGCTCGCCCTGTCGGCCGCCATGGTTGGCGCCTTGCACACGGCCGCGTTGTCGGCCGCGCCGATGCCGGCGGTGCCGGCCGCCGCGTCGGCTGCCGGGCTCGCTGAAGCGTCGGCACCGGCGCTCGCGGTTGCGCCGAGCGCGGCCAGCGCGTCGTCTGCCGGCCTGCCGGCGACGACCGTGCATCTGCCGTTTGCGTCGCTCGGCGCGTTCGATCCGCTGCGCCTGCGCGGCGCCGACGACGCGCGCACGATCAACGCAGGCGTGCGGCTCGACCGTGTGGTGACGGGCGCGCGGTTGCGCCTGACCTACGCGTATTCGCCGTCGCTGGTGTTCCCGATGTCGCACCTGAAGGTGTCAGTGAACGGCGAAGTGATCGCGACCGTCCCGTTCGACGCCGCGCGCGCGGGCCGCACGGTCACGCAGGACATCCCGATCGATCCGCGCTACTTCTCCGATTTCAACCAGATCGGCCTGCGCCTGATCGCGCACTACACGCTCGACCATTGCGAGGATCCGTCGAACTCCGCGCTGTGGGCCGACGTGAGCCCGACGAGCGAGCTGATCCTCGACGAATCGCCGGTCCGCCTGCCGAACGATCTCGCGCTGCTGCCCGCGCCGTTCTTCGACCGGCGCGACAACGGCCGCGTGCGGCTGCCGTTCGTGCTGCCGGCCACGCCCGATTCGGCGACGCTGCGCAGCGCGGGCGTGCTCGCGTCGTGGTTCGGCGCGCTGGCCGACTACCGGCATGCGCGCTTCCCGGTGTCGTCCGGGCTGCCCGCCGACGACCAGGCCGTGGTGGTCGGGACGGCCGCGACGCTGCCGGCCGGCCTCGCGCTGCCGTCGGTCAGCGGCCCGCTGCTCGCGGTTGCCGACAACCCGGCCGCGCCGGGACGCAAGCTGCTGGTCGTCACGGGCCGCACGGCGGCCGAGGTCGACGATGCGGTCGCGACGCTCGTACTGGGCCGCGCGGCGCTGTCGGGGCCGGCGGCCACGGTCGCGCACGTCGATCTCGGCGCGCCGCGCAAGCCGTACGACGCGCCGCGCTGGCTGCCGGTGAACCGGCCGATCACGTTCCGCGAGCTCGTCAACGATCCGCGCCAGCTGGAAGCGCGCGGCACGACGCCCGACGCGATCCGCCTGAACCTGCGCGTGCCGGCCGATCTCCATTCGTGGAACGGCGCGGGCGTGCCGATCACGCTGCGCTATCGCTATACGGCACCGACCGTGCAGGACAATTCGACGCTCGCCGTCGAGATCAACGACCAGCTCGTGAAGTCGTACCGGCTCGGGCCGGCCCACGCCGAGGACGCGCGCGGCCGCATGCAGCTGCCGCTGCTGTCGGTACCGGAAGGGCGCGTGACGAGCGATGTCGACATCCCGGCGTTCCGCGTCGGCAGCGGCAACCAGCTGCAGTTCCGCTTCACGCTCGATTCGCAGAAGACGGGGCTCTGTTCGAGCACGGCGTCCGAGCCGCAGCGCGCGGCGATCGATCCCGATTCGACGATCGACTTCTCGCACTTCGTCCACTACGCGCAATTGCCGAACCTCGCGTTCTTCGCGAACAGCGGCTTCCCGTTCACGCGCTTCGCCGATCTGTCGCAGACGGCCGTCGTGATGCCTGACCGGCCGTCGCCGCAGGAGCTCGAGGCTTACCTGACGATGCTTGGCCACATGGGCGAATGGACCGGCTTCCCGGCGCTGCGCGTGCAGGTCGCGCGACCGGGCGACGTGGCCGCGTTGGCGGGCAGCAAGGATCTGCTCGTGATCGACGGCTCGCCCGCGTCACCGCTGCTCGCGCGCTGGCGCTCGGCGCTGCCGCTCGCGTTCGGCGAGCAGGGCGGTGCGGGCGGCGACGGCGCCACGCGCGTCGCGTTCACGGTGAAGGAACGCTGGCGCAACGGCGTCGGTCTTGCCGACGGTGGCGCGCATATCGAACAGACGGGCCCGCTCGCGGCGCTCGCCGGGTTCGAACTGCCGGGCAGCCGCGGCCGCAGCGTCGTCGCGCTGACGGCGACCGATCAGCCGCGCCTCGGCGATCTGCTCAACGTGTTCGAGAACCCGGGCCTCGTGTCGCAACTGCAGGGCGACCTCGCGGTGGTGCGGCCGGGGCAGGTCGACAGCCTGCGTGTCGGCGAGCCCTACGTGGTCGGTTTCGTGCCGTGGTATGCACGCGTGTGGACGCATGCGGCACGGCATCCGGTCGCGCTCGGCGCGGTCGGCGTCGTCGCGGGGCTGCTGCTCGCGCTCGGCGTGTTCAGCGTGCTGCAGAGAATCGCCGCGCGTCGACGGGGGATGTGACGGATGGCGCGGGTTATGACGAAGCGACGGGCAGCGCGGCCGGCGCGGCGTGTCGGCGCGACACTCGCGCTGGCGCTTGCGGTGACGTGCGCGGCGGCCGGCCTGGCCACGCGCGCGCAGGCCGCGGGCGCCACCGCGCCCGATGCGGCATGCAGTGCGGCGTGGCCGCGCTGGGACGCGTTCAAGCGCGATTTCATCTCGGCCGACGGCCGCGTGGTCGACGTCGGCTCGGCCGATTCGCGCACGGTGTCGGAGGGGCAGGCGTATGGACTTTTCTTCGCGCTGGTCGCGAACGACCGGCGCATGTTCGACACGATCCTCGCATGGACCGAGAACAACCTCGCGCAGGGCGACCTGAGCGCGCACCTGCCGGCGTGGCTGTGGGGCCGGGCGCCCGACGGCGCGTGGCGCGTGCTCGACGCCAACGCGGCGTCGGACGCCGATCTGTGGATCGCGTATGCACTCGTCGAGGCCGGACGGCTGTGGCACGAGCGCAGCTATACGGCGCGCGGCGCGCTGCTCGCGAAGCGCGTGCTCGACGACGAGACGGCTACCGTGCCGGGCCTCGGCCTCACGCTGCTGCCGGGGCCGACCGGTTTCAAGCTCGCCAATGGCCAGTTCCGCGTGAATCCGAGCTATTCGCCGCCGCAGGTGATCCGCGCGCTCGGCGCGCGCCTGCCCGACGACCGGCGCTGGGCCGCGCTGGTCTCCAGCACCGGGCGCGTGCTGCTCGACACCGCACCGAAAGGCTTCTCGCCGGACTGGGCGCTGTATCGCGCAGGCACGGGCTTTGGCCCCGATCCGGAGACGCACGCGGAAAGCGCGTACAACGCGATCCGCGTGTATTTGTGGGCCGGCATGCTCGACCGTGCCGATCCGCTGGCCGCGCCGCTGCTCGCGCGCTTCGCGCCGTTCGCCGACTACATTGCCGCGCATGGCGCGCCACCGGAGAAGGTCGATACGACGACAGGTGTCGCGGGGCCGAACGACGGCAACGGCGGGTTTTCGGCGGCGGCTGTGCCGTTCCTCGACGCGCGCGGCCAGCGTGCGCTCGCGGATGCGCAGGCGGCCCGCGTCGATACGCTTGCGCGCCAGTCGCCGCCCGGCTATTACACGAGCGTGCTGACGCTGTTCGGCCTCGGCTGGCGCGACGGGCGCTACACGTTCGGCGCGGACGGCACGCTCGACACGCGCTGGGGAGGCCGCTCGTGCGCCGCCCGCTGAAACGCGCCGCGCCGCATGTCGCGGGCTTTGCGTGGCTCGCGTCGTCGGTATGTGCGGCCGCACCGGGCACCGCATCCGACACGGCGATGCCGAAGACTGCCGCGCGGGCAGCATCCGCTTCCGCCGATGCGCAGCGCCAGCTCGACACCGCGCGGATGTGGGGCGTCAAGCATCGCGACGACCTCGCGCGCGACGCGCTGCGCAAGGGGCTGCTGATCGCGCCGGGCGATCCCGAACTGCTGGCCGAACAGGTCCGCGTGCTGCTGCGGCTGGGCGATGCGAAGGGCGCACAGGCGTCGCTCGCGCGCCTGCAGGCGCAGTCGCCTAATGCGCCCGCCACACGGCGGGTGGCCGACGAATACCGAGTGGCGACCAGCGGGCGCGGCGAGATGGCGCAGATCCGCCTGCTCGCGCGCAGCGGCCGCTCCGACGAGGCGGCCCGGCGGATCGTCGCGCTGTTTCCGAACGGTGCGCCGTCGGGCGCGCTCGGCGCCGAGTATTACGAGATCCTCGCGAATGCGCCGGGCGGGCGCGAGTCGGCGATCGCCGCGCTGCGCCGCACGATCGCGGCCGATCCGCAGGACACCAGCTCGGCCATGGCGCTGGCGCGGCTGCTGAACCAGCATGCCGACACGCGTGCGGAAGCGAACCGGATCGCCTGGTCGCTCGCGAAGCGTGACGACGCCGACCATACGGAGGCGATGTCGCTGTGGCGGCGCGTGCTGCAATTGACCGGCAACGATCCCGCGTATCTCGATGCGCTGCAGGCGTATCTCGCGCTCGTGCCGGACGACACCGAATTCCGCGGCCGCGTGGCCGAACTGGACAGCCGTCGCGACGCGCAGCGCCGGCTCGAACGCAATCCCGACTACATCGCGCAGCAGCGCGGCCTGCAGGCGCTCGAGCGCGGCGATCTGGCGGCCGCCGATCCGTTGCTCGCCCGCGCCGCGCGTGCGCGGGCCGACGACGCCGACGCGGTCGGCGGGCTCGGCCTGTTGCGTCTGCGCGAAGGGCGGCACGACGAGGCGCGCGCGCTGTTCGCGCGGGCGGCAACGCTCGCGACCGACCAGCGCGGCAAGTGGCAAAGCCTGACGCGTACCGCGCAATTCTGGGGGCTGCTCGCGCAAGGGCGCGCGGCGGCTGCCGCGGGGCGGCCGCAGGATGCCGAGCGTGCGGCGCGTGCGGCGCTTGCCATGCAGCCGAACAGCCCGGACGCGAAGCTGCAGCTTGCCGATGCGCTGCTCGCGCAGCGCGACTGGGCGCGCGCGGAGCCGTTGCTGCACGAGTTGCTGGCCGCGCGTTCGCCGAGCCCGTCGGCCGTGCGTGGCGCGGCGACGCTGTATGAAAACACCGGCCGCGCGGACCGGATCGGTCCGCTGCTCGACGCGCTGCAAGGGCGCGTGACGGGCCGCGACGATCGCCGCGCGCTCGACAGCCTGCGCGCCGATCTGCTCGCGAGCCAGGCGCGCGCGCTTGCGGACAAGGGCGAACGCGGGCCCGCCGCGCAGCGCTACGAGGCGGCCGTGCGCGCGGCGCCCGACGTGCCGTGGACGCGCTTCGCGCTCGCGCGCCTCTATCGCGACATGGGGCTGCCGCAGCTCGGCCGCACGGTGATGGACGACGGGCTCGCGCAAAGCGATACGCCCGAGATGCGTTACGCGACTGCGCTGTACCGCAATTCGCTCGACGATATCGCGGGCGCGCAGGCCGCGCTGGCTCCCGTCGACGACGCGCACCGTTCCGACGGGATGCGCGCGCTCGCGCGCAAGCTCGACGCCGAAGGCATGCTGGCCGACGCGCGCGGCGCGCTCGGGCGCGGCGACCGCGCCGCGTTCGCGGCATCGCTCGCGCATGCACAGGCCAGCGCGCCGGACGATCCCGACATGCTCGCCGCGATCGGCGCGCAGTGGATCGACGCGGGCGAACCCGAGCGCGGCCTCGCGCCGCTGCACGACTGGATCGTCGCGCATCCGCGCGAAGCCGATGCGGACGTGCGGCTGCGCTATGGCGATCTGCTCGGCAGCGCGGGGCGCGACGATGCGCTCGCCGCGTGGCTCGACGCGCTGCGTCGCGAACCGTCGCTGACGCCCGCCCAGACCGCGCGGCTCGAGGACCAGTCGCTGCGGCTCGTGCTGCGGCAGACGGACGATGCGATCGCTCAGCAGGACTATGCACGGGCGCGCCAGCTGCTCGATCGCGCGAGCCCGGCCGGCCGCGCGGACAAGCGCTACGCGCTCGAACTGGCCGATCTCGAACGCGCGCAGGGCCATTACGGTGCGGCGCGCGACGCGCTCGCGCCGGTCGTCGCGCGCACGCCGGACGACGCCGATACGCAGCTCGCGCTCGCGCGGATCGACGAGGGCAGCGGCAACCGTGCGGCGGCGCTCGCACGTGTGCAGGCCGTGCTCGCACGCACGCCGGACGACGACGTCGACACGCAACTGTCGGCCGTGCGCCGCCTGAACGCGCTGCGCCGCTCCGACGAGGCCGCGCAGGTGACCGGACGGCTGCATGCCGCGTACCCGGAGCGCGCCGACGTGACGGTCGCGGCCGGGCGCGTGGCCGAGGCACAGGGCCGCTATGACGACGCGGCGTCGCTGTACCGGCTGTCGCGGTCGCAGGAGCGCACGGCGGGCGTGAGCCCGGGCCGCGACGGCCTGACGCCCGCGCAGGCCGCGTTCGCGGATCTCGAGCAGCGGCGGAACCCGGAGATCGAGACCGGCTGGATGCCCTCGTACAAGTCCGGCGACGAAGGCATTTCGTCGTATCGCGCGCAGCAGGTGCCGATCTACGTGCAGATGCCGATCCGCTACGACGGGCATGTGTTCGCCCAGATCGACACCGTCCATCTGGATCCGGGCACGCTCGACACGAGCGACCCGAACGCCTATTCGCTGCAGACGTTCGGGACCTACGCGGCGCTCAGGGCACAGAACGGGCTGCCGCCTCCGTTCCAGTTGAATCAGCCGGCCGCCGCGCTGATCGCGAATCCGCCGGGCTCGCTGCACCAGTCGATGACGGGCGTCGCGCTCGGCGCCGGCTATCGCACGGACGCATGGCGCTTCGATCTCGGCACGTCGCCGCTCGGCTTCCCCGTGCATTACCTGGTCGGCGGCGTACGCTACCGCTTCGACGCGGGCCCGGCGAGTTTCACCGTGAATGCGTCGCGGCGGCCGGAAACGAGCAGCGTGCTGTCGTACGCGGGGATGCGCGACCCGTGGACGGGCGCGGTCTGGGGTGGCGTGCGCCGCGACGGCGTGAACCTGCGCGCGTCGGTCGACGTCGGCCGCACCAACCTGTTCGCGGAACTCGGCGCGGGCGTGCTGTCCGGCCGCAATGTCGAACGCAACGCGGAAGTCACGCTGCGCACCGGCTTCACGGTGCCCGTGTACGAACGCGCGACGATGAAGGTCAACACCGGTCTCGTCGGCAGTGCGTGGCACTACGCGCAGAACCTGCGCTACTACACGTACGGGCAGGGCGGTTACTACAGCCCGCAGCGCTACCTGTCGCTCGGCGTGCCGATCGAATGGGCGGGGCGGCGCGACGCGCTGTCGTGGGACCTGACCTTCACGGGCGGGATCTCGAACAGCTACGAGAAGGATTCGCTGTACTACCCGACGTTCTCGGGCCAGCGGGCCGAGCAGGTCGCGGCCGGGTTCGTGTACGCGGGCAGCTCGACGCGCGGCGTGTCGTTCTCGTACGGCTTCAACGGCATCGTCGAGTACCGCGTGAATCCGCACCTGAGCGTCGGCGCGCAACTGCAGATCGACCGGTCGCACGACTATGCGCCGAGTTCGGCGCTTGTGTACCTGCGCTATGCGTTCGATGCACGCGCGCAGCGTAGCTGGCTCGTCACGCCGACGCCGGTACGGCTTTATTCGGATTACTAGGGGAACGCGTGAATACGGAATTCGATGCCACCCGTCCCGTGCTCGGCGCCGCCGGCTTGCCGGGCCGCCTGCGCGCGTTGCTGCGCATGGGGCCGGCCGGCGGCCGCGTCGGCCCGCTGAGCCGGCTCGCGATCGACGGCCTGCCCGACACATGGACGCAACTGGAGGCGGGCGGCCTGTACGCGATCTACGCGGCCGGCGGCACGCCGGCGTGCGACGCGCTCGTCTGGGAAAGCGCGCGACAGGCACGTACGCGCGACGTGACGGTCGTGCTCGCGCGCGATGCGGTACGCGTCGCCGGCCAGATGGAATCGCTCGGTTTCTCAGGCGGCGCGCAGCCGGCCGGCTGGCCGCGCAACCTGAACGTGCTGGCGATGCCGCCGGCGGCCGAGCCGGCCACGGGTGACGGTACGGGCGTAACCGCCGACGCACCGCGCCGCGCGGCGCCGGGCCCGTTCGCGCGGCTGACCGGCGGCCTGCGTGCGATGAAGCGCTACGGTTTCCGCGCGCGTTCGCTGTATTTCGTCGAAGGCGCGCAGCGCTGGTTCAGCTGGGACGACCCGGTCGCGCTCGCGGATGAAGCACACGCACTGGCCGACTGGTGCCGGACACGCCGGATCGCGCTCGTGCTGCTGCTCGATCCTGAGTCCGCGCGGGCGGGCGACGACGTGCGCACCGACGATGCGCCGTTCGTGCGCGATGCGGACCGCACGCCGCGCAGCGGCTTCCACGGTATCTGTTCGGGCGTCGCGCAGTTGCAGCGCACGCACGGCGAACTGCTGTGGGTCGTCGATTTCTGGCGGGCGGGCGACACGCTTGCGGCCGGGGAAGTGCGGCCGCTGCGCTTTGCGCCGGGCGGCCGGCTGTCCGCGAGCGTCGATGGCGGCGCGACCGAATCGGCGCACCGGATGAAGCTCGCGAGCGACGAGGATCGTGTCGTCGTCAGCCGTGCGGTGCTCGACGGCACGAATCGCGCGCCTGCCGACTGGGAAATCGTCGAAGACAACGCGGCCGTCGTCGCGGCGTGCGCGCATGCCCAGGCCGCGACCGCGGTGCTCGCGTTCCGTTCGCATGCGCAGCTCGAAGCGTTGTGCGCGGACGTGCATGCGTTGCGCCGGCAATGCGGCGGCGCGCTGAAGATCGCGGTCGTCGAACGCGGCGAGGTGCTGCGCCAGCAGTTCGAGATGCTCGTGCTGAGCGTCGGCGCGAACCGCGTCGTCGCGCGCGATTTGCCGGTCTCGCGGATGCAGGCGGCCGTGCATGCGCTGCGCGGCCAGCTCTACGCGCGGCCCGTCGCGCCCGACTATCGCGCGGCGCTCGCGGCCGCGCTCGGCGATTCGGTGCTCGGCTATCTGCCGGTAGGCGCGTTCTGCCTGCGTATTCGCGCGGTGCTCGATCGCGGCGCCGTGCTCGCGCTGCCGCACACGCTCGCGAAGATCACGCTGCTGCCTGGCGTGTCGCATGTCGACGCATTGCGGCAATGCCACCCGCGCCGCGCGGGCGACGTCGTGACGGCCGACCCCGGACATCTGTTCGTGTTCCTGTTCGCGTGCGAGCCGGTCGACGCCGACGATGCGCTCGCGCGGATCTTCGACGTTCCGGTCGACACGCTGTCCGATCGCGTCGTGTGCCTCGGGCAGGGCAGCATCGACACCGAGCTCGACGCGCTGAAGGCCGAGAACCGCCGCGCGCCGATCGCCGACTACAGTGACCTGTTCGCGGCGACGCGCCTGGCCGGCGGCGTGCGCACGCCGCCCGCGGGCGCCGAGCTCGGCGTGAGCCCGGCCGAAGCAAGCGAGGCGATCGCGGAAATCGATGCGATCGTCGCGCTCGAGGCGATCGGTGCGACGCCGGCGCCCGAAGCCGTCGACGCACCGGCGCCGCATCCCGTCATTCCCGCCGCGCGTGCGCGCGGCGCTACCCGCAGCGCGATGCCGCTGCGCAAGCAGGAGCGCGCATGATTGCCGCACTCGTCATCGGTTTCATTGGCGGCATCGTGATCGCGGTGCCGGTGTGGATCATCGCGCAGCACCTCGGCATCGGCCGCGGCTTCCATGCGCCGCGCGGGATCGACCGGCACGACGCGGTGCCGTGCGAACTCGTGCCGGTCGCGTTGCGTGGCCGGTTGCTGCCCGGCGCCGTTGGCGGCAACAAGGCGGCACGATGAAGACGATCGCCATTACGTCGACGACCGGCGGCGCGGGCCGCACGACGCTTGCCGCCGCGCTCGCGGTGCTGCTTGCGCGCCGCGGACGGCCGGTCGTCGCCGTCGAATTCGATGCGCAGAACCTGATGGGCGCGACGCTTGGCCTCGACACGCTGGCCGAACACGGTCTCGCGCAAAGCGTGCTCGGCGGCGCCGAGCCGTGGCATGCGCATACGTGGCGCAATGCCGACGGCGTGCTGTTCGTGCCGTACGGACAAGTCGATGCCGCCGATGCCGCCGCATGCGATGCGCGGCTCGTGGCCGATCCCGCATGGTTGTCGCGCGCGCTGGACGAGATTGCGCTGCCGGCCGAGGGCGTCGTGCTGGTCGACACCGCACGCTATCCGTCGCCGCAGGCCGAGCAGGCGATTCGCCGCGCGGACCTGACGCTCGTCGTCGTGCCGCCGGAGCCGACCGCCTGCGCGACGACGGCCGCGCGGCTCGGTGCGCTCCGGGCCGGCGCCGGTGAACTGCAGATCGTCGTGAACCGGCTGAATCCGGCACGCGACATGCAGCGCGACGCGCTCGCGATGCTGCGCGCGGTCGCGGGGCCGGCATCGATGCTCGAACAGCGGATCCACGTCGACGCGGCGGTGCCCGAAGCGCTCGCGCGCGGCAGCTGGATCTTCGACGACGCGCCGTATTCGCAGGTGTCGCACGACCTGAACGGCATCGCGAACTGGGTTCATGCGTGGCTGACGGCCGTCGCCGCGGGCCGCACCGGAGCGGCGCGATGAAGCCCGCGTTCGCGCCGCGGCTGCGCACGCTCGGCCGCCGTGTGGCCGACTGGTGCGCACGCGGCATCGGGCTGCCGGCCGAGCGCACACTGGTCGACTGGCTCGTGCGGCTGTTCTTCCACGCGCCGCGGCCCGGCCGGCCCGATCACGTGCGCCGTTGGGTGCGCGTCGCGTTCCTGCGGCTCGCGCACGACTGGGGCGTGCTGCAGCCACTCAGTCCGCGCGAATGGCTGTGGCGCGCGATCGTGCGCGCGCCGCGCGCAGCCGATGGCCGGCCCGCGCGCGATCCGCTTGCGTGGTTCGACAAGACCGTCGTGCCCGTCTACGTGGCCGGGCGCGCGGTCGGCCGGCGCATCGACGCGTTGCTCGAACGCCTGCCGTGGGTGCGCTGGGGCGGCTGGCTCGATGCACGCGCGAACGGCGTCGGCCGGCGCCGCTGGCTCGCACCGCTGCTGCTCGTGGCCGGCGCGCTGCTCTGGGCCGCGGCCGGGATGTCGCCGCTGATGCCCGGCGCGCAGTTCGCGTTCTTCGCGATCGTCGCGGTGCTGGCACTCGCGCTGCGCCGCCTGCCGGGCCATCTGCCGACGCTCGCGCTCGCGTCGCTGGCGCTGCTCGCGACGGTGCGCTACGTGTGGTGGCGCACGACGCAGACGCTCGATTTCCGCAGCCCGCTCGAGGCTATCGCCGGCTACCTGCTGTACGGCGCCGAAGCCTATACGTGGATGATCCTGCTGCTCGGCTTCGTGCAGACCGCATGGCCGCTCGACCGGCCGATCGTGCCGCTGCCCGACGATCCCGACACCTGGCCGACCGTCGACATCTACATCCCGACCTACAACGAGCCGCTGTCGGTCGTGAAGCCGACGGTATTCGCCGCGCAGAGCATCGACTGGCCGAGCGCGAAGCTGCGCGTGTACCTGCTCGACGACGGCAAGCGCCCCGAATTCGAGGCGTTCGCGCGCGAGGCCGGCATCGACTACGTGACGCGCGACGACAACCGCCACGCGAAGGCCGGCAACATCAACCGCGCGCTGCCGAAGACGCACGGCGAATACATCGCGATCTTCGACTGCGATCACGTGCCGACGCGCTCGTTCCTGCAGACGACGATGGGCGTGTTCCTGCGCGATCCGAAGTGCGCGCTCGTGCAGACCCCGCACCATTTCTTCTCGCCCGATCCGTTCGAGCGCAACCTCGGCACGTTCCGCGAGATCCCGAACGAGGGCAACCTGTTCTACGGGCTCGTGCAGTCGGGCAACGACCTGTGGAACGCGACGTTCTTCTGCGGCTCGTGCGCGGTGCTCAAGCGCAGCGCGCTGGAAGAGGTCGGCGGCGTCGCGGTGGAAACCGTGACCGAGGATGCGCACACGGCGCTCAAGCTGCACCGGCGCGGCTATACGTCGGCGTACCTGCCGACCGTGCAGGCGGCCGGCCTCGCGACCGAAAGCCTCGCCGGCCACGTGAAGCAGCGAACGCGCTGGGCGCGCGGGATGGCGCAGATCTTCCGCATCGACAATCCGTTCCTCGGGCGCGGGCTCGGCCTGATCCAGCGGATCTGCTACGGCAACGCGATGCTGCACTTCTTCTACGGGATTCCGCGGCTGGTGTTCCTGACGATCCCGCTCGCTTACCTGTTCTTCCACCTGTACTTCATCAACGCGTCGTCGCTCGCGCTCGCGAGCTACGTGATTCCGTACCTCGTGCTCGCGAACGTCGCGAACTCGCGGATGCAGGGGCGCTATCGTCATTCGTTCTGGGCCGAGGTCTACGAATCGGTGCTCGCGTGGTACATCGCACTGCCGACCACGGTCGCGTTCTTCAGCCCGAAGCATGGCAAGTTCAACGTGACCGACAAGGGCGGCAAGATCGACGAAGGCTACGTCGACTGGTCGACGTCGAAGCCGTATCTCGTGCTGTTCGGGGTGAACGTGCTCGCGATCGCCGCCGGCCTGTGGCGGCTGGTGGCCGATCAGGGCGACGAGGCGTCGACGATCCTGATCACGCTCGGCTGGACCGTGTACAACCTCGCGATGCTCGGCGCGGCGCTGGCCGTCGCGCGCGAGACCAAGCAGGTGCGCGTCACGCACCGGATCGCGATGCGCGTGCCGGCCATGCTGCTGCTGCCCGACGGGTCGACGGCCGCATGCTTCACGAGCGACTACTCGACCGGCGGTCTCGGCCTCGAAGCGGTGCCGGGCCTGCCGCTCGCCGTCGGCGACACGCTGACGGTGTGCGTGACGCGCGGCGATCGTGCGTTCCCGTTCCCGGTGCGCGTGACCCGCGTGACGCCGACGCATGTCGGCTTGAGCTTCGAGGAACTGACGCTCGAACAGGAGCGCCAGCTCGTGCAGTGCACGTTCGGCCGCGCGGATGCCTGGCTCGACTGGCACGAGGGCGAACGCCTCGACACGCCGCTCGGCGGGCTGAAGGAGGTGTTGCGTATCGGCCTGGACGGCAATGTGCGAATGTGGAAGGGCGCGGCGCGTGGCCTGCTGGCCATGCTGGCGCCGAAACTCGATCGGGCGCGCGACTGACGCGGCGCTCATCATGGAGTGGGTTAGATGACGTTCTGGAATCTGTATTTCATCCTGAAGTTCGCGCTGTTCGCGACCGGGCACCTGCAGCCGTTCTGGCTCGCGAACCTCGCGTTCGCGGTGGCGCTCGTCGCGAGCGCGCCGATCCGGCAGCGCGCGTGGCGCATCGTCCGGCAGGTCGTGGCGATCGCGATCGCGGTGCCGCTGCTCGCACGCGAGATGCATGCGCCGCCGCTCGCGCGTCTCGTCGACGCCGCGCGCGAAGTGAGCACGTTCCGCCTCGACTACTGGATGGAGCTGCTGCCGCGCCTGCTGCCGCCGTTGCTGGTATTGACGGTCGTCGGCGCGCTGATCGTCTATTTCATCGTCAACCGCTGGTTGCGCGTCGCGACGTTCGTGATGGCGGTGCTGATCGTGATGCCGGTGTGGCAGGCCGGCAGCGGGTTGATGGCGCGCGTCGTCGCGCCGGCCCAGCAGCAGGCGAACCTGACGGATGCCACGCGCGCCGACCAGCCCGAGGACCACAACGCGGCGCTCGCGACGTTCCGCGCCCAGGAGTCGCAGCGGCAGGTCGCGTTCGGCCATCTCGGCAACGATCCGGCCGCGCAGTTCGACGTGATCGTGCTGCACGTCTGCTCGCTGTCGTGGGACGACCTCGATGCGGCGAAGGTGCGCAACCATCCGATGCTGAACCACTTCGACTACCTGTTCACGAACTTCAGCACGGCCGCGAGCTACAGCGGCCCGGCGGCGATCCGCGTGCTGCGCGCGAGCTGCGGACAGGAGGCGCATGCCGACCTGTACAAGCCCGCGCAGCAGCAGTGCTACCTGTTCTCGCAACTGGCGCGCGCCGGCTACTCGGTGCAGTCGCTGCTGAACCACGACGGCCATTTCGACAACTTCCTGCAGGTGATCCACGACAACATCGGCGTGGCCGATGCGCCGATGATCTCGAATACGGCCGCGCCCGTCGCGATGCACGCGTTCGACGGCTCGGCGATCAAGGACGACTATTCGACGCTCGCGAACTGGTACGCGCAGCGCGCGTCGGTGCCGGGGCCGGTCGCGCTGTACTACAACACGATCAGCCTGCATGACGGCAACCGGGTCGTCGGTAGCTCGCTGACGAGCATCGACTCGTATCCGCAGCGCGCGACGAAGCTGATGAACGATTTCGACCGGCTCGCCGACCTGATCGCGCAGTCGGGCCGCCGCGCGGTGATCGTGTTCGTGCCCGAGCACGGCGCCGCGCTGCGCGGCGACAAGAACCAGGTTGCGGGCCTGCGCGAAATCCCGACGCCGCGCGTCGTGCACGGGCCGGTCGGTGTGCGGCTCGTCGGCTTCGCGGGCAACCACGGCGCGACGACCGTGATCGACCAGCCGGCCAGCTTCCTCGCGCTGTCGCAGTTGATGTCGAACCTGGTGTCGAACAGCCCGTTCAAGCCGGGCACGACGCTCGCGCAATACGCGGCGGACCTGCCGCGCACGCGCATGGTCGGCGAGAACGAAGGCACGGTGACGATGCAGACGGCCGCGGGCTACGCGGTGAAAACTCCGGACGGCGTATGGATCGACGAACAGTAATTCCCCCCGGCGATGGCGACGGCGATCGCCTGTCGCAGCCGAACGACGTGCGCGGTCTCGCGCGGCATCTGCCCGCGCTCGATCCCGAACGTTATGTCGACGAACAGGCGCGCCGCGCGTTTATCGAGTCGCTCGACCGCTGGCCGACGCTTGCGAAATTGATGGGATTGAAGCCGTAAACGCACGACGGCCGGCATGCATGCCGGCCGTCGCGTCGTTGCGGGCGATCTGCCTATTGCCTAGTGCGCCTTGCGTTCTGGCTGGCGCGTCCATTCGTTCTCTTCGCCCGGCACCTTGCCGAACGTCTGATCGGCCCACGCGGCACGCGCGGCGTCGATCTTCGCGCGCGTGCTCGACACGAAATTCCATTCGATGAACCGCTCGCCCGGCAGGTGTGCGCCGCCGAGCAGCATCACGCGCGCGCCGTTCGCGCTGGCGAGCGCCACGGTCGCGCCCGGTTCGAGCACGGCCATCGTCGCGGGAGCGAGCGGCGTGCCGTCGACGGTGAGATCGCCGTCGACGAGATACACGCCGCGCTCGTCGTGTTCTGCATCGAGCGCGAGTTGCCCGCCCGGCGTGAATTCCGCATACGCATAAAGAGTCGGCGAGAACACGGCGACCGGCGACGTGAGCCCGAACGCGGTGCCCGCGATCACGCGCACGTTCGCGCCGTCGCGCGTGAACGACGGCAGCGTGTCGGCCGCGTGGTGAACGAATGCGGGCGTGGTGTCTTCATGCTCGACCGGCAGCGCGACCCAGGTCTGGATCCCGTGGACCGGCTGATCGTGCGGGCGGTCTTCGTCGGGCGAGCGTTCCGAATGCACGATGCCGCGGCCGGCCGTCATCCAGTTCACGTCGCCCGGCACGATCTTCTGCCGGAAGCCGAGGCTGTCGTGATGCATCAGCGAGCCGTCGAACAGGTAGGTGACGGTCGCGAGCCCGATGTGCGGATGCGGCAGCACGTCGATGCCGCGGCCGGCCGGCAGCACGGCCGGGCCCATTTCGTCGAAGAAGATGAACGGGCCGACGAGGCGCGCGGCGCGCGCGGGGAGCACGCGGCGCACGACGAGGTTGCCGATGTCGCTTTCGCGCGGCGTGAGCAGGGTCTTGATCGATGCGGACATGGTGGGGATTCTCGTGGTCGATGCGGAAAGCGTCAGGCGATCGCCGTGTCGATCGTGATCGGATGCGTGAGGATCTTGTGAACCGGGCACGCGTTCGCGATCTGCAGCAGGCGCTCGCGCTGTTCGCCGGTCAGCTCGCCGTCGAGCGTGATGCGGCGCACGATCGTGCTGCCCGCGCTGCCCGATTCGTGCGCGAGCTTTACGTGCACTTCGGCGAGCGGCCAGCCCTTGCGTTGCGCGTACATCTTCAGCGTGATCGCGGTGCATGCGCCGAGGCTCGACAGCAGCAGCGCGACGGGCGTCGGTGCCGCATCGCCGCCGCCGAGCGACGCCGGTTCGTCGGCGCGCCACTGGTGCACGCCATCGCTGAAGTGGACGAGGAAATCGACCGAGCCGATGCTCGCTTCGACGGACAGTTCGCTCATTGCAGTTCCATAGGGTAAAGGGGGAGGGCCGGCGGCGGGGCCGGACGTTACGGTTCGAGCAGCCGCTGCAGCCGCAGTTCCTCGAAATCGAGCTCCGATTCGATCCGGTGCAGCACGGCATCGTCGACCTTGCCGTCGCGATGCAGGTCGAGCAAAGCCTGGCGCGACACGCCGACGAGTTCGAGTTCGACGCGCAGCATGCGCGCGCGCACGCCGGCCGGTGCGGCGCCTTGCCGATGCGCGCGTTCGTTGAACGTGACGCGGTTGCGGTATTCGGCGAGCAGGCGGTCGAGCGACTGGCGTTCGAGATCCGACCCGCGTTGCTCGCGCGCATCGAGTTCGGCGAGCGCCGCGCCGAACGTATGCGCGCGCACCGCGTGCTCGGACATCGTGTGACGTGCGGCAGGGCGCAGCTTCAGCACGCGGATCAGCGGCGCGAGCGTGCCGCCCTGCACGACGAGCGTCGCGATGATCAGCAGGAACGTGCTGAACAGGATCAGGTCGCGGCCGGGGAAGTTGCTCGGCAGCGCGATCGCGGCCGCGAGGCTCACGACGCCGCGCATGCCCGACCAGCCGAGCACGATGGCCTCGCGCCACGACCACGGTGCGTGGCCCGCGCGCGGCGCGCGCAGGCGGCCCGGCAGCCACATCGCGACGAACACCCACACGACGCGCGCGCCAATCGCGGCGGCCGTCGCGGGCAGCGCGACGCGCAGGCCGGCCATCAGCACCGCGCCTTCGTGGTTCACGCGCGCGAGGATCGCGTGCAGCGCGAGACCGATCAGGATGAACACAAGCGCGTCGAGCACGAACACGATCGCTTCCCACGTTGCCTTCGCCTTGATCCGCATGTCGGCGTCGAACACGCGATGCTGGCGCACGCCGAGCACCAGGCCGCAGGTGACGACCGACAACACGCCCGAGCCGTCGACGGCTTCAGCGATCCCGTAGCTGCCCCACGCCATCGCGAAGGTCACGACGATGCCGAGCATCGGATCGCGCAGGCGCGGCAGCACCCAGCACATCGCATGGCCGCAGGCGAGGCCGACCGCGATGCCGATCAACGTGAGCGAGAAGAACAGGCCGGTGGCGCTCGCGGTCGTGATCGACACGGCGAGCGCGGCCGACACGGCCATCTGGTACAGCAGCAGGCCCGATGCGTCGTTGACGAGGCTTTCGCCTTCGAGCACCGCGACGAGCCGCGCGGGCAGCGGATGGCGCTGCAGGATCGCCTTGGCGGCGACCGCGTCGGGCGGCGACACGATCGCGCCGAGCGTGAAGCACGCGGCCCACGGCAGCGACGGGTTGGCCGCATGCACGGCCACCGCGACCGCGACGGTCGTGAACGCCACCGCGCCGAGCGCGAGCGACGCGATCGATGCGAGCTCCTGCCGGAATTCCTTCCACGCGGTGTAGAACCCGCTCGACATCAGCAGCGGCGGCAGCACGGCCGCGAGCAGCAGTGCCGGGTCCATGTCGGGCACGCGCTTGCCGGCGATCGCGACCACGCAGCCGCCGAGCAGCAGCACGACGGCCGGTGGAATCGAGATGCGTTCGGCGAGCCACGTGAGCGCGCCTGCGCCGCAGATCAACAGCAGCAGGTAATGAAACAGTTCGACGTTGGTCATGAGCCTTGCATCACGACGGCTTGCGGTCGTTTGCGGCACCGCCCGGCAGCGTGCCGAACATGTGCTGGCTGCACTGCGCGTCGCGCCATGCGGTATTCAGCCGGTAGCCGGACAGCATCCGGCGCGCGAGCGGCAGGATCTGCTCGCCGGCCAGCATGCCGAGCAGGCCGACGAGCGCGATGATCGGCGGCGCTGGCGAATTCACGCCGAGTGCGCCATAGATGACGCCGGCGAGGATGCCGGCGAACAGCGACAGAAAATACGGTTTCATGATGAAAACCTCTCGTGGTAGGCTGATCGGGGCGAAGGGCGCGCCTTCAATGTGCTGGAAGCGTATCGGGTTTACGTGCGGAAAAAAAGGGCGGATAGCCCTTGAAGAGACCCCTCTTTCGGAATTCGATCCATTCCGTTTCTTGGATGTTCACTCCGCGACTTTTCCGATTAAATGGCTGCAACCGGAAGACGCAAATCCGGGGCAACGCACAGCCGGCTCCTCTGCCATCCCGGTCGAGGCAAGCCTTAAACGTTTCCTGTCCAAAGGATGATTCGCGCCATGAGCAACCCCAAGCTTGAAGTCCTCACTCCCCAGAACAGCCAGTTGATCTTCATCGACCAGCAGCCGCAGATGGCATTCGGTGTGCAGTCGATCGATCGCCAGACGTTGAAGAACAACGTCGTCGGGCTCGCCAAGGCCGCGAAGGCATTCAACATCCCGACCACGATCACGACGGTCGAAAGCGACAGCTTCTCGGGCTATACCTACCCCGAACTGCTCGACGTATTCCCGAACCAGAAGACGCTCGAACGTACGTCGATGAACTCGTGGGACGATCAGAAGGTGCGCGACGCACTGGCCGCGAACGGTCGCAAGAAGGTGATCGTGTCGGGCCTGTGGACCGAAGTCTGCAACACGACGTTCGCGCTCTGCGCGATGCTCGAAGGCGACTACGAGATCTACATGGTCGCCGATGCATCGGGCGGCACGTCGAAGGACGCGCACGACTTCGCGATGCAGCGGATGATCCAGGCCGGCGTCGTGCCGGTCACGTGGCAGCAGGTTGCGCTCGAGTGGCAGCGCGACTGGGCGCGCCGCGACACCTACAACGCCGTGATGGCGATCGCGAAGGAACACTCGGGCGCGTACGGGATGGGTGTCGACTACGCATACACGATGGTCCACAAGACCGCGCCGCGTACCGCGACGCCGCACGAGTCGCTCGCGGCGGTTCCGGCGAAGTAACGGGCCGCCTGCCGCCGCAGGGTCAAACGGGCGGCAGCGCCCACGGCGCGTGTGTCAGATGCTCGACGAGAAAGTCGAGCAAGGCCGTCACACGCGCCGCCCGCAGCATGCCGGGCGGCGTGACGAGGTTGACGTTGATATCCGGAATTTTCCAGTCATGCATCACTTCCTCGAGCGCGCCGCTTTGCAACTCATTCCACACCAGGAACGCCGGCTGCAACGCGAGACCGTGACCGGCGATCAGCGCGGGACACAGGACGTCGGCGTTGTTGGCGCGGATGCGCCCGCGCACCGGCACGCCGAATTCGTCGCCCGATGTTGTATGACGAAAGCGCCAGTACTCGGGTGTCGGGATGTTCGTGTAGGTCAGGCACACGTGCTGGTCGAGCTCGCTGGGATGGGTCGGCCGGCCGTGCCGGTCGAGATAGGCGGGCGATGCGACGAGCGGCCGGCGTACCGCGCACAGGCGGCGTGCTCGCAGCGACGAATCGTTCAGTTCGGCGATCCGGATCGCGATGTCGAAGCCGCCGGACACGATGTCGACGAAGTTGTCGGTCAGCACGAGGTCGACGTCGACGCGCGGATAACGCTCGAGAAACGCGGGCAACAACGGTGCGAGATTGCACAGGCCGTAGGACATCGGCGCGTTCACGCGCACCAGGCCGTGCGGTTCGAGCGCGTGCGCGGATGCCTCGCCTTCGATCAGCTCGGCGTCGGCGAGCAGCCGGATCGCACGATCGCGCAGCAGTTCGCCGGTCGGCGTGAGCGACAGCTTGCGCGACGTGCGGTACAGCAGCATCGAGCCCAGGCGTTTTTCGAGGCGCGCGATCGCTTTCGACACGGTCGGTTGCGTGATGCCGAGCAGGTCGGCGGCCTTGGCGAACGAACCGGTCTCCGCGACGCGCGCGAAGATGGCCCAGGCTTCGAGATCGGGAAGTTGTTGCATGGGTGGGAAGCGTGGCAGTGAAGCAAAGCGGAGTCGGCGGCGGATCGCGCGGCCGGTGCACGGCGCCCGGGTGAGCGGCAATGCGGGTCATTCTAATCGAGTCGGGAGGGAGCACATGGAATCGTATGTTGTTTCATTGGGCGCTGGCGCGTTGATCGGCGTCGTGTACAGCGTGATCAAGGTGCGCTCGCCCGCACCGCCGCTGATTGCGCTGGTCGGGCTGGCCGGCATGCTGATCGGCGTTGCGGCCGTCGCACCGGTCCGTCACTGGCTCGGCTTCTGATTGCATCGAGGACACATTGATGAGCGTTACCGACACTCAACCCGATCTCATCCTGCATAACGGGCGCATCACGACGCTCGATCGTGCGAACCCGGTCGCGACCGCCGTCGCGATCAAGGACGGCCGTTTCGTCGCGGTCGGCGGCAACGCGGACGTCATGCCGCTTGCCGGCCGTGCGACGAAGGTCGTCGACCTGGCCGGCCGCACCGTGCTGCCGGGTCTGATCGACAACCATACGCACGTGATTCGCGGTGGTTTGAACTACAACATGGAGCTGCGCTGGGATGGCGTGCCGTCGCTCGCGGTCGCGATGGAGATGCTCAAGCGGCAGGTCGCTGTTACACCCGCGCCGCAGTGGGTACGCGTGGTCGGCGGCTTCACCGAACACCAATTCGTCGAGAAACGTCTGCCGACGATCGAGGAACTCAACGCGGCCGCGCCCGATACGCCGGTGTTCATCCTGCACCTGTACGATCGTGCGCTGCTGAACGCGGCAGCGCTGCGCGTGGTCGGCTACACGAAAGACACGCCCGAGCCGCCGGGCGGTACGATCCTGCGCGACGCCGCGGGCAACCCGACCGGGCTCTTGCTCGCGAACCCGAATGCGACGATCCTGTACGCGACGCTCGCGAAGGGGCCGAAGCTGCCGTTCGAATACCAGTACAACTCGACACGCCACTTCATGCGCGAACTGAACCGTCTCGGCGTGACCGGCGTGATCGATGCGGGTGGCGGTTCGCAGAATTACCCCGACGATTACGAAGTGATCCGCAAGCTGCATGACGCGGGCGAGATGACGATCCGGATTGCTTACAACCTGTTCACGCAGAAGCCGAACGCGGAGAAGGAAGACTTCGTGAACTGGACCAAGAGCACGAAGTATCACGACGGCACCGACTATTTCCGCAACAACGGCGCGGGCGAGATGCTGGTGTTTTCGGCGGCCGACTTCGAGGACTTCCGTGTCGCGCGCCCGGACCTGCCGGCGCAGATGGAAGACGATCTCGAAGGTGTCGTGCGCGTGCTCGCGCAGAACCGCTGGCCGTGGCGCATGCATGCGACCTATGACGAAACGATCAGCCGCGCGCTCGACGTGTTCGAGAAGGTCAACAAGGATATCCCGCTCGAAGGCCTGAACTGGTTCTTCGATCACGCGGAAACCGTTTCCGAAAAGTCGATGGACCGGATTGCGGCGCTGGGCGGTGGCATCGCGGTGCAGCACCGGATGGCGTACCAGGGCGAATACTTCGTCGAGCGCTACGGCGCGCAGGCGGCCGAAGCGACGCCGCCTGTCGCAAAGATGCTCGACAGGGGGCTCAAGGTATCGGCCGGTACCGATGCGACACGCGTCGCGTCGTACAACCCGTGGGTGTCGCTCGCATGGCTCGTGACGGGCAAGACGGTCGGTGGCTTGCGCATGTATCCGCAACGCAATCTGCTCGATCGCGAGACCGCGCTGCGCATGTGGACCGAGTACGTGACGTGGTTCTCGAACGAGGAAGGCAAGAAAGGGCGTATCTCGGTCGGGCAGCTTGCCGACCTGGTGGTCCCGGATCGCGATTTCTTCGCGTGCGCTGAAGACGATATCGCCGACACGACCGCGCTGCTGACCGTGGTGGGCGGCAAGATCGTATGGGGCGCGGGCCCATTCGCATCGCACGATGCGCCGATTCCGCCCGCGATGCCGGACTGGTCGCCGGTGCGCGAGTTTGGCGGTTACGGCGGCTGGGGCGCGACGCAGCGCAGCGGCGCACCGCTGCAGCGTGCGGCCGCCGCCGCGATGTGCGGTTGCGCGAACGCGTGCAACGTGCACCAGCATGCGCACGCGGGCGCGTGGGGTAGCGCATTGCCGACGTCGGACGCGAAGGGCTTCTGGGGCGCGTTCGGCTGTTCGTGCTGGGCGGTCTGACATGGCCACCTCGACCAACCGCGGCGGCGTCGACAATCCGGCATGGGTCCATGCGCTGCTGGCGCAGCCCTGGGTCCTGCCGCTCGTGCGACTCGCGCTGGTGTCGGCCTATCTGATCGGCGGGGTCGCGAAGGCGCTGGATTTCGACGGCGCGGTTGCCGAGCAGGCGCACTTCGGCCTGCATCCGGCCGCGCTGTGGGCGGCGCTCGCGATCGCGGTCGAGATCGGCGGTTCTCTGTGCGTGGTGTTTCGCCGCTTCACGTGGCTCGGCGCCGGCGCCCTCGCCATGCTGACGTTCGTCGCGATGGTGGTGGCGAACGATTTCTGGAACCACACGGGCGCCGAACGCTTCATGACGCTCAACAGCTTTTTCGAGCATCTCGGGCTGATCGCCGCACTCGTGCTCGCGACGCTGCTCGCCGATGCGCAGCACACGGCCGAAGATGGTCGTACCACTCGATGACGATGAAACAACAAGGAAATCCAGTCATGAAAACGATTCGTTCCGCCTTGCTCGCGCTGACGATCGCCGCCGGCCTCGTCGCGGCGCCGGCGGCGTATGCGAAGCCGCCCGTGCCGCCGGCCGCTACGCCGACGCTGGCCGTCGGGCCGCAATACGACACGACGCACGTGTACGTGGCGCCCGAGGATTTCGATCGCTTCGCCGACAGCTTCGTCGCGACCTTCGGCGGCAGCAAGTCGAAGCAGGGCGTGTTCCAGGTCACGCCGACCCCGAGCCAGACGATGTCGCAACTCGTTTTCACGCCGTCCGGCACGATCTCCGTGTTCGGCTTCAAGACGCCCACGCCCTGGCCGTTCGGCGCGGAGCGCACGGGGTATCTCGTCACCGACATGGACGCGGCGATGAAGGTGGCGCGCGAGCACGGCGCGGAAGTGATCGTCGACACCTTCCCCGATCCGATCGGCCGCGACGCGGTGATCGCATGGACGGGCGGCGTGAAGATGCAGCTTTACTGGCACACGCAGGCACCGAAGTACGACGCGTTGCAGACGATCCCCGAGAATCGCGTGTATGTGTCGCCGCAGAGCGTGCGCAAGTTCGTCCATGATTTCGTCAAGTTCTCGAACGGCAAGGTGGTGTCCGACGATCTCAAGGCGCCCGGCATCGAGATCGGCCGGCCGAACGACACCTATCGCCGTATTCGCATCACGTCGGGCTTCGGCAAGATGACCGTGCTCGTGACGGATGGCCATCTGCCTTATCCGTACGGGCACGAGATGACCGGCTATGAAGTGCCGGATCTGGCCGCGACGCTGAAGAAGGCGCAGGCCGCGGGCGTGAACGTGCTCGTGCCGTCGTACACGGCGGACGGGCGTGACGCGGCGATGGTCCAGTTCCCGGGCGGCTACGTCGCCGAGATCCACGCGGGCGCGGCACGATGAAGCACGAAGACACGATCCTTGCCGCGGTGGCCGGCTTCGTCGACACGCTGAGTTTCGTCGCGCTGTTCGGCTTGTTCACCGCACACGTGACCGGCAACTTCGTGCTGATCGGCGCCGGCGCCGCGGGGTTCGGCCAGGGCATCCTGCTGAAGCTCAGCGTGTTTCCCGCGTTCGTGTGCGGCGTCGTCGCGAGCAGCCTGATCGCACGCGCGTATTCCGGGCGGCCTGCATGGCAGGGCGCGCGTGCGCTCCATGCGGTCCAGGGCGTGCTGCTGCTCGGGTTCTGTGCGGCCGGCGTGTGGGCGTCGCCCGTCACGCAATCCGACAGCCTGCCGGTGCTGCTGGCCGGCATCGTCGGCACGTTCGCGATGGGCATCCAGAACGCCCATCCGCGCGTGATCGCGCGGGCCGGCGTGCCGAACACGGTGATGACCGGCAATGTCACGCAGGCGATCCTCGACGTCGTCGATCTGCTGTCCGCCGGCACGTCCGACAGCGTGCGCAGCGCTGCACGCGCGCGCTTCGCGAAGATGTGGCCGGCGATCGTCGCGTTCGCGCTCGGCGCGTCGGCCGGTGCGCTGGGTTTTCGGCATATCGGGTTCTGGGCGCTGCTTGCACCGGCCGGTGCGCTCGCGGTGCTGGCGGCTTGCGCGGGGATGGCCGCCCGCAACACCGCGCAGGAGCACGCATGATCGCCCGGCGCGGATGGCTGCCGCATCACCGCGAAGGGCGAGCGGGTCGGACGGATGCACGCGGCCGGACGGGTGCGACCCGGCATCCGGCGATGCCACGGATGGGGCGCCTCGACCGGGTTGCCCGCGCGTCGGTCGTCGCGGGGCTGCTGCTCGCGGGCGCCGATGCGGCGTACGCGGAAACCGCGGCGCCACCGGCGGCGGCCGGCAGCACGCCCGCCGCGACCTGCACGGCCAAGCGGCCGACCGTGCTGTTCAACCGTTGGCAGGAAGACTGGTCGGTGCTCGCGAATCCATGCGTGCCGCGCGCGCCGCTCGACGGGTTGAAATACATCCCGCTCGGCAACGATCCGGCCTCCTATCTGTCGCTCGGCGTGAACCTGCGCGAGCGCCTCGAGACCAACGACGCGCCGCTGTTCGGCATCGGCTCCGCGCAATCGGATACCTACCTGATCCAGCGCGTCGAAGTGCATGCCGACGCGCATCTCGGCCAGCACTGGCAGTTCTTCGTGCAGTTGCAGGACGACCGCGCATTCGGCAAGAACACGATTACGCCCGTCGACAAGAACCCGCTCGATCTCGAACAGGCGTTCGCGACCTACACGGGGGCGCTCGGCGGCGGCACGTTCAAGTTCCGCGTCGGCCGGCAGGAGATGGCGTTCGACTTGCAGCGCTTCATCGCCGCGCGCGATGGCCCGAACGTGCGGCAGGCGTTCGATGCGGTGTGGGCCGACTACGAGTACCAGAAGTGGCGCTTCATCGGATACGCGACGCAGCCGGTGCAGAACCGCACCGTGTCCGCGTTCGACGACGTGTCGAACCGCGATCTCACGTTCAGCGGCGTGCGCTTCGAGCGGCAGTCGGTCGGGCCCGGCGACCTGTCGGGCTACTGGTCGCGCTACAACCGCAGCAATGCGCGCTTTCTCGATGCGAGCGGCGCCGAGCGGCGCGACGTATGGGACCTGCGTTATACCGGTACGCAGGGCCGCTTCGACTGGGACCTCGAAACGATGTTGCAGACGGGCACGGTCGGCAGCAGCTCGATCCGGGCATGGGCGGTGGGCTCGATCGCCGGCTACCGGCTCGACGCGCCGTGGTCGCCGCGCGTCGCGCTGCAGGTCGATGCGGCGTCGGGCGACCGGCATCCGCACGACGGCCGTGTCGGCACCTTCAATCCGCTGTTTCCGAACGGCTATTACTTCACGCTGGCCGGCTTCACGGGCTACTCGAACCTGATCCATGTGAAGCCGTCCGTGACGCTGAAGCCGTCGTCGAACCTGTCGCTGCTTGGCGCGCTCGGTTTCCAGTGGCGCGAGACGACCGGCGACGCGGTCTACCAGCAGGGCAACGCGGTCGTGCCGGGCACGGCAGGCAAGGGCGGGTTGTGGACGGGGATGTACGTGCAGCTGCGTGCGGACTGGACGATCGCCGCGAACCTGATCGGTGCGATCGAGGCCGTGCATTTCCAGGTCGGCGATGCGATCCGGCAGGCGGGCGGGCACAACGCCGATTACGCCGGCGTCGAGCTGAAGTACGGCTGGTAACGCACGCGCGTACCGATGAGAAAAGGGCGGCCAGGAGGCCGCCCTTTGTACGTTCGGGCCGGCGCTGACGCCGGCCCGTTCGTCGCGATGCCGTTACAGGTTCGGCGACAGCGCCAGTGCGTTGGTCAGGTCGCCCATCGGCTGGCCGCCGTTCGCCTTGAGCGCGTCGTCGCGCTGTTGCAGGCCCGCGAGGCGCGGCAGCGAGAAGCGGCGCGTGATGAAGCGCAGGATCGACGCGGTGTCGTACTGCGTGTGGTCGACGAAACCCTTCTTCGAGAACGGCGACACGATCAGTGCCGGAATACGCGTGCCCGGGCCCCAGCGGTCGCCCTTCGGCGGCGACACGTGATCCCAGAAGCCGCCGTTTTCGTCGTACGTGACGACCACGACCATGTTCTTCCACTGCGGGCTCGCCTGCAGGTGCGCGATCACGTTCGCGATGTGCTGGTCGCCGCTCGACACGTCCGTGTAGCCCGCGTGTTCGTTCAGGTTGCCCTGCGGCTTGTAGAACGCGACTTGCGGCAGCGTGCCCGCGTCGATTGCCTTGATGAACTCGCTGCCGTCGGTGCCGCCGTCCAGCAAGTGCTGTGCGCGGCTCGTGCTGCCCGGTGCCTGGTTCGCGTAGTAGTTGAACGGCTGGTGGTGCGGCTGGAAGTTCGGCGCCGTCATGTTCGGGCCGTAGATCACGTTCGCCGTGCCGCTCTGCGCGGCCTGCAGCGCCTGGTTCCACGCGCCGCCGTACCACGCCCACGACACGCCGGCGCTGGTCATCAGGTCGCCGATGTTCTGCTGCGACTGCGGCGGCATCGTCGACGCGGCCGACGGGTCGGCGAGGTTCGGATCGCCGCCCGACGCGGCCTTGTTGCCGCTCGGCTGATACGGCGGCTGCATCGTGTTGATCGCGTAGAAGTCCGGCGTCAGGTTGCCCGAGTTCACGAACTTCGGAATGCCGTCGAGCGCGGACGCCGGCGAGTTGGTCGCGAGTTGCAGCGACTTGCCGTCGGCGGCGACGGCCGAGATCGAGCCGGCGGCCGGGCTCTTGTCCGCGTTCGCGTAGAACGGCGCGCATGCGCAGATCAGATACTGGTGATTCAGGAACGAGCCGCCGAACGCGCCCATGAAGAAGTTGTCGGCCAGCGTGAACTGCTGCGCGATCTTCCACAGCGGCAGCTTCGTCGCGTCGGGCGTGTAATGGCCCATCACGAGGCCGCCCGAGTCGGCCCATGCGGCGAACATGTCGTTCTTGCCGCCGTTGATCTGCATCTGGTTCTCGTAGAAGCGGTGATACAGGTCGCGCGTCGTCACGCTCATCGGCGTGTTGAAACCGCTCGGGTCGTCGATCGCGAACGGCGCGTTCGGCAGGTTCGCCGTCATCGCTTCCGTCACGGCGGGCGTCACGCCCTTCGCGGTCAGGCCGCCCCAGACCTTCGGCAGCGTCGCGAGCGGCTGGCCGTTGCGGTCCTTCTGCTGTGCGCTGGCCGCGGTCACGTTCTGCAGGCCGTTCGCGCCCGGGAAGTTGCCGTACAGGTTGTCGAAGCTGCGGTTTTCCGCATAGATCACGACGACGTTCTTCACCGTCGACAGGCCTTGCTGCTGCACGTCGTCGCCGCCGCAGGCGGTGAGGGCGGCCGCCGCCGCAACGGCGATCGGTGTAAAGCGAATCCAGGCGTGGTTTTTCATCCGTTGTACTCTC
The DNA here is from genome assembly GCF_029962485.1 of Burkholderia cepacia. Classification (NCBI taxonomy): domain Bacteria; kingdom Pseudomonadati; phylum Pseudomonadota; class Betaproteobacteria; order Burkholderiales; family Burkholderiaceae; genus Burkholderia; species Burkholderia cepacia. The sequence goes on from NZ_CP073637.1 coordinate 1,504,862, forward strand.
TATCTCTCTCTTGTCGCGTGGGGAACCGGCGCATTCGTGTACCGCCGGTTCGCGAGGTGACCGTGGCATGTCCGGCTGCACGCATTTTGAGGGTGCGATTTGACAGGCGGGTGTAGGCGTCCTTTCGATTAGCTGTCGGCGAGTCGTCATGCAATGGTCATGCGGCTGACATAAACTCCGGCCGCTCCTGAACCTACTTTCCGACGAATCGATGAAGCCTCGCCAACCGACAGCCGGCGCGTTCGCGCGTTCGTGGCTGCATCTCACCGGCGCGTTTGCGCTGGCCGCCACGCTCGTCACCCTTGCCGGCTGTGACGGACAGCCCGGTGCCGGTACGCCGGCCACACCGGCCGCGAGCGCGGCGAGTGCGTCGGGCGCCGCGAATCTGGTTGCGTCCGCAACGGTTGCCGCGAACGGCGCCGTGGTCGCGACGAACCAGCCGCAGACGCGCGCGCAAGTTTACGAAGGCGTGCGCCGGATGACGGCGCTCGGCAAGCAACTTTTCTTCGACCCTACGCTGTCAGGTTCCGGCAAGCTCGCGTGCGCGTCGTGTCACAGCCCCGATCACGCGTTCGGCCCGCCCAATGCGCTGGCCGTGCAGTTGGGCGGCGATGACATGAAGCATCCCGGCTTTCGCGCGGTGCCGTCGCTGAAGTACCTGCAGGGCGTGCCGCAGTTCACCGAGCACTTCCACGATTCCGACGACGAAGGCGACGAGAGCGTCGATGCAGGCCCGACGGGCGGCCTCACGTGGGACGGCCGCGTCGATACGGGCGCCGAGCAGGCGCGCATTCCGCTGACTTCGCCGTTCGAGATGAACAGTTCGCCCGCGAAGGTCGCGCAGGCCGTGAAGGCCGCGCCGTATGCGGACGAGTTCCGCGCGGTGTTCGGCGTGAAGGTGCTCGACGACGATGCGGCCACGTTCAAGGCCGTGCTGCGCGCGCTTGAAACCTTCGAGCAGACGCCCGAACTGTTCTCGCCGTACACGAGCAAGTACGACGCGTATCTCGCAGGCCATGCACAGCTCACGCCGGCCGAACTGCGCGGGCTGCAATTGTTCAACGACGAGAAGAAGGGCAATTGCGCGAGCTGCCACATCAGCCAGCGTGCGCTCGACGGCACGCCGCCGCAGTTCAGCGATTTCGGGCTGATCGCGATCGCGGTGCCGCGCAACCGCGCGCTGCCCGTCAACCGCGACCCGCGCTTCCACGATCTCGGCGCGTGCGGCCCCGAGCGCACCGACCTGAAGGGCCGTGACGAATTCTGCGGGCTGTTCCGCACACCGTCGCTGCGCAATGTCGCGCTGCGCAAGACCTTCTTCCACAATGGCGTCTATCACACGCTCGAGGACGTGATGCGCTTCTACGTCGAGCGCGACATCCATCCGGAGAAGTTCTACCCGGTCGTGCACGGCAAGGTTCAGATTTACGACGACCTGCCGAAGCGCTACTGGCCGAACATCAACCGCGAAGCGCCGTTCGACCGCAAGCGTGGCGAGCAGCCGGCGCTGAACGCGGCCGAGATCAAGGACGTGATCGCATTCCTCGGCACGCTGACTGACGGATATCAGCAGACGGCCGCGCCGGCAGGGCACTAGAAGACGTTCGTTGCAGCACGCATGCTATCCTCGCTCGCTGACGGGCGCGGTGCGTGCCGGAGGGCCGGCCCCCGGTTCGCCGGCATGCACCGCGCCGTTCGATCGAACATCCAAGGAGAACAACATGTCGATGCGTGCATCCCTTTCCGTCGTCACGCGTGTGCTGGCCGGCGCCGCGTGCGCAGCCGCGATGCTGCCTGCCCACGCGCAGAACAACCTGAACTTCCTGAGCGACACGCCGCTCAGCTACTTCAGCAAGACCGACCGCGCGTCGCTCGCGAAGGCCGCCGAGCAGGTACGCGACGAAGGCAAGGACGGCGAGACCACGACGTGGCAGAGCAGCGGCCGCGGCACGCAGATCGATGCGAAGCTCACGCCGTCAACGTCCGAGAGCGACGGCAAGACCTGCCGCGAAATCGCCACCGACATCACCGCGAAGGGCCAGACGATGACGCTCAAGCCCGTCTACTGCAAGACGGCCGCGGGCAAGTGGCAGCTGCAGAAGCACTGAGCACGCGTGTGATGAGGCGGGGCGGCGCGCCGCGCACGGTGTCGTGCGGCGTCGTGATCCTCGATGCTGCCGGTCGCGTGTTCCTCGCGCATGCGACGGATACCTCGCACTGGGACATCCCGAAGGGGCAGGGCGAGCCTGGCGAGACGCCGGTCGACGCCGCGCTGCGCGAGCTGCTGGAGGAAACCGGCATCGAATTCGCGCCGGCCAGGCTGCTCGATCTCGGTCGCTTTGCGTACCGGCACGACAAGGACCTGCACCTGTTCGCGGTGCGGGTGGCCGACGGCGAGATCGATCCCGCGCACTGCACGTGCACGTCGCTGTTCCCGAGCCGTCGCGACGGCTCGATGATTCCCGAGATGGATGCGTACCGCTGGACCGTGCCGGGCGACCTCGACGCGTATGCGAGCCGCAGCCTTGCGCGGCTGTTTCGCACGAAGCTGTCGCTGGTGGAGCTGCATCGGCGATTGTCGGGCGGGTGAACAGGCGGGGCCGCGTTCGTGGCCGTGTTCCGCTTCGATGCACGCAATAAAAAAACCGGCCCTCGGGCCGGTTTTTTCATGGTCACGCGACGGTGGCTGTCGAAGCCGCCCGCCACGTGCGGAGCGGGCCGTCAGGCCGGCTTGCCCCAGCTGTCGCGCAGCCCGACGATCCGGTTGAACACCGGCTTGCCGGGCTTCGAATCGACACGGTCGGCAACAAAGTAGCCGTGGCGCTCGAACTGCAGGCGCGTTTCCGGTGCGATGTCGCCGTTACCCGGCTCCAGATAAGCCTGCACGATCTTCTTCGAATCGGGATTCAGCGCTTCGAGGAAGTTCGCGCCGCCGGCGTCCGGGTGCGGCTCCTTGAACAGGCGGTCGTAGATCCGCACTTCGGCCGGCTGCGCATGCTTCGCGCTGACCCAGTGGATGTTGCCCTTGACCTTGTACGTGTTCGCGCCTTCCGTGCCCGACTTGCTGTCCGGGAAGTAGTTGCAGTGCACGGCCGTCACGTTGCCGTCGGCGTCCTTGTCGAAGCCCGTGCATTCGATCACGTAGCCGTAGCGCAGGCGCACCTTGTTGCCCGGGAACAGGCGGAAATAGCCCTTCGGCGGGTTCTCGACGAAATCCTCGCGCTCGATCCACAGCTCGCGCGAGATCGGGAACGTGCGCACGCCGCGATCCGGGTGATGCGGATGCACGGGCGCCGTGCATGCTTCCTCGAGGTCTTCCGGATAGTTGTCGATCACGAGCTTCAGCGGATCGAGCACCGCGACCGTGCGCGCGGCCTTGTCGTCGAGGTCGTCGCGCAGCGCGCCTTCGAAGATGCTCATGTCGATCCACGAATCGATCTTGGTTACGCCGATCCGTTCGCAGAACAGGTGAATGCTCTCCGGCGTGAAGCCGCGACGGCGCACGCCGACGATCGTCGGCATCCGCGGGTCGTCCCAGCCGTCGACGTGACCTTCGGTGACGAGCTGCAGCAGCTTGCGCTTGCTGGTGATCGCGTACGTGAGGTTCAGGCGCGAGAATTCGATCTGTTGCGGCAGCGGGCGCGTGAACATGCCGGCTTCCGCGAGTTCGTTCAGCACCCAGTCGTACAGCGGCCGGTGATCTTCGAATTCGAGCGTGCACAGCGAATGCGTGATGCCTTCGAGCGCATCCGAGATGCAGTGCGTGTAGTCATACATCGGATACACGCACCACGCGTCGCCGGTGCGGTAGTGGTGCGCGTAGCGGATCCGGTAGATCACCGGGTCGCGCATGTTCATGTTCGGCGAAGCCATGTCGATCTTCGCGCGCAGCACGTGCTCGCCTTCCTTGAACTCGCCGGCCTTCATGCGGCGGAACAGGTCGAGGTTTTCTTCCGGCGTGCGCTCGCGGAACGGCGACGGCTTGCCGCCTTCCGTCAGCGAGCCGCGGTTCGCGCGCATTTCATCGGCGCTCTGGCTGTCGACATACGCCTTGCCGCGCTTGATCAGCAGCTCGGCGAACTCGTACAGCTTGTCGTAGTAGTCGCTCGCGAAATACTGATGATCGACCGCGTCCTTGCGCCAGTCGAAACCGAGCCAGCGCACCGCGTCGACGATCGAGTCGACGTACTCGACGCTTTCCTTTTCCGGGTTCGTGTCGTCGAAGCGCAGGTGGCACACGCCGCCGTAGTCGCGCGCGACGCTGAAGTTCAGGCAGATGCTCTTCGCATGGCCGATGTGCAGATAGCCGTTCGGCTCGGGCGGGAAGCGCGTCTCGACGCGTCCGCTCCATTTGCCGGTGCGGTTGTCGTCGTCGATGATGTTGCGGATGAAATTGGAAGCCGCGGGGGCGTCGTTGCGTTCGGTGCTCATGCGGTTGGCGTCAGGTTGTGTCGGCGCGTCGCGCCGGTTTAATCCTGTAATTCTACCTGACCGGGGTCCGTCCCGCGCGGCTTGCGGGTCCGGCACCGTGCGTTCGCGATGCGTACCGCAATATATCGAGTGTGTGTCGGCTGTAACACGACGTAAATCGGATTGCCCGCGCCGTTCGGGTTTTCCTATGATGGCTTTACCGATACAACGCCGCCATTCGTATTTTTTTCCGGGCGGAAGGAAGCCAATAACCATGATGAAGAAGACCACTTTTCTCGTTCGCACCGCGGTGATCGTCGCGGCCCTGTCGCAACTCGGCGCATGCGCGATGACGCATACGCAACGTAATGCCGGTATCGGTGCGGCCGCGGGCGGCGCGCTCGGCTACCTGATCACGGGCGGCCCGGTCGGCACCGTCGCCGGTGCGGCGGCAGGCGGCCTGGTCGGCGCCGGCGTCCGCTGATCGAAGCCGGCGGGCGCCCGCGACGCGGGTGCCGCTGAACGCCGGCCGGTCGTGACGCCGGTCCGAGCGCGTCACGACCCGCATGAATTTCACGCACATCCCCGGTTTTTGACAGGCAGCATCAGGGAGAGGAGGGTGTGCGACACTTCGTCGACGCCACATCACGATTCCAATCGTCGACGAATCCTCCATGAGCGACCCCTTCGTTTTCGTCCTGCCGGGCTACGGCAATTCCGGCCCGCTTCACTGGCAGAGCCGCTGGGAGCGTGCCGACGCGCGCTTTTCGCGAATCGCGATGCCCGACTGGGACCACGCGTTCCGCAACGGCTGGTGTCTCGCGCTCGACCGTGCGGTCGAAGCCGCGGGCGGCCCCGTACTGATTGCCGGCCACAGCCTCGGCACGCTGACCACCGCATGGTGGGCGACGCGCTATGCGCGCCCGGCTGCGCTCGCGAAAGTACGCGGTGCGCTGCTCGTCGCGTTGCCCGATCCCGCCGGGCCGGCGTTTCCGGCCGACGCGCACGGCTTCGGCCCGGTGCCGCACGAGCGGTTGCCATTTCCGACTTGCGTCGTCGCGAGCAGCGACGACCCGTACGGTTCGCTCGCATTCGCGCGCGGTTGCGCACACGCGTGGGGCAGTGAACTCCGCGAGATCGGCCCGCGCGGCCACATCAATGCGGACAGCGGGCTCGGCGACTGGCCGGCCGCCCGCGGCTGGCTCGACGCGCTCGCGCGGTAGGCGGGCGAGCGCCACCGCGCGAGCCTGACGCGTCAGATTGCCTGTTTCGCCTTCAGCGCGGCAATCCGCGCATCGTCGTAACCGAGCATGTCGCGCAGCACGTCGTCGGTCTGCGCGCCGAGCAGCGGCGGGGCCGTGCGCGCGTCGGGCGGCGTCGCGCTCATCCGGATCGGGTTGCGCACGAGCTTCACGTCCGCGCCGCACGGGTGCGGCAGCGACACCTGCATCCCGCGCGCGACCACCTGCTCGTTGTCGAACACTTCGTCGAGATCGTTGATCGGCCCGCACGGCACGCCGGCCGCTTCGAGCACGGCGATCCAGTCGGCCTTGCCGCGCGCCTTCACCATCTCCGCGAGGATCGGCACCAGCGTGTCGCGATGGCGCACGCGCGACGGATTCGTCGCGAAACGCTCGTCGTCGGCCAGCTCGGGCCGGCCGCCGGCCTCGACGAACTTGCGGAACTGCCCGTCGTTGCCGACCGCGACGATGATCCAGCCGTCGCTCGTCTGGAACGTCTGGTACGGCACGATGTTCGGATGCGCGTTGCCCCAGCGCACCGGCGGCTTGCCGCTCGCGAGGAAGTTGGTGTTCATGTTCGCGAGCAGCGCGACCTGCACGTCGAGCAGCGCCATGTCGATGTACTGGCCTTCGCCCGTCCGGTCGCGGTGCGCGAGCGCCGCAAGCACGGCGATCGTCGAATAGAGGCCCGTCGCGAGATCGGCGATCGCGACGCCGGCCTTCTGCGGGCCGCCGCCCGGCTCGCCGTCGCGCTCGCCGGTGATGCTCATGAAGCCGCCGATCCCCTGCACGATGAAGTCGTAGCCCGCACGGTGCGCGTACGGGCCCGTCTGGCCGAAGCCGGTGACCGAGCAATAGACGAGATCGGGCTTCACCGCGCGCAGCGAGTCGTAATCGAGCCCGTATTTCTTCAACTGGCCGACCTTGTAGTTCTCGAGCACGACGTCGCTTTGCGCGGCGAGTTCCCGCACGATCTGCTGGCCTTCGGGCGTCGCGATGTCGATTGTCACCGAGCGCTTGTTGCGGTTCGCCGCGAGGTAGTACGCGGCCTCGGCGGTATCCGCGCCGTCCGCGTCCTTCAGGTACGGCGGCCCCCAGTGACGCGTGTCGTCGCCGGCGCCGGGGCGCTCGACCTTGATCACGTCCGCGCCGAAATCGGCGAGCGTCTGCGCGCACCACGGGCCCGCGAGCACGCGGGTGAGGTCCAGCACGCGGATATGGCTCAGGGCACCCATCGTCGAATCGTCTCCTTTCATGGCTGGCCTGCCTTGTCAGGCAAGGCCGATTGGCATGCCGAGCATCTTAAGGCGAATCGGCCGTCCGGGTGGCCCACCCGGCCCGTCCGGAAGGCCGAGCCGCTTTGCCGGCGCTTTGCCCGGAAGCCGGCCCCGATCCCGTATAATCGATCGTTTCCGAATCCATGCCGTCGCGCGCCCGTCAAGGGCGCCGGCGTTTGAAGCCGTCTTTGCCAGACTGTCCCCGCACGCCATGAAAGCTGCCGAAATCCGCGAGAAATTCCTCAAATTCTTCGAATCGAAGGGCCACACGATCGTCCGGTCGTCGAGCCTCGTGCCCGGTAACGACCCCACGCTGATGTTCACGAACTCGGGCATGGTCCAGTTCAAGGACGTGTTCCTCGGCACGGATCCGCGCCCGTACTCGCGCGCCACGACGGCGCAGCGCAGCGTGCGCGCGGGCGGCAAGCACAACGACCTCGAGAACGTCGGCTACACGGCGCGCCACCACACGTTCTTCGAGATGCTCGGCAACTTCTCGTTCGGCGACTACTTCAAGCACGACGCGATCAAGTTCGCATGGGAGCTGCTGACCACGGTCTACCAGCTGCCGAAGGACAAGCTGTGGGTCACCGTCTACCAGGAAGACGACGAGGCGTACGACATCTGGGCGAAGGAAGTCGGCGTGCCGACCGAGCGCATTATCCGCATCGGCGACAACAAGGGCGCGCGCTACGCGTCGGACAACTTCTGGACGATGGGCGACACGGGCCCGTGCGGCCCGTGTACCGAAATCTTCTACGACCACGGCCCGGACGTGTGGGGCGGCCCGCCGGGATCGCCTGAAGAAGACGGCGACCGCTACATCGAGATCTGGAACCTCGTGTTCATGCAGTTCAACCGCGACGCGCAGGGCAACATGACGCGCCTGCCGAAGCAGTCGGTCGACACCGGCATGGGCCTCGAGCGTCTCGCCGCGGTGCTGCAGCACGTGCACAGCAACTACGAGATCGACCTGTTCCAGAACCTGATCAAGGCCGCCGCGCGCGTGACCGAGATCAGCGACCTCACGAACAACTCGCTGAAGGTGATCGCCGATCACATCCGCGCGTGCTCGTTCCTGATCGTCGACGGCGTGATTCCCGGCAACGAAGGCCGCGGCTACGTGCTGCGCCGGATCGTGCGCCGCGCGATCCGCCACGGCTACAAGCTCGGCCGCAAGGGTTCGTTCTTCCACAAGCTGGTGGCCGACCTCGTCGCCGAGATGGGCGTCGCGTATCCGGAGCTGAAGGAAGCCGAACAGCGCGTGACCGACGTGCTGCGCCAGGAAGAAGAGCGCTTCTTCGAGACGATCGAGCACGGCATGTCGATCCTCGAAGCCGCGCTGGCGGATGTCGAAGCGAAGGGCGGCAAGGTGCTCGACGGTGAGCTCGCGTTCAAGCTGCACGATACCTACGGCTTCCCGCTCGACCTCACGGCCGACGTGTGCCGCGAGCGCGGGATGACGGTCGACGAGCCGGCATTCGACGACGCGATGGCGCGCCAGCGCGAACAGGCGCGCGCGGCCGGCAAGTTCAAGGCCGCGCAGGGCCTCGAATACACGGGCGCGAAGACCACGTTCCACGGCTACGAGGAAATCGCGTTCGACGACGCGAAGATCGTTGCGCTGTACGTCGACGGCTCGTCGGTCAACGAAGTGAAGACCGGCCAGGATGCGGTCGTCGTGCTCGACCACACGCCGTTCTACGCGGAATCGGGCGGCCAGGTCGGCGACCAGGGCGTGCTCGCGAACGCCGCGACGCGCTTTGCGGTGGCCGACACGCTGAAGGTGCAGGCCGACGTGATCGGTCATCACGGCACGCTGGAGCAGGGCACGCTGAAGGTCGGCGACGTGTTGCGCGCGGAAATCGACGCGCATCGCCGCGCCCGCACGCAGCGCAACCACTCGGCCACCCATCTGATGCACAAGGCGCTGCGCGAAGTGCTCGGCGCGCACGTGCAGCAGAAGGGTTCGCTGGTCGACGCGGAAAAGACCCGTTTCGACTTCGCGCACAACGCGCCGATGACCGACGACGAAATCCGTCGTGTCGAGCAGATCGTCAACAACGAGATCCTGGCCAACGCGCCGGGCATCGTGCGCGTGATGCCGTACGACGAAGCGGTGAAGGGCGGCGCGATGGCGCTGTTCGGCGAGAAGTACGGCGACGAAGTGCGCGTGCTCGACCTCGGTTTCTCGCGTGAACTGTGCGGCGGCACGCACGTGAGCCGCAGCGGCGACATCGGCTTCTTCAAGATCGTCGTCGAAGGCGGCGTCGCGGCCGGCATCCGCCGTGTCGAGGCGATCACCGGCGACAACGCGGTGCGCTACGTGCAGGATCTCGACGCGCGCGTGAACGAAGCCGCGGCCGCGCTGAAGGCGCAGCCGTCGGAGCTCACGCAACGCATCGCGCAGGTGCAGGACCAGGTGAAGTCGCTCGAGAAGGAGCTGGGCGCGCTGAAGTCGAAGCTCGCGTCGAGCCAGGGCGACGAGCTCGCGCAGCAGGCCATCGAAATCGGCGGCGTGTACGTGCTGGCCGCGACGCTCGACGGCGCCGACGCGAAGACGCTGCGCGAAACGGTCGACAAGCTGAAGGACAAGCTGAAGAGCGCGGCGATCGTGCTGGCGGCCGTCGAAGGCGGCAAGGTCAGCCTGATCGCAGGCGTCACGCCGGACGCGAGCAAGAAGGTCAAGGCCGGCGAGCTCGTGAACTTCGTCGCGCAGCAGGTCGGCGGCAAGGGCGGCGGCCGGCCGGACATGGCGCAGGCAGGCGGCACCGAGCCGGCCAACCTGCCGGGCGCGCTGGCCGGCGTGAAGGGCTGGGTCGAAGAGCGGCTCTGATCGTCACGTCATCGATGCGACGCCGTTTCACTGACGGCATCGCATGAGTTAAAAGACGACCCGATCGGCGGATGCCGGTCGGGTCGTTTCGTTTGTGCGCGTCGATCGATGCGGCGGCGCGTGAACACGGGTCAGGCTGTCGCGGTCACCGGTGGCTTCGTCTCGTCGGCAGGCCGCTGCACGGCCTCCGTGAGCGCATCGCGCAGCGCGGCGAGGGCAGCCGACGCGTACCCCTGCCGCCACGCGAGCAGCGTGTCGATGCCCTCCAGTTCGGGGATGACGTGCGCGGCAATGTTGCCGGTCTCGGGCTGCAAGTCGAGCACCGAACGCGGCGCGACCGCAACGCCAGCGCCGGCCGCGACACACGCGACGATCGCGTGATACGAGCCGAGTTCGAGCACGCGCGCTGGCTTCACGCCATGCGCCGCATACCACCGCTCGACGTACTTGCGATACGTGCAGCCGCGCTCGAACGCGATCAGCGTCGGCAGGATCACGTCACGCGGCGTGCGTACCGGCGGATGGCCGCGCGGCGTCAGCAGCACGAGATTCTCGCGGAAGATCGGCACCGTCTCGAACGTGTCGGGCAGCGTGCCCGGCTCGGGCGGGCGCGCGAACAGCGCGGCATCGATCTCGAAGTCGCGCACCCGGTCGATCAGCCAGCCCGTCGTGCCCGTCTGCAGTTCGAGCGACACATCGGGCCATGCGTGGTGATAGTGCGCGAGTATGGTCGGCAGCCGGCTCGCGGCCGTGCTTTCCATCGTGCCGAGCCGCAGCCGGCCACGCGGCGTGTCCTCGCGCACGGCGTCGCGCGCCTCATCGGCGAGCGCGAGCAGGCGCTCCGCATACGGCAGCAGCGTGTGCCCGGCCGGCGTCAGGACCAGCCGACGGCCGTCGCGCACGAACAGCGCCGCGCCGAGTTCTTCCTCGAGCTGCTTGATACGCGTCGTGACGTTCGACTGCACGCGATTGAGCTTGGCCGCCGCACGCGTCACGCCGTTCTCGCGCACGACCGCCCGGAATATCGCCAGCGCGGCCAGATCCATGATTCTCTCCAAGGGATGAGTCGATTCTCAATTATTCATTTTTCGAGAACGTTTGGTCAAGCTACGATGGAAGCATTCCGATTCCCGATCCGGCCGGCGCGCTGAGTGCCGACCGCTGCCGCCATGTCCCGCTTCGATGCCCCGACCGCCGCTGCCGGCGCGCTTTCGTCAGATCAGGCCGACCGCCGTGCCCGCGCGGCCGCGCTGGCCTGCATGATCGGTCTCGCCGTCGTGCTCGGCGTCGGCCGCTTCGCGTTCACGCCGTTGTTGCCGCTGATGCTCGCCGACGGCTCGATCGGCCTGAAGGCGGGCGGCTGGCTCGCATCGGCGAACTACGCGGGTTACTTTGTCGGCGCGGTCAGTTGCGCGGCGCTGCGGGTCGCGCCTGCGCGGATGGTCCGCTTCGGGCTCGTGACCACCGTGCTGCTGACGGCCGCGATGGGCGTCGGCCACCTGCTGCCCGTGTGGCTCGCGGTGCGCTTCGTCGCGGGCGTCGTCAGCGCGTGGACGTTCGTGTTCGTGTCGCAATGGGGATTGCGGCGTCTGGTCGAGCTGCATGCGCCGGAGTGGAGCGGCGTGATCTACGCGGGGCCCGGTGTCGGCATCGTGCTGACGGGGCTGATCGGCAGCGCGCTGGCCGGTCAGCGTGCGGCGTCGGGCTGGCTGGGCTTCGCGGCGCTGTCGGCCGTGCTGTCGGTTGCGATCTGGCGCACGTTCGGCACGGCGCCGGCGCATGCGGCACCGCCATCCGTCGCCGCGCCGCATGCGGCCGCCGGCGCGACGGCAGCGTCGACGGCACCGGCTTCCGGCATGCGAAGCCGTCGCACGGACGCCGCGTGGCTCGTCGCGCTGTACGGGGCGCCGGGCTTCGGCTACATCATCACCGCGACGTTCCTGCCGGTGATCGCGCGCGCCGCGCTGCCGGCCGGTTCGCCGTGGCCCGACCTGTTCTGGCCGATGTTCGGCGTGGCGCTGATCGTCGGTGCGATTTCGGCCGCGCGGCTGCCCGGGCACTGGGACAACCGGTTGCTGCTGGCGGCCGGCTGCGCGACGCAGGCGCTCGGCATCGTGGCCGGGATCGTGTGGCCGAACGCGACCGGATTCTCGGTCGGCAGTGCGTTGCTCGGCCTGCCGTTCACCGCGATCACGCTGTTCGCGATGCGCGAGGCGCGACGCCTGCACGGCGAGCGCGCGGCCGGGCTGATGGGCTATGCGACCGCGTCGTACGGGATCGGGCAGATTCTGGGGCCGCTCGTCGCGGCGCCGCTGGTTGCGCGGTACGCATCGTTTACGCCGGTACTGTGGCTCGCAGCCGCGGTGCTGCTGGTTGGCGCGGGGGGCTTTGCGGTGAACGCCGGCGCAAGCCGGGGTCGAACAGGAAAGTGAATAGGACTGCGATGGTTCTATCTGAGCCAGCCGATACGCGTCTCAATTTGAACGAAAAAGGCTGCGCAGATTTCGTACTTGATCTAGATACACACAGACTATCCATCTGTAGCATGCCGCGGATCATTTGATTGCCGGAGCGTGTTCGGCATTTCGACTCGGGTAGTGTGACGCATGTGGGTAGATCTAGTTGGAATCGCGGTCCGTCGCCGGGGCGATATCGGCCGCTGTCGGGTTGCCGGCTCCCGCGCGGATGGCGGGTGTAGCGAGGGTATTGAGGTCCGCGGCATCCCGTGCATGGCCGTGGGCGTCGGCCGTGCGATGTGCATGTCGCTGTTGTGCGGAGCGGGCGCCGCGAGCCTGCCCGGGCATGCGTCTGCGCAGGCACCGAACGCCGGAGCCGCGATACGCGACGTCGAAACGTCACGGCCGAATCTGCCGCCGGAAGCCGCGCCCGATCTCGAGATCGTCCCGTCCGGCGCCGCCGCGCAGCCGCTACCCGAAACCGGGCCTCGCGTTCTGGTACGCACGTTCGAGATCGGCGGCAATACCGTGTTCGACAACGCAACGCTGCAGGCATGCGTTGCCGATCTGGCCGGCGAGACGCTGGGCTTCGCCGACCTGCAGCGTGCGGCAGAGCGGATCACCACCTACTATCGCGAGCGCGGCTACGTGCTCGCGCGTGCCTATCTTCCGAAGCAGGAGATCGATGGCGGCGTCGTGCGTATCGAAGTCGTCGAAGGGCGCTACGGCCGCATCGAGATCCAGAACCATTCCCGCGTATTCGACGCCGTGCTGCGTCAGCCGCTCGCCGCATTGCGTGCGGGCGATGTCGTGCACGGCTCCAGTCTGGAGCGCAGCCTGTTGCTGGTCGACGATCTGGCGGGTGTCGGCGCGCGCGGCACGCTGCGCCCCGGCGAGATGCCCGGCACGACCGATCTCGTCGTCGACACCGAGCGCGGGGCGCCTGCATCCGGATCGCTCGAATTCGACAACTTCGGCGACGTGGCGACGGGGCGTTACCGCCTCGGCGGCAGTGTCGACGTCAACGCGCCGTTGCGTCTCGGCGATCGTCTGAGCCTGCGCGGGGTCGTCAGCAACGAGCGGCAACGTTATTACCGCGCCGGCTATCAGGTGCCGGTCGGGCCGGCGTCGACGCGCGTCGGCGTCGCGTATTCGTCGCTGCATTACCGGCTTGCCGGCAGGTTTTCCGACCTCGAGGCGAGTGGGCGCGCGAGCGTGCAGACCGTCTACGTCGCGCAACCGATCGTGCGTGCGCGCAATCTCGGCCTGACCGCGCAGGTTCAGTACGAAAACAAGAACCTGCATGACGAATACCGCGTCTTTTCGCAGCGCAACGACAAGAACGTCGGCTTGTGGACATTCGGGCTCAGCGGGAACAGCCAGGATGGCTGGATGGGCGGCGGCCGCAACGGTTTCTCCGTGATGTTCGGCATCGGGCGCTTGCGCAGCAACGATGCGTTGAAAGCGAACGATCTGACGAAGGCGATCGGCAGCTTCACGAAGCTGAACCTGAACGTGCAGCGCATTCAGGCCGTGGGCGGCCGGTTCCAGGTGTATGCGCAGGCCAGTGCGCAGCTTGCGTCGCGCAATCTCGATTCATCGGAGAAATTCAGCCTCGGCGGCCCATACGGCGTGCGCGCCTACGCGCTCGGCGCCGGTAGCGGCGATCAGGGCTGGCAGGCCAGCGCGGAGTTGCGTTATCTCGCCGCGCCGGGATGGCAGGTCAGCACATTTGTCGACGCGGGTTACGTGCAGCTCAACCGGCGTCCGTGGACACATGAGCGCAACAAGCAACATTTGCAGTCGGCGGGATTGAGCGCGAACTGGTACGGCACGAATCGTCAGGTCACGCTGACGGCTGCATTGCCGCTCGGCGGGGGAGGCGATTCGCCGACCCGCGCGCCGGGTGTGTGGGTTCAGGCCGCTCGGTACTTCTGAGCGTGCTGATCGTCGCCCGTCTTGGATGGACGCGCACGCGCACAACGGCGGCCTGCTGAAGGCGGATGGCTGCGAGGTGCTGATGACGGTGCGGGCGGCGAACGGGTTGCTGAACGCGGTAGTGAACAACAGCGGGACGATCGAGGCGCACGGGCTGGATGCGCGAGACGGGAAGATCGTGCTGGACGGCGGTCGAGTGGCGGCGAGCGGTGCGAAGGCAGCGATGACGGTCAACGCGGCGGCCACGCGGGCGTCCGTTCGAACGGGCGGCGGCTGGCCGCCGGCAAACTCGCTAGAATGAAGCCTTTCCCGCGCCGAGCGGGTGCGCGGGCAGCCGGGAGGCGGCCGTCCGGCGCTCGCCAGATCCTCACCGATGACCACCGCCGACTACCGCTTTTGCCCGCGCTGCGCGAGCCCGCTGACCGAGCGCGCCGATCCCGACCATGAAGGCGGCCGCATTCGCCAGGCTTGCCCCGACGACACCTGCGGCTATGTGCACTGGAACAACCCGCTGCCCGTCGTCGCCGCGATCGTCGAACTCGACGGCAAGATCCTGCTCGCACGCAACGCGGCCTGGCCCGAGGGGATGTTCGCGCTGATCACCGGTTTCCTTGAAAACGGCGAAACGCCCGAGGACGGCATCGCGCGCGAGGTGTTCGAGGAAACGGCGCTGAAGGCCGAGCACGTGTCGCTCGTCGGCGTGTACGAATTCATCCGCAAGAACGAGCTGATCATCGCGTACCACGTGCGTGCGTCGGGCACGGTCGCGCTGTCGCCGGAACTGCTCGAATACCGGCTCGTCGATCCGCCGCTGCTGCGCCCATGGCGCGCCGGCACGGGCGTCGCGCTCGCCGACTGGATGCGTGCGCGCGGCCTCGATTTCGAGTTCGTCGACCGGCCGGGCCAGTGACGGGCCGGCCTGCCCGCAGGGTGTCGTCCGCCGCGCCGCGAGCGATCGCGCCGCGGCGTTCCGCTTTTCGCCGGCGTGCCGTGCCGCACGGCCGCCGCGCGTCGTCCTCGTCGTTCCCATCGTCCTGACCGCCATCGCCATGTCCGACAAGCCGCAGCCGCGTCCGCGCGACGCCTATCGCCACTTCCTGCCGATCACGACCCGCTGGATGGACAACGACGTCTACGGGCACGTGAACAACGTCGTCTACTACAGCTACTTCGACACCGTCGTGAACGAGTACCTGATCCGCGCGGGCGTGCTCGACGTCGAGCACGGGCAGACGATCGGGCTGGTCGTCGAGACGCAGTGCAACTACTTCGCGCCGCTCGTGTTCCCGCAGTCGGTCGATGCGGGGCTGCGTGTCGTGAAGCTCGGCACGTCGAGCGTGCGCTACGAGGTCGGCCTGTTCGCGCAGGGCCACGCATCGCCGGCCGCGCAGGGGCATTTCGTGCACGTGTACGTCGATCGCGGGACACGCCGCCCCGTGCCGCTGCCCGACACGCTGCGCGCCGCGCTCGAACCGCTCACGGCCTGACGGCTCGCGGTGCACGCGTTCGCGCTCCAGGTCTTCAACGGCCTCAGCTACGGCTTGCTGCTGTTCATGCTGTCGGCCGGCCTCACGCTCATCTTCAGCGTGCAGGGCGTGCTCAACTTCGCCCATGCGAGCTTCTACATGCTCGGCGCGTATGTCGGCTACAGCATCGCGGCCCAGGCGGGCTTCTGGCCGGCGCTCGTGCTCGCGCCGCTTGCGGTCGGGCTGCTCGGCGCCGGCTGCGAACGCACGCTGCTGCGCCGCGTGCAGGCGCACGGCCATACCAACGAACTGCTGCTGACCTTCGGTCTCGCGTACCTGATCGGCGAGGGCGCGAAACTCGTCTGGGGCCTCGCGCCATTGCCGGCGCCCGTGCCGCCGTTGTTCGACGGTGCGCCCGTGAGCGTCTTCGGCCTCGCGTTGCCGCGCTACCGGCTGTTCATGATGGCGATGTCCGCGACGATGCTGGTCACGCTCGGCGCGCTGCTGCGCGCGTCGCGCATCGGGCTCGTCGTACGTGCGGCGCTCACGCATCGTGCGGCCGTCGAGGCGCTCGGCTACGACGTGCCGCGCGTGATGACGGGCCTGTTCGGCGCCGGCACCGCGCTCGCGGCGCTCGCCGGCGTGATCGGCGCGCCGCTCGCGGTGATCGAACCCGCGCTGGCCGAGACCGTCGGGTCGGTCGTGTTCGCGGTCGTCGTGATCGGCGGGCTCGGCTCGCTCGGCGGCGCGTTCGTCGCATCGCTCGCGGTCGGTTTCGCGCAGACCTTCGCGGCCGCGAGCGACACGTCGCTGCGCGACCTCGCTTTATGGGCCGGTATCGCGTTGCCCGACAGCGTGGCTGCGGTGTCGATCGCGCAACTTGCGCCGCTGGTGCCGTACCTGCTGCTCGTCGCGGTGCTGGTCGCGCGGCCGCGCGGGTTGTTCGGAGAACGGGTCGATGCGTAGCCGCGTGCTCGCCGGATGCACGCGCTGGGCGCTGTTCGCCGCGTGCTTCGTGCTGCCCGCGTGGCTGTGGCCGCATGGCGCGGTGCTCGGCTATCTTGCGCAGACGGCTGCGCTCGTCGTGCTCGCGCTGTCGTACAACCTGCAGCTCGGCACGACCGGGCTGCTGTCGTTCGGGCATGCGGCGTTCGCGGGCCTCGGCGCGTTCGCGGCCGCGCACTGGTTCAACCACATGGGCGGCCCGCTGCCGTTGTTGCCGCTCGTCGGCGGCGTGGCCGGCGCGGGATTCGGATTCGCCGCCGGGTTGCTCGCGACACGCCGTTCCGGCACCGCGTTCGCGATGATCACGCTCGGGCTCGGCGAATGCGTCGCGGCCGCCGCGTGGAGCGTGCCGGCGTGGTTCGGCGGTCTCGGCGGCGTGCCGATCGACCGCGCGAGCGGCACGCCGTGGGGCAACTGGCATTTCGGTGCACCGGCACACGCGTACACGGTGATCGCCGCGTGGTGCGTCGTGTCGGCGTGGGCCATGCACGCGCTGACGCGCACGCCGCTCGCGCGGCTCGCGAACGCGGTGCGCGACAACCCGGCGCGCGTCGCCGCGCTCGGCACCGATCCGCGCCGCGTCCGGCTCGCGATGGTCACCTGTGCATCGTTCTTCGCGGGTATCGCGGGCACACTGACGTTGATCGACATCGAGATCGCGACGCCCGACAGCATGTCGATGGCGCGCTCGGCAACCGTGCTGATCGCCGCGGTGATCGGCGGCACCGGCGCGTTCTTCGGGCCGGCGGCCGGCGCCGCGGTGTTGACCGCGCTGAGCATCGGCGTCGCGGGCGTGTCGCGCGCGTGGGCGCTGTATCTCGGCGTGCTGTTCGTCGCGATCGTCGTGGTCGCGCCGGGCGGGATCGCGGGCATCGCGCAGGCACTCGCACACGCGATGCGACGCGATGCCCCGGCGGCCGAGCGGTGGCGGATGTTGTGCGCCATCGGCGCGTGCCTGTTCTGGGGCGTTGCGATCGTCTGCGCGGCCGAG
The DNA here is from genome assembly GCF_029962485.1 of Burkholderia cepacia. NCBI lineage: Bacteria > Pseudomonadati > Pseudomonadota > Betaproteobacteria > Burkholderiales > Burkholderiaceae > Burkholderia > Burkholderia cepacia. The sequence continues at coordinate 1,522,482 of NZ_CP073637.1, forward strand.
CTCGGTTATGCATGGCGCTTCGCGCAGGACGACGGCACGGGCCTCGCATTCGGCGCGTGGGGCATTGATGCCGATACGCCGGTCGGCTGGGCCGTCGCGTGCTCGGCGGCCGGCATCGGCACGCTGCTTTGGGGCTGGCGCGCGCGGTTCGTGCACGGCAGCCAGGCCGGCAAGCGGGAGGACGCGCGATGAACGGCAACGCGATCGCGCTGCATGGCGTCGTGCAGCGTTTCGGTGCGCAGACCGTGCTCGACGGTGTCGAACTGAGTATCGCGGCCGGCGAGCGCCATGCGCTGATCGGGCCAAACGGCGCGGGCAAGTCGACGCTGTTCGGCGTGATTGCCGGTGCGACACGGCCGACGCGCGGGCGGGTCGTGCTGCACGGCGTCGACCTGCGCGGGCGCGGGCCCGTTGTCGCGAGCCGCCTCGGCATCGGCCGCAGTTTCCAGCAAACGAGTGCGTTCGCGCGGCTGACCGTATTCGACAACCTGCGCTGCGCGGCGCTGCATGCGCCGGCCGAACGGCGGCGCTGGTGGAACCGGCTGCGCGAATCGGCGTCGGTCGATCTCGCGGCCGAGCGTGTGCTGCACGACATCGGGCTCGATGCGCGGCGCGACACGTTGGCCGCCGAACTGAGCTATGCGGAACAGCGCGCGCTCGATCTCGGGATCGCGCTCGCGAGCGGCGCGCGCACGCTGCTGCTCGACGAGCCGACGGCCGGCATGAGCCGCGCGCAGGCGGCGCGGATGATCGCGCTGATCCGCGCGACGACGCAGGGTCGCACGGTGCTGATGATCGAGCACGACATGGACGCGGTGTTCGGTTTCGCCGAACGCATCACGGTGCTCGTACGCGGCACGGTGGTCGCGACCGGCGCGCCCGATGCAATCCGTGCCGATCCGCGCGTGCGCGCCGCGTATCTGGGCGAGGGGCGCGCATGAGCGCACTGCTCGACATTCGCGGCCTGCGCGCGTGGTACGGATTGCAGCCCGTGCTCGACGGCGTCGATCTCGCGCTTGCGCCGGGCGAGACGCTCGCGCTGCTTGGCCGCAACGGCTCGGGGCGCTCGACACTCGCGAAGGCCGTGATGGGGCTCGTGCGCACGACTGGCTCGGTGCGCATCGCCGGCACCGAATGCGTGGGCGCGCGGACGTTCGAGATTGCGCGGCACGGTGTCGCTTACGTTGCCGAAAGCCGCGACGTGTTCCCGCTGCTGACGGTACGCGACAACCTGCGGCTCGGGCTGCGCGGTGTCGGCGGTGCGGCCGAACGCGCGGCGCTCGACCGCCTGTTCGACCGTTTTCCGCTGCTGGCCGCGCGCGCGGACGTGAAAGCCGGGCGGTTGTCGGGCGGCGAGCAGCAGGTGCTCGCGCTGGTGCGCGCGCTGGCCGGCCGCCCGCGCGTGCTGATCGTCGACGAGCCGGCCGAAGGGCTCGCGCCGCTCGCGGTCGACGAAGTCGGCGCCTGCCTGGCCGCGCTGCAGGCCGATGGCGTCGCGATCCTGCTGATCGAGCAGCGGCTGCAGTTCGCGCCGCGGCTCGCACGGCGCGTCGCGGTGATGGGGCGCGGACGGATCGTCTACGACGGCGCGCTCGACGGCCTCGGCGGCGAGGTCGCCAATGTGTGGCTGAGCGCCGGCTGACGGCACGCGATCGATTGTTCGGCAAACTCCGCCAGTCAATTCGTTGCGAGCCGCTTTATCGCTGCCGCGCCGCACAGTAAATTTCCAGTCATGCCGGTTGCCGCAGCAACGCATCCACGCGGCAAACGGCGCCAACCATCGAACGTCTTCTGACTGAGGAATGAAATCATGAGCAAGCTGGCAGGCAAGGTCGCGATCGTCACGGGCGCCTCGAAGGGCATCGGCGCGGCCATCGCGAAGGCACTGGCCGTCGAAGGCGCGGCGGTCGTCGTCAACTACGCGAGCAGCAAGGCAGGCGCCGACGCGGTCGTGAGCGCGATCGTCGAAGCCGGCGGCCGTGCGGTCGCGGTCGGCGGCGACGTGTCGAAGGCAGCCGACGCGCAGCGCATCGTCGATACGGCGATCGACACGTACGGCCGTCTCGACGTGCTCGTCAACAATTCCGGCGTGTACGAATTCGGGGCGATCGAAGCGATCACCGAGGAGCACTATCGCCGGCAGTTCGACACGAACGTGTTCGGCGTGCTGCTGATGACGCAGGCAGCCGTCAAGCATCTCGGCGAAGGCGCGAGCATCGTCAACATCAGCTCGGTGGTGACCAGCATCACGCCGCCGGCCAGCGCCGTGTACAGCGGCACGAAGGGTGCGGTCGACGCGATCACCGGTGTGCTCGCGCTCGAACTCGGCCCGCGCAAGATCCGCGTGAACGCGATCAACCCCGGCATGATCGTGACCGAAGGCACGCACAGCGCGGGCATCATCGGTTCGGATCTCGACAAGCAAGTGCGCAGCGAGACGCCGCTCGGCCGCCTCGGCGAGCCGGACGACATCGCGTCGGTGGCCGTGTTCCTCGCGTCGGACGATGCCCGCTGGATGACCGGCGAGCACCTCGTCGTGAGCGGCGGGTTGAACTGATCCTGCGGGACTGAGCGATCGGCGCGCGTGCGCCGATCGCGTCGTTACGCGAGCATCGCCAGCGCGTTCGCGCCGACGTGCCATTGCAGGCACTCGACGACGAGCGCGTGATTGTCTTCGGAATCGAGCCCCGCGATCGTCATCGCGCCGACGATGCCGGCCCCGGCAATCCGCAACGGCACGCCGCCGCCGTCGAGCGCATAGTCGTCGGCGGACAATCCCTGCGACTGCAGCGACCAGCCGGCGCGGCGAAAGCGCGCGCCGACCGCGAGCGAACTCAGGCCGAAACGCAACACGGTGTTCTGCCGGCGGCGGATCGCGTCGCTGTCGTTTGCGCCGCTGCCGTCGAGCGCACAGTAGAACAACGGCGCTTGCTCGCCGACGATACTCACCGCGATCGGCAGCCCGCGCCGTGACGCGAGGTTGACCGCGATTTCCCCCATCCGCCGGGCGACGGCCGCATTGAAACGCGGCAGCGCCGGATTCGACGCGTCGTCGTCGAAGGCGTGGGGTTCGAGGCGAAAGTGGGTCGTCACCATGGCGGCTCCGTGGCGTCGCCGGCTCAGTGTGCGCGTGCCGGTCGTCGCGTCGTCACGGGCCGCGCGCGGGCCCGTCTTCCGTTCAATGCTTCAGCGTTCTTCAGCTTTTCGGCGCCGCATCGATCATCCACTCGTGCGCGGGATCGTTCTTGAACGCCCATGCGCGGCTCGGCCCGGCCATCACGTTCAGGTAGTACAGGTTGTAGCCGTGCGGTGCGACGACCGGGTGATAGCCGCGCGGCACCATTACGACGTCGTGGTTCTCGACCGCGCACGCTTCGTCGAGGCTGCGGTCGTCCGTGTACACGCGCTGGAATGCGAAGCCCTGCGGCGGATCGATCCGGTGATAGTAGGTTTCCTCGAGCGACGTCTCGTCGGGCGCCGCGTCGCGATCGTGCTTGTGTGGCGGATAGCTGCTCGAGTGGCTCGCCGGCGTGACGACTTCGACGACGAGGAGGCGCTCGGCCGCCGGGTTGTCGCCCATCAGGATGTCGCACACGTAGCGCGTGTTGGTGCCTTGCCCGCGCACCGAACGGCGCATCCGTTCGCCGTCGAGACGCCGCACGGGCTTGTCGCCGCTCGCGTACGGCGCGGTGCACAGTGCGATTTCCGCATCGCGCGTCGCGACCAGCGTGACGGTCTTGCCGCCCGGCACGTACAGCGCGTCCGGCGACATTTCCTCGAACACGCTGTCGCGCTTGCCGAGCGCGTCGTAGGTTTCGCCATCGACTTCGGCACGCACGGTGCCCGTCAGCACGACCACGCACAGCTCGCGCACGCCGGTGTCGAGCATTTCGGTATCGCCGGCCTTCAGGCGCAGCGCGCGAAAGCCGACATGCTTCCAGCCGGCCGATTCCGGCGTGACGTTGCAGATTTCGCGCTCAGGCGACGCTTTGACCAGCAGGGGAGAAATCGTCATGGGGTGGGGCTCCGCAATAGGGTAGGGCTCAAGCGCTCACGCACTCAACCGGTCGACGATCGCGCGCAGCGATTCGTAGCCCTTCTTCGCATAGGCATAGCTCGGCGCGACGGCCGGATCCTGCTCGGCCTCGACGACGAGCCAGCCTTCGTAGCCGGCGTCCTTCAGCGTGCGCAGCGTCGCGTCGTAATCGAGCGCGCCGTCGCCCGGCACCGTGAACGTGCCGTTGATCACGCCGTTCAGGAAGCTCCAGCCGCCGTTGCGCGCCTGTGTGACGACCTGCGGCCGCACGTCCTTGCAGTGCACGTGCGCGACGCGCGACACGTGCTTCTTCAGCAGCGTCACCGGATCGGCCGCGCCGCCGAAATACGCATGGCCCGTGTCGAACAGCAGGAACACCTTCGCCGGATCGGTCAGCGCCATCAGGCGGTCGACGTCGTCGGGCGACTCGACGTACGCGCCCATGTGGTGATGGTAGGCGAGCTTGATCCCGTAGGTCGCGAGCAGGTGCGCACCGAACGCGTCGAGGCGCGCCGCGTAGCGCTGCCAGGCGTTGTTGTCGACGAAGCGCGGCCGTTTCGCGACCGGTGTGTCGATGCTGCCCTGGATCGTGCCCGCGCATTCGCCGTAGACCACGACCTTCACGTCGTTGAACTGCAGCTTCGTCATGTGCGCGCGGCAGCGCTCGATTTCCGCGGCGACCGCATCGGCGTCGCTCATGCCGGGCGCGACTTCCGCGAGGAAGCCCGAATACCAGCCGGACACGCACACGAGACCGAATTCGGCGAGCTTCGCCTTCAACTCGGGGCCCGTCTTCGGAAACTTGTTGCCGAGCTCGAAGCCCGCGTAGCCGATTTCGGCGCCTTCCTTCAGTGCCGTTTCGAGCGGCGTCTCGCCGCCGAGCGACGGCAGGTCGTCGTTCATCCACGACAGGGGATTGATGCCGATGCGGACGTTCCAGCTCATGACGTGCTTCCTTGGTTCGGATGTGTTTTTGCGCGGGGCGGGTTCGTGGGCAGCGTGCGCCATCAGCGCCGCTGCCGGGTTTTCGCGTCGAGATACGCGCGGTGCGCGCCGTCGACGCCGGTGCGTTCGGATACCTGCGGCACCGCGACCTCCCACCACGCGCCGCCGTCGTCGGTCGTGCGCTGGTGCGTGGTGTCGATCACGAGCACCTGGCTCGTCTTCGCCGCACGGGCGCGCGTCATTTCGCGGCGCAGTTCGGCGATGTCGCGTACGTGCACGGCTTCGGCGCCCATCGCGCGCGCATGCATCGCGAAGTCGATCGTCGAGCGTTCCCCGCATTCGGGCACGCAATCGTCGAGCATGTTGTTGAAGCTTGCGCCGCCGCAGTTCAGCTGCAGCCGCTCGATGCAGCCGTAGCCGCGGTTGTCGAGGATCACGACGATGATCTTGCGGCCGAGCATCACGGAGGTGGCGAGCTCCGCGTTGAGCATCATGTACGAGCCGTCGCCGACGATCACGATCACTTCGCGTTCGGGGCGTGCGAGCTTCGCGCCGAGGCCGCCCGCCACTTCATAGCCCATGCACGAGTACGCATAGTCCATGTGATAGTTGCCCGGCACGCCGCTGCGCCACAGCTTGTGCAGTTCGGCCGGCAGCGTGCCGGCCGCGCAGACGACGAGGTCGTCGCGCGCGCTGTCGCGTCCCGCGTCGGCTGCGGAGTCGCGCACCGCGCCGATCACTTCCGCGTCGTACGGCAGCGTATCCTTCGGGATGCGCGTCGTCAGTTCGGTCACGCGTGCGTTCCACGCGGCGGCCTGGTCGCGGTTCGCTGCCGTCCAGGCGGGGTCGGCTTGCCAGCCGGCCAGTGCGGCCGACAACTGGCCGAGGCCGGTACGTGCGTCGGCGATCAATTGCCGCCCGCGTTTCTTGCCGGCGTCGAACGGCTGCACGTTCAGGCTCAACAGCGTCGCGTTGCCGAACAGCGCATGCGAGCCGGTCGTGAAATCCTGCAGCCGCGTGCCGACCGCGAATACGACATCGGCCTGCGCGGCCGCGCGGTTCGCGGCGGGCGAGCCCGTCACGCCGATCGATCCGAGGTTCAGCGGGTGATCCCACGCGAGGCTGCCCTTGCCGGCCTGCGATTCGGCGACCGGCACGCCATGCGCGTCGGCGAACGCGCGCAGCGCGTCCCACGCCTGGCTGTACAGCACGCCGCCGCCGGCGACGATCAGCGGCTTCTTCGCGGCCTTCAGCACGTCGAGTGCGTCGGCGAGTTCGAGCGCGTCGGCCGGCGGCCGGCGCATCCGGATCACCGGCGGCGCGAAGAAATCCTCGGGCCAGTCGTACGCGAAAGTCTGCACGTCCTGCGGTAGCGCGAGACACACGGGGCCGCACTGCGCGGGGTCGGTCATCACCTGGATCGCGCGCGGCAGTGCGACGAGCAGTTGCTCGGGCGACGTGATGCGGTCGAAGTAGCGCGTCACGGGGCGGAAGCAGTCGTTCGCGCTGACGTCGCCCTGTTCGAAATCCTCGACCTGCTGCAGCACGGGGTCGGGCAGCCGCGACACGAACACGTCGCCGGGCAGCAGCAGCAGCGGCAGCCGGCCGACGTGCGCAAGCGCGGCCGACGTCAGCATGTTGGTCGCGCCGGGGCCGATGCTCGACGTCGCGGCCATCATCCGCTGGCGGAAATTCGCTTTCGCGAACGCGACGGCCGCATTCGCCATCCCTTGCTCGTTGTGCGCGCGGAACGTCGGCAGCCGGTTCTTCTCGGCATGCAGCGCTTCGCCGAGCCCGGCCACGTTGCCGTGGCCGAAGATCGCGAACACGCCGCCGCAGTACGGCAGGATTTCGGTGCGGCCGTCGGGCTGGACGACTTCGGCGCGCAGGGCGGCCAGGTAGCGCACGAGTGCCTGGCTGACGGTCAGTCTCACGGTGGTGGTCATCGTCGGTCGATAGAGAGGAGTCGGGTGGTCGTCACGGGCACATGCATCAGGCTGCTGCGGCGGCGCGCGCGGCGGCACGGCGCCCGAGCCACGCGTCGACCAGTTGCGTGAAGTTGCCGGCGACTTCGTCGATCAGCGCCTGGTCGTCGATGCGGCCGGCGAACCAGTTCAGCGATGCATCGGCCCACAGCGTGCGCCCGACCATGAAGCCCTTGACGATCGGGTTGGTCGCCGAGCGGAAGCTGTCGACGAGGTATTGCAACGGCTGGTTCAGGCCGAGGATCACCGCTCCGCGGCAGTGCGGGTCGCGCTCGGCGATCAGCGCGGCGAGCCGCGTCCAGCCGTCCGCGCTCAGCGGCGTGAGCTTCCACCATTCGGGCTTCACGCCGAGGTTGTAGAAGCGCGCGACCGTGCGCAGCACCGCGTCGTCCTCGGTGCCGGCCGGCGTGACCGCGCGCGGCGGAATCATTTCGAGCAGCAGCTCGTTGCCGCTGGCCCGCGTGGCTTCCCACAGTTCCAGCACGCGCTGCTCCTGCTCGACGCGCAGGTCGACGTCGTCGTCGGGATGGTAGTGGACGAGGCATTTCACGACCTGTTCGGTCGGCCAGTGCGTGAGCGACGAGCCGACCGAGCGCGTCTCGTCGAAACGCAGCGGCCGCGAGCCCGGCAGCTCGACCGGGCGGCCGACCCACCAGCCGCGTCCAGTGGCCGACGCGAGTGCGTCGCTGCCGTAGGCGCCGCCGTCGATCAGCACGCCGACGTGGCCTTCGATATGACGATCGCGTTCGACCTGTTCGACCGCGCGCACGAGCAGGCGCTTCAGCGTCTTGATCCGCGCTTCGTCCGCGCCGGCCTGCACCGCGAGCTCGTAGAACTGGCTGCGGTGGTCGAACGCCATCACGCACAGGTCGTCCCAGTCGCGGCGCGGCACCGTCACGCGATGCAGGTGCGCGAGCGTGCGGTCGGCGTCGACCACCGGATTGCGGCTGCCGTCGAACCAGTGCGCGAGTTCGGCCGGCGTCGGCATCGCGGCCGAGCACGCGTGGCGCGACACGACGATCGCGCCGCACGCGTTCGCGATGCGCGTCGCTTCGGCCCAGTCGCTCCCGCGCAGTAGCTCCGACAGTAGGCCCGACAGGAATGCGTCGCCCGCGCCGAGCACGTTGAGCACCTCGACGCGTTCGCCGAGGAAGGTCGGCGCGGCATCGATGCTGGCCGGAATGTCGCCTTCGATCACGCAGCAGCCGAGCGCGCCGCGTTTGACGACCAGCGTTGCGTTCGTGATCTTGCGTACCGCCTGCAACGATCCGATCAGGTCGTGCGGCACGCCGCCCGCGATCAGGAATTCCTCTTCGGTGCCGACCAGCAGGTCGAATTCACCGAGCACCTGCTGCAGCTGCCGCGTTACCTGCGCGTCCGGCACGTAGCGGTTCTCGCCCGCGCCGCGCGCGGTCAGCCCCCACAGCACGGGCCGGTAGTCGATGTCGAGGATCCGCACGACGCCGTGGCGGCGCGCATAGCCGAGCGCGGTCAGCGACGCCTCGCGTGTGCCCGGTGTCGAAAGATGCGTGCCGGTGATCGCGAGCGCCCGGCAGCCGGCGATGAAGTCCTCGCGGATCTCGTCGGCGCGCACGGCCATGTCCGCGCAGTTCTCGCGCACGAACAGCAGCGGGAACGTGTCGCGATCCTTCAGCCCGAGCAGCACCAGCGCGGTGAGGCGCTCGCTGTCGGTCTGCAACTGGCTCGTGTCGCAGCCTTCGCGCTCGAGCGTCTCGCGCAGGAAGCGGCCCATCTGCTCGTCGCCGACGCGCGAAACCATCGCGGTCTTCAGCCCGAGCCGCGCGACGCCGAACGCGACGTTGCCCGACGAGCCGCCGAGATACATCTGGAAGCTGCGCGCATCTTCGAGGCGGCTGCCGTACTGCTGCGCATAGAGATCCACGGCCACGCGGCCGAGGCAGGCGAGATCGATGGGGCGGTCACTCGGAAAGTTCAGCTGGCTCATATCACGTGTCACGCTCGCGGCCGGCGGTCGGCGTTGCCGGCAGATTAGGGGACCGATCCTTTGGGCGCACGCCGTGACGTGCGCTGCACGACGCGAGACTGCCTGCCGCAGGGAATCGGGCTACGGACGCAGTCTAGACTTTTTGGAAATCCAGTTCCCTAGGTGAAATCACGTAGAAATAAATTTCCAAATCGTAGAGGAAGTGATCTACAGTTTCATCCGGATGCTTCAGTCCGTATCGGACTCGGCCCGGCGGCGCGCAACGCGCCGTCTTCCGCCCCCCGGAGATGAGGAGACAGATTGATCATGAAGACCAAGCTGATGGCCGTCGCGGCCGCCGCGATCCTGGCTGCGCCGCTCGCGCATGCCGAGAAGATCGGCGTGACGATGGCGTCGTTCGACGACACGTTCCTGACCATCCTGCGCAACAGCATCACCGACGCAGCGAAGAAGGACGGTGCGACGGTGCAGATCGAGGACGGCGGCAACGACGTCGGCAAGCAGTTGAGCCAGGTCCAGAACATGATCGCGCAGAAGGTCGACGCGATCATCGTGAACGCGGTCGATACCGACGCGACGCCGAAGATCACGAAGATGGTGACGGCCGCGAAGATCCCGCTCGTCTACGTGAACCGCAAGCCGGTCGATTTCGACAAGCTGCCGGCCGGCGTCGCGGTCGTCGCGTCCGACGAAAAGCAGTCGGGCACGCTGCAGGCGCGCCAGGTGTGCAAGCTGCTCGGCGGCAAGGGCGACCTCCTCGTGCTGATGGGCGAGCTGTCCAACGAATCGGCGCGCGCCCGCACCAAGGACATCGAGGACGTGATCGCGACGAAGGACTGCTCGGGCATGAAGATCGTCGACAAGCGCGAAGGCAAGTGGAGCCGCACGCAGGGCCAGGACATCACGATGAACTGGCTGAGCTCCGGGACGAAGTTCGACGCGATCATCTCCAACAACGACGAGATGGCGATCGGTGCGATCAACGCGCTGAAGGCCGCGCGCAAGTTGACGCCGAAAACCGTCGTCGCGGGTATCGATGCGACGCCGGACGGCCTCGCGTCGATGAAGGCCGGCGAGCTGAAGGTGTCGGTCTACCAGAACGCGGTCGGGCAGGGCGCGCAGTCGGTGGCCGCCGCGCTGAAGCTCGCGAAGAAGCAGCCGGTCGACCGCTACGTGAACGTGCCGTTCGAGCTCGTGACGCCCGAGAACATGAACCAGTACGCCAAGCACTGACCGGCGGTCCGTTGAACTGCGCGGGCCCGGCATTGCCGGGTTCGCGCGCGCTTTGTCGAGGAACGTCCATGTTTACAGCCAGGGTCGCGCGCCCGATGGCCGGCGGCGATGCACCGGCCGCTTCATCCGGCGGATCGTCGGCCGCGCCGGCTTCTCCCGCCGCCGACTGCGTGCTCGAGGTGCGCGGCGTCGGCAAGTCCTTTCCCGGCGTCGTCGCGCTCGACGGCGTGCAGTTCCGCGTGCGCCGCGGCACCGTTCATGCGCTGATGGGCGAGAACGGCGCCGGCAAGTCGACGCTGATGAAGATCATCGCGGGCGTCTACACGCCCGACCAGGGCGAAATCCTGATCAACGGCGAACCGGTCGTGCTGAACGGTCCGCTCGACGCGCTCGACCGCGGGATCGCGATGATCCACCAGGAACTCAACCTGATGCCGTACATGACGGTCGCGGAGAACATCTGGATCCGCCGCGAACCGAAGAACCGCTTCGGCCTGATCGATCACGCGGCGCTGCGCCGCCAGACGGCCGCGCTGTTCGAGCGGCTGTCGATCGACATCGATCCGGAAACCGACGTGCGCACGCTGACGGTCGCGAGCCGCCAGATGGTCGAGATCGCGAAGGCCGTGTCGTTCGACTCCGACGTGCTGATCATGGACGAGCCGACCTCCGCGCTGACCGACAAGGAAGTCACGCACCTGTTCCGGATCATTCGCCAGCTGCGCGAGCAGGGCAAGGGCATCGTCTACATCACGCACAAGATGAACGAGCTGTTCGAGATCGCCGATGAGTTCTCGGTGTTCCGCGACGGCAAGTACATCGGCACGCATGCATCGAGCGACGTCACGCGCGACGACATCATCCGCATGATGGTCGGGCGCGAGATCACGCAGATGTTTCCGAAGGAAGAAGTGCCGATCGGCGACGTCGTGCTGTCGGTGAAGGATCTCGGCGTCGACGGTGTGTTCCGCGACGTGAGCTTCGAGTTGCGCGCCGGAGAAATCCTCGGCGTCGCGGGCCTCGTCGGCTCGGGACGCTCGAACGTCGCGGAGGCGCTGTTCGGCGTCGTGCCGGCCACGTCGGGCGAGATCCGCATCGACGGCAAGCCGGTGCGGATCGCGACGCCGGCGCAGGCGATGAAGCACGGGATGGCCTTCCTCACCGAGGATCGCAAGGACACCGGCTGCTTCCTGAATCTCGACCTGCTCGCGAACATGGAAGCGGCGGTGCTCCGCAACCGCTACGTGAAGTTCAACTTCGTGCAGCAGGCGCAGCTGAAGCGCGACTGCGAGGAAATGAGCCGGACGCTGCGCGTGAAGTCGCCGGGGCTGCACGAGGAAATCCAGAACCTGTCGGGCGGCAACCAGCAGAAGGTGCTGATCGGCCGGTGGCTCCTCACGCAGCCGCGCATCCTGATCCTCGACGAACCGACGCGCGGCATCGACGTCGGCGCGAAGGCCGAGATTCACCGGCTCGTCAGCGCGCTGGCCGGCAAGGGCGTCGCGGTGCTGATGATCTCGTCGGAAATGCCGGAAGTGCTGGGGATGAGCGATCGCGTGATGGTGATGCACGAAGGGCGCATGACCGGCATCGTCGATCGCAAGGACGCCGACCAGGTCCGCATCATGGATCTCGCGTCGCGCTGAGCCGAATCAAGATTGGAGACAAAGAAATGGGCAACCTGAACCCGGTCGCGGATGCGCAGACCATGACACTCAAGTCGCGGCACACGAAGTGGCCGCCCGAGCTGAGCATCTTCCTCGTGCTGGTCGGCATCAGCCTGTTCTTCGAGATCGTCGGCTGGATCGTCGTCGGCCAGAGCTTCCTGTTCAATGCCGAGCGGCTCGAGATCATCGTGCTGCAGATGGCCGTGATCGGCATCATCGCGGTCGGCGTGAACCTCGTGATCATCACCAGCGGGATCGACCTGTCGTCGGGGTCGGTCGTCGCGGCCGCGGCCGTCGTATCGGCGAGTCTCGCGCAGGTGTCGGACTTCCCGCGCGCGGTGTTTCCGCACCTGACCGACCTGCCGATCATCTGGCCCGTGCTGGCCGGCGTGTGCGTCGGGCTGCTGGTCGGCCTGCTGAACGGCACGCTGATCGCGATGACGGGCATCCCGCCGTTCATCGCGACGCTCGGCACGATGGTCGCCGCGCGCGGCTTCGCGAAGTGGTTCACCAACGGGATGCCGGTGTCGATGCTGACCGACCCGTTCGCGGCCATCGGCGCGGGGGCGAATCCGGTGATCATCTTCCTCGTGATCGCCGCGATCTTCCACGTCGTGCTGCGCTACACCCGCTTCGGCAAGTACACCTATGCGATCGGTGCTAACCGCCACGCGGCTGTCGTGTCGGGCATCAACGTCACGCGCCACCTGATCTTCGTCTATGCGATCGCGGGGCTGCTGAGCGGGATTGCAGGCACCGTGACGGCCGCGCGTGCGATCTCCGGCCAGTCGGGCATGGGCGTGATGTACGAGCTCGATGCGATCGCGGCCGTCGTGATCGGCGGCACGTCGCTGTCGGGCGGCCTCGGCCGCGTGACGGGCACCGTGATCGGCGTGCTGATCCTCGGCGTGATGACGTCGGGCTTCACGTTCATCCGCATCGACGCGTATTACCAGGAGATGGTGAAGGGCGCGATCATCGTCGCGGCCGTGATCGCCGACCAGTACCGCAACAAGAAGACGCGTCGCTGAACGCCCGCGTCGTGCCGGTAACCGCATTCGCGAAGGAAGCCTGATGAAGATCGCGCTGGACCCTTACATGATTCGCCACCTGCCGCTGGACCGGTTGCCGCACGCGGTGGCTGAACTCGGTTACGACCAGATCGAGCTGTCGCCGCGCAGCGATTTTCTCGACTGGTGGGTGATGCCGCGCGCGACGCGCGAGCGCATGGCCGCGTTCCGGCAGGCGATGCGCGCGAGCGGCGTCGGTCTCGCGTCGCTGCAGCCGATGTATCGCTGGGCGAGCCCGTTCGAGGACGAGCGTCAATGGGCCGTGCGTTGCTGGAAGAAGGCGATCGAGGTGGCGGTCGAGATGGAGTGCGCGCTGATGGTGTCGGAGTTCGGGCGCGGCGCGTCGCCCGAGCGTTCGGTCGGCGAGCGGCCCGGCGCGAACCCGAAGGAGCTGTGCGAGGCTGCGTGGTTCCGGTCGATGGACGAGTTGCTGCCGATCCTCGAGCGCGAACGCATCGTGCTGTCGGTCGAGCCGCATCCGGAGGACTGGATCGAGCAGTTGCAACCGGCGATCGACATCGTCACGAATCTCGCTTCGCCGTCGCTGAAGCTGTCGTATATCGCGCCGCACACGTTCTACTACGGCGACGACATGGCCGCGATGATCGCGCAAGCCGCGCCGATCCTCGCGCACGTGCGCGTGGCCGACACCTTCGACCACCGCAAGAGCAGCCAGCTGCGCTACATCGTGAACCCGCCCGGCTCGACCCAGATCCGCGTGCACCAGCATCTCGACATCGGGCAGGGCGAGATCGACTGGGACATGTTTTTCCGTGCGCTCGGCGCGGCAGGCTTCGACGGCGTGATGTCGTCGTGCGTGTTCGCGTGGGAGGACCGCGCGGAAGCGTCGTCGCGCTACATGCGCGAGACGATCCAGCGCTACGTCGATCGTCATTTCGATCGCACCGCGCGCTGACCGATTGCTGACCGGCGCGGCACGGGCCGCGCCGTTGATGAACGACTGGAGACTCGTAGATGACCTTGCAAATCGGCGTGATCGGCTGCGGCGCGATCGGCCAGGACCATATCCGCAGACTGACCCGTACGCTGTCCGGCGCACGCGTCGTGGCCGTCAACGACATCGATCCGCAGCAGGCGCGCGACGCGGTGACGAAGTACGAACTCGATGCCGAGATCTACGCCGACGGCCACGAAGTGGTCGCGGCCGCCGACGTGCAGGCCGTGCTCGTCACGTCGTGGGGGCCGACGCACGAAGCGTTCGTGCTCGACGCGATCGCGCACGGCAAGCCCGTGTTCTGCGAGAAGCCGCTCGCGGTGACGGCCGACGGCTGCATGCGGATCGTCGAAGCGGAAGTCGCGCACGGCAAGCGGCTCGTGCAGGTCGGCTTCATGCGGCCGTACGACGAAGGCTATCGCGCGCTGAAGCGCGTGATCGACAGCGGCGAGATCGGCGCGCCGCTGATGCTGCATTGCGCGCACCGCAACCAGTCGGTCGGCGAGCGCTACACGACCGACATGGCGATCACCGATACGCTGATCCATGAACTCGACGTGCTGCGCTGGCTGCTCGGCGAGGACTACACGAGCACGCAGGTCGTCTATCCGAAGAAGACGCGCCATGCGTCCACGCATCTCGCCGATCCGCAGATCGTGCTGCTGGAAACCGCGAGCGGCGTGCGCATCGATGTCGAGATCTTCGTGAACTGCCAGTACGGCTATGACATCCAGTGCGAGGTCGTCGGCGAGCAGGGCATCGCGACGCTGCCCGATCCGCCGGCCGTCGGGCTCAAGCATGCGGCGCGACAGTCGGTCGAGATCATGACCGACTGGAAGGAGCGTTTCATCGCGTCGTACGACGTCGAGCTGCAGGCGTTCATCGACGGCGTGCGGCAGGGCGCGCTGACCGGGCCGTCCGCATGGGACGGCTACGCGGCGGCGGTCGCGGCCGACGCCTGCGTGAAGGCGCAGAAGAGCGGCGCGGTCGAGCCGATCGCGATGGCCGACCGTCCCGCGTTCTATCGCGGCTGATCCAAGGCCATGCGCCGCTTGCCGGATTGACCGACATGACGATGAAAATTGGTTGCGCCCCGTGCTGCTGGGGCGTCGACGACGTGAACAACCCGCACCTGCCGCCGTGGCGGCACGTGCTTGCCGAGGCCGCGCAGGCCGGCTACTCGGGCATCGAGCTCGGGCCGTACGGCTACATCCCGCTCGAACTCGACGTGGTGAGCGCGGAGCTCGAGCGGCAGCGCCTGAGCATCACCGCCGGCACGATCTTCGACAACCTCGTGTCGCCGGAGAACCTGCCGAACCTGCTGCGCCAGACGCGCGACATCTGCGCGCTGATCACACGGCTGCCGAAACTGCCGACGCAGGCCGGCCAGCGCTACGCGGCGCCGTACCTGGTCGTGATGGACTGGGGGCACGAGGAACGCGACTACGCGGCCGGCCATGCCGATCGCGCGCCGCGGCTGTCCGATGAAAGCTGGGCCCGGATGGTCGAGCACGTCCGGCAGATCGCGACGATCGCACGCGACGAATTCGGCGTGCGCGCGGTGATCCATCCGCATGCGGGCGGCTACGTCGAGTTCGCGGACGAGATCGACCGGATCGTTGCCGATATTCCGGCCGACACGGCCGGCCTCTGTCTCGACACCGGCCACCTGCATTACTCGGGCATGGACCCGGAAACCTGGCTGCGCCGCCATGCATCGCGTCTCGACTACGTGCACTTCAAGGATATCGACGCGGCCGTGTACGACGCGGTGATGGGCGAGCACATCGCGTTCTTCGCCGCCTGCGCGCGCGGCGTGATGTGCCCGATCGGCACCGGCGTGCTCGACTACCGGTCGATCCGCCGCGCGCTCGACGACATCGGCTACGCCGGGTACATCACGATCGAACAGGAGCGCGACCCGCGCAATGCCGGCACGAGCCTGCGCGACGTCGCAGCCAGCCGCGCGTTTCTCGCGTCGGCCGGCTTTGCATGACCTCTGAACCCGCACCAGGAACACCACCATCATGATTGACGGACAGATTCTGCTTGGACATTCAATTCGCTGGGGCATGGTCGGCGGCGGGCTCGGCAGCCAGATCGGCTACAGCCATCGGTCGGCCGCGATGCGCGACGGCAGCTTCCAGCTCGTCGCCGGCGCATTCGACATCGATCCCGAACGCGGCCGCCAGTTCGGCGTGAAGCTCGGCGTCGCGGCCGAGCGCTGCTATCCCGACTACGCGACGATGTTCGACGCCGAGGCGCGCCGCCCGGACGGGATCCGCGCGGTGTCGATCGCGACGCCGAACAACACGCACTTCGAGATCTGCCGCGCCGCGCTGAGCGCGGGGCTGCACGTGGTCTGCGAGAAGCCGCTGTGCTTCACGACCGAGGAGGCCGAGGCGCTGCAGCGCCTGTCGGTCGAGAAGAACCGGATCGTCGGCGTCGCGTATGGCTATTCCGGACACCAGATGATCGAGCAGGCGCGCGAGATGATCGCGCGCGGCGATCTCGGCGAGATCCGCATCGTGCAGATGCAGTTCGCGCACGGCTTCCACAGCGAGGGCGTCGAGGCCGCGAGCGCGGCCGCGCGCTGGCGCGTCGACCCGAAATTCGCGGGCCCGAGCTACGTGCTCGGCGACATCGGCACGCATCCGCTGTACATCTCCGAGGTGATGGTGCCGGAGCTGAAGATCAAGCGGCTGATGTGTTCGCGGCAGAGCTTCGTGAAGAGCCGCGCACCGCTCGAGGACAATGCGTTCACGATCATGGAATACGACACCGGTGCGGTCGGCTATGTGTGGTCGAGCGCGGTGAACGCCGGTTCGATGCACAGCCAGAAGGTGCGCGTGATCGGCTCGAAGGCGAGCATCGAATGGTGGGACGAGCATCCGAACCAGTTGCGCTACGAAGTGCAGGGGCAGCCCGCGCAGGTGCTCGATCGCGGGATGGGCTACCTGCATCCGCAGGCGCTGCGCGAGGACCGCATCGGCGCCGGTCATCCGGAAGGGTTGTTCGAGGCCTGGTCGAATCTCTATGCGCGCTTCGCGCTCGCGATGGATGCGGCCGATCGCGGCGATGCCGACGCGTTGAAGCAGATCCGTTATCCGGACGTTCACGCGGGCGTGGAGGGCGTGCGATGGGTGGAGAACTGCGTGCGCTCCGCCGACGCGGGCAGCGTCTGGGTCGACTATCGCTGAGCAGGGCAGGCCGGCTGCGCGGGGAACGTCATGTTGCGCACCGACAGTCGGCCTCGGTACACGCCCTAATCTTTACGACGCCGCGAGAGCGTTGGACAATCGCTTCCAGTCTTGCCGTGGAGCGAGTGCAAGTGATGATCGAGCGCGTGGGAGCGAGCGTGCGGCGCGAGCCGTGCCGCAAACGTGATTAAATTCGCCCTTCATGCATGTACCCAGGTGAGCTCCGGGCCGCGTCCGCCAGCATCGCGCGCGCGTCGGGGCCGTCAACTTCGCGCTATCCGATGAGTTCATCCGAGAAACCTCCCGCCACCGTCGAGCAGTTCCTGCAGAATCTGACGCAGGAATACGACGGCCTCAGCAATCGCCTGAAGGTGATTGCGCGCCACGTGGAAACGCATCGGGACCAGCTTGGCCTGGAAGGCATCCAGTCGCTCGCGGAGGCATGCGGCGTCCAGCCGTCGGCCGTCGTGCGCTTTGCGAAGCACTTCGGCTTCTCCGGTTTCTCCGAGATGCAGCGGCTGTTCCGCGAAGGGCTCGCGCAGCAGATCGCGCCGGGGCGTGCATACAATTTGCGGCTGCGCGACGTGATCGAAGCGGGTTCGTCGAGCCTGCAGCCCGAACAGATCGCCGACGAGTTCATCAAGGGCAGCATTGCCGGCATGCAGCAGCTGCGGCAGACGCTCGATTCGCAGGCGCTCGCGCAGGCCGTCGACCTGCTCGCCGACACGCAGGCGATCTGGATCGCCGGCTCGCGGCGCGCGTTTCCGATCGCCGTGTATCTCGACTATGCGCTGCAGCACACCGACAAGCGCATCGGGCTGTTCAGCGCGCTCGGCAGCATGCATCTCGGGCAGATCCGCTCGGTGCGCGAGGGCGACGTGATGATCGTGATCTCGTTCATGCCGTATGCGGAGGAAACCGTGCAGGTCGCGCAGCAGGCCGTGCAGCGCGGCGCGCGCGTGATCGCGATCACCGACAGCCGGATGAGCCCGCTCGCGCGGGAGGCCGAGGTGACGCTGATGGTGCAGGACAGCGAGACATTCGGCTTTCGCGCGCTGACGGCCACGATGGGCCTTGCGCAGAGCCTGTTCGTCGCGCTCGCGTACCGGCTCGAGCTGTCGTACCTGCCGACCGCCGACGGCGCGCACGGCTCGAAAGCCGGTTGACCTTGACTGCCGGCGAGCCGCCCGCGACCTCGATCGGCGGGCGGCACGCCGGCTGGCTTACTTCGCGGTCGGCATCGCGAATTCGGCACCCTTGCCGATGCTCGACGACCAGCGCTGCATCACCGACTTCTGGCGCGTGTAGAAGCGCACGCCTTCCTCGCCGTACGCGTGCATGTCGCCGAACAGGCTCTTCTTCCAGCCGCCGAAGCCGTGCCATGCCATCGGCACCGGGATCGGCACGTTGATGCCGACCATGCCGACCTGGATGCGCCGCGCGAATTCGCGCGCGATGCCGCCGTCGCTCGTGAAACACGACACGCCGTTGCCGAACTCGTGTGCGTTGATCAGGTCGACCGCTTCGCCGAAATCCTTCACGCGCACGCAGCCGAGCACGGGCCCGAAGATTTCTTCCTGGTAGATCCGCATGTCGGGCGTCACGTGATCGAACAGCGTGCCGCCGGTGAAGAAGCCTGCTTCGCGGCCCGGCACGCGCAGCCCGCGGCCGTCGACCACCAGTTTCGCGCCTTCGTTCACGCCTTGCTCGATGTAGCCTTCGATGCGCTTGAGCGCTTCGCCGGTGACGATCGGGCCCATCTCGACTTCCGGCGACATACCGTCGCCGATCACCAGCGTGCGTGCGCGCTCGGCCACCAGCGGCACGATCTGGTCCGCGACGTCGCCGACCAGCACCGCGACGCTGATCGCCATGCAGCGTTCGCCGGCCGAGCCGTACGCGGCGCCGATCAGCGCGTCGACGGCCTGCTCGATGTTCGCATCGGGCATCACGACCAGATGGTTCTTCGCGCCGCCGAGTGCCTGCACGCGCTTGCCGGACTGCACGGCGCGCTGCTGCACGTAGGCCGCGATCGGCGTCGAGCCGACGAAGCTGACGGCCTGCACGTCGGGGTGGTCGAGCAGCGCGTCGACCGCGCCCTTGTCGCCCTGCACGACGTTGAACACGCCGGCCGGCAGCCCGGCCTGCGTGAGCAGGTCGGCGATGAACAGCGCGGCCGACGGGTCGCGCTCGCTCGGCTTCAGCACGAACGTGTTGCCCGTCGCGATCGCGACCGGGAACATCCAGCACGGCACCATGCACGGGAAGTTGAACGGCGTGATGCCCACGACGACGCCGAGCGGCTGGCGCATCGTCCAGTTGTCGATGCCGGTGCTGACCTGGTCGGTGAAATCGCCCTTCAGGAGCTGCGGCACGCCGCATGCGAATTCGATGATGTCGATGCCGCGCGCGACTTCGCCCTGTGCGTCGGAGAACACCTTGCCGTGCTCGGCCGTGATGATCGCCGCGAGCGTGTCACGGTGTTCGTTCATCAACTGCAGGAAGCGGTGCAGCACGCGCGCGCGGCGGATCGGCGGCGTCGCGGCCCAGGCCGGGAGTGCGGCGTGGGCGGAGGCGACGGCCTGCTGCACTTCGCTGTCGTCGGCGAGTGCGACGCGGCGCACCGCGCGGCCGAGCGCCGGATTGAGGACGTCCTGGAAGCGGCCGCTGCGGCCGGCAACGGGCGCGCCGTCGACATAGTGGCCGACGTCGGCGTCGGACGTATAAGCGGGAACCGGATTCATCGTGTCTCCTGGGGATGAGGTGAGGGTGGACCGGGACTAGTCTATGCACACCGGCAAATCGCGAGAAGACCGCGAAACTTGATTCACTGTTCAGAATTCTGAATAATCAGCGGATGAATCAGCAAAATGTCCAGGCGCTCTGGCCGCATATCCATTCGCTGACGGTGCTGGCCGCGGCGGGCAGTTTCACGGCTGCCGCGCAGCGGCTCGGCATCAGCAAGGCCGCGATGAGCCAGCGCATCGCCGATCTCGAAAAGGCGGCCGGCGTGCCGCTCGTGCGCCGCACGACGCGCAGCGTGCGGCTCACCGATGCGGGCCAGACGCTCGTCGACAGCACGCGCGACGCGTTCGAGTCGATCGGGCAGCACTTCGCGCGCGTGAAGGATCTGGCCGGCGAGCCGCGCGGCCTGCTGCGCCTGACGGTGCCGGTCGCGCTCGGCCGCCAGCAGGTCGTGCCGCACCTGCCCGATTTCCTGCGGCAGCATCCGGGCGTGCAGATCGAGCTGGACCTGTCCGACCGGCTGCATTCGCTGACGCAGGAGGGGTTCGACCTCGCGATTCGTCATACGACCACCGCACCGCAGACCCACGTCGCATGGAAGCTGTGCGACACGCGCTCGCTGCTGGTCGCGAGCCGCGACTACCTCGATGCACGTGGCGCGCCGCGTCACCCGAACGAACTCGTCGATCACAGCTGCCTGTGCTACCTGCGCGACAACGAGCCGGCCGCCTGGAGCTTCGAGCCGCACGGCCGGCGGCGCGAGCGCGTGAGCGTGCCCGTGCGCGGGAGTTTCGCGGCGAACAACAGCGAGGCGATGCGCGAGGCCGCGCTCGGCGGGCTCGGCATCGCGCTGCTGCCGGATTTCAGCGCGCGGCGCGATCTCGACGCCGGCCGGCTCGTTGCGTTGCTCGACGGCTGGCGGCCGTCGGGCGCGTTCGGCGATCACATTTTCGCGATCCGCCCGTACAGCCCGGTCGTGCCGAGCGCGGTGCGCGCGCTCGTGCGGCACCTGCGCGAGCGGCTCGCGGGCGGCTTCTCCGGCGCGTGAGCCCGGCACCCGCGCACGCCGCGCCACGGGCTGCCCGGGCAGGCACGGCGGCGCTGCGGTAAAATCGCGGCTTCCTCCCGCGCCGCATGTGGCGCGTCATTCGAAGGTCGAAAGCCGATGCAGATTCACAAGGAAGTGGATGCGCGCGGGCTCAATTGCCCGTTGCCGATCCTGCGCGCCAAGAAAGCGCTCGCCGATATGGAAAGCGGGCAGATCCTCAAGGTGCTTGCGACCGACCCGGGCTCGCAGCGCGATTTCGCCGCGTTCGCGAAGCAGACGGGTAACGAGATCGTCGAATCGACGACGCAGGACAAGACCTTCGTGTTTCTGATGCGCCGCCGCTGACGGCCCGTATCGTCTGCCGCGCCGCGCGCCGGACGGGCCTCTCTGACAATTCTTAAACCTCACTGCGTGACGGGCTGCGTATACTGACCCGGCCGGTCGTCCGCTCCCAGCGGACGCGCCGGCCACGGTACGTCGCAAGGCGGGCACGGGGGCCATGCCTGACGCTACCGTCGTACAACGGGGAGAGGACATGTCCTTCAGACCAGGGACCCTTCGAAGTCCGTCCGGAGCGCAATGCATTGCGCCCGCGCGCGCGTCGGAATTGAGCCGGATCGAGCTCGATCCGCAACAGGATCGCCACGCGCGTGCCGCGCTGGAGGCCTACGCGGATTCGGCTGCGGCCGACATGCCGTGGCTGGCCGAGTGGCTTGACGAACGGCTACGCGAAGCCGCACAGGACGACGGCTCGGGCCCGACCTACTGCGGTGCGACGATCGAGCGCGTGTTCGATCTGGCGCAGGCGTGGGCGGCGGGCCAGCCCGACTACGCAGCGACTGCGTGGGAGCGCGTGCGTGGCCAGCTGCAGCGGATGCTGGTTCAACCGGCGCTGTCGGAGCTGCCGTCGCCACGTGTGCCGGCGGACGATTTTGCCGAGCCGGTGGCCGGCATCGCGGGCGCCGATTAGGCGTCAGAATGCGCGACAGGAAGGATTATTCGAAGAAAGGGCTGTAGTCCGCGCAATTTCTTGGCGAATTTCATACTACTATGATGAAATCGCCGGTTCGTCCGTACCCCGTTTTTGAGATATCTAACCGGGGTCGCCGGTTTGCGCAGGTGGCGCGAACGGCGAACGACGGCTCACCGGCCGATATCCGGACGCCGCGCACGTGCTGCGTGGCCGGGGTAGGCGCGGGAGTTGAATGGACGAATCGATTTCGATTTGCGGGGTGCTATGAGAATTGCTGTACTGGATGACGATCCGGCCCAGACGGATTTCGTCAGTCAAACGCTGACGGCCGTTGGCCATACGTGCTATGCGTTCAAGGAAGGCAAGGCCCTGAAGAAGCGCCTGCAGCGCGAGACATTCGATCTGCTGGTGCTCGACTGGAACGTGCCCGACATGTCGGGCGAGGAAGTGCTCAAGTGGGTGCGTGCGAACCAGACCGAGCACAGCCTGCCGATCATCTTCATGACGAGCCGCGACGACGAGGCGGGGATCACGCAGATCCTCAACGCCGGCGCCGACGACTACGTGGTCAAGCCCGTCTCGGGCCCGATCCTGCGCGCACGCATCGGTTCGCTGCTGCGCCGCGCGTATCCGGTCAACGCCGAGGCCACCGTCCGCGAGTTCGATCAGTTCCGTTTCGACGTGAACCTGAAGCAGGCCTACGTCGGCGACAAGGCCGTGAGCCTCACACAAAAGGAATTCGAGCTCGCGCTGCTGCTGTTCCAGCACCTCGACCGGCCGTTGTCGCGCGCGCACATTCTCGATCTCGTGTGGAAACAGGCGACCGACATCCCGTCGCGCACGATGGACACGCACATCTCGATGCTGCGCACCAAGCTCGGCCTGCGGCCCGAGAACGGCTATCGCCTCGCGCCGATCTACGGCTACGGCTACCGGCTCGAGCGGGTCGGCCAGGGGGAACCGGAGTGACCACGGGAATCACGCAGCGCACGGCGAACCTGCGCACGGCGGCGCTGCGCGCGGCCTGCGCGGTCGCGTTTGCGTTCGCCGCTCAGCACGCGGCGGCGCAACCGCCCGCTGCCGCGGGCAAGATGGTCGTGTACCGCACGCAGGCGGGCGACACGCTGTACGACGTCGCCGCGCGCTATCTGCAAGGCTCGGACGACTGGCAACTGCTCCAGCAGATCAATGGCGTGCCCGCGCCGAAGCACCTGCAGCCCGGCGTTGCGCTGAAGCTGCCGGTTGCGCGCCTGCGCAAGGAAAAGCTGACCGCGCGTGTCGTCGCGGTGCAGGGCACGGCTGAACGCGCGTCCGGCGACGCTTTCACTGCGCTTGCAAACGACGCGACGCTCACCGAAGGCGACCGCGTGCGCACGGGCCCGAACGGGTTCGTGACGATCGAGCTCGTCGACGGCACGCACATGAGCCTGCCGCCCGACAGCCAGCTCGACCTGAAGTCGCTGCGCCGCACCGTGCTGACCGGCACGCTCGATCGTGAGTTCGAACTCACGCGCGGCTCGGTCGACAGCGAAGTCACCCATCTGAAGAAACGCGACGACCGCTTCCAGATCCGCTCGCCGTCGGTCGTCGCCGGCGTGCGCGGCACGCGCTTTCGCGTGAACTACGACGCGGCCGGCAATGCGTCGACGCGCGTCGAAGTGCTCGACGGCACCGTCGGCGTCGCGGGCAACCGGCAGCCGGCCGATCCGACGCTCGTGCATGCGAACTTCGGCAGCGTCGCGACATCGTCCGGCGCAGTCGGCGCGCCCGTCGAACTGCTGCCGGCACCGGCGCTCGCGCATCCCGACAAGGTGCAGGACGAACCCGACGTCGCGTTCGACGTCGCGCCGCTCGCGCAGGCGCATGCGTACCACCTGCAGATCGCGCATGACGCGGGGATGCTCGACCCTTTCCGCGAAACGCGCACCGTTTCGTCTCGTGCGGTGTTCCGCGACGTGCCGAACGGCACGTATTTCGTGCGGGTGGCCGCGATCGACGCGAGCGGTCTCGAAGGTGTGCCGCGCATCTATGCGTTCGAGCGGCGCCTGATGGGGCTCGACGCGAGCGCGTCGCCCGGCGCGGACGGCTACGAGTTCCGCTGGTCGCCGAACGGTTCGGGCAAGGATGCACGCTACCGGTTCGTGCTGTCGCGTTCGAAAGACCTGAGCGTGCCGGTTGTCGACCAGGTCGGCCTGCAGGCGCGCAAGATCACGATCGCGCGCCTGCCGCCCGGCGACTACTACTGGGCCGTGACCGTCGAGGAATTCGAAGGCGGCAAGTTCTATCAGAAGACCAGCCCGGTCAGCGCGTTCACGTTGTCGCGTTGATCCGCGGCGCATGAAATCCGACTCCGTTTCCCCACGGCGGCACCTCGGCCGCCGCTTCCTCATCGAATGGATCGCGATCGGCTGCCTCGGGATCGCGGTGATCCTCGCGTGCGCGCTCGGCCGCCTGTCGTCGAGCGTCGACGGGCTGATCTACGACCGGCTGCTGATGCTGCGCAGCCTGCCGCTGTCTCCGGATGTGGTCGTCGTCGACATCGACAACCAGAGCGTGTCGGCGCTCGGCCGCTGGCCGTGGTCGCGCGACGTGCATGCGCGGTTGCTCGACACGCTGGCGCGCGCGCAGCCGGCCGCCGTCGTCTACGACGTGCTGTTCACCGAACCGTCGCCGGAGGATCGTGCGTTCGCGGACGCGATGAGCCACGTACCGACCTTCCTGCCCGTGCTGCTGAGCCCGGAGCAGGCGGACGGCACGCGCAGCGTCGACCCGCCGGTCGCCGCGCTCGCGGCGCGCGCGACGGGGCTCGGTCACATCAATCTCGAAGTCGATCGCGACGGCATCGTGCGCAGCGTCGCGCTGTTCGAAAGCGACGGCCGCGTGCGCTGGCCGCAATTGATGGTGCCCGTGTACCGCGCGATCCAGGCCGGCCGGCTGCATCCGGTCGGCGGCGCGCCGGGCGCGAACGCGCACGACCTGTCGCGCGATGCGGCCGGCGAGGGACGCTACCTGATCCCGTTCAGCCGCAATACGCCGGCCTATCCGACGCTGTCGTTCGACGACGTGCTCGAAGGGCGCGTGAAACCCGATGCGCTGCGCGGCAAGATCGTCGTCGTCGGCGTGACGGCGTCCGGGCTGTACGACCGCTTCGCGACGCCCGTGTCCGGCGAGTTCGGCCCGCTGGCCGGTGTGTATATCCATGCGAACGTGCTCGACATGCTGGCGACCGGCAGCGCGATCTCGCCCGCGTCGCGCCTGGGGCTGTTCGCCGCGTCGCTGCTGCCGCTCGCCGCGCTGCTCGGCGGTTTCATGATGCTGTCGCCGTGGCGTGCGCTGCTGCTGACGATGAGTCTCGCCGTGCTCGCCGTGCTCGCGAGCCTGGCGCTGCTGTTCGAGGCGCGCATCTGGCTGACGCCGGCGCCGGCGATCTTCGGGCTGATCGCCGTCTACCCGATCTGGAACTGGCGGCGCCTGGAAATGACGATGTCGTACCTGCGCCGCGAGCTGCAGCGGCTCGCCGACGAGCCGCACCTGCTGCCCGAGGCGCCACGCACGCGCAGCGTCGGCGGCGACGTGCTCGAGCGGCAGATGGCGCTGATGGCGCAAGCGGCACAGCGCGTGCAGGACATGAAGCGCTTCGTGTGGGACAGCCTCGACAGCATGCCCGAGCCGATCTTCGTGACCGACCTGGCCGGCACCGTGCTGATCGCGAACCATGCGGCGAAGCGCTACGGGTCGCGGCTCTCGTTGCCGCTGCCGGAAGGGCGGCCGCTGCGCAACGCGCTCGGCGAGCTGACCTTCATGAAGACCGTCGACGGCAATGCCGAACACGATGTGGCGATCCGCGAGCACTGGCCGGCCGTGCTCGACCCGACACTCGAGGCCGAACACGACGCGATGGCGCGCGGCATCGAGGTGCGCGATCGCGACGGGCTCGACCATCTGCTACGCTACGCGGCCTGTACGAACGC
Organism: Burkholderia cepacia; assembly: GCF_029962485.1. Lineage (NCBI taxonomy): Bacteria > Pseudomonadati > Pseudomonadota > Betaproteobacteria > Burkholderiales > Burkholderiaceae > Burkholderia > Burkholderia cepacia. Next base: position 1,548,276 of record NZ_CP073637.1, read on the forward strand.
GCAGGGCCGCGTGACGGGCTGGATCGCCGGCCTCGTCGACGTGACCGAACTGCACGCGGCCGAGCGGCAGCGCGAGGAAGCGCTGCACCTGCTGTCGCACGACATGCGCTCGCCGCAGGCGTCGATCCTCGCGCTGGTCGAGATCGAGCGCGACCGCGTCGACACCGACGCGATGCGCGGGCTGCTCGCGCGGATCGAGCGCTATGCGCATCGCGCGCTGTCGCTGGCCGACGAGTTCGTGCAGTTGGCGCGCGCCGAGTCGCAGGTGTACCAACTCGAGGTCACGAGCCTCGTCGACGTGCTGATCGATGCGAGCGACGAGGTGTGGCCGCAGGCGCAGGCGAAACATATCCGCGTCGACACCGAAGCTGGCGCCGACATGTGCTGGGTGCGCGCGGACCGCTCGCTGATCACGCGCGCCTTCGTGAACCTGCTGAACAACGCGGTCAAATACAGTCCGTCCGACACCGTGATCACGTGTACGCTGACGGTCGAGCACGCATCGAAGCGGATGTTCTGTACGATTCGCGATCAGGGATACGGCATTGCGCCGGAAGATCAGCGGCATCTGTTCGAGCGTTTCAAGCGATTCCATGCCGGCGAGCGGCCCGAGATCTCGGGTTCCGGGCTCGGCATGGCGTTCGTGAAGACGGTCGTCACGCGCCATGGGGGCAGCGTGTCGGTCGATAGCGAAGTGGGTGTCGGCACCGCGGTGACGGTGTCGCTGCCCGCGATCGACGAGCCGTCCGCCTGACAGGGCCGGGCACGACGGCAGGTATCTGGGGAAAGCCATGAGAAAGGAATGGGCAGCGACCGCGCTGGCGGCGTTGCTGTTGACGGGTTGCGCCGGCGTGACGAGCGGCGTGAGTACGGTCGGGCAGCCGAATGCGTTTGCATCCGGCGCGCACGGCTACGATTTCGTGCGGACGGCCGCGCAGGCGGGCGATACCGAATACCGGCAGATCGAGACGCTCGTGCGCGACGAACTCGCACGCCGCGGTTTCGATGCGCAGCCGCTCAAGGACGCGCGCTACCGGCTGTCGATCGCGTACGCGACGCAGCCGGCGTCGGTCGCGGCGATCGCCGACCGGTGCGGCGCCGCGAGCAGCGCTTGCGTGACGGTCGACGGGCCGGCGCCATTCGCGCTGCCGTTCATGGGCACCGTGTATCGCCACGTGCTCACGCTGCGTTTCGTCGACGCGCAATCGGGTGCCGACGTCTACCGCGTATCGGCTGCGCTGCGCGATCGCGACCCCGGCACGCAGCTGGCCGCGCCGGCGCTCGTGAAGAGCGCACTGGCGAAGGTGCCGTTCGGCGACGGCAGCGGCTGGCTCGTCAAGACGAAAAAAGACGACGCGGGCGGGATGCCGGGCGTCGTCTCGGTGAAGCCGGCCGAAGCGCGCTGAGCGCCGGCCGGTGAGGTGAGGGCGGGCTCGCCGCGGCGAGCCCTTGCCGCGTTCAGGCGGCCGGATGCGTGCCGCCGCGCGTACGCAGGTACGCGTCGAAATCGGCGCTGACTTCCGGGTGGCGCAGCGCGAATTCCACCGTCGCCTTCAGGTAGCCGAGCTTGCTGCCGCAGTCGTAGCGCGTGCCCTGGTACTTGTAGGCCAGCACTTGTTCATCGGCGAGCAGCGCCTGGATCGCGTCGGTCAGCTGCAGTTCGCCGCCCGCGCCGGGCTTCAGCGCGCGCAGGTGTTCGAAGATCCGCGGCTTCAGGATGTAGCGGCCGACCACGCCGAGGTTCGACGGTGCGACTTCGGGCGCCGGCTTCTCGACGATCGCCGACATCTTGACGATCGATTCTTCCCATTCCTTGCCGTCGACGATGCCGTACGCCTTCGTTTCCGACGGCGGGATCTCTTCGACGCCGATCACCGAGCTGTGATAGTGGTCGAACACGTCGACCATCTGCTTCATCACGGGCGGATTGCCGTCGAGCAGGTCGTCGGCGAGGATCACGGCGAACGGGTTGTCCGCCACGAGCTTTTCCGCGCACAGCACCGCATGGCCTAGGCCGAGCGCTTCCGGCTGGCGCACGTAGAAGCAGTCGACATGGCTCGGCTTGATGCTGCGCACGAGCTCGAGCAGCTTTTCCTTGCCGCGCGCCTCGAGTTCGGCCTCGACCTCGTACGACTTGTCGAAATGATCCTCGATCGCGCGCTTGCTGCGCCCGGTGACGAAGATCATCTCGGTGATGCCCGCGGCGATCGCTTCCTCGACCGCATACTGGATCAGCGGCTTGTCGACGACCGGCAGCATTTCCTTCGGGCTCGCCTTCGTTGCCGGGAGGAACCGCGTGCCGAGACCGGCAACGGGGAACACGGCCTTGGAAACTTTCAGCATGATCGAACCTTTATTCCTGTAATCGACTTGTCAGACGGTTTATGTTCTCGTTCGCATTATAGTGAACGCAAACGGCCTTACCCTTTGTTACGCAGGCAACCGATCGAGCTGCGCGCGCAGTTTTTCGAGCGTGCTCTGGAATTCCGCGACGCGTTTCTGCTCCTGTTCGACCACGGCCGGCGGCGCCTTCGCGACGAATGCCTCGTTGCCGAGCTTCGCGTTGCACTTCACGATCTCGCCCGTCAGGCGCGCGATTTCCTTCGACAGGCGCTCGCGTTCGGCCGCGACGTCGATTTCAACTTTCAGCACCAGCTTGTTCGGGCCGACGATCGCGATCGGCGCGCCGTGCGCTTCCTTGTCGAGCGTCGCTTCGTTCGCGAGGATCTGCACTTCCGACAGGCGCGCGAGCGCCTGGACGTACGGCGCGAACGAGCGCAGGCGGTCGGCATCGCCGGCAGCCAGCAGCGGCACCTTGGTCGCCGGCGACAGGTTCATCTCGCCGCGCAGGTTGCGGCATGCGTCGACGATTGCCTTCAGGTCGGCTGCCCACTGCTCGGACGCCTCGTCGATCTTCTGCAGGTTCGCGAGCGGATACGCCTGCGTCATCAGCGACGCTTCGCCCTCGGCCTTGCCTTGCGGATAGCGGCCGGCGAGCGGCGCGACCTTCTGCCAGAGCGCTTCGGTGATGAACGGGATGACCGGGTGCGCGAGGCGCAGCACCGTTTCCAGCACGCGCAGCAGCGTACGGCGCGTCGCGCGCTGCTGTTCCGGCGTGCCGTTCTGGATCTGCACCTTCGCGAGCTCGAGATACCAGTCGCAGTACTCGTCCCACACGAACTTGTAGATGCTGCTCGCAACGTTGTCGAAGCGGTAATCGGCGAAGCCCTTCGCGATGTCGGCCTCGGTACGCTGCAACAGCGACACGATCCAGCGGTCGGCCGCCGAGAAGTCGAGGTAGCCGCCGGGGCCGCAATCGCCCGCGCCGCACACTTCCGGCTTGTCGCTGCCGCAGTCGTGGCCTTCGCAGTTCATCAGCACGAAGCGCGTCGCGTTCCACAGCTTGTTGCAGAAGTTGCGGTAGCCTTCGCAGCGCGCGAGGTCGAAGTTCACGTTGCGGCCGAGCGTCGCCATCGACGCCATCGTGAAGCGCAGCGCGTCGGTGCCGAACGCGGCGATGCCGTCCGGGAATTCCTTGCGCGTCTTCTTCTCGATCGTCGCGGCCTGTTTCGGGTTCATCAGGCCCGTCGTGCGTTTCGCGACCAGCGTCTCGAGGTCGATGCCGTCGACGATGTCGATCGGGTCGAGCGTGTTGCCCTTGCTCTTCGACATCTTCTGGCCTTCCGCGTCGCGCACGAGGCCGTGCACGTAGACGGTGTGGAACGGCACCTTGCCGGTGAAGTGCGTGGTCATCATCACCATCCGGGCGACCCAGAAGAAGATGATGTCGAAGCCCGTGACGAGCACCGATGACGGCAGGAAGTGCTGCAGTTCAGGCGTTTCGTTCGGCCAGCCGAGCGACGAGAACGGCACGAGCGCCGACGAGAACCACGTGTCGAGCACGTCCTCGTCGCGCTTCAGCGCGCCCGCGTAACCCTTGGCAGCGGCCTGCGCACGCGCTTCTTCCTCGTTGCGCGCGACGAACACCTCGCCGTTCTCGCCGTACCACGCGGGAATCTGGTGGCCCCACCACAGCTGGCGCGAGATGCACCAGTCCTGGATGTTCTCGAGCCACTGGTAGTAGGTGGTCGTCCAGTTTTCCGGCACGAACTTGATCTGGCCGTTGCGTACGACGTCGAGCGACGTTTCGGTGATCGACTTGCCCGGGGTGAACGTGCCTTCCGGCGCCGGCTTCGTCATCGCGACGAACCACTGGTCGGTCAGCATCGGCTCGATCACGACGCCCGTGCGGTCGCCGCGCGGCACCATCAGCTTGTGCGGCTTGACGGAGTCGAGGAAGCCCTCTGCATCGAGGTCGGCGACGATCGCCTTGCGCGCGTCGAAGCGGTCGAGGCCGCGATACTGCTCGGGGCCGTTGTCGTTGATCTTGGCGTCGAGCGTCAGGATCTCGATCGGCGCGAGGTTATGACGCAGGCCGACCTGATAGTCGTTGAAATCGTGCGCGGGCGTGACCTTCACGACGCCCGTGCCGAACTCGCGGTCGACGTAGTCGTCGGCGATCACCGGAATCTCGCGGCCCGTCAGCGGCAGCGTGACGAGCTTGCCGATCAGGTGCGCATAGCGCTCGTCTTCCGGGTGGACCATCAGTGCGACGTCGCCGAGCATCGTCTCCGGGCGCGTGGTGGCGACGGTCAGCGAGCCCGAGCCGTCGACGAGCGGGTAGCGGATGTGCCACAGGTGGCCGTTTTCCTCTTCGCTCGCGACTTCGAGATCCGACACCGCGGTGAGCAGCACCGGATCCCAGTTGACGAGGCGCTTGCCGCGGTAGATCAGGCCCTGTTCATGGAGCGTGACGAACACGTCGCGCACGGCGGCCGACATCTTGTCGTCCATCGTGAAGTATTCGCGCGACCAGTCGGGCGACGCGCCGAGGCGGCGCACCTGGCCGGTGATCGTCGAACCCGATTTTTCCTTCCATTCCCACACGCGCTCGACGAACTGCTCGCGGCCGAGGTCGTGGCGCGACACGCCCTGCGCGTCGAGCTGGCGCTCGACGACGATCTGGGTGGCGATCCCCGCGTGGTCGGTGCCCGGCACCCACAGCGTGTTCTCGCCGAGCATCCGGTGGTAGCGGGTGAGGCCGTCCATGATCGTCTGGTTGAACGCGTGGCCCATGTGCAGCGTGCCCGTGACGTTCGGCGGCGGCAACTGGATCGCGAAATCCGGGCGGGACGGATCGAATGCCGGGGCGGCATAACCGCGTTTTTCCCACTCCGGCCCCCATTGGGACTCGATGGTGTGGGGCTCGAAGCTCTTCGCAAGCGTGTTGTCGCTCATGTTGGAAATCTGCCGAAAAATGCGTGAATTGGATGCCGAATCTGACAATTATAAATGGATGCCCATCGGCCAGCCATCGCCTTGCCGCCACGGGCCTGTCGCGACGGGGCCGCAACGCGCCGGCAACGCGTCCGCAACGTGCGGCCAAACGGATCGGGAACGGCATCGCGCGGCCGACTTATAATGTCGGGTCCGCATTTTTCTCGCCCGTCCGCTGCCGCTCCATGCCCGATCTGCTCGCCAATCTGAACCCCGAACAACTCGCCGCCGTCACGTTGCCGAACGAACCGGCGCTGATCCTTGCAGGGGCGGGCAGCGGCAAGACCCGCGTGCTGATCACGCGCATCGCGTGGCTGATCCAGCAGGGCTACGCGTCTCCGCCCACCGTACTCGCCGTCACCTTCACGAACAAGGCCGCGCGCGAGATGATGGCGCGCCTGTCGGCGATGATGCCGATCGATACGCGCGGGATGTGGATCGGCACGTTCCACGGCCTGTGCAACCGGATGCTGCGCACGCACTGGCGCGACGCCGGCCTGCCGCAGACCTTCCAGATCCTCGACACGGCCGACCAGCTGTCCGCGATCAAGCGGCTGATGAAGGCCGCGAACGTCGACGATGAAAAGTACCCGCCGAAGAACGTGCAGTACTTCATCAACAACGCGAAGGAGCAGGGGCTGCGTCCCGACAAGGTCGACGCGACCGACAACTTCAATCGCAAGTTCGTCGAGCTGTACCAGGCATACGACCAGCAGTGCCAGCGCGAGGGCGTCGTCGATTTCCCGGAGCTGCTGCTGCGCTGCTACGAGCTGCTCGCGTACAACGCGCCGCTGCGCGCGCACTACCAGGCGCGCTTCCGGCACATCCTCGTCGACGAGTTCCAGGACACCAACAAGCTGCAGTACGCGTGGCTCAAGATGCTCGCGGGCGGCGAGAACGCGATCTTCGCGGTCGGCGACGACGACCAGTCGATCTATGCGTTCCGCGGCGCGAACGTCGGCAACATGCGCGACTTCGAAGACGAATTCCGCGTGCGCAACCTGATCAAGCTCGAGCAGAACTACCGGTCGCACGGCAACATCCTCGACGCGGCCAACCAGTTGATCTCGAACAACGCGCACCGCCTCGGCAAGAACCTGCGCACCGACGCCGGCCACGGCGAGCCCGTGCGCGTGTACGAGGCGAGCACCGATTCGCAGGAAGCCGGCTGGATCGTCGAGGAGATCCGTTCGCTGATCAACACCGGGATGGCGCGTAGCGAAGTGGCCGTCCTGTACCGCAGCAACGCGCAGTCGCGCTCGATCGAGCACACGCTGATGTCGTCGGGCATCCCGTACCGCGTGTATGGCGGCCTGCGCTTCTTCGAGCGGCAGGAAGTGAAGCACGCGCTCGCGTACCTGCGCCTGATCGACAACCCGAACGACGACACGGCGTTCGTACGCGTCGTGAACTTCCCGACCCGCGGGATCGGCGCGCGCTCGATCGAGCAGCTCGCCGACGCCGCGCGCCTGTACGGCTGCTCGATGGCCGCCGCGATTCCGTACGTGACGGGCAAGGCCGGCACGAGCCTCGGCGGGTTCGCGAACCTGGTCGCGAAGATGCGCGCCGATACGCAGCACATGAACCTGCCCGACACCGTCGAGCACATCGTGCGCGCCAGCGGTCTCTCCGATTTCTACCAGGGCGAGCGCGAAGGCCAGGACCGCCTCGAGAACTTGCAGGAACTCGTGAACGCGGCCACCGCGTTCATCGCCGAGGAAGGCTACGGGCTCGACACGCCGGCCCGCTCGATCCCGTTGCGCGCGGGCGCGATCGCGGCGCCCGAGCTCGGCACCGCGACCGACGATCCGGCGGTCGACGTGCTCGATCCGGCGTCGCCCGCCGATCCGGCACAGAACCCCGACACGATGACGCCGCTCGCCGGCTTCCTGTCGCATGCGTCGCTGGAGGCCGGCGATAACCAGGCGCAGGCCGGCCAGGACGCCGTGCAACTGATGACGGTGCACGCGGCGAAGGGGCTCGAATTCTCCGCCGTGTTCATCACGGGCCTCGAGGAGGGGCTGTTCCCGCACGAGAACAGCGTGCTCGAATCCGACGGCCTCGAGGAAGAGCGCCGGCTGATGTACGTCGCGATCACGCGCGCGAAGGAGCGGCTCTACCTGTCGTTCGCGCAGAGCCGGATGCTGCACGGCCAGACGCGCTACAACGTGCGCTCGCGCTTCTTCGACGAGCTGCCCGAGCACGTGCTGAAGTGGCTGACGCCGAAGGTCGAGGCCGGGTCGCGCTGGGGCGGGCGTTCGGACAATGCCGGGTACGGGCGCGACTGGTTCGCGCGGCCGGGCGGCGGCAGTCGCGAGCAGATCGTCGACGCGGCCGTGTCCGCGCCGCTGCCCGCGTTCGCGAACAAGCAGCGCGCCGCCGATACCGGGTTCCGGGTCGGCCAGCAGGTGTTCCATACCAAGTTCGGCGAAGGCACGGTCACCGCGCTCGAAGGCAACGGCACCGATGCGAAGGCGCAGGTGAAATTCAAGCGGCACGGCGAGAAGTGGCTCGCGCTCGCGGTCGCGAAACTGCAGGCGGTGGAATGATGGGCGTCGACAAGGTTGGGACGGCTTCGACCCGTCCGCTCGGCATTCTGGCCGCGCTGCCCGAGGAACTCGGCGACCTGATCGCCGCGATGCGCGCCGATGGCGCGATGAAGACGGTCACGCTCGGCCGCCGCGATTATCACGTCGGCACCGTGCACGGCGCGGCCTGCGTGGTCACACTCGCGCGGGTCGGCAAGGTCGCGGCCGCCGCGACGGTCAGCGCGCTGATCCACGTGTTCGGCGTGTCGGGCGTCGTGTTCACCGGTGTGGCTGGCGGCGTATCGCGCACGGTGCGGGTCGGTGACGTCGTCGTGGCCGATACGCTGCTGCAGCACGATCTCGACGCATCGCCACTCTTTCCGCGCTACGAAGTGCCGCTGCTCGGCATCACGCGCTTCGCGACCGACGCGGCGCTGACGGCGCGCCTGCGGACTGCCTGCACGCTGTTCGTCGCGGAAGAGGGGGCGCAGTTCGCCGAGCGCTTCGGGCTTGCCGGCGCGACGCTGCACGCGGGGCTCATCATCAGCGGCGACCGCTTCGTGTCGAGCGAGCGCGAGGTCGTCGCGCTGCGCGACGCGCTGCCGGACGCGCTCGCGGTCGAAATGGAAGGCGCCGCGATCGCGCAGGTGTGCGCGGAGCACGACGTGCCGTTCGCACTCGTGCGCACGATTTCCGATACGGCCGACGATCACGCGACGCAGTCGTTCTCGCACTTCCTGTCGGCGATCGCGAGCAGCTATTCGTCCGGCATCCTCAAGCGTTTCCTGACGCTGCATGCGACGACGGCGGCCTGAAGCCGCCGCCGTATTGTCCCTTCGATCCGATCGACCGGCCGCGGCGCACACACCGCGGCCGGCTCGTCACGCCTTCTTGCGCCGGCTGCTTTCGAGATTCGGCAGGAAGATCGTCAGCACGCCGATCAGCGGCAGGAACGAGCACACCTTGTAGACGAACGTGATGCTCGTCGCATCGGCGAGCTGGCCGAGCACGGCCGCGCCGACCCCGCCGAGCCCGAACGCGAAGCCGAAGAACAGGCCCGCGACCATCCCGACCTTGCCGGGCATCAGTTCCGTCGCATAGACGAGGATCGCGGCGAATGCCGACGCCAGCACGATGCCGATGATCACGGTCAGCACGCTCGTCCAGAACAGGTTCGCGTACGGCAGCAGCAGCGTGAACGGCGCGACGCCGAGGATCGATACCCAGATCACGTACTTGCGCCCGATCCGGTCGCCCACCGGCCCGCCGATCAGCGTGCCGGCCGCCACGGCCGCGAGGAACACGAACAGGTGGATCTGCGCGGCCTGCACCGACAGGTGGAACTTGTCGATCAGGTAGAACGTGAAATAGCTGTTGATGCTCGCGAGGTAGAAGTACTTCGAGAACACGAGCAGCACCAGCACGCCGATCGCGCTCATCACGCGGCCGCGCGACAGCGTCGGATGACCGGCCGACACGGCCTTCTTCTTCATCGACGGATGCTTCTTGTACCAGTGGCCGATCTGCGTGAGCACGATCATCGCGACGAGCGCGGCCGCCGAGAACCACGCGATGCTGTGCTGGCCGTGCGGAATGATCACGAGCGCGGCGAGCAGCGGCCCGAGCGCGGAGCCCGCGTTGCCGCCGACCTGGAACACCGATTGCGCGAGCCCGTGCTGGCCGCCCGACGCCATCCGCGCGACCCGCGACGACTCCGGATGGAACACCGACGAGCCGCAGCCGACGAGCGCCGCGGCCACCAGCAGCATCGGAAAACTCGACGCGACCGACATCAGCAGCAGCCCCGCGAGCGTGAAGCCCATGCCGACCGGCAGCGAATACGGCTTCGGACGCTTGTCGGTATAGAGGCCGACGAGCGGCTGCAGCAGCGACGCCGTGATCTGGTACGTGAGCGTGATCAGGCCGATCTGTGCGAACGACAGCGCGAACTGGCTCTTGAGCATCGGATAGATCGCGAGGATCAACGACTGGATCATGTCGTTGAGCATGTGCGAGAAGCTGATTGCGCCGAGCACCGGGTAGACGGTGCGGAGCGCGGGTGGCGCGGACGGCTGGGCGGCGGCTGCGCCGGCTCCGGAGTCGAGGCTGGTTTCCATGTGAGCTGAACGAGTTGAGGTGGCGGGCGCGCTCTGATGGGGATCGGCGCGTTGTTGATTCGTTGATGCGTCAAAGAAGTGTAATGTGGCGTATCAAGAATGTCAGGCCAAGTTTTATCGCAAATCGGACATTCATCGGACAGATCGGACGATGCGTATTTTTTTGGACGGGTATAACGCTGGCGGCGCGTCCGGCCTTCAGCGGCGGCCGCGCCGGGGGCCGGTGCGTGTTTTACCGGACTCAAGAAACGGCGGTGGCGGCCGTAGAACGACCCAATGACAACAGGCGCGCCGCGCCCGGCACCGGCTACCCGCCGGGCGGGCGAGGGACGCGCGGCATGGCCAGCCATCGCGGGAATGCCGGAGCGCCGGACCGCCGGGACCGACCTTTCCGGCAGCGTGATCCATACGGGGATAGTTCGATGAAAGCAGCATCTTTGCATCCACAGCCTGGTGCGGCGGCCGCCGCACCCGACGTTGCCGCGGCTCGCGCCGCACGGCGCACGCGCGCGACGCGCCGCGAGCGCCGGCCGTGGACCGTCAAGGCGACGTTGCGCGCCGCATTTGCGATCCTGCTGGCCGGCACGCTCGCGATCGGCGTGTTTTCGCTGTGGCAGATCAGCCGGCTGAACGCGTCGATCGCGTCGGTCTACGAGCAGGGCCACGTCGCGAGCCGTGCGGCGCAGGAGGTCCGGGCCGAGGTGCTGCGCGCGAGCCGCGCGCAGAAGATGCTGCTGACCGCGACCACCGCAAAGGAGCGCGACGAACTCGGCGCCGAGGTCGGCGCGGGGCTCGCGTCGATCGGCCAGGCGCTCGGCACGCTGCAGCGCTACGCGGATCCGGCCGATGCCGACGATTCGGCGCGGCTGCGCGCATTCTCGACGGCCGTCGGCACGTGGAGCGCGCATCTGCGCGATTTCGTCACGCTCGTGCGCGCGCAGCCGCTCGACCTGTCGCAGATGAACTGGCAGGTCGGCACGCAGGACGTGTCGCTGCTGGTCGAGACCGGCAAGCTCGAGAAACTCGTCGCCGAACTCGTGAAGACGCGCGGCGAAAAGTCGAAGGCGACGCTCGACGCGTCGGCCACCATCTTCTCGTCTTCGTTCGCGATGATCGCGGCGATGACGGCCGCGCTGATCGTGCTCGCAATCGTGATCGCCGAGCGGGTCGTGCGGCGTCTCGCGTCGCAACTCGGCGGCGAGCCTGCCCATGCGAAGGCGATCGCCGCGGACATCGCGCGCGGCGACTTGACGCGGCCGATCACGCTCGGCCGGCACGATCGCGACAGCATGGTGCGCGCACTGGCCGAGATGCAGACGGGGCTTGCGGCGACCGTCGGCGAAATCGCGGTCAGCGCCGAGGCCATCGCGGCCGCGTCCGGCGAGATTTCGACCGGCAACCTCGACCTGTCGCGGCGCACCGAGCAGCAGGCCGTCGCGCTCGAGCGCACCGCGGCGAGCATGGAGCAGCTCACGTCGACCGTGCGGCAAAACGCCGAGAATGCGCGGCAGGCGAGCGCGCTCGCGGCCAATGCGTCGGTGGTGGCGGAGACGGGCGGTGAAGTCGTCGGGCGCGTGGTCGCGACAATGAGCGAGATCGACGACAGCGCGAAGAACATTCGCGACATCATCGGCACGATCGAGGGTATCGCGTTCCAGACCAACATCCTGGCGTTGAACGCGGCGGTCGAGGCCGCGCGCGCCGGCGAACAAGGGCGCGGCTTCTCGGTGGTCGCGGGCGAGGTGCGCCTGCTTGCGCAGCGCGCGGCAACGGCGGCGAAGGAGATCCGCGCGCTGATCGGCGCGTCGGTCGAGCGCGTCGCGAACGGCGCGGCGCTCGCGCACGATGCCGGCCGCACGATGGGCGACGTCGTGCGCGCCGTCAAGCGCGTGACCGACATCATCGGCGAGATTTCGGCGGCGTCGGACGAGCAGAGCGCCGGGATCGACGAGATTGGCCGAGCGGTCACGCAGATGGACGCCGGCACGCAGCAGAACGCGGCGCTCGTCGAGCAGGCGGCCGCTGCCGCCAACGCGCTCGACGAGCAGGCTCAGGCGCTGAAGTCGCTGGTCGGGCGTTTCCGCATCGCGGCCTGAGCGTGCCGGGCAGTCCGGCCGTTACGACTTCTTCTGCTTGTCCGGATCGATGATGACCGTGCAGGTCGTGCCCGCCGACAGCACCACGTCGGCCGGCACTTCGTCGATCTTGATGCGCACCGGCACGCGCTGCGCGAGGCGCACCCAGTTGAACGTCGGGTTCACGTCCGCGACGAGGTCGCGGCTTTGCGGGTTGTCGCGATCGTAGATGCCGCGCGAGATGCTCTCGACGTGGCCCTTCATCACGCCGCCGCTCATCAGCCGCATCTCGGCCGGCGCGCCGACCTTCACGCGCGGCAGCTTGGTTTCCTCGAAGTAGCCGTATACCCAGAACGAGTGGCTGTCGACGATCGCGAGCTTCGCCTGGCCGGCCACCGCGTAGTTGCCCTTGAACGTCTGCAGGTTCGTGACGTAGCCGTCGACCGGCGCGACGACGCGCGTGCGCTCGAGGTTGAGCTTCGCGGCGTCGAGCGCGGCGATGGCCTGCTGGTACTGCGCGTCGGCGCTCGACGCGCTGTGCGCGGCGTTCTCGCGGTTTTCCTTCGACACGACGAGCGCATCGAGATCCGCGCGACGGGCCGCGTCGTCGCGGCGCATCTGCAGTTCCGCACGGCGGGCGGCGACGGCCGCCTGAGCCTGCTCGACGGCGATCTGGTAGTGCGACGGGTCGATCTGCATGATCAGGTCGCCTTTCTTCACGAGCTGGTTGTCATGCACGGGCAGCTCGACGATCGCGCCCGACACGTCCGGCGCGACGTTGACGATCTCGGCGCGTACGCGCCCGTCGCGCGTCCACGGGTCGTCCATGTAGTGCACCCACAGCGAGCGCCCGATCAGGATCGCGACGAGAAGGATGACGGCGGTCGCGACGAAGCCGAAGAGTTTTCTGAGAATCATGATGGTTCGGAATCAACGGTAAACGGCAAGACTCAGTCCGCCGCAAATGCAGACGAGAAGGCAGGCCCGGAACAGCGACGGGTGCCAGACGAGACGGTAGAGGCCCGTATAGGCGAGCAGGCGGTCGACGGCCCAGGTCGCGAGCGCGCCCAGGACGAACATCAGCACCACCGTCGGCATGTAGGCATCGAGAATGGCGATTTCACGCGGCATCATGACGAGGCTCCTGGTTGGGGACGCACGGGGCGGTTGCGGTTGAGCGGCTCGAGCGGCGATTCCGGATCGAGCAGCGCGGTACGCACGAAATGCAGGTGGCTCAGGATGCGCTGCAACCGGTGGCGCTCCTCGCGCGACGGCTCGAACGCGTCGAGCGTCTGCCGCGTCGCGTCGATCGCCGCATTGGTCGCGGCGAGCGTCGCGTCGAAACGCGCGGCGTTCGGCTTCGTGAACAGCGCGGCAAGCGCGGTGCGCATCGTCTCGATCGCGCGACGCCACGGCATCGCCGGCGCATAGCGCGGGTCGGGCGGCAGCGTCGCCAGTTCGTGGCGCAGGTCGATCGTCGCGTTGCCGGCTTCGAGCACCGCGAACATCCAGCGCAATGCGTCGCGCTGCACGTCGGGCTGGTCGGCCGACAGCGTGTGCGCTTGGTACATCAGGTCGCGCGCGCCGCTCTCGAAGCGCGTGCGCAAGCCGGCGAGCCTTGCATGGCCGGCCGCGACGGCCTGATGGCGGAGGTCGGCGAACAGCCGCTTCTTGAGCCACGGCGCGGTCGGCGGGAACAGCACCGCGAACGCGATCGCCGACACCAGCATCGACAGTACGAGTGCGAGCGCATCGTTCATGAAGCCGGTCGGGTCGTAGTGCGTGATGCTGTCCGGGCCCGCGAGGAAGCAGAAGAAGATCAGGTAGCCCATCCCGTAGCCGGCGAGCTTCGGTTTCAGCGTCATGTAGATGCCGATCGCGAGCAGCGGTGCGAGCGCGACGCACAGCAGCGGGAAGCCGTCGATGTGCGGATAGATGCCGAACGTCAGCAGGAAGCCCGTGCAGACGGCGAGCGCCGTGCCCATGCCCATCTGCGCGGACATCGCGGTCGGACGCGGCGTCGACGACGCGAGCGCGCAGGTGGCCGCTGCCGTCAGCGTGAGCGTCACGCCGCTCGGCCATGCGGTCTCGATCCAGAACCAGCCGAGCACGAGGATCACGGTCGCGGTGCGGATCGCCGCGATCACCATCGCGGTCATGTTGGTGCGCGGCTCGTAGCGTTCGATCCAGCGTTCGCGCTCGTGCGTCGCGGTCGACAGCGATGCGTAGGTCGCCGCGTACTCGTGCAGGTCGGTGATGAAACGGTACAGCAGCTCGGCGGCCGTATCGAAGTCGAGCAGCGGAAAGTCCGGCTGCGTTTCGAGCGCCGCGCGCGTCGCACGGATGCGGCGCGGCAGCGCGTCGCGCCACGCGAGCAGTTGCTCGGCCGCGTGGCCCGCGTCGGTCGACGTGCGCACGGGTTCGCCGGCGTGCGTCAGCAGCAGCGGCGCGATTTCGCGGAAGTACGGCTCGATCGCATCGATCGCGGCCTGCGCGCCGGCCGCATGCAGCCGGTTCATCAGCTGGTGCAGCGCATGGAAGCGGCTCGACGCGCTCATGAACTCGCTGTTCAGCCGCGCGAGGCGGCCGCTGCGCATCCGCGTGTCCGGATCCTCGAACACGGCCATGCTGCGCGCGGCTTCGAACCCGACCACATCGGCGACGAAGCGCGTATGGATGGTTTCGATATGCGCGCGGTCGAGCGTGCCCGACAGCGCCGACGCGACGTAGTCGACGAAGCTGCCGAAGCGCTTGCGCACCGTCGTGCGCATCTGCTCGCCGGTGGTCTGCGGAAACACGAGCGCGCTGACCACGCCGGCCGACACGATCCCGACCATGATTTCGGCCACGCGCGTCATCGCGCTCATGAACGCGCCGTCCGGGTGCTGCGAAGCGGGCAGCCCGATCAACGCGGTCGTGTAGCCGGCCAGCAGGAAGCCGTAGCTGCGGAAGTTGCGGTTGCGTGCGGCGCCGGCCGTGCACAGCGCGACCCACAGCGCGACGGCCAGCAGGAACAGCTGCGGCTGCTGCGGGAACAGCCCGACGAACGTGAGCGTCGCGATGAGCCCGAAGATCGTGCCGGCAACGCGGTAGAAGCTCTTTGCGAGCACCGCGCCGCTTTGCGGCTGCATCACGATGAACACCGTCGTCATCGCCGTTTTCGGCGCGGGCAGGTCGAGCCGCATCGACACGCCGGTCGCGATGAACGCGGCGAGCAGCGCCTTGAACAGGTAGAGCCACGCGGCGCCGTCGGTGCGGGCCCAGTCGCCGAATGCGGCGGTCCAGGCCGCGAACGGACCGCCGGCGGGTGTGGAAGCGGGGGAAGAGGCGGACATGGCAGGCGCTCCGCGTTACCGTGCGGCCGTCACGCCGGACGCGCCGGTGGTCGCGACCCGCGCGGGCCGGTCGGCTGCCGCCACGGGCTTGGTGCCCGACGCGGCGGCCGGCGCAGCGGCGCCGATCGCCGTCTCGTCCTTTGACGGATGGCCGCCCCGCACGTCCGTGCCCGTCTCGACACCACCGCCGAGCGCGGCCATCAGCTGCGCATGCACGGCGAGGCGTTCCGCATCGATGCGGGCGGCCGTCTCCTGCGCGCGCAGCAGCTGCTGTTGCGCGATCAGCACGTTCACGTAATCGGTCAGCCCGCGACGGAAGCCTTCGCGCGACAGCTGGTAGCTGCGGTCGTTGGCGGCCACCGAGCGCGCGGCGTCCTTCTTCTGCGTATCGAGCGAGCGGATCCGCACGACCTGGTCGGCGATGTCCTTGAGCGCGCCGACGATCGTCTGGTTGTAGTGCTCGACCGCCTGGTCGTAGCCCGCGTTCGCCGCGCCGAGCTGCGCACGCAGCCGGCCGCCTTCGAAGATCGGCAGCGACAGCGCGGGGCCGGCCGTCCAGCCGCCGTTCATCGCGCGCAGGAAGTCGGTGAACGGCGCGGTCACGCCGAAGCCGCCGACCGTCGCGAGCAGGTCGATGTTCGGGTAGAACGACGCCTTCGCGACGTCAATGCCGCGTGCCTGCGCGTCGACTGTCCAGCGCGCAGCAACGACGTCGGGGCGGCGGCCGAGCAGGTCGGCCGGCATCGCCGACGGCAACCCGGCCGGCGCGTCGAGCGACAGCTGCGGCCGCTTGATCGTGTCGCCGGCGCCCGGGCCCTTGCCGGCCAGTGCGGCGAGCTGGTGGCGCGCGAGCTGGATCGCTTCTTCGTAGCTGTCGATCTGGCGCTCGTAGTCGGGCAGCGTCGATTCCGCCTGGCTCACTTCGAGCTGCGTGCCGAGGCCGGCCTGCAGCCGCTTGCGCGCGAGATCGGCGAGCGAACGCTGGCGTTCGAACGTTTCATGCGCGAGGTCGAGCAGCGCGTAGTTCATCGACATGCCGATATAGGCGCGCACGACGTTGACTTCGAGTTCGAGCTTCGCCGCACGCGCGTCGGCGGCGGTCGCATGCGCGGTGTCGAGCGCGCGTTCGGTCGCGTTCTTGTCCTTGCCCCACAGGTCGAGGTGGTACGACAGGCCGAGCGTGCCGGTGTTGTTCCAGGTGTCGGTGTTCGCGAGCGGGCCGGGGCCGTAGTACACGTTGTCCGGCCAGTGCTGGCGCATCAGCGAGAGGTTGCCGTTGATCTGCGGCAATTCGGCCGAGCGGGCCACGCGCGCCATCGCCTGCGCTTCGCGCACGCGGGCCTCGGCGGCCGCGAGGGTCGGGTTGCCGGCCTGGGCGGCAGCGATCCACGTGTCGAGCTGCGGATCGCGATAGGCACGCCACCAGTCGGCCGCGGGCCAGCCCGCGTCACGGTCGGCCGCGCGGATCGCGGCGCCGGCATCGAGCGCGTTCGCCTCGATACGGGCCGATTGGGGCTTGTTGTTGTCGCCCATGCTCGCGCATCCGGCCATTATTAATGAGACTGCAAGAACCGCCAGTGCGAGCGTCCCTTTTGTCGCCGGAGACTGCACGATTTTCTCCCTTTCGGATATAGATGAGTCGGATGCGATTATATTTTTCAGTGATTCCTGAATAAATGGACAACGGTGCAAGTCATTTTTACGAATCCTGAGATAATATTTGTTGGCCCCTGTGCAACAATCCCTCCGGATTCACACGGGTAATGGGATGGATACGTTACAAAACATGCGGGTGTTCGTCCGCGTGGTCGACGCGGGAAGCTTTACCGCGGCCGCCCAGCAGATGAATTCGACCACCGCCTACGCGTCGCGCGCGGTCTCGGATCTCGAGGCGCACCTGCGCACGCGTCTCCTGAACCGCACGACGCGCCGGATCGCGCTGACCGAAGCCGGCGAGCGCTACCTGCAACGCTGCGAGCAGATCCTGGCGTACGTCGACCAGGCCGAAGCCGAGGCCGGCGACGCGCACGCGCGCCCGTCGGGCAAGCTGAAGGTCCATTGCTTCACGAGCCTCGGCCAGCACTACCTGGTGCCGGCGATCGCGCGCTACCGCGAGCGCTATCCGGACGTGCACGTCGAGCTGACGCTCGCGCAGCGGATGCCCGACCTGCTCGACGAGGGGTACGACGTCGCGATCGTCGTCGGCCGCGACCTGCCCGATTCGGGGCTCGTGTCGCAGCGGCTCGGCGAGAGCTACAGCGTCGTCTGTGCATCGCCCGGCTACGTCGAGGCGCATGGCGTGCCGCAGCGGCCGGCCGATCTCGCTCAGCATGTGTGCCTCGGGATGGTCGCGCCGGGTTTTCACTTCGATGAATGGGCGCTGGCGGGGCCGAACGGCGACGAGGTCGTCCCGATCACGGCGCCGCCGTTCCGCGTGAACGTCGCCGAGGCGCTCGCGGTGGCCGTGCGGGAAGGGATGGGGGTCGGCGGGTTGCCGCTCTATTCGGCGATCGGCTGGTTGCGTAGCGGACACATCGTGCGCGTGATGCCGGAGTACCGGTCGCACGTGATGAACATCTACGCACTGTATCCGTCGCGCCAGTACCTCGATGCGAAAATTCGCACCTGGGTCGATTTCCTGCGCGACGAACTGCCGGCCACGCTCCAGGCCGACGAAGCCGCGCTCGAGCGGTACACGCGTGCGACATGACAGCGCGGTTGTCCGCAATCTGACGAGATTTGTCCTTCACGCAACATTTTTTTACGAACGCGTGTCAGACAGTTTGATACTGTGGGAATTAACGAGATACGCAACCCCGGAGTAGCAATGGATACGCACCTGATGATCGGCCTTGGCGTCCTGCTGGGCGCGGCCGCTGCCGCCGCGGCGACGCGCGACCTGCTGCGCGCGATGAAGGCGAAGGCGCAGATGAAGCCGGTTCCGGTCCGCGTGCGCGAGCCGCGCCGCCCCGGCCGCTGATCCTGCCGACACGCGTGGAGGCGGGAAGGTCGCGCAATGCGGCCTGGCGGGCCGGTGTTCAGCCGAGCTCGACGACCTTGTCCCACGCGAATGCGGTGTTTTCCCGTTCGCCGGTACGCCGGTGGATGTAGCCGCGCGGGTTGCACACCACGCGCGTGCCGCCGTCCGCAACGTAGTCGAATGACGTATGGGTGTGGCCGTGGAGCCACAGATCCACGGGCGGCCGCACCAGTTCCGCCATGTCCGTCACGAACCCCGCCGAAGCGAGATCTTCCGCATAGCGTTCCGCCAGCGAGTGCCGGTGCGGCGCATGATGGGTGACGACGATCGTCTTGCCCGCGAACGGCGTCGCGAGTTGCGTTTCCAGCCACTTGCGGCTTTGCCGGTGCAGCGCGATCGCGTCGGCCGGCGAGAAATCCCGTTCGGCAGCGCCCGGCGTACCCGGCGCCGCATGCAGCGCCGCGTCGTGCGGCCAGGTCACCTGGATCAATCCCTTGAAATCGAGCATCACGCGCAGCGCGGCGTCGATCGCGCCGGCCATGCTGGCTTCGTCGTGGCCGAACAGCGAAAAATCGGCCCAGAGCGTCGTGCCGAGCACGCGGAAGCGCTGCTCGGGATCGATGTACACGCCGTTGTTCAGGTAATGCACGTTGTCGAGCGTGTGCGCCGCGTCGCGCATCGCCGTTTCCAGTGCGCCGAATTCCCCGTCGTAGTACTCGTGGTTGCCCGGCACGTAGACCACCGGTACGGCCGGGTCGAACGTTTCGGCGGCCCAGCGCAGGCCTTCCGCGTGATTGTGGATGTCGCCGGCCAGCACGACGAGATCCGCGTCGGCATGCGCGATCACGTCGGGCTGATTGCTTTCGAGGTGCAGGTCGGACAGGACGCGGATTTTCACGGGCGGGGCTCCGGAGTAGGCGGCTTCAGCGCAGGACCTTGCCGGGATTCATCAGGCCGCGCGGGTCGAGCGCGGACTTCAGCGTGCGCATCAGCGTCGTTTCGACCGGCGACTTGTAGCGCTGCGCGTCGTCGATTTTCAGCTGTCCGATCCCGTGCTCCGCGCTGATCGTGCCGTGGTGGCGGTGCACGTTGTCGTAGACGATCCGGTTGATCGGCGCCTGGAACGCCGCGAGGAACGCCTTCGCATCGCCGCCTTCGGGCATCTGCACGTTGTAGTGGAGGTTGCCGTCGCCGAGGTGGCCGAACGTGACCATCCGCGCGCCCGGCGCGGCCTGCTGGATCGCCGAGTCGGTCTCGTCGATGAAGCGCGCGACCGACGAGATCGGCACCGCGATGTCGTGCTTGATGTTGAGCCCCTCGTCGGCCTGCGCGAGCGGGATGTGCTCGCGCAGATCCCAGAATGCGCGCGACTGCGCGAGATTCTCCGCAACCACGGCGTCGACCACGAGCCCGGCCTCGAACGCTTCTTCCATCAGTTTCTCGAACAGCGCGCGCGCATGCGCTTCGCTTTCGTTGTCGGACAGTTCGAGCAGCACCGTCTGCGCATGCGTCTGCGCGAACGGGTAGCGCAGTTGCGGGTAGTGCTTGCCGACCAGCTGCATGCAGAAATCCGACATCAGCTCGAAGCCGGTCAGGAGCGGCCCGGCCGCGCGCTGCGCGAGCGCGAGGAAATCGAGCGCCGCGTGCGGCGATTCGAGTGCGGCGAGTGCCGTGACCTGCGCGGCCGGCAGCGGATGCAGCTTCATCACGGCCGCCGTGATGATCCCGAGCGTGCCTTCCGCGCCGATGAACAGGTCGCGCAGGTCGTAGCCCGTGTTGTCCTTGCGCAGTCCGCGCAGGCCGTCCCAGATTTCACCCTGCGGCGTCACGACCTCGAGCCCGAGGCACAGCTCGCGCGCGTTGCCGTAGCGCAGCACCGCGGTGCCGCCCGCATTGGTCGACAGGTTGCCGCCGATCGTGCAGCTGCCTTCCGCCGCGAGGCTCAGCGCGAACAGCCGGTCGCCTTCGCGGGCGCGCGCCTGCACGTCGGCGAGAATCACGCCGGCTTCGACGGTGATCGTGTTGTTGTGCGGATCGAGCGCACGCACGCGATTCAGGCGCGCGACGCTCAGCACGGCCTGGCTGCCGCTCGCGTCGGGCGTGGCGCCACCGGCGAGGCCCGTGTTGCCGCCTTGCGGCACGAGTGCGACGCCGTGCGTGTTGGCCAGCTTCACGAGCGCGGCGACTTCGGCCGTGTTCGCGGGCTTCAGCACCGCGCACGCGGTGCCCTTGTAGCGGCGGCGCCAGTCGGTCAGGAACGGTTCGGTATCGTGCGGATCGGTCAGCACGTAGTCGGCGCCGATCGCGTCGCGGCACGCGGAAACGAAAGCTTCGGAGGACATCATCACCTTGTCGCGTAAGGGTCAGGACGCGGCGCGTGACTTTTTCGCCGCGCGCTTGTACGGCGCGACGTACGCCAGCGCCGCCACGAAGAAGCCGACGGCAAGCGCGGTCTCGCACCAGCCGAGCGTCGCGGACAGCCCGCGATCGGACATGCCGCGCACGATGCCTTCGGCAAAATAGACGAGGATCAGCATGCTCGCCCACTGCATCGTATAGATGTTACGCCGCCAGACGCCGGGCAGCGCGAGCGCGAGCGGCACGGCCTTCAGCATCAGCGCCGAGCCGCCCGGGCGCAGCGGCGCGAGCCACAGCTCCCACGCGAGCGACAGCGCGATCAGCGCGACGAGGCACGCGGCGGCGGCCAGCGCATAACGCGGCCGGGCCGCGACGGCGGGGCGGGCGGGGGCGTTCATGCGGCCTCGGCGGCCTGGGCGGCCGACAGCGCCGCTGCCGCGCGCGCGAGCCGCACGCCGAGCGCGGCCGCGAGCGCCTTCTCGTCCGCGGACAGCCCGCCGGGCGCCGTGCGATCGTGCTGCGCGACGTGTGACGCGCCGTACGGCGTGCCGCCGGTGCGCGTCGTGCTGAGTGCCGATTCGGTGTACGGGATCCCGACGATCATCATCCCGTGATGGAGCAGCGGCAGCATCATCGACAGCAACGTCGATTCCTGGCCGCCGTGCAGGCTGCCGGTCGACGTGAACACGCTGGCCGGCTTGCCGGTCAGCGCGCCCGACAGCCATTGCGGCGTCGTGCCGTCGAGGAAATACTTGAGCGATGCGGCCATGTTGCCGAAGCGCGTCGGCGAGCCGAGCGCGAGGCCCGCGCATTCCTCGAGATCGCGCAGTTCCGCGTACGGCGGGCCGTCGGCGGGGATGTCGGGGGCAGTGGTTTCGCAGACGGTCGACACGGGCGGCACGGTGCGGATGCGCGCCTGCATGCCCGGCACGCTGTCGATGCCGTTCGCGATCGCGAGCGCGAGATCGCGCGTGGCGCCGTGACGGCTGTAATAGAGGACGAGAATGTCTTTCATGGGCTACGGAGCCGCGTGCGGCCGCGCGCGTGCCCGGTGCAGTCGGCCCCTGCTGGAATCGAGCGGCTATTATAGGGGCTGAAGCCGTCGCGCAGCGCGGCGGCGGCGCGCCGTGAGGCGCGCGGCATCAAGAAGGAGAAGTCGTTTGCCGAAGTTGAGCGTCGATCTCGACACCCTCAAGCGCCTCGCGCAGTTCGCGGCCCGGCGCAGCGCCGAGGATCGCATCCCGCAAGTGGCGGGCAGCCTGACCTTCACGACGATGCTGGCGCTCGTGCCGCTCGTGACGGTCGCGTTCGCGCTGTTCACCGCGTTCCCGATGTTCGCGTCGTTCCAGATCTCGCTGCAGGGGTTCCTCGCGGATCACCTGATGCCCGCGCAGTTCAACATCCAGATCTTCAAGTACCTGAACCAGTTTGCGTCGAAGGCGAAGGGGCTGACGACGGCAGGCCTGATCGTGCTGGTCGTCACGTCGGTGATGACGATGATGACGATCGAATCGGCGTTCAACCTGATCTGGCGCGTGCGCAAGCCGCGGCCGTTCGCGCAGCGCGTGCTCGCGTACTGGGCGTTGATCACGCTTGGGCCCTTGCTGTTCGGCGTGAGCCTGTCGATCTCGTCCTACCTGTTTACGCAGTCGCTTGCGTTCACCGGTGCCGGGCCGTCCACGTCGATCGTCGAGTGGCTGCTCGCGCTCGCGTCGCTGCCGCTGACGGTGCTGGCGTTCACGCTGATGTACGTGTACCTGCCGAACTGCGCGGTCGCGTGGCGCGACGCGGTGATCGGCGGGTTGTTCGCGGCCATCGCGTTCGAGCTCGCGAAGCGCGGCTTCGGCTACTACGTGCGGCGCATTCCGACCTATACGGCCGTTTATGGCGCGTTCGCGGCGCTGCCGGTGTTCCTGCTGTGGGTGTACCTGAGCTGGTTCATCGCGCTGCTCGGCGCGATGGTGGCCTCGGCGCTGCCCGCGATCCGTGTCGGCCAGTTCCACCGCATCCACTATCCGGGCAGCGACCTGCTCGACGCGCTCGAGCTGCTCGCGCGGCTGGCCGAAGCGCGCGCGGCCGGCAAGCGCGGCCATACGGCGATGCGGCTTGCGACCATGTTGCGCTGCGACATGGAAACCGCGCAGCGGTTGCTGACGACAATGGAGGAGCGGGAATGGATTGCGCGGCTCGACGGCGGCGGTGAAACCACGCCGCGCTACATCCTGCTCGCGAACCCGGAGCAGTTGACGCTCGCGCAACTGTTCGACGTGCTGGTGATCGACCGCACGGAGCTGACCTACCAGCTGCAGCGCCGCCGCAGCCACGTCGAAGGCGCGGCGCTGCTCGCGGTGCTGTCGAGCGACCGGTTCGACGTGACGCTCGCGTCGTTGATCGCCGCGCACCGGCTCGCAGGCGCACAGACGGCAGACATCCCCGGGCAGGCGCCCGACGGCGTGCCCGACCCGCACGCGCGGCCGCCGCGGCCTGCGTGAAGGCGGAGCCCGGCGGTTACAGCGGAATCTTGCCGGTGCAGATGTCCTTGAACATCACCCAGTCGCCCATCAGGCTGTAGATCGGGTGCCGGAACGTGGCCGGGCGGTTCTTCTCGAAGAAGAAGTGTCCGACCCACGCGAACCCGTAGCCGCAGACGATCGCCGCCGGCAGCCACAGCCAGTTGCCGGTCGCGATCGCCATCGCGACGCAGCCGATCACGCCGAGCGAGCCGATGAAGTGCAGCCGCCGCGACGTCAGGTTCTGGTGTTCGTTCAGGTAATACGGGTAGAAATCCGCGAAGCTCGCGAATTGCTCCGAATGCGTATGCGCCATGGCCGTCTCCTCGGGCCGCTGTCGATGGGGCCATTGTGCGGCGGCTGGTCCGTGTCCGCAAGCGGGGGCGGGCCGCCGCGCCGGGCCGCGCTTTCCTTTTGACAGGCTTTCCGATAGGATCGAAAGAGATTTTGCATTCAAGCATGAGGGGACTACGATGCGCGTCAGCGATATTCTGAAAGTGAAGGGCAACACGCTGTTTACGGTGACGCCCGATAAACCGCTGCGCGAAGCGGTCGACACGATGGCCGAACACGATATCGGTTCGCTCGTCGTGATGGAGTACGGCGATCTGGTGGGGATGCTGACGTTCCGCGAGATCATCCTGCGCCTGCACGTGAACGGCGGTGCGATCGGCGACGTCCAGGTGCGCAAGGTGATGGACGAGCCGCTCACGTGTACGCCGGAAACCGACGTCAACGAAGTGCGCCGGATGATGCTCGAGCGTCACGCGCGCTACATGCCGGTGCTCGACAAGAAGGTGCTGATGGGTGTCATTTCGTTCTACGACGTCGCGAAGACGGTCGTCGAGGCGCAGAGCTTCGAGAACCGGATGTTGAAGGCGTACATCCGCGACTGGCCGGAATCGGAAGCCGAAGCGCACAAGCCGTGAACCGCGCCGCGCCCGGCACCTTGATGCATGGGCGCCGCCATCCGGCATGCGGCGGCGCAGGCTTGTCCTGCGCCGCCGTTTTTTCAACGACAACACGAGGCCCGCGCAGCTTCGCCGAGACGACGCGCGCGTATTCCGCATGAGCGATCACACGCAAGCCACTTCGGAGCGGCGCGACGAGCGGCGCGCCCACGCATCGCAGTTCGACCTGCTGCGCGAGCGCCGCTTCGCCCCGTTCTTCACGACCCAGTTCCTCGGTGCGCTGAACGACAACGTCTTCAAGATCGGCTTCACGTCGCTCGTCACCTATCACACCGCGCGGTTCTCCGGCGTCGACGCCAAGACGGCCGCGTTCCTGATTTCCGCGATCTTCATTCTGCCGTTCGTGCTGTTTTCGGCGACGTCCGGCCAGATCGCCGACAAATACGACAAGGCGACTCTCACGCGCTTCGTGAAGACCTTCGAGATCGCGCTGATGCTCGTCGGCGCGGCCGGCTTCGTCACGCATAGCGCGACGCTGCTGTATCTGTGCACGTTCATGATGGGGATGCACTCGACGCTGTTCGGGCCCGTCAAGTATTCGTACTTGCCGCAGCATCTGGGCGAGCACGAGCTGGTCGGCGGCAATGGCCTCGTCGAAATGGGCACGTTCATCGCGATCCTGATCGGCACGATCATCGGCGGCGCGGCTGCGGGCATCGAAGGCGCCGGCGAGCGCGTGCTCGCGGTGAGCGTCGTCGTGATCGCGCTCGCGGGGCGGCTCGTCGCGCAGCGCGTGCCGTCGACGCCGGCGCCGCAGCCCGATCTCGTGATCAACTGGAACCCGTTCAGCGAAACGTGGCGCAATCTCGGGCTCGCGCGCCAGAACCGCACCGTGTTTCTGAGCCTGCTCGGCATCTCGTGGCTGTGGTTCGTCGGCGCGACGTTCCTCACGTCGTTCTTCAATTTCGCGAAAGACGTGCTGTCCGCGAGCCCCGACGTCGTCACGATCCTGCTCGCGACGTTCTCGGTCGGCATCGGCCTCGGCTCGCTGCTGTGTGAGCGGCTGTCGCAGCGGCGCGTCGAGATCGGCCTCGTGCCGCTCGGCTCGATCGGCATCAGCGTGTTCGCGATCGAGCTGTATTTCGCGAGCCACGCGCTGCCGTCGCCCGGCCATCTGCTGTCGGTCGGCGAATTCCTGGCCGGCGCGCGCCACTGGCGCATCCTGGTCGACCTGTTCCTGCTCGCGATGTTCGGCGGCTTCTACAGCGTGCCGCTGTATGCGCTGATCCAGAGCCGCAGCGCGCCGACGCACCGCGCGCGGATCATCGCCGCGAACAACATCCTGAACGCGCTGTTCATGATCCTGTCGGCCGTGATGGCGATGGGGCTGACCAAGGCCGGCGTCGACATCCCGGGGCTGTTCCTCGTCACCGCGCTCTTGAACGTGATCGTCGCGACGTATATCTACCTGCTCGTGCCCGAGTTCCTGCTGCGCTTCGTTGCGTGGGTGCTCGTGCATACCTTCTACCGGATCCGCCTCGTGCATGCGGAGCGGATCCCGGCGGAAGGGGCGGCCGTGCTCGTGTGCAACCATGTCAGCTACGTCGATGCGCTCGTGCTGGCCGCCGCGAGCCCGCGCCCGATCCGTTTCGTGATGGATCACCGGATCTTCAAGACGCGCTTCGCGAGCTGGGTGTTCCGGCATGCGAAGGCGATCCCGATCGCGCCGCGTCACGAGGATCCCGCGATGCTCGCGCGGGCGTACGACCTGTGCGAGGCCGCGCTGAAGGACGGCGAACTCGTGTGCATCTTCCCCGAGGGCAAGCTGACGAAGACGGGCGACATCAACACGTTCCACCACGGCATCACCGAGATCCTGGGTCGCACGCCAGCGCCGGTGATCCCGATGGCGCTGCGCGGGCTGTGGGGCAGCTATTTCTCGCGGCATTCCGATGCGCGGATGCCGCGTCCCATCAAGCGCGGCATGATGAGCCGGCTGACGCTGGCCGTCGGCGAGCCGATCCCGGCGTCGGTCGCGACGCCCGAGTCGCTGCAGGCGGCGGTGACCGAACTGCGCGGCGCGCGGAAGTAGGCGGGTGCCGGCGCACCGCGCCGGCATTCGGCTGCTGCCGGGCCGGAACGGGCATTCGGCTGCGACAATCGGGCCGCACCGGCATGTGCCGTGCGGCCGGCCGGCGTTTCATGCGGCCCGCGGGCCCGGGACGGCTGGCATAATAGCGGTTTACCTCTTTTTCTCGACCGGCAAACGATCGATCTGCCCGCGGCACGGGCAGCGCATCGGTTTGCCCATTTCTCTTTGGGCGGTTCCATCATGTCCGGCAATACCCTCGGCACGCTTTTCACTGTCACGACCTTCGGCGAATCGCACGGTCCCGCGATCGGTTGCGTGATCGACGGCTGCCCGCCGGGGATGGGGCTGACCGAAGCCGACATCCAGGTCGAGCTCGATCGCCGCAAGCCCGGCACGTCGCGGCACGTGACGCAACGACAGGAGGCTGACGAGGTCGAGATCCTGTCGGGCGTGTTCGAAGGCGTGACGACCGGCACGCCGATCGCGCTGCTGATCCGCAACACCGACCAGCGCAGCAAGGACTACGGCAACATCGTCGAGACGTTCCGTCCCGGCCATGCCGATTACACGTACTGGCAGAAATACGGCATCCGCGACTACCGTGGCGGCGGTCGCTCGTCCGCGCGCCTGACCGCGCCGATCGTCGGCGCAGGTGCGGTTGCGAAGAAGTGGCTGCGCGAGCGCTTCGGCGTCGAGGTGCGCGGCTACATGAGCGGCCTCGGCGAGATCGACGTGCCGTTCGTCGATTGGTCGCACGTGCACGAGAACCCGTTCTTCTCGCCGAATGCGGCGGTCGTGCCGGAGCTCGAGGCGTACATGGATGCGCTGCGCAAGGATGGCGATTCGATCGGTGCGCGCATCGACGTCGTCGCCTCGGGTGTGCCGGTCGGCTGGGGCGAACCCGTGTTCGACCGTCTCGATGCCGATATCGCGAAGGCGATGATGAGTATCAACGCGGTGAAGGGCGTCGAGATCGGCGCGGGCTTCGATAGCGTCGCCCAGCGCGGCTCGGTGCACGGCGACGAGTTGACGCCGAGCGGTTTCGTCGGCAACCATGCGGGCGGCGTGCTTGGCGGGATTTCGACGGGGCAGGACATCGCCGTGTCGATCGCGATCAAGCCGACGTCGAGTATCCGCACGCCGCGCCGTTCGATCACGAAGGCAGGCGACGAAGCGACGGTCGAGACGTTCGGCCGCCACGATCCGTGCGTCGGCATTCGTGCGACGCCGATTGCAGAGTCGATGCTCGCACTGGTGCTGATCGACCATGCGCTGCGCCATCGCGCACAGTGCGGCGACGTCGAGACATCGACGCCGAAGATTGCCGGTAGCGCGACCTGACGCAAGCGGGCGGGGGGCTTCGAGCCTCGCCTCGTCTGACAGACGTGCCGGGAATGCAAAACGGGGCGCTGCTTCAAGCAGCGCCCCGTTTCGTTTGTGGCGGCCCACAAAAACGCGCCGCTCGTGGCGGCGCGCTGTGGCGGATTACATGTTCGGGTAATTCGGCCCGCCGCCGCCTTCCGGCGTGACCCACACGATGTTCTGCGTCGGGTCCTTGATGTCGCAGGTCTTGCAGTGCACGCAGTTCTGCGCGTTGATCACCAGCCGGTCGCTGCCGTCGTCGTTCTTCACGAACTCGTACACGGCCGCCGGGCAGAAGCGCCCCTCCGGCCCCGCATACGTACGCAGGTTCACGTTCACCGGCACGTTCGAATCCTTCAGCGTCAGGTGCGCCGGCTGGTTCTCCTCGTGGTTCGTGTTCGAGATGAACACCGACGACAGCCGGTCGAACGTCAGCTTGCCGTCCGGCTTCGGATACTCGATCGGCTGGCATTGCGACGCCGGCTTCAGCATCTCGTGGTCCGCGTGCTTGTGATGCAGCGTCCACGGCACGTTGCCGCCCATCACCTTCTGCTCGAGCCCGACCATCAGCGTACCCAGGTACAGGCCCTTCGCCATCCACTGCTTGAAGTTGCGCGCGCGGTACAGCTCCGTGTACAGCCACGACTGCTTGAAGGCATCCGGATACGCGTTGAGCTCGTCCGACTGACGGCCGGCCTGCACCGCGTCGAATGCCGCGTCGGCCGCCAGCATGCCGGTCTTGATCGCCGCGTGGCTGCCCTTGATTCGCGACGCGTTCAGGAAGCCCGCGTCGTCGCCGATCAGCGCGCCGCCCGGGAACACCGTCTTCGGCAGCGACAGCAGCCCGCCCGCCGTGATCGCACGCGCGCCGTACGACACGCGCTTGCCGCCTTCGAGGAACGCGCGGATCGACGGGTGCGTCTTGTAGCGCTGGAATTCCTCGAACGGCGACAGGTATGGGTTCGTGTAGCCGAGGCCGACCACGAAGCCGACCACGACCTGGTTGTTGTCCATGTGATACAGGAACGAGCCGCCGTAGGTATCCGACTTCAGCGGCCAGCCGGCCGTGTGGATCACGAGGCCCGGCTTGTGCTTCGCGGGATCGATTTCCCACAGTTCCTTGATGCCGATCCCGTACGCCTGCGGCTCGGCGTTCGCGTCCAGCTTGAACTTCGAGATCAGCTGGCGGCCGAGGTGGCCGCGGCAGCCTTCGGCGAACAGCGTGTACTTCGCGTGCAGCTCCATGCCGAGCTGGAAGTTCTCGGTCGGCTCGCCGTCCTTGCCCACGCCCATGTTGCCGGTCGCGACGCCTTTGACTGAGCCGTCGTCGTTATAGAGGATCTCGGCGGCCGGGAAGCCGGGGAAGATCTCGACACCGAGCGCTTCGGCCTGCTGGCCCAGCCAGCGCGTGACGTTGCCCAGCGAAATGACGTAGTTGCCGTGGTTCTGGAAGTTGGCGGGCAGCGCCCAGTTGGGCGTGGTGACCGCGCTCTTCTCGGACAGGAACAGGAAGCGGTCTTCCGTCACCTCGACGTCGAGCGGAGCGCCGCGTTCCTTCCAGTCGGGGAACAGTTCGTTGATCGCACGCGGATCCATCACCGCGCCCGACAGGATGTGCGCGCCGATCTCGGAACCCTTCTCGAGCACGCACACGCCGATCTCGGTGCCTTTCTCGGCGGCCAGCTGCTTGAGCCGGATCGCCGCCGACAGCCCGGCGGGGCCGCCGCCGACGATCACGACGTCGTATTCCATCGATTCGCGCGGGCCGTATTGCTCGATGAGGCTTGCGGGGGTCATTGGCGTTCCTCTAACCGTTAGAATGCTTTTATTCGGGAGCGTATTGTCTGCGAAACGAAACGCTTGCCGCAACAACATGCGGCTAGATTAGCACGATCGTTCTATTTTCGTGCTAGGGTAATGCTGCCCGGGCTGTGCCGCCCGGGCTGGCGAAACGACATCGAAAGGGGATGTGCAAATGGGTCGATCGATCAATCTGGAAGGCAAGGTTGCGCTGGTCACGGGCGCGTCGAGCGGCCTCGGGCAGCGCTTTGCGCAGGTGCTGTCGCAGGCCGGCGCGAAGGTCGTGCTTGCGAGCCGCCGTGTCGAGCGCCTGAAGGAGCTGCGCGCGGAGATCGAGGCGGCGGGCGGCGCCGCGCACGTCGTGTCGCTCGACGTCACCGACGTCCAGAGCATCAAGGCGGCGGTCGCGCATGCGGAAACGGAAGCCGGTACGATCGACATCCTCGTGAACAATTCGGGTGTCTCGACGATGCAGAAGCTTGTCGACGTCACGCCGGCCGATTTCGAGTTCGTGTTCGACACCAACACGCGTGGCGCGTTTTTCGTCGCCCAGGAAGTCGCGAAGCGGATGATCATGCGCGCGAACGGCAGCGGCAACGGCAAGCCGCCGTGCCGGATCATCAACATCGCGTCGGTGGCCGGGCTGCGCGTGTTCCCGCAGATCGGCCTGTACGCGATGAGCAAGGCCGCGGTCGTGCAGATGACGCGCGCGATGGCGCTCGAGTGGGGGCGCCACGGGATCAACGTCAACGCGATCTGTCCGGGCTATATCGATACCGAAATCAATCATTACCTGTGGGAAACCGAGCAGGGCCAGAAGCTGCAGTCGATGCTTCCGCGCCGGCGCGTCGGCAAGCCGCAGGATCTCGACGGGCTGTTGTTGCTGCTCGCGGCCGACGAGTCGCAGTTCATCAATGGCTCGATTATCTCCGCCGACGATGGCTTCGGCCTCGCCTGAGCGGACGACACTCAGCAACAAAGAAGACTGCAATGAGCGCAACAAGCGATTACTCCCCCGTATTTGAGATGTCGATGCCGATCCGCTGGGGCGACATGGACGCATTCGGCCATGTGAACAACACGGTCTATTTCCGCTACATGGAGCAGGCGCGGATCTCGTGGTTCGAGGAACTCGGCATTGCCGGCGGCAATGGCGAAGGGCAGGGGCCCGTCATCGTCACGGCGTCGATGGAATTCCTCAAGCAGCTGCATTATCCGGGCGACGTGATCGCGAAGATGTCGGCCGCGAAGCCCGGCCGGAGCAGCTTCGACACCGGTTTCGAGCTCACGCGCGCGGACGATCCGCAGCACGTCTATGCGCGCGGCAAGGCGCGCTGCGTGTGGGTCGACTACGCGCTGGGCAAGTCGGTGGAGCTGCCGCAATTGCTGCGCGACACGATCGAGCGCGCACTCGCGACGAAAATCGACTGAGCGCCGGGTCGGCGAGGCCGGCGCCGGCGCGCCGGTGATTTGCCGTGCCTGTCGTTACCCGAATCGGCCGCCTTGCGCGGCCGATCGTCATTCGGGCGCCGCCACGCGTCCGGCGTTCACTGTCCGAGCAGACGTTGCAGCAGCTCTGGCGTGTTGCTCGTGCCGTATTTGCGCATCAACCGTGCGCGGTAGATGTCGACCGTGCGCGAACTGATGTCGAGCACGCGTCCGATCTGCTTGCTGGTCTTGCCGGTCGCGAGCTGCGCGGCGATCTCGCGCTCGCGCGGGGTCAGCTCGACGGCGACCCGGCGTGTCGCACTCAGATCCTCGAAGGTCCACACGCCGGCCGCGAGCGGCGCGGTGCGGTCGAGCGCGCGGCCCGTCACGTGGCACCAGAACAACTCGCCATCCGCGCGCTTCATGATTCTGTCATCCGAGTAGATGCCGTTCGCGGCCATCACGCGCGCGATACGCTCGCCGATGCGCTGAAATTCGTCCGTCGACGGGTAGAGCACCTCGTAAGACTTTCCGATCAGGTCGGCCCGCGCGCAGCGGAAGATCGACGCGAGCGCGTCGTTGCAATCCTCGATCACGCGGTCGCGAGACAGCACGAGGCCGAGCGGCGCGAGGTGGAAGGCAGTCTGGTAATCGAGAGCAGGCATGGCGCAGGCAAGCGGAGGCAAACGCTTATGTATTTTTGCGTATTGTGCCGCATCCGCGCCGCATCGTACCCTTTCAGGCATCTCGCGGCGGTTTGCCGCGACATAAAAACAGCGCGCTTCGACGCAGGCATCGCCGCGCATGCATAGAATGATGCGGCGGGCTTGCGGCCCAGCTGGGCGCGTGAACCGGTTTTGCTGGTTTCCATAGAGGAAGGGACAACTGATGAACAAAGTCTATCCAAGCGCGGCTGCCGCGCTGGAAGGGATCGTCCGCGACGGACAGACCTTCGCGGTGGGCGGCTTCGGCCTGTGCGGGATTCCGGAGGCGCTGATCGCGGCGTTGCGCGACTCGGCCGTCAAGGGCATCACCTGCATCAGCAACAACGCGGGCGTCGACGGCTTCGGCCTCGGTCTGCTGCTGGAAACGCGCCAGATCAAGAAGATGATCTCGTCGTACGTCGGCGAGAACAAGGAGTTCGAGCGCCAGTACCTGGCCGGCGAACTCGAGCTCGAATTCACGCCGCAAGGCACGCTCGCCGAGAAGCTGCGCGCGGGCGGCGCAGGCATCCCCGCCTTCTTCACGAATACCGGCTACGGCACCGTCATCGCGGAAGGCAAGGAAACGCGTCAATTCGGCGACCGCCACTACGTGCTCGAGCCGTCGCTGACAGCCGACGTCGCGCTCGTGAAGGCGTGGAAGGCCGACAAGTCCGGCAACCTGATCTATCGCCGCACGGCGCGCAACTTCAACCCGATGTGCGCGATGGCCGGCAAGATCACCGTGGTGGAGGTCGAGGAGATCGTCGAGAACGGCACGCTCGATCCGGACCAGGTCCACACGCCGGGGATTTTCGTGCAGCGCATCGTGCTGAACGCGACGCCTGAAAAACGCATCGAACAACGCGTCGTACGCGCGAAAGGAGACTGACATGGCCTGGAATCGTGACCAGATGGCCGCGCGCGCGGCGAAGGAACTGCAGGACGGCTTCTACGTGAACCTCGGTATCGGCCTGCCGACGCTCGTTGCCAACCACGTGCCGGAAGGCGTCGAGGTGTGGCTGCAGTCGGAAAACGGCCTGCTCGGTATCGGCCCGTCGCCGACCGAAGACGAAGTCGACGCCGATCTCATCAACGCCGGCAAGCAGACCGTCACGACGCTGCCGGGCTCGTCGATCTTCTCGTCGGCCGACTCGTTCGCGATGATTCGCGGCGGCCACATCAACCTCGCGATCCTCGGCGCGATGCAGGTCAGCAAGCAGGGCGATCTCGCGAACTGGATGATCCCCGGCAAGATGATCAAGGGGATGGGCGGCGCGATGGACCTCGTCGCGGGTGTGGGGCGTGTCGTCGTGCTGATGGAGCATGTCGCGAAGGGCGACCAGCACAAGATCCTCGACGCGTGCAACCTGCCGCTGACGGGTGTCGGCGTGGTCGACCTGATCATCACCGATCTCGGCGTGATCGAAGTGACGCCGGCCGGCCTGAAGGTCCTCGAGCTCGCCGACGGCGTGAGCGCCGACGAGATCCAGGCGAAGACGGGCGCGCCGCTCGACTTCAACGCCGTCGCGTAAGTCCGCCGCACACCCGCGCGGTCTCGACGCCCCGCATGCCGGACGACGGCATGCGGGGCGTTTGTCATGGCGCATTGGCGGGCCGCCTATTCGGTGCCCGATGAGCCGACCCGCGCGCCGGAAGCGGTTTACAATCGTTTGCATCGGGCGCCGCAAGCGTTGCCCCGCGCGTCGCCCCCGTTCGACAGGATGCCAACGATGCCAACGACCCCAGCGAATCCCCAGGTTCCTCGCCAGCGGCGCGTGCAGTGTGCGAGCGCTGCAGGCCTGCATCACATCGCCTATACCGAGTGGGGCGATCCCGCCAACCCGCGCGTGCTCGTCTGCGTGCACGGCCTGACGCGTTCCGGGCGCGATTTCGACCGGCTCGCCGCCGCGCTGTCCGATACGTATCGCGTCGTCTGCCCCGACATCGTCGGGCGCGGCCGGTCGGACCGGCTGGCCGACCCGCGGCTCTATGCGATTCCGCAGTACGTGGCCGACATGGTGACGCTGATCGCGCGGCTCGACGTCGAATCGGTCGACTGGTTCGGTACGTCGATGGGTGGCCTGATCGGCATGGCGCTCGCGGGGCTGCCCGGTTCGCCGCTGCGCCGGATGATCATCAACGACGTCGGTCCGCGCATCGAGCCCGATTCGCTGACACGCATCGGCGAATACCTCGGCGTGCAGCCGCGCTTCGACACCGAGCAGGAGGCCATCGACTACCTGACGTCGCTGTCGCTGCCGTTCGGCGCGCTGACTGCCGACGAATGGCGCGAGATCAACGGACCGCTACTGCACGAGCTGCCCGAGGGCGGCTGGACGATGCGCTACGATCCGCGCATCGCCGAGCCGTTCAAGGCAACGACGCCCGAACTGGCCGCGCTCGGAGAAGCTGCGCTGTGGCGCGCGATCGAGACGACGGATGCGGCGTTGCTCGTCGTGCGTGGCGAGACGTCCGACCTGCTGTCGCGCGAGACGGTGGCCGACATGGTGCGTCGCGGCCGGCATGTGACACACGCCGAAATTCCGGGTGCGGGCCACGCGCCGGCGTTCATCAGCGCCGACCAGATTGCGCTCGCGCGGCGGTTTTTCGTCGAAGGCGACGCATAAACGCGTCATAATATGCGGTTCGGCGGCACGCGGGCCGTGTCGCCGCCCGATTCTCTACCCACTCACGACCGGAACATTCCATGGCAGTCATTCGTCACCACGTCGGGGCCCGTCTCTCCGAAACCGCGATCCACAACGGTACCGTGTATCTGGCCGGCCAGATCGCCGAAGACACCACGCAGGACATCAAGGGCCAGACGCGCGAAGTGCTTGGCCATATCGACCGCCTGCTCGCCGAAGCGAACAGCGACAAGGCGCATCTGCTGTCGGTGCAGATCTACATCTCGGATCTGGCGAACTTCGACGGCATGAATGCCGAGTGGGATGCATGGGTCGCGCAGGGCAACACGCCACCGCGCGCCACCGTCGAGGCGAAGCTCGCGGATCCCGCGCTGCTCGTCGAGATCGTGGTTGTCGCCGCGCAGCGGAGCTGATCCGGGCGTTATCCGACGATGACCGCATTCCGCCAGGCCGTGCAATGACCGAGTCCGTTCCCGCTTCTCCCGTCGCGGCACCGTCGTTCGACGACGTGCTGGCGTTCGTGCGCGAACGGGCCGGCGACGCACGCCTGTCTTCGGGCGAACTGCTTGCCGATCACTCGGCCGGCACGGCGGCGATCATGCGCACGCTGAACGTCGACCCGTCCGCGATGCAGGCCGCTGCGTTGTTCGTGCTGACGCCGCATCTGAGCGACCCCGAGCGCGAGCTGACCGAGCGTTTCGGCGAAGAGGTGGCGCGGCTCGTGTCCGACGTGCGCAAGCTGTTGCGGCTCGGCACCGTCAGCCTGCGCGCCGCGCAGAACGCGATGCCAGACACGGGGCGCGACGCGGCGGAAGAGCGGCGCACGCAGATCGAGGCGCTGCGCAAGATGTTGCTCGCGTTCGCGCAGGATATTCGCGTCGTGCTGATCCGGCTCGCGTCGCGGTTGCAGTCGCTGCGCTATTACGCGGCCGCGAAGATCGAGCCGCCGCCCGACGTCGCGCGCGAGACGCTCGAGATCTATGCGCCGCTCGCGAACCGTCTCGGTATCTGGCAACTGAAGTGGGAGCTCGAGGATCTCGCGTTCCGCTTCGAGGATCCCGTCACCTACAAGCGGATCGCCAAGCTGCTCGACGAGAAGCGCATCGAGCGTGAGGCGTACGTCACGCAGGCGATCGAGCGGCTGCAGCACGAGCTCGCCGAAGCGGGCATCCAGGCCGACGTGAGCGGCCGGCCGAAACATATCTACAGCATCTGGCGCAAGATGCGCGGCAAGGAGCTCGATTTCTCCGAGCTGTACGACGTGCGCGCGTTTCGCGTGATCGTGCCGGACATCAAGGATTGCTACGCGGTGCTCGGCATCGTGCATCACCTGTGGCAGCCGGTGCCGAAGGAATTCGACGACTACATCTCGCGGCCGAAGCCGAACGGCTACAAGTCGCTGCATACGGTCGTGATCGGCGACGACGGCCGCGCGTTCGAGGTGCAGATCCGCACGCAGGAGATGCACCGTTTCGCCGAGTACGGCGTGGCCGCGCACTGGCGCTACAAGGAGGCCGGCACGCGCGGTTATGGCGGCCAGTTCTCGGCGAGCGACAAGTACGACGAGAAGATCGCGTGGCTGCGCCAGTTGCTGGCGTGGAAGGACGACGTCGAGGACGGCACCGAGGTGTCGGGCGATCAGGCGTGGGCGCAATTGCGCGAGACGTCGCTCGATGACGACCACATCTACGTGCTGACGCCGCAGGCGCGCGTCATCGCGTTGCCGCAGGGCGCGACGCCGGTCGATTTCGCATACCACCTGCACAGCGAGCTCGGCCATCGCTGCCGTGGCGCGCGCGTCGACGGCGTGATGGTGCCGCTGAACACGTCGCTCGCGAACGGCCAGACGGTCGAGATCGTCGCAGTGAAGGAGGGCGGCCCGTCGCGCGACTGGCTGAACCTGCAGCTCGGCTACCTGAAGAGCCCGCGTGCGCGCCAGAAGGTGCGTGCGTGGTTCAACTCGATCGAACAGGAAGAAAACGTCGCGCATGGCCGTGCGCTCGTCGAAAAGACGCTGCAGCGCGAAGGCAAGACGTCGGTCAACCTGGACAACCTCGCCGCGAAGCTCGGCTTCAAGTCGCCCGAGGAGCTGTTCTCGGTCGTCGGCAAGGAAGAGTTCAGCCTGCGCAATGTCGAGCACGCGCTGTCCGACGCGCCGCCGCCGGAGCCGGCGCCCGAGGCGCCGGCCGATTTCGAGAAGCGCAGCAGCGGCGCGAGCGTCGCGCACGGTGCGTCGACCGGCGTGCTGGTGGTGGGCGTCGATGCGTTGCTGACCCAGCTGGCGCGCTGCTGCCGTCCGGCGCCGCCCGATCCGATCAGCGGGTTCGTCACGCGCGGCAAGGGCATGTCGATCCACCGTACCGACTGCCCGACGTTCCGCCGGATGGTCGAGCGCGCGCCGGAGCGCGTGCTGCAGACGACCTGGTCGGCCGACGTGCTGGGCGGTCGCGGCGCGTCCGTCTATCCGGTCGACCTGATGATCGAGGCGAGCGACCGGCAAGGGCTGCTGCGTGACATCTCCGAAGTATTCGCGCGCGAGAAGATCAACGTGGTGGGCGTGAAGACGCAGAGTCGCCGCAATGCGGCATTCATGCAGTTCACGGTCGAGGTGTCGAATTCGGCGCAGGTGCAGCGCGCATGCACGCTGCTCGGCGAGGTGCAAGGCGTCGTGCGGGCAGGACGGAAGGCGTGATGTAGGGTTGGAGCACTGTTATTTTGCTGCGACCGCATAAAAATACTTGCCAAGCGGGTAACGGCTCCATATAATCTTAGCTTCACTAGGCTCGTAGCTCAGCTGGTTAGAGCACCACCTTGACATGGTGGGGGTCGTTGGTTCGAGTCCAATCGAGCCTACCAACGAATTGAGAATGCCCGGCCTCCGGGTGTTCGATGCAGTAAAGAACTCAACGCGAACAAGGCGAATACGGTTATGACACCGCGAACGTTGACCGAAACTACTTCGGAGCGACGCTAGTCGAGGAACGTTTTCGCCCTTTCAGTTTGAGTGAAGTATCGAATGCGGCCCCTCGAAAGCGGGGCCGCATTTTTTTTGTCGCGAAAATTTCGTGCGTGATTTTTAATCGCGCGTACCTGGTCTGCCGCCCACTGTCGGCATCACGGAGATTGCTATGGTTTCGATACGCTTGCCTGACGGCTCAGTTCGACAATACGAGCATCCGGTGACAGTTGCCGAGGTTGCAGCCTCGATCGGTCCCGGCCTTGCGAAGGCTGCGCTTGGTGGCAAGCTCGATGGCGAGCTCGTTGATACGTCCACGGTGATCGACCGCGACGCTTCGCTCGCGATCGTCACGGACAAGGATGCCGACGGTCTCGACATCATTCGTCACTCGACCGCGCACTTGCTCGCGTATGCGGTGAAGGATCTGTATCCGGATGCGCAGGTGACGATCGGTCCGGTGATCGACAACGGCTTCTATTACGACTTCTCGTACAACCGTCCGTTTACGCCGGAAGATCTGGAAAAGATCGAAAAGCGCATGCAGGAGCTCGCGAAGAAGGACGAGCCCGTGACGCGCCGCGTCGTGTCGCGTGACGAGGCGGCTGGTTACTTCCGCAGCATCGGCGAGAAGTACAAGGCCGAGATCATCGACTCGATCCCGCAAAGCGACGAAATCAAGCTGTACTCGCACGGCGGCTTCACCGATCTGTGCCGCGGCCCGCACGTGCCGTCCACCGGCAAGATGAAGGTCTTCAAGCTGATGAAGGTCGCGGGCGCATACTGGCGCGGCGATTCGAAGAACGAGCAGCTGCAGCGCATCTACGGTACGGCCTGGACCAAAAAGGAAGATCAGGACCAGTACCTGCACATGCTCGAGGAAGCGGAAAAGCGCGACCACCGCAAGCTCGGCAAGCAGCTCGACCTGTTCCACATGCAGGAAGAGTCGCCGGGCATGGTGTTCTGGCATCCGAAGGGCTGGGCGCTGTGGCAGCAGGTCGAGCAGTACATGCGCCGCCGCGTGAACGACGCTGGGTACCTCGAGATCAAGACGCCGATGATCATGGACCGCTCGCTGTGGGAAGCGTCGGGCCACTGGCAGAACTACCGCGAGAACATGTTCACGACGGAGTCGGAGAAGCGCGACTACGCGATCAAGCCGATGAACTGCCCGGGCCACGTCCAGGTGTTCAAGCACGGCCTGCGCTCGTACCGCGATCTGCCGTTGCGTTACGCGGAATTCGGTTCGTGCCACCGCAACGAGGCGTCGGGCGCGCTGCACGGCCTGATGCGCGTGCGCGGCTTCGTGCAGGACGATGCGCACATCTTCTGTACGGAAGACCAGTTCATTTCGGAATCGATCGCGTTCAACACGCTGGCCATGAGCGTGTACAAGGACTTCGGCTTCGATCACATCGACATCAAGCTGTCGCTGCGCCCCGAGCAGCGCGCGGGCACGGACGAGACCTGGGATCGCGCCGAGCAGGGCCTGCGCGACGCGCTGACGGCCTGCGGCCTCACGTGGGAAGAGTTGCCGGGTGAAGGCGCGTTCTACGGCCCGAAGATCGAGTACCACATCAAGGATGCGCTCGGCCGTTCGTGGCAGTGCGGCACGCTGCAGCTCGACATGGTGCTGCCGGAGCGCCTCGGCGCCGAGTACGTGGCGGAAGACAACAGCCGCCGCCGGCCGGTCATGCTGCACCGCGCGATCGTCGGTTCGATGGAGCGTTTCCTCGGCATTTTGATCGAGCACCATGCTGGTGCAATGCCTGTCTGGCTCGCGCCGTTCCAGGCAATTGTGCTCAATATCGCCGAAAGTCAGGCCGAATATGCGCAGTCTCTGACCCAAACGTTGCAAAAACAAGGGGTTAGAGTGGCGGCCGATTTGCGCAACGAGAAGATTAGCTATAAAATACGCGAGCACACGCTGGAAAAGGTGCCTTATCTCCTCGTCGTGGGTGATAAGGAGCGTGATGCGCAAACGGTAGCCGTGCGTGCCCGTGGCGGCGTCGATCTTGGCGTAATGCCGATCGAAGCCTTCGTTGAGCGTCTGCAGGAAGACCTGCGCTCGTTCAAGTAACCGCCCTGGCAGCGCGGCTCGTTTTTTTAATTTTTAGAGGAAACGTAACATCGCTACTGATAAGTCGTCGCACCGCATCAACGGTGAAATCACTGCGCCGGAAGTGCGTCTGGTCGGGATCGAGAACGAACCGCTCGGTATCGTAAAACTCGCTGATGCTTTCCGTAAATCGGAAGAACTGGATGTTGACCTGGTGGAAATCGCGCCGCAAGCGGTTCCCCCGGTTTGCCGTCTGATGGATTACGGCAAGTTCAAGTACCAGGAATCGAAGAAGCAGCACGAAGCGAAGCTGAAGCAGAAGGTCATCCAGGTCAAGGAAGTCAAGTTCCGCCCGGGTACCGATGACGGTGACTACAACGTCAAGCTCCGCAATCTCGTGCGCTTCCTCGAAGAGGGCGACAAGACGAAGATCACGTTGCGTTTCCGCGGCCGTGAAATGGCTCACCAGGAAATCGGTATGCGGATGCTTGAGCGTCTGCGCACGGATCTCGAGGAAGTCGGCCAGGTCGAGCAGATGCCGAAGATGGAAGGGCGCCAGATGATCATGGTGCTCTCGCCGAAGAAAAAGAAGTAACGGGCCCGCGCGCTTCGCGCGCTGGTTCGACAGTGGTTCGGCGCGTTGCCCGGTCAGGGCGGCGTGCCAACAATGACGGCGGCTGCGCAAGCGGTCCGCCGTACACAAGTGGACTGGGTTTCGAAGGGCGGGTCAAGGGCGCAAGCCAACCGCACACCCATCGCCATCTAATAAACTGGAGTTGTCGTCATGCCGAAGATGAAGACCAAGAAGAGTGCTGCAAAGCGCTTCGTGGTGCGTCCGGGCGGTACCGTCAAGCGCGGTCAGGCCTTCAAGCGCCACATCCTGACCAAGAAAACCACGAAGAACAAGCGTCACCTGCGCGGCGCAACGGCAGTTCATGATTCCGATCTGAACTCCGTCCGCGCAATGCTGCCGTTCGCGTAACCCCTCAACAGATACTCACAGGAGAGAAACATGCCTCGAGTCAAACGTGGGGTAACCGCACGGGCCCGCCACAAGAAGATCATCAACCTGGCCAAGGGTTATCGCGGCCGCCGCAATAACGTCTACCGCATCGCCAAGCAGGCGGTGATGCGCGCTGGTCAGTACGCGTACCGCGACCGTCGCAACAAGAAGCGTGTGTTCCGCGCACTGTGGATCACGCGTATCAACGCGGCAGTTCGCCAGCACGACATGACCTACAGCGTGTTCATCAACGGCCTGAAGAAGGCGTCGATCGAACTCGACCGTAAGGTCCTGGCCGACATGGCGGTGTTCGACAAGGCTGCTTTTGCTGCGATCGTCAAGCAGGTGAAAGCCGCCGTTGCAGCCTAATTGCCAAATTAGCACTGCGTGGTTAGTTGCAGCGATGTTCCGGTAGTTTCGGCCGCTGCAGCGAAAACGGGGCTCTTCCGAGCCCCTTTTTTGTTTGGTGGAGCAGTTTCGCTCGCCAAGACCGAATGACGTTGGAAATGATGGGATCTATGGATCTGGACCAGATTGTCGCCGACGCGCAGCAGTCCTTCGAACAGGCTGCCGACATCACCACGCTCGAAAACGAGAAAGCACGATTTCTCGGCAAGTCGGGTGCGCTGACCGAGTTGCTCAAGGGCCTCGGCAAGCTCGATCCCGAAACACGCAAGACCGAAGGCGCACGCATCAACGTCGTGAAGCAGCAGGTTGAAGCCGCGCTGACCGCCCGTCGCCAGGCACTGGCCGACGCGCTGCTGAATCAGCGCCTCACCGCCGAAGCGATCGACGTGACGCTGCCGGGCCGTGGCGCCGGCGCAGGCAGCCTGCACCCCGTGATGCGCACGTGGGAGCGGGTCGAACAGATTTTCGGCTCGATCGGTTTCGATGTGGCCGACGGCCCCGAAATCGAGACCGACTGGTACAACTTCACCTCGCTGAACAGCCCGGAGAACCATCCGGCGCGTTCGATGCAGGACACCTTCTACGTCGAAGGCAAGGATGCCGACGGCCGCCAGCTGCTGCTGCGTACGCACACGAGCCCGATGCAGGTGCGTTATGCGCGCATGAACCGTCCGCCGATCAAGGTGATCGCGCCGGGCCGCACGTATCGCGTCGACAGCGATGCGACCCACTCGCCGATGTTCAATCAGGTTGAGGGGCTGTGGATCGACGAGAACATCAGCTTCGCCGACCTCAAGGGCGTCTACACCGACTTCCTGAAAAAATTCTTCGAGCGCGACGACATCCTCGTGCGCTTCCGTCCGTCGTATTTCCCGTTCACGGAAC
The DNA here is from genome assembly GCF_029962485.1 of Burkholderia cepacia. NCBI lineage: Bacteria > Pseudomonadati > Pseudomonadota > Betaproteobacteria > Burkholderiales > Burkholderiaceae > Burkholderia > Burkholderia cepacia. Next base: position 1,589,772 of record NZ_CP073637.1, read on the forward strand.
CGTCGGCCGAGATCGACATGATGTTCGAGCAAGGCAAGAACGCCGGCAAGTGGCTCGAGATTTCCGGCTCGGGGCAGGTGCATCCGACCGTGATTCGCAACATGGGCCTCGATCCCGAGCGCTACATCGGCTTCGCGTTCGGCAGCGGCCTCGAGCGCCTGACGATGCTGCGCTACGGCGTCCAGGATCTCCGGCTGTTCTTCGAGAACGACCTGCGTTTCCTGCGCCAGTTCGCATAACGCCGCTCGCCGCGCCGACCTGTGCCCGCGCATGCCCCGACGGACGATCCGATGGGGCCCGGGCGTCGATCTAACCTGTTTCGAACGTAGACATCCATGCAATTCCCTGAATCCTGGTTGAGAACCTTTGTCGACCCGCAGCTGACGACCGACGAACTGTCGCACGCGCTGACGATGGCGGGGCTCGAAGTCGAATCGCTGAGCAAGGCTGCGCCGCCGACGTCGAAGATCGTCGTCGGCCGCGTGCTCGAAGTCGTCAAGCATCCGGATGCGGACAAGCTCAATGTCTGCCAGGTCGACGCCGGCACCGGCGCGACGCTGAACATCGTCTGCGGCGCGCCGAACGTCGCGCCCGGCATCAAGGTGCCGGTTGCATTGGTCGGCGCGGAACTGCCGCCGTCGGAAGAGGGCGGCAAGCCGTTCGCGATCAAGCTGTCGAAGCTGCGCGGCGTGGAGAGCCAGGGGATGCTGTGCTCGGCACGCGAACTCAAGCTGTCCGAGGACCACAGCGGCCTGCTGATCCTGCCGGAAGATACACCGGTCGGCCAGGACATCCGCGAGACGCTCAATCTTGACGACACGATCTTCGAAATCAAGCTGACGCCGAACAAGGCCGACTGCCTGTCCGTGTTCGGTATCGCGCGCGAGACGGCCGCGATCACCGGCGCGCCGCTGACGCCGGTCGACATCCGCCCGGTGCGCGTCGAGCTCGACGAAACGCTGCCGGTGCGTATCGCCGCGCCCGATCTGTGCGGCCGTTTCTCGGGTCGCGTGATCCGTGGCGTGAATGCGCACGCGAAGACGCCGCAGTGGATGGTCGAGCGCCTCGAGCGTTCGGGCCAGCGCAGCGTGTCCGCGCTCGTCGACATCTCGAACTACGTGATGTTCGAGCTCGGCCGCCCGTCGCACGTGTTCGATCTCGACAAGATCCATGGCGGTATCGAGGTGCGCTGGGGCAAGCGCGGCGAATCGCTGAAGCTGCTCAACGGCAACACCGTCGAACTCGACGAAACGGTCGGCGTGATTTCGGATGCCGCCCAAGTCGAGAGCCTGGCCGGCATCATGGGCGGCGACAGCACGGCCGTCACGCTCGATACGACCAACATCTATCTCGAAGCCGCGTTCTGGTGGCCGGACAGCATCCGCGGCCGCGCGCGCAAGTACAACTTCTCGACCGATGCGGCGCATCGCTTCGAGCGCGGTGTCGACTACGCGACGACCGTCGAGCACGTCGAGCGCATCACGCAACTGATTCTCGAGATCTGCGGCGGCAAGGCCGGCCCGGTCGACGATCAGTCGGTGAGCCTGCCGCAGCGCGCGCCGGTGAAGATGCGCGTGTCGCGCGCGAACCGCATCATCGGTGTGAAGATCAGCGCCGACGAGATCGCCAGCATCTTCACGCGCCTCGCGTTGCCGTTCGAGCGTGAAGACGACGCATTCCTCGTCACGCCGCCGTCGCACCGCTTCGACATCGAGATCGAGGAAGACCTGATCGAGGAAGTGGCGCGCATCTACGGTTTCGAAAAGATTCCGGCGCGTCCGCCGGTCGCGACGAGCGAAATGCGCGCGACCAACGAGACGCGGCGCTCGATCCACGACATCCGTCACGCGCTCGCCGCGCGCGACTACGCGGAAACCGTCAACTTCAGCTTCGTCGATGCGGAGTGGGAGCACGATTTCGCCGGCAACGACAACCCGATCCGGTTGCTGAACCCGATCGCGAGCCAGCTTTCGGTGATGCGCACGACGCTGTTCGGCAGCCTGATCGCCGTGCTGCGCCACAACCTGAACCGCCGTGCCGATCGCGTGCGCGTGTTCGAGTCGGGCCGCGTGTTCCTCGCCGATTCGTCGGTGAAGGCCGGCGAGCTGGCGGTCGAAGGTCATGCGCAACCGAAGCGTGTCGGCGCGCTGGCGTACGGTCCGGCAGTTGACGAGCAGTGGGGCGTCGCTACCCGCGCGGTCGATTTCTTCGACGTGAAGGGCGATCTCGAGGCGCTGCTGGCGCCGGCCGCCGCACGCTTCGTGAAGGCAGAGCATCCGGCCCTCCATCCGGGCCGCAGCGCACGCATCGAGGTCGATGGCCGTGCGGTCGGCTGGATCGGCGAGCTGCACCCGCGCCTGATGCAGAAGTACGAGCTGCCGCACGCGCCGGTGATGTTCGAGATCGATGCGGACGCGCTGATTGCACGTGCGCTGCCGGCCCCGACCGACGTGTCGAAATTCCCGCCGGTCCGTCGCGATATCGCCGTTGTCGTCGATCAGGCGGTCGAGGTTCAGGCACTTTTCGACGAAATGAAGAAGGCGCTTGCCGAAGAGGCCTGCCGATTCGTTCAGAAGGTTGTACTCTTCGACGAATTTCGTGCAAAATCAAATACTTCCGGTGGTCTTGCCGCACACGAGAAGAGCCTTGCCTTCCGCGTGACGCTGCAGGACGCGGCTGGCACGCTACAGGACGAGGTCGTCGATCAGGCGATCCAGACGCTGGTCGAGCGGATGGCTCGTACCGGCGCCCGCCTGCGCGGCTAAGGAGAGGGCCCGCCCGTTCGCGGGCGGCTTTTTCCCATCGTAAGTTTTGATTTAACGCGCTGTATGGCAGATATGAACGACATGACCTCGAGTGAATTCGAAGCCCTCCTGACGGCGCAACGCAGCGCCATGAACCGCGACGCTTCGGCGCCGGCGTCCCCCGAGACGCCCACGCTGACGAAGGCGGAGCTGGCGGAGCTGCTGTTCGACAGCGTCGGGCTGAACAAGCGTGAAGCGAAGGACATGGTCGAGGCGTTTTTCGAGGTGATCCGCGACGCGCTCGAAAACGGCGAGAGCGTCAAGCTGTCGGGATTCGGTAATTTCCAGTTGCGCGACAAGCCGCAGCGTCCGGGCCGCAATCCGAAGACGGGCGAGGCGATTCCGATCGCGGCGCGCCGGGTGGTAACCTTCCACGCGAGCCAGAAGCTGAAGGCGCTGGTCGAAAACGGCGCGGAATAAGCGCCGCACGCAGCAGTCTCCGCGCGGCCGCCGCGCACCCTTTACCGACGGTTAACCGACGATGACCACTACGGTTGAGAAAGTCGTCTTGCCTCCGATTCCCGCGAAGCGCTACTTCACGATCGGTGAAGTCAGCGAACTGTGCGGGGTCAAGCCGCATGTGCTGCGTTATTGGGAACAGGAATTCACTCAGCTGCGGCCGGTGAAACGGCGCGGCAATCGTCGGTATTACCAGCATCACGAAGTGCTGCTGATCCGGCGGATTCGCGAGTTGCTCTACGAGCAGGGATTCACGATCAACGGTGCACGCAACCGGCTCGATTCGCCGGGTAGCGAGCGGGGCGCGGCGGAACCGGTCGAACCCGAGTTGCAGGCCGCCGACGTGCGTGTATCGGGCAAGCCGGGTGGAACCGTCGACGTCATCGCATTGCGGCAGGCGCTGCTCGACGTGATCGACGGACTGAAGCACGACTGAGCGCGCAGCGCGAACGAGATCAAAGGGAAAGCCCGGTTGGCGATGCGCCACTGGGCTTTTTTCATGGGCACCGCACGTACGCATCAGCGCGACGCGAGCGGATCCTTCTGGCCCATGTCGACGACCAGCGTACCGTCCGGCAGCATCCGCACCGAGCCCTGCGCGACCTGGCTGCGGTAGCCGTACAGGTCGAAACGCATCGGGCCGGCCTCGGCCGAATTGCGGATCAGCGCGCGCACGTTCAGCTCGAGCACGTTGAACATCTTCATGTCGCCGCCTTCCATCCACATGTAGCTCGGCGCGTCGATCTGCGGCCGCTTCGGCGCGGGTGCGCCGGCCGCGCGCCGGAACGTGAGGCGCAGTCCGTCGCGCTCGACCGTGGCCTGCCCGAGCTTGCCGTTCAGCATCGGCGGCGGGAACACGGTGTATTGGTCGAGCACGAGCGTGTCGCCGCGCAGCTCCGCACCGCGCCGCTGCAGCGGCGTCAGCGACGCGAGCTCGATGCCGAGCGAGCGCAGGAGCTGCGCCTGCGGAATGCCGAGCACCGACACCTGTGCAGGTTTGAACGCGAGGTGCCGGTCGTCGAGTACCGTCAGCGAGCCCTTCATGTCGGTCGGCAGCCAGACGCCCGGCACGTGATTCCACAGCTTGATGCCGCCGTGGACGCGCAGGTTCTGGCCGTCCGCGCTCAGTTGCAGGTCGTTCAGCGAACGCGGCGAGTAGTCGAGCAGGTAGTTGTTGAACAGCGCGGACATCGCCTTCCACGACTCGACGACCGTGCCGCCGAGAATGCGGATGTCGTACTGGTTCGGATCGTCGAGATCGACGGGCTCACCGGGCCGCTTCGACACGAGCTCGACGTCGAGATCCTCGACATGGAAGCCGATATCGCCGGACAGGTTGAAGTCGACGTTGCGCAGATGGATCGTCGGGTTGCGGTTCGACACGTGCCGTTCGTTGAACGGCGTGGTCGAAGTGCGCCGCATCGCGACCTTTTGCATGCCGGGATGCAGGGTGTCCGCCGCGAGCGCATAGGCTTCCCAGTGCTGGCGCACGTCGCGCAGCGCGGACTGCTGCGTGGCGAGGAAGCTGTCGTTCAGGCGCGCGGTCGCGTTGCCGAGCAGCGCGCCGCTGGCCGGGCCCGTGTACGAGGGCATCCGGATCGCCATTGCACCGCTCTCATCGAAATTGAAGTAGCCGGCCGACACCTGGTCGCGATAGTGATACAGGTCGAACACGAACGTCTGGTCGCGCTTCGACGGATCGACAGGACCGATCAGGATGTCCGCGTTCATCGGCATCGAGCGCATGAACTTCACGTCGCCGCCGCGGATATACATCGCCTGCTGCGGTGCGCTCGCGGGCATCGCGAAGCCGGCATGCGTGCCGTCGTCGAGCTTCAGGTCGAGGCCGGCCGGCGTCACGCGCAGCGCGGTGATCGTGAGCTTCAGGCGCGGCGGCGGCATCAGCTTGTCGACCGCCATCACGAGATCGTCGCCGGCGAGCTGCGCGATCGGCGTCTGGACTTTCAGCAGATCGGCCATCTTCACGTTGGCCGCGCGCATCACCGGTTGCGCGTTGATGCCCGACACGCGTACGCCGGTCGGGTGGAACACGAGCTGGCTACCGTCGCGTATCGCAAGCGTGCCCGTCAGCGAGAACGGGACCCAACTGTCGCGCTGCATCTCGCCTTGAAGATGGATCACGCCGTCGCCGGCCGATACGGCCAGCTTGCGCAGCGGCGCGTTGCGGTAGCCGAAGATGTAGGTGTTGAAGAGGGCGGTCAGCTTCGCGTTGTCGAGCGTGACCGTGCCTTCGTGCACGTCGATCTGGAAGCTCGTCGGATCGTCGAACACGATCGGCGCGCCGGCCTGCGTCGGCACGAGCGTGGCCGACAACTGATGAATGAAGAAACCGAGGTTGTTGACGATGCGGAAATCGACGTCGCGCAGGAACGTCATCGCGCCGTTCTGGCCCGAGTCACGCAGCGTGAACGGGCGCGGTTGCGTGAGGCTGAGCGACGCGACCGACGGTACGGTGCGTGCGATCTGCTGCTCGCGTGCGAGGCGCTCGGCTTTGGTGCGTTCGATCTTCGTCGACGCGACCGAAGGGCTGCCGTCGCGCTGCGCGGCCGATTCCGCGCAGCCGGCGCAGAGCAGCGCGAGCGCAAGTGCGCCGCAGCCGAATACGCGGGACGCGGTGTGCGACGCCGGGGCGGCCGTGCGTCGCAGGCCGGACATCCAGTCGAAAATTGCCAAAGGCGAGCGATGGCCGCGCCGGACCGCATTCCGCATCGTCTGTCTCCATGTCTTGTCGTGATCGACGGCGGCGCGTGCCACTGCACGGCGCGAGCGTCGATGCCGTGCAGTGTGTCATAGCGTGCTAGAGCGGCGTTACCAAACAACGGGCGCCCGGGCGTGGTGCGCCGGCGGGCGGCGGGACAATGGATTCGCGGTGGTCGGGCGGCCGGATCAAACGGTCGTTTGGTTTTTGCCGGGCGTCGGCCGGGGCTTTTTGCGGCGACCGGGCAAATCCGTCGCGAGCCTTGGCTGGCGCAGGTTTGCCCGGATGGGCGATACGGTGGCCGGTCAGACCAGCAGGCGCTGCCGGATCGCGTTCTGCGTGGCCTGGTCGAGTTGCAGGCCGTTCTCGATATACGACGCCATCGAGCCGTACGAAGTCGTGACCTGATCGAATGCCGCTTGCAGATAGTCGGCGTGTGCGCCTTGCAATGCGGTCATCATGTCCGCTGCATTCTGCCCACCGGCTTTTTGGGCCTGGGCGACGGAGGCGGCGATTTCGGCCGCGCTGTACGTGTTGGTGAGCAGGTAGTCGTCGACGATCGTTTGCTGCGGGACGCCGACGATCGTGTGCAGGATGGCGGTTGCCCAGCCGGTGCGATCCTTGCCGGCCGTGCAATGGAACACCAGGTTTTCACCCGTGCCGGCGAAGCCGGTGAACAGCGCGTGATAGCTCGCATGCGCCGTGTCCGACGTCACGAACGCGCGGTACATGCTCAGCATGAAAGCGGTCGCGGTTGCGCCGCTGGTCGGGAGCGGATCGATGCTGGCGGCGCCGAGCACGTTGAGGTTTTGCCAGACGGCACCGGCGAGCGTCACATCCGGTTGCGTCTTGATTTCGGCGGGCGTGCGCAGGTCGCAGATCTGCTTGATGCCGAGCGTGCCGACGGTCGCGACGTCGGCGCTGGACAGCGCGAGCGCAGACGAGCGGTAGATCACGCCTTTCTTCATCTTTGCGCCGCCGGTCGTTGCATAGCCGGTGCCGTCCGGCCCGGCCGTGTCGCGAAAGTTCGATACCGAAGCCAGCCGCGGTGTCGTGACCGGTGCGACCGAGATCGAGTCGCCGCCGCATGCCGATAGCAGCGACGCGCTCCCCAGCGCCACGCCTATCGTGCCGGCGCTCAGCCGGAGAAATTGTCGACGGGAGATTTCGTTTTTCTGATGCATTCAATGCCCTTTGTCGAAGACGGTTACAAGACGTCGCGACCGCGGGGTGACCGAAGCCGCCGCCTGTCTCGCGCAACGCGGCAAAGCCGGGCGGGCCGGATCGATCGGCATGCAGTCGGACGGTTCGCCGGGCGCGTCGATCTCGCGCCGGCTAACCGCACGGTAGCGATTTACGGCGAATCGGCCATCGTCCTTTTTGATGAGAAACGTGGCTGACGCGGGCCGTGCATCACCGAATACGATCGGTGTTGACGGCGAGGTAAGATCGACATCAGTGGCTGGTTCGATCACAACACGGTAGCCATCACGGGGAAGCGCCATGGACCTGAAGGAAGTCGACGTTTTGGGTGCGGGGGTAGGCGATCACTGGTACTACGCGTCGAAGGCGAGCGCGATCCGACGGTTTCTGGGCGGGGCGGGCGCGAACCGGATCCTCGACGTTGGAGCGGGCTCCGGCTTTTTCTCGAAGCACCTGCTGGAGCGCACGCAGGCATCGGAAGCGTGGTGTGTCGATACAAGCTACGCCGACGATACCGACGAGGAGACGGCCGGCAAGCCCATTCACTTTCGGCGATCCGTCGAACGCTTCGATGCCGATCTCGTGTTGCTGATGGATGTGCTCGAGCATGTCGACGACGACGTCGGTCTGCTGACGCAGTACGTGAGGGGCGCGCCTTCGGGCAGCCGGTTCCTGATCACGGTGCCGGCGTTCCAGTTTCTCTGGAGCGGCCATGATGATTTTCTCGAGCACAAGCGCCGCTATACGTTAGGCAGTCTCGAGGAGGTGGTGCGTCGCGCGGGGCTCGACGTCGAGCACGGCGCTTATTATTTCGGTCTCACGTTTCCGCTGGCGGCCGCGTTGCGGCTCGGCGAGCGTGCGCGTCGGCAGCCGCGCGAGCCGGCATCGCAACTGCGCCTTCACCATCCGCTCGTCAACGGCCTGCTCAAGGCGATCTGTCGCATCGAGTTGCCGATGTTCCGCTTCAATCGCGTCGCCGGATTGACGGTCATCTGTGTGGCGCGCAAGCGGTGAATGCGATGCAAGGGCCGTGAGGTCGGTGCGCAAGGCGTGCCGCCATGCGCACGGGCACGGGCAGCCGTGCCGTCAGGCCAAAAAATTTCACAAGAACATTCACAAAATGCATGCGACCCGATTCTAAATCGGAACAGTGTCTGTTATACTTTTCTTCTTTCGGGGCGTAGCGCAGCCTGGTAGCGTACCTGCATGGGGTGCAGGTGGTCGGAGGTTCAAATCCTCTCGCCCCGACCAGACAAAGAACCCGCGTCAGCACAGGCTGGCGCGGGTTTTTTCTTGCCCGTCGCTTTTTTGCACATCGCGGCGCGGCCCCGGTAAAATGCAAGGTTGATCCACGGAAAGCGCCGTGATTTAGCGGAAGAGGATTCCCCGAACATGACTGATCTTCGTCTTACCATGCGGTTCGCTGCAGTGCTCGCCACCGGCGCGCTCGTCGCCGGTTGCGGTACGTCGTCGCCCACGAAAGTGGACTACAAGAGCGATTCGAAATCGAAGGAAGCGTCGCTCGCAGTGCCGCCCAACATGCTCGACGAGACGGCCGATCAGCGTTCGCTGCCGCCCCAGGGCGGCGCGACTTCCCTGTCTGCGCTTCAGCAGGTCCAGCAGGCAGCGCCTGCGCTCGACACCGTCGCGCCGACCGTGACCGGCATGCATATCCAGCGCGATGGCACCGAGAGCTGGCTCGTGATCGACGCCAAGCAGCCGGCCGACATCTGGCCGCAGGTCCGCCGGTTCTGGCAGGAGCAGGGCTTCCTGCTCGTGGTCGACCAGCGCGACAAGGGCGTGATGGAAACCGACTGGAACGAAACCCACCCGCAGATCAACGACGGCCTGATCCGCAGCGTGATCTCGAAGGCGATGGGCAACTCGTACGTGACGGCCGAACGCAACAAGTACCGCACGCGCCTCGATTCGGCGCCGAACGGCGGCACCTACGTGTTCATCAGCCAGAAGGGCATGCGCGAGGCGATCACGGGTGCGAACAACGATTCGAGCAAGTGGGAGCCGAAGCCGAACGATCCGGCGCTCGAGACTGAATACCTGAAGCGGTTGATGGCCGTGCTCGCGCAGAATGCACAGCGCGCGAAGAACGGCGAACCGCCGATCGCGAACATCAAGGACAACACGGTACCGGCGGAGAAGAAGGCCGACGCCGACGCATCGTCGAAGGCTGCCGCGGCGGTCGCCGCGCAGAACGTCACGCGCACGTCGGCACAAGGCAACGACGCGGCCGACGCGGCTGTGCCGTCCGAAGTCACGCTCGGCGAGCCGTACGATCGGTCGTGGCTGCACGTCGGCCTCGCGCTCGATCGCGCGAACTTCACGGTCGACGATCGCGATCGCACGAAGGGTCTGTATTTCGTGCGCTACGTCGATCCGAAGGATCTGACCTCGGCCGAGCAGGGCTTCTGGAGCCAGCTGTTCCACGGCAAGAAGGAAAAGCAGGCGAAGCAGTACCGCGTCAACGTGAAGGCGGTCACGGCCGACCAGACGCGCGTTGCGATCGTCGACGATGCGGGGGCGATCGACACGACGTCGGCGGCACGCCAGATCATGGGGCTGCTCGTGAATCAGCTGCGCTGATCGCGGTACCTCCCTGCATCACCAAAAAGCCCGCCATTCGGCGGGCTTTTTTCATGGCTGCTTGCTCCGGTGTGAGCATGTGCGAGCGGGTCGGTCCCTCCTGGTGACGTTACGTAACATCCGCGCGTTACGGCGGCAGAACACGTGTCACATTGTCTCGGACATCGAAAAATATCCTTTTAAATCAACGAAATGATCGGCGTGCGAGGGCTGGCATGCAACCTGCTTTATATGTTGGAATTGTTGAAACAGGGAGGATGACGTCAGATGCCGGGCGGGCGCCGCGAGCGCCGGATCATCGGTATCGGCGTCTTCGAATGCCGGCGCGACATGCGCCGGTGCAACCGATGACGATCCGCGCCAGCGTGCGGATCTCGATGGCCCCGTCGCCTATCCTCGTAGGGCGACGGTTTCGCCCGCGCTTCTCTGAAGCGCGGGCTATTTTTTTGGGGCCGTCGGTTCGTGTCGCATCGGCGTGGCCGATGCGCGATGTGTGATTCGCGTATTCTCGGACTTTTATCGATGAAGGAGTCGGGAATGGCGGCAATTGCAGTCGTGGCGCTGATCGTGGCGAAGCCGGGTACCGAGGAAAATCTGCGCACCGCGCTCGAAGGGATCGTCGGGCCGACCCGCAACGAAGCCGGCGCATTGCAGTACGACCTGCACCGGGATCTGAAGGAGCCTGCGCGATTCGTATTCGTCGAGCGTTGGGAGAGCGAGGAGGCATTGGCTGCCCATGCGCGTTCCGCGCACATTCTCGCTTATCGGGAAGCGGCCGCGGACTGGATCGAAAGTTCCGAAATCCGCGTGCTGTCGAAGCTCGTCTGAGCCGGGTAGGGCGACCGGACGCATCCGGTCGCAGCGGTGCGTCAGTGCGACGTGCCGGGGACGTCGAGGATCAGGATGATCGTCCAGTCGGCGTCGCCGTCATGGTGATACTGGCGCTCGGCCACGATGAACGGCGCCTGCTTGCCTTGCGGGCCGAGAAACAGCACGTCGCCCTCCATCGGCAGGCATTCGATCGGCGGCAGCGCGAGGAATGCGTCGGCTGAGCCGCGGGGCATCAGTTGCTTGATCTGGCGAGTGGCGGCTTCGGTCCACTCGATGTCGAGTTGAATGTTGCTCATGCTGTCCTCCGCACCGGGGTGCGCACGGGTGGAAAATTTCGGTGCGCGACTTTAGCACAGCGCGCAGGCGCCGCAACCAAAAAAGCCGAACCCGGTTGCCCGGATTCGGCTTTTCGCTTGTGCGGTGCCGCCGAACTTACTGGCTGGCAGCGTCTGCAGCCTTGGCTGCCTTCTTGCCGGCCTTCTTCGCTGCTGCCTTGTGATGAGCAGCCTTCTTGCCGTGGTGATGCTCTTCCTGCATCGCCGGCTGAGCGGCTTCAGCCGCTTGCTGCTGCTGCAGCGCTTGTGCGCGCTGCTCGATCTCGGCGATCTTGGCCGGATCGGTGATGGTCTGGATCTGCGTGCTCTCTTGCGCATACGCTGCGCCAGTCAGCGCCGACATCGCTACCAGGATAGCCAGGGACGTCTTCTTCATTGCTTTACCTCCGCTAAGTGGTGATGAACCCGAGTGTTGCCGTTTTGTCTGGCGACTGCAATCGAGTGCGTGTCGAGTGTAACAAAAGTGACGGATCAATGTGCATCGGATCGCGGCGCTACGCAAGGCCCCGTTGAAGTCGCGCAACACTTCGCATACTTCGTCATGCGCATGCCATCCTGGGCGGAATCGCCATTTCCGCGCCCGTTTTCCCGCAATTTTCAAAACCAGCCGAGCCACCGGTACACGTGGAATTGCGCGATGCCGACCAGTTCGTGCAGCGCCTGCTCGGCATTGGCCACATTGCGCCAGCGCGGCAGCCAGCCTGTTTGGGCAAGCCGGCGATTCGCATAAACGGGCTGCGGGTCGATGCCGAAACGGCGGAAATCGAGCAGCGCGCGGCGCATCTGGTAAGACGAGGTGACGAGAATGCGCGCGTCGTCATACTGTGAGCGTAGTATAGACGCAGTGAATTTCGCGTTTTCGTAGGTCGTGCGGCTGTCCGGTTCGAGAATGAGGTCGGCAGGAGCAACGCCTTCCGCGACGAGTTGGCGCCCGTATACGGCTGCTTCGGTTTCGCCGTGATGCTGCGGGTCGCCGCCCGACATCACGACGGTGCAGCGTTCGGCCTGCTGCCGGCATGTGCGATAGAGCGCCGCAATCGTGTGGATGCGCGCGGCGCCGTCGGGTGGCGGGCGCAGCCCGTTGTCGGTGCGGTGCGTGCCGGCGCCGATGAGAATCAGCGTGGTCCGCCCGTGCATGTCCGGGTGCTCGACCGGCGTGACGCCAGCCTCGGTCCAGGCGATCAGCGGCGCGGCGAGCCAGCCCGTCGCGAGCAGCCAGAACAGCGCAACGGCGGCGATCGAGATGATTCTCCGCCATTTGCGGCAGAGCATGAAACAGATGAAGAGAAGTACAAATGAATCGAACAGAATCAATTTGATTGGGGTATGGTGTCTTTTTATGGACGGCTGACGATCCGGCCCTGACGCGACGCCGAACGTCGGCCTCCAGAATCGGTGGCGGTATCGGCGGGCGGAGACCTCGCCCGGCGCGCCGCTTCGCATTGTCGCTGCACTTTAAGAAAGAATCGAGATGGCCACGTATTCCAACGAAGCGGTGCTCGACGCATTGAGACGAGTGCAGTACCGCCAGGTACCGTGGGCACGCCGCCCGGGCGTGTTCGAGTATCTCCGTTCGCTCGGGCTGATGGACACGGTCAGGCAGAAGACCGTTGCCCCCGCACCGGGCTTCCACGCCCCGGTCGACATCGCCGTGCTGACCGACAGCGGTCGAGCCGAATTCTCGCGCCTCGAGCATGACGAGAAATTACTTTCCTGGACCGATCGCCGCATGGACGACTACGCGTTAAGCGAAGCGAGTGCCGTGGCGATTCTCGAAAGCCGCCTGTAGCGGCGGATCATTCCGGCTCGTGCGTCGCCGCGCGGGCTGGTCATGCCAAAAAAAAGCCCGTATCACGAGGATACGGGCGTACCGGATACTTTTGCTGTTGCCACGCTGTGCTCATGGCAACGATGTGACTCGTCGCTTGCGGCGCAGTTCCCGAAAGCGGTCATTTTCTTTGGCGAATTCCTGAAATCGGCAGGACTACGGATGACGCGGCACGTCGGTCGGCTGCGAGCCGATGCGCGCCCGCGCGTTGCTGGCAATGTCGCCGCGCAGGTCGCCGCGCGGTACGGTCTGCCGGCCGGACGCGTTGGCGGACGGCGGCTGGCGGAGGGTATTCCGGTGATCCTGCTGGCGATGAGGCGGCTTCGTGCGATCGTCGGCATGGGCTGGAGCGGTCAGTGCCAGGGAAATGACAATGCCGCATGCAACGAGCAGTGACATTGGTTTCATGGCGGGGCTCCCTTCAAGCCGTCGACGCGGCCTGTTGATATGTCGCTAAGGTAAGCGCGGGAGTGCAGGCTTGCTGTAAATATTGGTAAATAGATGTATCTCGGCACGACAACGGTAATCGACGGCAATACAGGCGCCGCGAAAAGGTCGCGTCGCAGAAAGAAACCGGGCGGCCGAAGCCGCCCGATCGAGCATGCGTTACGCCATCTTGACGGGCGCGCGCCAGGATTCCGGGTTGGTCCAGAAGGCGCCGCGCAGCCGGTCGCGGCTCGGCGGTGCGGGCGGCTTCGCGGCGCTTGCGCCGATGCGCCCGCGCAGCGAGATCTGCCGGCCGCTCGTGCCGAGTCGCTTCACGATTTCGGCGAGCGTGCCGTCCGCCTGCCATTCGTCGAAGCGACGGCGGCAGGTCGGCGGCGACGGGTAGCGGCCCGGCAGCTTCGACCAGCCTTCACCCGTCGACAGCACCCACAGCACGGCGTTGACCACCGAGCGGGCTTCCACGCGGGGACGGCCGCGCCGTTCACTCCGTGCGGGTTCCGAGCAAAACAGACCCTCGACCAGCGCCCACTCGTTATCTCTCAAATCGTCGAACAGCATCATGTCCTCACCTCAGCGAAGCTAACTCCGGTGCGCTGCCCTGCGCCGCGCACTCTTCAAGCACTCGATCGTCGAGTGCCGGGTGGGGGCGTCCGGTTGGCCGGCAGCGGCGTTTCTGCTCTTCCGTCCGACGAAACCTGCGCCCTGTGCGCCAGGTAATGCACGAAGCGTGCCATGTCGGAGGTGAATCCCTCGAGAGCCGCTTGGCAGCGAGCTAACGGCTAAGTCAGCTAGGGGCGTATAAGACGCCAAAATAACCCGCCAGCAAATCGGGACAATCACCAATCTTGTGCAGTTCGCCCGCACCACGTGCGTTTGGCGATGTATTGCACCGCAGCGAAACATTCGCGGCAGGTGCCGGATTCGCACATCGAGGCCGGATTCGCGCATTAAAATCGCGCATCGATATCGACGATTGATGAGGTCAGGAGATGAACGTCACGCTGCGCCAGCTTCGCGTATTCATCGAGGTCGCGCGGCTCAGGAGCTTCAGTCGCGCGGGCGACGAGATCGGGCTCACGCAGTCCGCGGTCAGCCGCTGCGTGCGCGAACTCGAGGCAGAGCTCGGGCTGAAGCTGATCGACCGCACGACGCGCGACGTGCAACTGACCGACGTTGGCGCGAACCTGATCGCGAGCGTGTCGCGCCTGATCGACGACCTCGACGACACGCTGCGCGAGATTCGCGAGATTGGCGAGCAGCGCCGCGGGCGCGTGATCGTCGCGGCGAGCCCGACGATCGCCTGCCGGCTGATGCCGCGTGTGGTCGCGTCGTGCGAGCGCCAGTTCCCGTTCGTGACGCTGGGTCTGCGCGACGACGTGCAGAGTGACGTCTTGCGCAAGGTGAAGTCGAGCGAAGTCGACTTTGGTGTCGTGATCGGGCCGCTGACGGTCGCCGATCTCGTGTGCGAGCCGTTGATGACCGATTCGTTCTGTCTCGTCGCACGTGCCGACCATCCGCTCGCGGCGCGGGCCGAGGTGCCGTGGACGGCGCTGGACGGTGAGCGCCTCGTGTTGCTCGATCATGCGTCGGGCAGCCGGCCGCTGATCGATGCCGCGCTGGCCGCCCATCACGTCAATGCGACGGTCATGCAGGAGCTCGGGCATTCGGCGACGGTGTTCGGGCTGGTCGAGGCGGGCGTTGGCGTGAGCGTGCAGCCGTGGCTGTCGCTGCCGCTCCCGGCCGGATCGACGCTGGTCGCGCGGCCGCTCACGCCGCGCACCGAGCGGACGGTCGAGCTGGTGCGCCGCCGCGACCGGTCGTTGTCGCCCGCGGCGCAGGCGATCTGGGAACTCGTGCGGCAAATGCCGGCGCGGGCGGAGGACCTCGACTGACGTGCGCCGACTTGCGCCGGCCGGGCTTGCGGGCCGGTACACTACGCGGATCGTGTTCCTTGGCGGTGGTTCTCGATGGTGCATTCCGATGATTTCCTTCCGGTGACCGGCGGGCCGGCGGCGCGCGCCGCGGTGCATGCGTTGCGTCCGTCGCTGATCCGGGAAGTGGCGAACGCCGGCTTCGGCGTGCCCGACGTGCTCCCGTTCTGGTTCGGCGAATCCGATCGCGTCACGCCGGATTTCATCCGCGACGCCGCGGTAGCGTCGCTGCGCGACGGCGCGACCTTCTACACGCACAACCTCGGCACCGCGCCGCTGCGCGCGGCGATCGCGGCCTACGTCAGCGCGCGCCATGGCGCGACGGCGGCCGACACGGTAGCCGTCACGAGTTCCGGTGTGAGCGCGCTGATGCTGGCCGCGCAGATGCTTGTCGGTCCGGGGGATCGCGTCGTCGCGGTCACGCCGCTGTGGCCGAATCTCGTCGAAATTCCCAAGATCCTCGGCGCGCACGTCGAATGCGTGCCGCTCGGCTATGGCGACGCGGGCTGGCGGCTCGATGTCGGGCGACTGCTCGCTGCGCTGACGCCTGACACGCGGATGCTCCTGATCAATTCGCCGAACAACCCGACCGGCTGGACGATGTCGCGCGACGACCAGCAGGCCGTGCTTGCCCATTGCCGCCGCCACGGCATCTGGCTGGTTGCCGATGAAGTGTACGAACGGCTCGCGTTCGATGCGGGCGGCGCGTCGTCGTTTCTCGATATCGCCACGCGCGACGAGCGGGTCGTCGTCGTGAATTCGTTCTCGAAGGCGTGGGCGATGACGGGCTGGCGGCTCGGATGGCTCGTCGCACCGGCATCGGTGACGGATGACCTGTCGAAGCTCGTCGAATACAACACGTCGTGCGCGCCAGGCTTCGTGCAGGCCGCGGGCGAGGTCGCGCTGCGCGACGGCGAGCCGTTCGTGCGGTCGTTCGTCGCGTCGCTGCGCAACGCGCGCGATCACCTGGTCGCCGCGCTGCGGACGTTGCCGGATGTCGAGGTGCAGCCTCCACCGGGTGCGATGTACCTGTTCCTGCGTCTGCCCGGCGCGGCCGACAGTCTGGCGTTCTGCAAGATGCTGGTGCGCGAGGCGGGCATCGGCCTGGCGCCGGGACGTGCGTTCGGCCCGGAGGGCGAGGGATTCGTACGGTGGTGCTACGCGTGCGATCCGGCCCGACTCGATGCGGGCGTCGAGCGGCTGCGCCGGTTCCTTGCGCTCGGGTCGGCCGCCCGCTGAAGCGGGGCCGGAGCGCGCGGGCCGCACTGGCGGCGACCCGCTCGGCTCATCTTTACGCACTGGGCAATTTTGCGTAATATGGCGCTCAGTCACGCGGTTCCGTCGTTGAGCCGTGCTGTTCCGTCCGGTTTGGGCCTGGCCTGAAGTTGGTTCGCCGCCCCCGGTTCGTGCTCCCATCAATATGACCGATCAGAATCGGGCGAGCGCGTCTTCCGTTCCTTTCGTCTGTTTGTTGATCCGGTTCGTTTGACCACAGGGTCTGGCCTAGCTGCATGAATACCCAAGAGGCGAAGATCGTCCTCGAGACTGCTTTGATCTGCGCGCAGGAACCGCTGAAGCTCGGCGATTTGCGCAAGCTCTTTGCCGACGGCGTGTCGGCTGACACGGTCCGCACGTTGCTCGAAGATCTGAAACAGGATTGGTCCGGCCGCGGCGTCGAACTGGTGGCGCTGGCGACCGGATGGCGCTTTCAGAGCAAGCCGGCGATGCGTCATTATCTGGATCGCCTGCATCCCGAGAAGCCGCCGAAGTATTCGCGTGCGGTGCTCGAAACGCTCGCGATCATCGCGTACCGGCAACCCGTCACGCGCGGCGACATCGAAGAGATTCGCGGCGTCACGGTCAATACGCAGGTGGTCAAGCAACTCGAGGATCGCGGCTGGATCGAGGTCATCGGCCATCGTGACGTGCCGGGCCGCCCGGCGCTGTATGCGACGACCAAGCAGTTCCTCGATGACCTCGGCCTGAAGGCGCTCGACGACCTGCCTGCGCTCGAAGAGCCGGCCGCGAACATCGAGGCCGCGCTGCTTGCGCAGCAGGCGATGGATTTCGAAGACGGTGTGCCGGTTGCCGATGACGCAGCGGGCGATCTGCCGCAGGCGCTGGCGGATGAGGCGTCGGTCGGCCAGTCGGTCGAATTGCCGGGTGATCCTGTGGCCGACGTCGCGTCGACGCAGGAAATTCCGGGTCGCGATACGCTCGAGGCTGATCGCGGGCACGCGGAACAAATGGAACAGGTTGGCGCCGAAGCAGTGCCGACCGGTGTGCAGCCCGAGCCGCTGCGCGCGGATTGGAGCGAGGAAGATCGCAAGCCGGCCGCCGAAGCGGCTGCCGGAGACGGAGCGGAAGCGGCGGGCGTCATGCCCGGCGAGGCTGAGCAGGCCAACGCGTCCCGTTCCCGTCCCGCGGACGACGAGATGCTGGACGACACGTCCGACAGTCTCGCGGATGCCGTACGAAGCGCCAGCGCGCCCATCGGCGCCGACGCGTTGTCGGACGACGAAGCAGAACCTGAACAGCGTCGCGCCTGATCGCGGCCAACATCTTGCCGCGCCCGCGCCGGGCGCGAGACCTGACATTTTGAGGTTGTTTTGACAGATATCCACGATATTGAATCGTCCGCGCCTGCCGTGCAGGCAGCGCGCGCCGACGATGCGCCGGAGCAGGACGCTTCGGCCGGTGGCGACGAGCGTCCCCGCCGCGGTTTGCGGCGCGGCCCGCGCAGCCTGATCGCGCGGCGTCGCGCGGCAGCCAAGTCGAAGGGCGCCGAAGGCGAGCAGCCGGGCGGCGAAGGCGCGGATGCGCCGCCGGCCGAGGCTGCCGAGGCGCAGCCGGCACGTGCGCCGCGCAACAAGGAAGGTGCGGCCAAGGGTGGCCGCAAGCCGGCCCCCAAGCGCGAAGGTGCGGCCAAGGCTGGCCAGGGCGGTCAGGGCCGACGCGGTGCGCCGAAGGCTGAGGGCGGCCCGGTGAAGGCGGAAAGCGATGCGTCCCAGGACGAGCTGTTCGAGTACGTGACGTCCCCTGCATTCGACGCGGACAACTCCGCGGGCGGCAGTGGCGTGCGTGCGCCGATGCTGCGTCGCGGCCGCAGCCAGCCGGCGAACAAGCGCGTGCTGTCGCCCGACGACGACGCGCCGAAGCTTCACAAGGTGCTGGCGGAGGCGGGCATGGGCTCGCGCCGCGAAATGGAAGAATTGATCGTTGCCGGCCGCGTGTCGGTGAACGGCGAGCCGGCGCACATCGGCCAGCGCATCATGCCGACCGACCAGGTGCGGATCAACGGCAAGCCGGTCAAGCGCAAGCTGCCGAACAAGCCGCCGCGCGTGCTGCTGTACCACAAGCCGACGGGCGAGATCGTCAGCCACGCGGATCCGGAAGGCCGTCCGTCGGTGTTCGATCGCCTGCCGCCGATGAAGACGGCGAAATGGCTTGCGGTCGGCCGCCTCGACTTCAATACCGAAGGTCTGCTGATGCTGACGACTTCGGGTGACCTCGCGAACCGCTTCATGCACCCGCGCTACAGCGTCGAGCGTGAGTATGCGGTGCGCGTCGTCGGCGAGCTGCCCGAAGGGATGCGGCAGAAGCTGCTGCACGGCGTCGAGCTCGATGACGGCCCGGCGAATTTCCTGCGTATCCGCGATGGCGGCGGCGAAGGGACGAACCACTGGTATCACGTCGCGCTGGCCGAAGGCCGCAACCGCGAAGTGCGCCGGATGTTCGAGGCGGTCGGCCTGATGGTGAGCCGCCTGATCCGTACGCGTCACGGCCCGATCCCGCTGCCGCGCGGCCTGAAGCGCGGTCGCTGGGAAGAGCTCGACGACGCGCAAGTGCGCAAGTTGATGGCGACCGTCGGCCTGAAGGCGCCGACCGAGGAGAAGGGCAAGCGCGGCGGTGCGGGTCCGGTCGAGCGCCGCCAACCCGATCCGATGGAGACGTCGATGGGTTTCATCAGCCGTGAGCCGGTGCTGACGACGCACGGGCAGCTCGACCAGCCGCGTCGCGGCGGCGGCCGGCGCGGCGCGCCGGGCCTGCCGGGCCTGAGCGGCTACGGCAGCCTGCCGGTTTCGCCGTCGGGCTACGGTAACCGGACCGGCGGTGGTCGTGATGGCAACCGGGGTACGGGCGGCCGCGACGGCAACCGCGCAGGCGGCGGCCGTGATGTCGACGGCAATCGCGCATCGTACGGCGCAGGCCCGAAGCGCGAAGGCGCGGGCGGCAAGCGCGGTGGCAGCAAGGGTGGCGGCAATCGCAACCCGAACGGCAATCGGGCTGAAGGCGCCGGCAACGGCGGCGGTCCGCGCGGCGGCCAGCGTCCGCAGCGTAGCCGTACGCGCAGCCGCTAAAAGCGTATCGGCGCACGGCGGCGCAAAGCCGCCGGCGTGCCGGCCCGATCGGCATCCCGCCGATCTTGCCGGCACGGCCTATTGCGCTGATCGCTTTCGACTATATATATGTCGCGTGCCACTGCGTCGCAGCCGGCATGACCGATCTCCGGCCTGGCAGGATCGTGCCGGCTGATCGGATAACCCGATTTCGCATTTTTGGGTCGGTAAAGGCGGGCGATGCGCTGCTTTTACCGGCTGGCTTGGCGTTTGCGCCAAAAATCGCTATAATCGCGAAGTCGCTGGGCGTACGGATTCAATGTGCGGCTCAGGTGCGACCACCAGTAAGAAGATGGGCGTTCCGCCCATTTTTTTTTGCTGAAACGGTTAGGCATCTCGGGTAGCGCTTCCTGCGCCGGCTAAGGCGCGCGCCCGCGGGTGAATCGCGAGCGGCGGGCGCGAACACCTGAGAGGACACAGTGCAACTGACGGAACTGATAGAAACCACGGTCACCGGGCTCGGCTACGAGCTGGTGGATCTCGAGCGCACCGGGCGCGGCATGCTTTGCATCTATATCGATCAGCCTGCCGGCATCTCGCTCGAAGATTGCGAAAAGGTCACGCGTCAGCTCCAGCACGTCTTGACGGTCGAAAACATCGATTACGAACGGCTCGAAGTCTCGTCCCCGGGGCTCGACCGCCCGTTGAAGAAGCTGGCCGACTTCGAGCGCTTCGCTGGCAGCGAAGTCTCCGTGACCTTGAAAAAGCCGCTGGACGGGCGCAAGACGTACCGGGGCATTCTGCACGCGCCGAATGGCGAAACGATCGGTTTGGAATTTGAGGGGAAGAAGGGCGAGGCAGCCATGCTGGATTTCACGCTGGCCGATATCGACAAAGCCCGCCTGATTCCGCAAGTTGACTTTAGGAGCCGCAAATAATGAGTCGCGAAGTGTTGATGCTGGTGGATGCGCTGGCGCGCGAGAAAAACGTCGACAAGGATGTGGTGCTGGGCGCCCTCGAGGCTGCGCTCGCGTCCGCTTCCAAGAAGCTGTTCGACGAAGGCGCCGAAATCCGCGTCCATATCGATCGCGAAAGCGGCGAGCACGAAACCTTCCGTCGCTGGCTCGTCGTGCCCGACGAGGCAGGCTTGCAGGAGCCGGATCGCGAGATCCTGCTGTTCGAAGCACGTGAACAGAAGTCCGACGTCGAAGTCGGCGAATATGTCGAGGAACCCGTTCCGTCGATCGAGTTCGGTCGCATCGGCGCGCAGGCTGCGAAGCAGGTGATCCTGCAGAAGGTGCGCGACGCGGAGCGCGAGCAGATCCTGAACGACTACCTCGAGCGTGGCGAAAAGATCATGACCGGTACGGTGAAGCGCCTCGACAAAGGCAATTTCATCGTCGAATCGGGCCGTGTCGAAGCGCTGCTGCGCCGCGATCAGCTGATCCCGAAGGAAAACCTGCGCGTGGGCGACCGCGTGCGCGCGTACATCGCGAAGGTCGACCGCACCGCGCGCGGCCCGCAGATCGAGCTGTCGCGTACGGCGCCCGAATTCCTGATGAAGCTGTTCGAGATGGAAGTGCCGGAAATCGAACAGGGCCTGCTCGAGATCAAGGCGGCTGCCCGTGATCCGGGCGTGCGCGCGAAGATCGGCGTCATCGCCTACGACAAGCGGATCGATCCGATCGGCACCTGCGTCGGCATCCGCGGTTCGCGCGTGCAGGCTGTGCGCAACGAGCTCGGTGGCGAAAACATCGACATCGTGCTATGGTCGGAGGATCCCGCCCAGTTCGTGATCGGCGCGCTCGCGCCGGCAGCTGTCCAGTCGATCGTCGTCGATGAAGAAAAGCATTCGATGGACGTCGTCGTCGACGAGAACGAACTGGCTGTCGCGATCGGCCGTAGCGGTCAGAACGTTCGCCTTGCCGGTGAGCTGACCGGCTGGCAGATCAACATCATGACGCCGGACGAATCCGCCCTGAAGCAGGGTGAAGAGCGCGACCGGCTGCGTGCACTGTTCATGGCGCGTCTCGACGTCGACGAAGAAGTTGCCGACATCCTGATCGACGAAGGCTTCACGAGCCTCGAAGAGATCGCCTACGTGCCGCTCAACGAAATGCTCGAAATCGAAGCGTTCGACGAGGACACCGTGCATGAACTGCGCAACCGCGCACGCGACGCGCTGTTGACGATGGCCATCGCGAACGAAGAAAAGGTCGAGAACGCAGCGCTGGATCTCAAGAGCCTCGACGGCATCACGCCGGAGCTGCTCGCGAAGCTGGCCGAACACGGTGTGCAGACGCGGGACGAACTCGCCGAGCTGGCTGTGGATGAACTGGTCGACATGACCGGGATGGAAGAGGATGCCGCTAAGGCGTTGATCATGAAAGCACGTGAACACTGGTTCCAGTGAGAAATGACCATGGCGCACTGATTTGATGGCGGCCGTATGGCCTGACCCGATGCTAACCGCAAGGAATCGGTCCTTGCACTAAGAGGAATGAATGGCGAGTAACAACGTAGCCCAATTTGCCGCGGAACTGAAAATGCCTGCTGGTGTGCTGCTCGAACAGCTGCAGGCAGCGGGCGTCCAGAAAGCGAGCGAAGACGATGCGCTGTCCGAAACGGACAAGGCGCGTCTGCTCGATCATTTGCGCAAGTCGCACGGCGCAACCGACGGCGACAAGCGCAAGATCACGCTGACCCGCAAGCATACGTCGGAGATCAAGCAATCTGACGCGACGGGCAAGGCTCGCACCATTCAGGTCGAGGTCCGCAAGAAGCGCACGTTCGTCAAGCGCGACGACGTGAGCGAGGGTGCGGAACAGGGTCAGGCGCAGGTCGCCGAAGCGGACGACGATGCGGAACTGAAGCGTCGCGAGGAAGAAGCGCGCCGCGAGGCCGAGCTGCTCGAGAAGCAGGCGCAGGAACTGCGCGAGCGCCAGGAACGCCTGGAGCGCGACGAAGCCGAACGCCGCGCCCGCGAGGAAGCGGCTGAAGCCGAGCGCCGTCGTGCCGAGGAAGAAGCGGCGAAGCGTGCCGCGGCCGAAGCCGCTGTGGCACAGCAGCAGGCGGCAGCGCAGCAGGCTGCTGCGGCCGAGCAGGAAACGGCAAGCGCACAGTCCGCGCAGGACGAAGCACGTGCGGCCGCCGAACGTGCGGCCCAGCGCGAAGCAGCGAAGAAGGCCGAGGACGCAGCCCGCGAGGCGGCGGACAAGGCACGCGCCGAGCAGGAAGAGATCAGCAAGCGTCGCGCGGCGGCAGAAGCCGAAGCACGCGCGATCCGCGAAATGATGAACACGCCGCGCAAGGCCGTGGTCAAGGCAGTCGAGCCGCCGAAGCCGGTCGAGCCGCCGAAGCCGGCCGAAGCGAAGGGTACGCTGCACAAGCCGGCGAAGCCGGAAGGCGCGCAGGCGCGTCCGGCCGTGAAGAAGCCGGCCGGTGCTGCCACCCCGGCAACGACGCAGGCGCCGGCAGGCGCGGGCGACCGCAACAAGAAGCCGGGCGCAGGCAAGGGCGGCTGGCAGGACGACGCATCGAAGCGCCGCGGCATCAAGACGCGCGGCGATTCGAGCGGCGGCGTCGACCGCGGCTGGCGCGGCGGCCCGAAGGGTCGCGGCCGTCACCAGGACAGCTCGACGTTCCAGGCGCCGACCGAACCGATCGTCCGTGAAGTGCACGTGCCGGAAACCGTGTCGGTTGCCGATCTCGCGCACAAGATGTCGATCAAGGCCTCCGAAGTCATCAAGGTGATGATGAAGATGGGCCAGATGGTCACGATCAACCAGGTGCTGGACCAGGAAACGGCGATGATCATCGTCGAGGAACTGGGCCACCGCGCGGTTGCCGCGAAGCTGGACGATCCGGAAGCGCTGCTCGTCGAAGGCGAAACGGGTACCGATGCGGAGCAACTGCCGCGTCCGCCGGTCGTCACGGTCATGGGTCACGTCGACCACGGCAAGACCTCGCTGCTGGACCACATCCGCCGCGCGAAGGTTGCCGCTGGCGAAGCGGGCGGCATTACGCAGCACATCGGCGCTTATCACGTCGACACGCCGCGTGGCGTCATCACGTTCCTCGATACGCCGGGTCACGAAGCGTTCACGGCAATGCGTGCACGCGGCGCGAAGGCGACCGACATCGTGGTGCTGGTGGTGGCAGCCGACGACGGCGTGATGCCGCAGACGAAGGAAGCCATCGCCCACGCGAAGGCGGGCGGTGTGCCGATCGTCGTGGCGATCAACAAGATCGACAAGCCGGACGCAAACCTCGATCGCGTCAAGCAGGAGCTGGTCGCGGAAGGCGTCGTGCCGGAAGAGTACGGTGGCGATTCGCCGTTCGTGCCGGTGTCGGCCAAGACGGGCGCGGGTATCGACGATCTGCTCGAGAACGTGCTGCTGCAAGCCGAAGTGCTGGAGTTGAAGGCACCGGTCGAAGCACCGGCCAAGGGCATCGTGATCGAAGCGAAGCTCGACAAGGGCAAAGGCCCGGTCGCGACGATCCTCGTGCAGTCCGGTACGCTGAACCGTGGCGACATTGTGCTGGCGGGTACGGCCTACGGCCGCGTGCGTGCGATGCTCGACGAGAACGGCAAGCCGGCGAAGGAAGCCGGCCCGTCGATCCCGGTCGAAATCCAGGGTCTGTCGGAAGTGCCGGGCGCGGGCGAAGAAGTGATCGTGCTGCCGGACGAGCGCAAGGCGCGTGAAATCGCGCTGTTCCGTCAGGGCAAGTTCCGCGACGTGAAGCTGGCGAAGCAGCAGGCCGCGAAGCTGGAAAGCATGCTCGAACAGATGGGCGAAGGCGAAGTGCAGAACCTGCCGCTCATCATCAAGGCAGACGTGCAGGGTTCGCAGGAAGCACTCGTGCAGTCGCTGCTCAAGCTGTCGACCGACGAAGTGCGCGTGCAGATCGTGCACAGCGCGGTGGGTGGCATCAGCGAAAACGACGTCAACCTCGCAACGGCATCGAAGGCGGTCATCATCGGCTTCAACACGCGTGCGGATGCACAGGCACGCAAGCTGGCCGAGTCGAACGGCATCGACATCCGTTACTACAACATCATCTATGACGCAGTGGATGAGGTGAAGGCGGCGATGTCGGGCATGCTGGCGCCGGAGAAGCGCGAAGTCATCACCGGCATGGTCGAGGTGCGCCAGGTCTTCAAGGTGCCGAAGATCGGTGCGGTCGCCGGCTGTATGGTGACGGACGGTATCGTCAAGCGCTCGTCGTCGGTGCGCGTGCTGCGCAACAACGTCGTGATCTTCACGGGCGAACTCGAATCGCTGAAGCGTTTCAAGGACGACGTGAAGGAAGTGAAGCAAGGCTTCGAGTGCGGTATGTCGGTGAAGAACTTCAACGACATCGTCGAAGGCGACCAGTTCGAAGTCTTCGAAGTGACCGAAGTCGCGCGTACGCTGTAATCGTCGCGCATCGGCTCATGGGCGGGGCAGGCTTGGGCCTGTCCCGCCCATTTTCATGGTGGCGTGCCGACAATGGCCGCCGCTTTATCCTGATAAACGGATCACGGATCGATCATGTCCAGGAAGCGTACTTCCCCCAATCGCAACGTTCAGATCGCCGACCAGATTCAGCGCGATCTGTCCGAACTCATCATGCGCGAGGTCAAAGACCCGCGTATCGGCATCGTGACCATCCAGAGCGTGGAGCTCACGCCGGACTATGCGCACGCGAAGGTCTACTTCACTGCGCTCACCGGCGATCCGGAAAAGACGCAGGAGGCGCTGAACCACGCGTCGGGTCACCTGCACAACCTGCTGTTCAAGCGCCTGCACATTCATACGGTGCCGACGCTGCATTTCCATTACGACCAGACGATCGAGAAGGCCGTCGAAATGTCGCGCCTGATCAAGGAAGCGAACTCGACGCGCGCGAAGGACGACGACGAGGCCGACGCGCCCTCCAAGGACGACTGAGCTCGACCGGCCTATGACGACTGCAGCACCCCAACGTCCGCGTGTGCCCCGGCGCGTGCTGGACGGTGTCCTCCTGCTCGACAAGCCGGTCGGCCTGTCGAGCAACGATGCGCTGATTCGCGCGAAGCGCCTGCTCCTCGCGAAGAAAGCCGGTCACACCGGTACGCTCGATCCGCTGGCTTCGGGCCTGCTGCCGCTGTGTTTCGGCGAGGCGACCAAGTTTTCTCAGGATTTGCTCGAGGCCGACAAGACCTACGAAGCGACGATGCGCCTTGGCCAGCGCACGGCCACCGGCGATGCGGAAGGCGACGTGATCGACACGCGGCCCGTCGAATGCGACCGGGCCGCGGTAGACGCCGCGCTCGTGCGCTTCACCGGCGAGATCGTGCAGGTGCCCCCGATGTATTCGGCGCTCAAGCGTGATGGCAAGCCGCTGTACGAATACGCGCGTGCGGGCCAGACTGTCGAGCGGGAAGGTCGTAACGTGACGATTCATGTGCTCGAGCTGCTCGCTTGCGAGTTGCCCGACGTGACGTTTCGCGTGACCTGCAGCAAGGGCACGTACGTGCGTACGCTCGCGGAAGACATCGGCGAGGTGCTCGGTTGCGGCGCGCATCTGACGATGCTGCGTCGCACGGGCGTCGGTGCGCTGACGCTCGAACATGCGGTGACGCTCGATGCGTTGTCGGATGCAGCCGAATCGGCGCGCGATGCGTGGCTCCAGCCGGTCGATGCGTTGTTGTCGACGTTTCCGCTCGTTCGTCTCGACGACGCGTCCGCGAAGCGGTTCCTGCACGGCCAGCGCCTGCCGCTGTCGGAGCTCGGGCCGGTCGATGCGGCCGACGGCGAGCGTGTGCGCGTCTATGACGCCACGCGGCTGCTCGGCGTGGCGCGCAAGGCAAATGGCGTACTTGCACCGGAACGGCTCGTTGTGACGGCGGCCTGACGCAGCGGCGCGAGTACGCCACAGTCGGCACAAGAAAAAGCCCGGTCGGATCGACCGGGCTTTTTAGTTTGATGCGTCAGCGTTGCGGCATCGCGCTCAGTGCGCCGCCGATGCGGCCGCCCCGGCATCGCCGCCGCCCGAGCGCTCGGGCTTGGTGATCCAGATCAGTGCGATCAGTAACACGAAGATCACCGCGGAGATGTAGAACAGATCGTTGACACCGAGCTGTGCGGCCTGTTGGGTAGCCAGATTGTTGATCAGTCCGTGTGCCTGGTCCTGCGTCAGCCCGAGGTTGCCCATCTGCGTGACGGCCTGGTTGAACGTCGGGTTGTACACGTTCGTCTGTTCGACCAATTGCGCGTGATGGAAGTTGTTGCGGTGATCCCACGCAGTCTGGAAGATCGACGTGCCGATGCCGCCGCACATGATCCGCACGAAGTTCGACAGGCCGGACGCCGCGGGAATGCGGTGGCCGGGCAGGCCGGACAACGTGATCGACACGAGCGGGATGAAGAAGCCGGCCATCGCGATGCCCTGTACGAGCGTCGGCAGCGTCAGCGACCATTCGTCGACACCGGTCGTGTAGCGTGAGCGCATCCAGAAGCACAGTGCGAACGTCAGGAATGCGGCGGTCGCGATGTAGCGCGGATCGGTGCGCGGCAGGAACTTGCCGGTCAACGGCGACAGCAGGATCGCGAACAGCCCGACCGGTGCCATCACGAGGCCGGCGTCGGTCGCCGTGTAGCCGATCTGGGTCTGCAACCACAGCGGCAGCAGCACGAGATTGCCGAAGTAGAGCCCGTAACCGACCGCCAGTGCGACCGTACCACCCGTGAAGTTGCGCCGGCGGAACAGCGACAGGTCGACGACGGGGTGCTCGGCGGTCAGTTCCCAGATCACGAAGAACGCGAACGAGATGATCGCGATCAGCGCAAGCGCGATGATCGTCGTCGACGAGAACCAGTCCAGATCCTTGCCCTTGTCGAGCATGATCTGCAGCGAGCCGACCCACAGCACGAGCAGTGCCAGGCCGACACCGTCGATCGGCGCGCGGCGCACCGTCGATTCACGCGTGCGATAGATTGACCACGTGGCAAGCGCGGCGGCGATGCCGACCGGAATGTTTACGTAGAAGATCCACGGCCACGAGTAGTTATCCGAAATCCAGCCGCCGAGAATCGGGCCCGCGACCGGCGCGATCAGCGTCGTCATCGACCACAGCGCAAGCGCCATCGGCGCCTTCGCACGTGGATAGCTCGACAGCAGCAGCGATTGCGACAGCGGAATCATCGGGCCGGCGACCGCGCCCTGCAGCACGCGCGACGCGAGCAGGAACGGCAGGCTCGGCGCGAGGCCGCACATCCACGACGAAATGACGAACAGGATGATCGACGCGAGGAACAGGCGGACCTGCCCGAAGCGATCGGTCAGCCAGCCCGTCAGCGGCACCGAGATCGCGTTCGCGACCGCGAACGACGTGATGACCCACGTGCCCTGGTCGGACGACACGCCGAGATCGCCCGAGATGGTCGGGATCGCGACGTTCGCGATGGACGTGTCGAGCACGTTCATGAACACCGCGAGCGATACCGCGATCGTCCCGAGCAAAAGTTTCCCGCCCTGCAAGGGCGGGTACGAGACAGGAGCCTGTGCCATGTCGGTTGTCTTTCCGGTGTCGGAACGATTACATCATTTTCGCGGCGCTGTTCGGCTTCGCCGCGACGGGTGCCGACGCGTTGCCGCCTGCGTTCTCGGCGATGACGCGCGCGATCTCGGCATCGGCTTCGTCGCCGTACTTCGCGAACACATTGGTCTCGTAGACGGTGTTCGGCGCGTTGACGAGCTGGTCGCCGCGTTCGTCCTTGATGTCCACGTCGACCTGCATCGACAGGCCGATGCGCAGCGGATGCTTGTCGAGATCCTTCGGGTCGAGCTCGATCCGCACCGGCAGGCGCTGCACGACCTTGATCCAGTTGCCGGTCGCATTCTGCGCCGGCAGCAGCGAGAACGCCGAGCCCGTACCGGCCGAGAAGCCGATGACCTTGCCGTGGTAGGTGACCGACGAGCCGTAGATGTCGGCCGTCATCTCGACCGGCTGGCCGATGCGCATGTGCTTCAGCTGGACTTCCTTGAAGTTCGCGTCGACCCACACGGCATTCAGCGGCACCACCGACATCAGCGGCGTGCCCGGCGACACGCGCTGGCCGACCTGCACCGAGCGCTTCGCGACGTAGCCGGTGACCGGCGCTGGCAGCACGTTACGTGCATTCGCGAGGTAGGCGTCGCGAACCTTCGCGGCGGCGGCCATCACGTTCGGGTGCGATGCGATCGTCGTGTTCGCGGTCAGCGCGCGATTCGACGCGAGCTGCTGCTGCGCTGCGTCGACCGATGCCTGCGCGGCCTTCACGGCGTCGCGTGCGTGCGAGATTTCTTCCTGCGACACGGCGCCCGTCTGCGCGACGGCCATGCGACGACGCAGGTCGTCCTGGGCCTTCGACAGGTCGGACTGGCGCAGCGCGACCTGCGCGCGGTACTGGTCGTCGTTGACGAACAGGCCGCGCACCTGGCGCACCGTCTGCGCGAGATTCGCTTCCGCCTGCTGCAGCGCGACCTGCGAATCGGCCGGGTCGAGCACGACCAGCGGGTCGCCGGACTTGACCGTCTGCGTATCGTCCGCCTTCACGGCAATCACGGTGCCGGTGACCTGCGGCGTGATCTGCACGACGTTGCCGTTCACGTAAGCATCGTCGGTGCCTTCATGGAAGCGGGCGACGAGGAAGTAATACAGGCCGTACGCGATGGCCGCGATCACGATGACCGCGACGAGCAGCGTCATCATTCGCTTGCGCTTGCCGTTGTTCTGCGGCTGCGCGCTGGCGGCGTTTTGTTGGTCGCTCATGGCGATTTTCTCCGTCCGTTATTTCGAGTGTCTGCGTATGGGTGGCGCCGGATCAGTTGGCGGCCTGTTTTGTCGGCTTGGCTGCGTCGGGCGCGGCGAGCGGCGTACCGGTCGCATCGAACCCGCCGCCCAGCGCCTTGATCAGCGCGAGCTGCATGTCGCGACGGCGCATCTTCAGGTTGGTCACCGTCTGTTCGGATGCGAGACGGTTGCTGTCCGCGGTCAGCACCTGCAGTTGCGGCGACAGTCCGGCCTTGTAACGGATTACCGCGAGATCGTAGGCGCGCGTCGACGCGTCGAGTGCGTTTTGCGCGTCGCCCATCTGGCGGTCGACCGCGCGGATCGACGCGACCTGCGTCGCGACGTCGTTCAGCGCGCTGATCAGCGTCTGGTTGTAGTTCGCCACCGACAGGTCGAAGTCCGCATAGCGGCCCTTGAGCTGGGCGCGCAGCGCGCCGGCATCGAAGATCGGCAGGTGGATCGCCGGGCCGAACTGCGCCTGGCGGCTCGCGAAGTTCAGGAATTTGCCCCAGCCGAACGCATCGAAACCGAAGCCGGCCGCGAGGTTCACGTCGGGGTAGAACTCGGCCTTCGCTTCCTTGACGTCGTGCATCGCGGCCTCGACCTGCCAGCGCGCGGCGACGATGTCGGGGCGGCGCGACACGAGATCGGCCGGCAGGTTGCCGGGCAGCACGACTTCAGCGGTCGGGTTCATCACGGGCGCCGCGATCTGCAGCCCGCGATCCGGACCCTTGCCGAGCAGCGCGGCGAGCTGGTAGCGCACCGTCGTGATCTGGCCGTCGAGGTCCGACAGCGAAGCCTGCGTCGTCGCGATGTTGCCGCGGGCCGTCTGGCGCTCGACGTTGGTATCGAGGCCGGCCGACACGCGGCCGTCGGTGATCTTGCCGACCGTTTCGCGATTGGAGATCTCGCGTTTCGCGATGTCGCGCAGCGCATAGAGCTGCGCGAGCGAGTTGTAGGTGCGCGCGACCGACGACGCGAGCGTGATGCGCGCCTGCTGCATGTCGGCTTCGGCGGACTTCTCCTGCGACACGGCGGTGTGCAGGCGTTCGCGGTTCTTGCCCCACAGGTCGAGTTCCCACGACGCGCTCGCGAGCGCGTTGTTCTCGCTGTACCACTGGCCGCCGTACGGGGGCGGGAACAGCGCGTTCGACGAGTACAGCTCGCGCGTCCATGAGTAGCTGGCTTCGGCCTTCGGCATCAGGTTCGAACGCGACGATTCGATGTACGACGATGCCTTCGCGATGCGTGCCTGCGCCTGCGCGATCGACGGATTGCCCTGCAGCGCTTCGTCGATCAGCTTCGGCAGTTGCGGATCACCGAACTGGTTGGCCCAGTCGAGCGCCGGCCACTGGCCGCCCTGGGCCGGGAGGCTCTGGGCGGATTCGAATTGCGATGCCGGGGCGATCTGCTTGTCGCTTTTGATGCCGATGTAGTTTGCGCAGCCTACCAGTGCGAATGCGGCGACCGCGGCGGCAACGGCAGCGCGGCACGACCCGGCGCGCACGGACAACGGGGAGGATTTCATCGCGCTGACCCCTGACTCGGAATGAATGATGGACACTGCAAGGATTTCCTTACATTAATCTGTCAAAAGTAATTGTTATGGCAACTATTACGCGATGCTACCGCCGGCCGTCTCGCAATAGTTGCTGAGAATGCGGCGCAGCATGCTCTTCAGGAACCCGACTTCTTCCGGCGTAAACCCGTCCAGCACCTGGTCGAGCACGCTGCGGAAAATGGGCGGCAGCCGTTCGGCAAGCGCGCGGCCTTCGTCGGTCAGTTCGAGGCGGACGACGCGACGATCCTCGATGCTGCGCACGCGGGACAGCAGGCCGCGTTTCTCGACCCGGTCGAGCAGGCGCGTGACCGCGCTCGCGTCGATCCCGTATTCGCGCGCGAGCTCGGCGGCCGTCGAGCACTTGCCGACCGCGATCATGAACAGCATGCTTGCCTGCGTGCCCGTGATGCCGAGTTCTTCCTGCGTGCGTTGCGTGACGAGGTTGGTCATCACCGACTTCACGCGCGACATCAGATAGCCGACGCTGTCGTTCATCTGATACGAAGACAGCGGCGAAACGGGCGGTTGGGTAGAAGAATCCGACATAAAACCCTGAAGCTGCAATAGTTGACTAGGCAGCAGTATAGGTACAATTGCTTGCCGCGGCAAATGTTAATCGAACGGCAAAGGGCGCGCTTCGCGGTGCGAAAATCCCTTATCTTGGTAAGGTTTTTCGGCGCGCCGGGCGGCGGTGCATTGGATCGCTTCGCCGGTTCGAGGGGAGGGGGCGGCCCCGGTTTTGTTGCGTCGTGACGTGTCCGTCAGCTCTCGACATTCTCACGTGCTATAATTTGTGGCTTTCCAAGCTGCAACAGCGCGCGCCCGTGAAAACGAGCGGGCGCGTTTGCGCGTTCAAACGATTTCCAGGTTTCTATGACCCGCGCCCTTCGCAATATCGCCATCATCGCTCACGTCGACCACGGCAAGACGACGCTCGTCGACCAACTGCTTCGCCAGTCCGGCACCTTCCGCGACAACCAGCAAGTCGTCGAGCGTGTGATGGACTCGAACGACATCGAAAAGGAACGCGGGATCACGATTCTCGCGAAGAACTGCGCGGTCGAATACGAAGGCACGCACGTCAACATCGTCGACACCCCGGGGCACGCAGACTTCGGTGGTGAAGTCGAGCGCGTGCTGTCGATGGTCGACTCGGTGCTGCTGCTGGTCGACGCGGTCGAGGGCCCGATGCCGCAGACGCGCTTCGTCACGAAGAAGGCGCTGGCGCTCGGCCTGAAGCCGATCGTCGTCGTCAACAAGATCGACCGCCCGGGCGCACGGATCGACTGGGTGATCAATCAGACCTTCGACCTGTTCGACAAGCTCGGTGCAACCGAAGAGCAGCTCGACTTCCCGATCGTCTACGCGTCGGGCCTGAACGGCTACGCGTCGCTCGACCCGGCTGCGCGCGAAGGCGACATGCGCCCGCTGTTCGAGGCGATCCTCGAGCACGTGCCGGTTCGCCCGGCCGATCCGGAAGCGCCGCTGCAGCTCCAGATCACGTCGCTCGACTATTCGACGTACGTCGGCCGGATCGGCGTCGGCCGTATCACGCGCGGTCGCATCAAGCCGGGTCAGCCGGTCGTGATGCGTTTCGGCCCGGAAGGCGACGTGCTGAACCGCAAGATCAACCAGGTGCTGTCGTTCAAGGGCCTCGAGCGCGTGCAGGTCGAGTCGGCCGAAGCGGGCGACATCGTGCTGATCAACGGTATTGAAGACGTCGGCATCGGCGCGACGATCTGCGCGGTCGATACGCCGGAAGCGCTGCCGATGATTACCGTCGACGAACCGACGCTGACGATGAACTTCCTCGTCAACTCGTCGCCGCTCGCGGGCCGCGAAGGCAAGTTCGTGACGAGCCGCCAGATCCGCGACCGCCTGATGAAGGAACTGAACCACAACGTCGCCCTGCGCGTGAAGGACACGGGCGACGAAACGGTGTTCGAAGTGTCGGGCCGTGGCGAACTGCACCTGACGATTCTCGTCGAGAACATGCGCCGCGAAGGCTACGAGTTGGCCGTGTCGCGTCCGCGCGTCGTGATGCAGGAAATCGACGGCGTGCGTCACGAGCCGTTCGAGCTGCTGACCGTCGACGTCGAAGACGAACACCAGGGCGGCGTGATGGAAGAGCTCGGTCGCCGCAAGGGCGAAATGCTCGACATGGCGTCGGATGGCCGCGGCCGCACGCGTCTGGAATACAAGATCTCGGCACGTGGCCTGATCGGCTTCCAGAGCGAATTCCTGACGCTCACGCGCGGCACGGGTCTGATGAGCCACATCTTCGATTCGTACGCACCGGTCAAGGACGGTTCGGTCTTCGAGCGCCGCAACGGCGTGCTGATCTCGCAGGACGACGGCGCGGCCGTGGCCTACGCACTCTGGAAGCTGCAGGATCGCGGCCGCATGTTCGTGAAGCCGGGCGACGCGCTGTATGAGGGCATGATCATCGGCATCCACAGCCGCGACAACGACCTCGTCGTGAACCCGATCAAGGGCAAGCAGCTGACCAACGTGCGTGCGTCGGGTACCGACGAAGCCGTGCGTCTCGTGCCGCCGGTCCAGATGTCGCTGGAATACGCGGTCGAATTCATCGACGACGATGAACTCGTCGAAGTGACGCCGCAGTCGATTCGCTTGCGCAAGCGCTTCCTGAAGGAGCACGAGCGTCGCCGCGCGAGCCGCGAAGGCGCGGTCGACTAAGCGTTTCGACTGTTCGCTGCATGACGGAAAAGGCTGCCTTCGGGCAGCCTTTTTTGCATCTGCGCGATGCGCAACCGGATTGCCTGCAAAACACTGTTCCCGCGGGTCGTGGCAATCCGGCGAAACCCCGTCGCGCGGTGCTTTCAGGCACATTTCACCGTGAACTCCGGTATCGGTTCTGTGATATGCTGCGCGCACGCAAGTTTTAGGTCCTTCCAAGCAAGACTTGATTCGCAATCCGCTAAACGGTCAGGCCGTGTCGCGGAAGGTTGAGTAACCCGCTATTTCTCGAGAAGCTCGAAGAAAGGTGAGCGTAAAATGTCAGATGTAATGAAGCAGTTTCAGCTGAACTCCTATCTGTTCGGCGGCAATGCTTCGTACGTTGAAGAACTGTACGATGCATACCTCAACAATCCGGCGTCGGTGCCGGAGAACTGGCGAGAGTATTTCGACGCGCTGCAGAACGTTCCTGCAACGGACGGCTCGAGTGCCAATGACGTCGCTCATTTCCCGATCGTCGAATCGTTCGCCGAGCGTGCGAAGGCCAATGCCTTCATCCCGCGCGAAAGCAGCACCAACCTTGCTGCAGCGCGCAAGCAAGTTCATGTGCAGTCCCTCATCAGCGCTTATCGCTTCCTTGGCTCGCAATGGGCCAATCTCGATCCGCTGAAGCGTCGCGAACGTCCCGCCATTCCCGAACTCGAACCCGCGTTCTACGACTTCTCCGAAGGCGACCTCGACCAGACGTACAGCGCCAGCAACCTGTATTTCGGTTTCGACCAGGCTTCGCTGCGCGACATCGTCAAGGGCCTGCGTGACACGTACTGCGGCACGATCGGCGCCGAGTACATGTACATCAGCGACCCGGAGCAGAAGCGCTGGTGGCAGGAGCGCCTGGAATCGACCCGCGCGACGCCGAACTTCTCGGCAGACGAGAAGAAGCACATCCTGAATCGCCTGACGGCCGCTGAAGGCCTCGAGCGCTACCTGCACACCAAGTACGTCGGCCAGAAGCGCTTCTCGCTCGAAGGCGGCGAAAGCTTCATCGCGGCGATGGACGAAGTCGTCCAGCACGCAGGCAAGAGCGGCGTGCAGGAAATCATCATCGGCATGGCCCACCGCGGTCGTCTGAACGTGCTGGTCAACACGCTGGGCAAGATGCCGGCCGACCTGTTCGCCGAATTCGAAGGCAAGCACGTCGACGACCTGCCGGCAGGCGACGTGAAGTACCACAAGGGCTTCTCGTCGGACGTGTCGACGCAAGGCGGCCCGGTCCACCTGTCGCTCGCGTTCAACCCGTCGCACCTCGAAATCGTGAACCCGGTGGTCGAAGGTTCCGCGAAGGCACGGATGGACCGTCGCGGCGACGAAGACGGCCTGCAAGTGCTGCCGGTGCAGATCCACGGCGACGCGGCCTTCGCTGGCCAGGGCGTCGTGATGGAAACGCTGAACCTCGCGCAGACGCGCGGTTACGGCACGCACGGCACGCTGCACATCGTCATCAACAACCAGATCGGCTTCACGACGTCCGACCCGCGCGACGCGCGCTCGACGCTGTACTGTACCGACGTGGTCAAGATGATCGAGGCGCCGGTGCTGCACGTGAACGGCGACGATCCGGAAGCCGTGATCCTCGCGACGCAGATCGCGATCGATTACCGGATGCAGTTCCACAAGGATGTCGTGATCGACATCGTCTGCTTCCGCAAGCTGGGTCACAACGAGCAGGACACGCCGGCCGTCACGCAGCCGCTGATGTACAAGAAGATCGCGCAGCACCCGGGCACCCGTGCGCTGTACGCCGAGAAGCTCGTGCAGCAGGGCGTGATCACGGCGGAAGACGCCGACGGCTACGTGAAGGCGTACCGCAAGGCGATGGACGACGGTCACCACACGGTCGACCCGGTCCTGTCGAACTACAAGAGCAAGTACGCGGTCGACTGGGTTCCGTTCCTGAACCGCAAGTGGACGGATGCGGCCGACACAGCCGTGCCGCTCGCCGAACTGAAGCGTCTCGGCGAACGCATCACGACGGTCCCGGAAAACTTCAAGGTCCACCCGCTCGTCGAGCGCGTGATCAACGACCGCCGCAACATGGCGCGTGGCGACCAGCCGCTCGACTGGGGCATGGGCGAACACCTGGCATTCGCGTCGCTCGTCGCATCGGGCTACTCGGTGCGCCTGACGGGCCAGGACTCGGGCCGCGGCACGTTCACGCACCGCCACGCGGTGCTGCACGACCAGAACCGCGA
Organism: Burkholderia cepacia; assembly: GCF_029962485.1. Taxonomy (NCBI): domain Bacteria; kingdom Pseudomonadati; phylum Pseudomonadota; class Betaproteobacteria; order Burkholderiales; family Burkholderiaceae; genus Burkholderia; species Burkholderia cepacia. The sequence goes on from NZ_CP073637.1 coordinate 1,625,582, forward strand.
GCGCTGGAACGACGGTACGTACGTGCCGCTGCAGAACATCGCCGAAGGCCAGGCGAAGTTCACGGTGATCGACTCGGTGCTGTCGGAAGAAGCGGTGCTGGGCTTCGAATACGGTTACTCGACCGCCGAGCCGAACACGCTCGTGCTGTGGGAAGCGCAGTTCGGCGACTTCGTCAACGGCGCACAGGTCGTGATCGACCAGTTCATCTCGTCGGGCGAAGTGAAGTGGGGCCGCGTGTCGGGTCTCACGATGCTGCTGCCGCACGGCTACGAAGGGCAAGGTCCGGAACACTCGTCGACGCGTATCGAGCGTTTCCTGCAGCTGTGTGCAGATCACAACATGCAGGTCGTTCAGCCGACGACGCCGGCGCAGATTTTCCACCTGCTGCGCCGCCAGATGATCCGCCTGTTCCGCAAGCCGCTGATCATCGCAACGCCGAAGTCGCTGCTGCGTCACAAGGAAGCGGTGTCGGACCTGTCGGAACTGGCGAAGGGTTCGTTCCAGCCGGTGCTGGGCGAGACCGACGGCGGCATCGACGCGAAGAAGGTCAAGCGCGTGCTGGCCTGCTCGGGCCGCGTGTATTACGACCTCGTTGCGCATCGCCGCGAAGCGAAGGCGAACGACGTCGCGATCATCCGTATCGAGCAGCTGTATCCGTTCGCGCACAAGCAGTTCGAAGCCGAAATGAAGAAGTACGAGAACGCGACTGAAGTGGTCTGGGTGCAGGACGAGCCGCAGAACCAGGGCCCCTGGTTCTACGTCGAGCACCACCTGAAGGAAGGCATGAAGGAAGGGCAGAAGCTGGCATACAGCGGCCGTCCGGCTTCGGCCTCGCCGGCGGTTGGCTACTACGCGAAGCACTACGAGCAGCAGAAGGCCCTGATCGAAGGTGCTTTCGGCCGCCTGAAGAGCGGATCGATCGCGAAATAACCGACGGAAGCGAAACGGGAAGGCGCGCGGCGCTTTCCCGTCTCTTTTGGCCTGCCGGGCGCGTGGCGCGCCGTACCGGCCAAAGGAATCGCACGAACCTCGTCATTACCCAGATTAAGCATCCAGGAAAATCACATGGCTATCGTAGAAGTCAAAGTCCCCCAGCTTTCGGAGTCGGTTTCGGAAGCGACCATGCTGCAGTGGAAGAAGAAGCCGGGCGAAGCAGTCGCGCAGGACGAAATCCTGATCGAACTCGAGACCGACAAGGTCGTGCTCGAAGTGCCGGCACCGGCAGCGGGCGTGCTCGCGCAAGTGCTGCAGAACGACGGTGATACGGTCGTTGCCGACCAGCTGATCGCGACGATCGACACCGAAGCGAAGGCAGGTGCCGCCGAAGCAGCGGCGGGCGCCGCTGAAGTCAAGCCGGCAGCAGCGCCTGCTGCAGCCGCGCCGGTTGCACAGCCGGCCGCCGCAACGGCATCGAGCTCGGCTACGGCATCGCCGGCCGCATCGAAGCTGCTGGCCGAGAAGGGCCTGTCGGCAGGCGACGTCGCAGGTTCGGGCCGCGACGGCCGCGTCACGAAGGGCGACGCGCTGGCCGCTGGCAGCGCACCGAAGGCTGCTCCGGCTGCCGCACCGGCAAAGGCCGCGGCGAAGCCGTCGCTGCCGGAAGTGAAGGTGCCGGCGTCGGCGACGACCTGGCTGAACGATCGTCCGGAACAGCGTGTGCCGATGTCGCGCCTGCGTGCGCGTATCGCCGAGCGTCTGCTCGAATCGCAGCAGACCAACGCGATCCTGACGACGTTCAACGAAGTCAACATGGCTCCGGTCATGGAACTGCGCAACAAGTACAAGGACAAGTTCGAGAAGGAACATGGCGTGAAGCTCGGCTTCATGTCGTTCTTCGTGAAGGCGGCAGTGCACGCGCTGAAGAAGTTCCCGCTCGTGAACGCGTCGATCGACGGTAACGACATCGTCTACCACGGCTACTTCGACATCGGTATCGCTGTCGGCTCGCCGCGTGGCCTCGTCGTGCCGATCCTGCGCAACGCGGATCAACTGAGCCTCGCCGAGATCGAAAAGAAGATTGCCGAATTCGGCCAGAAGGCGAAGGACGGCAAGCTGTCGATCGAGGAAATGACGGGCGGTACGTTCTCGATCTCGAACGGCGGCGTGTTCGGCTCGATGCTGTCGACCCCGATCATCAACCCGCCGCAGTCGGCCATCCTCGGCGTGCACGCGACGAAGGAGCGCCCGGTTGTCGAAAACGGCCAGATCGTGATCCGTCCGATCAACTATCTCGCGCTGTCGTACGACCACCGCATCATCGACGGCCGCGAAGCCGTGCTGTCGCTCGTCGCGATGAAGGATGCGCTGGAAGATCCGGCCCGCCTGCTGCTCGACCTGTAAGCCGAGTCTCACTGCATTGACCCGCTCCGCGGGTTCGCGCCCACGCGCGAACCTGCGGGCGTACAAGTAGAAAGGATTGTCATGTCCAAGGAATTTGACGTCGTCGTGATCGGCGCCGGCCCCGGCGGCTACATCGCCGCGATTCGCGCCGCGCAGCTCGGCAAGACCGTTGCCTGTATCGAGAAGTGGAAGAACCCGGCCGGCGCGCTGAAGCTCGGCGGCACGTGCCTGAACGTCGGCTGCATCCCGTCGAAGGCGCTGCTCGCGTCGTCGGAAGAATTCGAGAACACGTCGCATCACCTGGCCGACCACGGCATCACGGTCGACGGCGTGAAGATCGACGTCGCGAAGATGCTCGGTCGCAAGGACGCGATCGTCGAGAAGATGACGAGCGGGATCGAGTTCCTGTTCAAGAAGAACAAGATCACCTGGCTGAAGGGCCATGGCAAGTTCACCGGCAAGACCGACGCCGGCGTGCAGATCGAAGTGAGCGGCGAGGGTGAAACCGAAGTCGTCACCGCGAAGAACGTGATCATCGCGACGGGCTCGAAGGCGCGTCACCTGCCGGGCATCCCGGTCGACAACAAGATCGTGTCGGACAACGAAGGTGCGCTGACGTTCGACGCGGTGCCGAAGAAGCTCGCCGTGATCGGCGCAGGCGTGATCGGCCTCGAGCTCGGCTCGGTGTGGCGCCGCCTGGGTGCCGAAGTGACGGTGCTCGAAGCGCTGCCGGCATTCCTCGGCGCAGCCGACGAAGCGCTCGCCAAGGAAGCGGCCAAGCTGTTCAAGAAGCAGGGCCTCGACATCAATCTCGGCGTGAAGATCGGTGAAGTGAAGGCGACCGCCGACGGTGTGTCGATCGCCTACACGGACAAGGACGGCAACGCGCAGACGCTCGACGCCGACCGCCTGATTGTGTCGGTCGGCCGCGTGCCGAACACCGACAACCTCGGCCTCGAGGCAATCGGCCTGAAGGCGAACGAGCGCGGCTTCATCGACGTCGACGATCATTGCCGTACGGCGGTGCCGAACGTGTACGCGATCGGCGACGTGGTGCGTGGCCCGATGCTCGCGCACAAGGCGGAAGACGAAGGCGTGCTGGTCGCGGAAGTGATCGACGGCCAGAAGCCGCACATCGACTACAACTGCATTCCGTGGGTGATCTACACGTACCCGGAAATCGCATGGGTCGGCAAGACGGAGCAGCAGCTGAAGGCGGAAGGCCGCGAGATCAAGTCGGGCAAGTTCCCGTTCTCGATCAACGGCCGCGCGCTCGGCATGAACGCGCCGGACGGCTTCGTGAAGATGATCGCGGATGCGAAGACCGACGAACTGCTCGGCGTGCACGTGATCGCCGCGAACGCGTCGGACCTGATCGCGGAAGCCGTGGTGGCGATGGAATTCAAGGCGGCGTCGGAAGACATCGCCCGCATCTGCCATCCGCACCCGTCGATGTCGGAAGTGATGCGCGAAGCGGCGCTCGCCGTCGACAAGCGCTCGCTGAACAGCTGAGCACGGTAAGCGCCTGCCGGCCGCCGGCCGGCGCAACCGTCTCATGACGAGGGCGGGCGGGGTTTCCCGTCCGCCTTCGTTTTTTCCGGTTTGCCCGATGAACGTCACCGAATACTACACGCGCGAACTGACCACGCGCGGCTATCAGTCCGATCCCGCGCAGCGCGCGGCCGTCGATCGCCTGCAGCAATGTTTCGACGAGTGGGTCGAGTACAAGGCGCGCCGCTCGAACGCATTCAAGAAGCTCATCAATCATCCCGACCTCCCGCGCGGCGTCTACATGTGGGGCGGCGTCGGTCGCGGCAAGAGCTTCCTGATGGACAGCTTCTATGCGGTCGTACCCGTGCAGCGCAAGACGCGCCTGCATTTCCACGAGTTCATGCGCGAAGTACATCGCGAACTCGAGGAACTGAAAGGGCAGGCCGATCCGCTCGACGAACTCGCGCGGCGCATTGCGAAGCGCTACCGGCTGATCTGCTTCGACGAATTCCACGTGTCGGACATTGCGGACGCGATGATCCTGTACCGTCTGCTCGACCGCCTGTTCAACAACGGCGTGCAGTTCGTGATGACGTCCAACTACGATCCCGACGATCTGTATCCCGATGGCCTGCATCGCGACCGCATGCTGCCGGCGATCGCGCTGATCAAGGACAGGCTCGACGTGCTGAACGTCGACGCGGGCGTCGATTATCGCCAGCGCACGCTCGCGCAGGTGAAGATGTATCACACGCCGCTCGGCGCGGACGCCGATCGCGAACTGCGCCATGCGTTCGGCAAGCTCGCGGCGGTACCCGACGAAAGCCCGATCCTGCATATCGAGAAGCGCGAGTTGAAGGCGCTGCGCAAGGCGGACGGTGTCGTCTGGTTCGACTTCGCGACGCTGTGCGGCGGTCCGCGTTCGCAGAACGACTACCTCGAACTGGCGAGCCGCTTCCATGCGATCGTGCTGTCCGAGGTGCCGCAGATGTCGCCACGGATGGCTTCCGAGGCGCGCCGCTTCACGTGGCTCATCGACGTGCTGTACGACCACAAGGTCAAGCTGCTGATGTCGGCAGCAGTGCCGGCGGAGCAGTTGTACGTCGAAGGCCCGATGGCCAACGAATTCGCGCGCACGGTGTCACGAATCGTCGAGATGCAGTCGAAGGAGTATCTCGAAACGCCGCGTCGCATCGTCGATACGTCGCTGACCTGATTGCGTTGTCCGGTAATTGGCGGGATTCAAACGTCAATTCCGGTCAAATTCACGCAATCTCGGGGTATTTTCGGATTTGTCTTATATGCATCGTTGAGGTGAGCCGATATCGTTGTGTCATGGTTACCAAGGCTGGAGATGTCCATGACACCGTATCGCGATCTGACCGACCAGGAGTGGCGCTGCGTTGCGCCGCTTCTGCCCGAAATGCAGCCGCGCACCGAGTTGCGCGGCCGGCCGTTGGCCAATACGCGGGCCGTCCTGAACGGCGTGCTGTGGGTGATTTACAGCGGCGCAACGTGGTCCGCGATACCGCGCCGTTACCCGTCGTATCAGACGTGCCATCGCCGCTTCAAGGTCTGGCATGAGACGGGCACGCTGTTGAGTGTGATGCGCGAACTCTATGGCGACCCGGGCGTGAATCTGTGCAATGAATTGTCCGCACGGATGCGCAAGCACACGCAATCGAAGGCGGCGGAGGCACGTAGCAACGCGGTACCCGCGTATCGCACGCAGGGCGGTTATGCCCCTGATTCGCTGAAGCATGCGGCGTGATACCGATCAATTTCTGTTGCGCCCGCACCCAAATAAAATCGGCCTGACGACTTAGTCGCAGGCCGATTTTTCATTGCGCCGCGCGTCTGCGCGCGTGCTGCGTTACTGCTGGCGAACCCAGGTCTGCGACCGGCCGAGCAGCGATACGCCGATGTAACCGCGCACCACGAGTTTCTGGCCGCCGTCTTCAAGCGTCATCTTGCACTTGTAGACCTTGCCGTTCTCCGGGTCGAGAATGTTGCCGCCGTCCCAGTGGTCGCCTTCCTTCTTCATTGCCTTGATGATCGTCATGCCCTTGATGAGCTGATCCTTGCGCTCGTCCGTGCAGGCGGAGCAGCGGCGGTCGGGCGTATCGTTCGCGCCGAGGCCCTTGACGACCTTGCCCGTCAGCGCACCGTCGCCGTCCTCGGCGATCTGCACGAGTGCCTTCGGCTGATGGGTGTTGTCGTCGATCGTCTGCCACATGCCGACGGGATTGTCGGCTTGTGCGAACGTGGGGGCTGCGCAGGCGAGCAGTGCGCCGGCAACGGCGATTGCACGCAACGGGCGGGTCAGTTGAATCATTGTCGTCCTCCTTGTTTTGCATGTCGTGTTCGATTCGCCCGCACGACCGTCTGCATGGGGCGGGCATGTTGCGAGCTTCGCCAGAATACGTGAAACCGCGCGGCAAGTTTGATAGAGGGGACTCTAATCGAAACAGCCCGCGTGACGCGGGCTGTTTGGTGTCCGATCAGTTGAGCTGATACGAGAAGGCGGCGTTGATGCGTGGGCTGCGCGATGCGCTTTCGACGGGCGCGTCGCCGATCGGCTTCGCAACATTCAGGTCGAGACTGTAGAAACGGCTGTCGGTAAATCGCACACCGATGCCGACCGACGACATGCGGTTGGGTGACGGTGTGCCCGAGTGCAGGTAGACGCGTGCCATGTCGTACGCGACGTACGGCGTGATCGATTTCAGATACGTCCAGCCCGGTGTGAAGCCGCGATTGACCTCCAGCGACATCCCCCAGCCCGAGTCGCCCGACGCTTCGCCAGGCTGATAGCCGAGCGCGTAGCGGGTGGAGCCGAACGAGATCTGTTCGGACGTCGGCAGCGAGTCGGGGCTGTATTGGCCGGTCAGCGAAACCGACGTGCCGATCCGGAACGGCCATTCGTTGGTTTGCGTGACAGTCGCGCCGGTACGGACGAAGGTGAGTGAAATCGGATCTGCATATGTGACCCCCACGCCGTTAACCAGGCCGGTCTGTGATTTCGATGCGCCGAGGATGTCGAACGCCTTGGCCACGTTGACGCTCAGTTTTCGCACCTGTTTCGGTTCGACACTGGTGTAGTCGAGTTGCAGTTGCAGCACGCGAACTTGAGACCGGTTGTCGAGCGTATTGCCGTTGAGCTGGCTTTGATAGCGGTCTTCGTTATGCGCTGCGTAGCCCGATACCGTGCCGAGCAAGCTGCGCTGGTTGTTCAGCAGGATTGGGTAGGATGCCGAAAGACCGAGCTTCTCGTTCTTCACAGTGCGCTGAACGGTTGACGGCAGCCCCGGGTTGTCGGTCGGCTTGCCGCGATACGTACTTGCGTCGAGGCGCGTGATCAGGCCGCTGCTGCCGACGGGTACCGCGCCGCTGAACGCGAAGTAGGTCTGCTTGTCACGTCCCGGCGGCGCGAGCGCCGAGATGCTCAGTTGCTCGCCGAATCGCGTAAGACCGTTTTCAGTCGCGGTGATGAGGCCCTGGACGCCCGGGTGGTTGAAGTCGATGCCGGTGCTGACGTTGAACGCCTTGCGGTCGACCGCGAGTTCGAGCGTCGTGGCGCCGTCGGTGGTTTGCGGCGGCGGGACATTCGCCTTCACCGTGAGGCCGGGCAGCAGGCCGAACGTGTTCACGTAGCGTTCGAACGTCGCGCGACGCAGCGGGCGATCGGCCGTGATGTGCGCAGCGATCGCGCGGATCTTCGGTTCCATCGCACCGGGCTTGCCGGTGACCTTGACGTCCGACACATAGCCTTCGACAACCGTGATGCGCACGACGCCGTTCTCGAACGTCTGCGCGGGAACGAACGCGAACGACAGCGCGTAGCCGCGCTCCTGGTACAGCTTCGTCACGCCGTTGGCGGTTTCGATCAGGTCGCCGATCGTGATGTCCTTGCCGACGAGGGGGGTGAAGCGACGCGAGATTTCCTCGAACGGCACCGACTTCACGCCTTCGACCTGAAACGTCGACGGTGTCAGGTGGCGCGACAGCAGCTCCTGTAACTGCGGCGCTTGCGGCGCGACCTGCACGGTCACGTTCGGGCCGGATTTCGGTGCGTTGATCTGGGGAAGGGAGTCGAGCGGGTTACCGCCGACGCGCGATTGTGCATGTGCCGTGCCTGCTGCCGCGATCGCGAGCAGCACCATCCATCTGTCGAGTCTGGATTTCATTGTTCTTCCTCGTAGGCCTTGCTTTTCGTCTTCTTTGTAATGCCGACGCGCGACACCAGGGTGTCGCGCGTCGCGTGCCGCCATGCCGGTTGTGTTTGTACGGCCGCGCCATTCGCTCCGGCTGCGATGGTGCGACCGTCCTCCTTACTTGCCAACGCTACCCAGCGTGCCCAGCAACCCCGTTACCGGTGCCAGCAGGCCCGACGAGCCGCTACCCGAGGAGGCCGTACCCGTGACACTGCCGACCAGCGAGGTGACCGGCGCGAGCGGGCTCGCGCCCCCCGATCCCGCTGCACCGCCCACTGCTCCGGTGACAGTATTCAGCAAACCGGTGACGGGCGCGAGAGGGTTTGCACTGCCTGCGCCGCCCGTTGCGCCACCGAGCGTGCCCGTCACCGTCGACACGAGATTCGTGACGGGGGCGAGCGGGCCGCCGCTGCCGCCTGCCGCGCCGCTCAGTGCGCCGGTGACCGTCGACACGAGGCCGGTGACCGGTGCGAGCGGGCCGCTGCCCGAGCCGCCCGTTGCGCCGCCGAGTGCACCCGTGAGCGAGCCGAGCGGCGTCGACCCGAGACCGGACAGCAGGCCGCCGAGCGGGTTCGTCGAGCCGGAACCCGACGACGTGCCGTTCTGGACGGTCGCCGTCGAGCCGCCGACGAGGCTCGTGATCAGGCCGGGGATCGGTGCTGCGCCGTTCGGGCCGTTCGGGTTGACGAGGCCGCCCGCGTTGGTCACGGTGTTGCCGACCGCGGTCACGAGCTGACCGACGTCGCCGACGAGCGGCTGGCTCGACGTGCCGCCGACCTGCTTGCCCGCCGAGCTGATTGCGCCGCCGACCTGGCCGAGCAGGCCGGAGACGGGCTGGCCGAGACCGGTCGTCGTACCGACCTGTTGCGTGACCTGGCCAGCCGTGATCACGAGCGGCGTGATCGCCGAGCTGATCGGTTGCGTGACCTGCTGGACGGCACCCGACGACAGCGTCGAGCCGATCGTCGTGCCGGCGGCCGTCAGGCCGTTGGCGACCGTATCGAGCACGGTGCCGACCGGCGTCGTGACCGGAGCGAGCGGCGCGAGCGGGCCCGTACCGAGCGCCTTCACCGTCGAGCTCAGGCCGGACACCGTGTTGCTCGTCGCACCGACGACATTGCCGAGACCGGCAACCGTCGTGCCGACCGGATCCTTCGTCGAGCCGATCTGTCCCAGCCCGTTGCTCACGGCATCGGCAGCTGCGCCGACGATCGTGCCGGTGCTGGAGAGCGTGCTGCCGACGCCCTTCGTCACGCCGTCGCCGAGGCCCGGCAGGCTGATGTTGCCGACCGTGCTGCCGAGGTCGGTGGCCGTCTGGCCGACCGTGCTGACGACACCCTTGGTGCCGGTCGGCGAGCCGCTGGTGCCGCTCGTACTGGGCGTACCGCTCGTGCTCGGGTTGTTGTTATTGCTGCTGGTCGGCGGCGAGCTGACGCCGCCGCCGCCGCAGGCGGCCAGCAGGCAGGCGGCGGCGAAGGCGGTGAGGGGGGCGCGCCACTGGCGCAGGGCGACGGTCGTGATGGAACGTTGCTGGGACATGATGGACTCCTCGCTGTCTTTTCGATGAATGGATGTCGGATTACTTGCCGTGCGTGCCGCCAAGCAGGCCGCCGATCAGCGACGTGACGGGTGCGAGCGGGTTCGACGACGAGCCCGAGTTCGTGACGGCACCCGTGCCGCCGCTCAGTGCCGGTGCGCCGACCGTGCTGGTGACCGTGGAGACGACGTTCGTCACAGGAGCGAGCGGGCTGCTGCCGCCTGCGCCGCCCGTCACGCCGCCGAGGGCACCCGTGACCGCGCCGAGGAGACCCGTGACCGGTGCGAGCGGGCCGCCGCTCGTTCCGCCCGTTGCGCCGCCGAGCGCGCCGGTGACCGTTGAGACGAGGCCGGTGACCGGTGCGAGCGGGCCGCCGCTCGTTCCGCCCGTTGCGCCGCCGAGCGCGCCGGTGACCGTTGAGACGAGGCCGGTGACCGGTGCGAGCGGGCCGCCGCTGCCGCCTGCTGCGCCGCCGAGCGCGCCCGTGACCGTCGAGACGAGGCCGGTGACCGGCGCGAGCGGGCCGCCGCTGCCGCCCGCTGCGCCACCGAGTGCGCCGGTGACCGTCGAGACGAGGCCGGTGACCGGTGCGAGCGGGCCGCTGCCGCCGCCCGCCGCGCCACCGAGTGCACCGGTGACCGTCGAGACGAGGCCGGTGACCGGTGCGAGCGGGCCGCTGCCGCCGCCTGCTACGCCACCGAGTGCGCCGGTGACCGTCGAGACGAGGCCGGTGACCGGTGCGAGCGGGCCGCTGCCGCCACCCGTTGCGCCGCCGAGTGTGCCGGTGAGCGTCGAGACGAGGCCCGTGAGCGGGGCGAGCGGGTTGGTCACGCCGCCGGTGCCGCCCGTGAGCAGGCCGCCGACGGCCTTCACGGTATTGCCCGTCGCCGAGACGGTGTTGCCGAGGCCCGTCGTGACAGGGTTGCCGCCGGTCGATGCGAGCAGTGCGCCGGCCTGGTTCAGCCCGTTGCCGACCGTGCCGAGCAGCGTGTTGACGGGGGCGCCGAGGCCGGTCGCCGTACCGATCGTCTGGGTCGTCTGGCCGACCATCGTCGTGATCGGCGTGATGGCCGAGCTGACCGTCTGCGTGACCTGCTGGATCGGGCCGGTCGACAGTGCATTGGTGAGCGTCGTGCCGCCGTTCGATACGGCGCCGCCGAGCGTCGACACAAGGCCGCCGACGGCACCCGTGACCGGTGCGAGCGGCGACAGCGGGCCGCTGCCGAGGCTCGTGACCAGCTTGCCCGTGTCCGTGACTGCGCCGCCGAGCTGGTTGACCACGCCACCCGTGCTGGCGAGCGTGGTGCCGAGCGGATCCTTCGTTGCGCCGAGCTGGCCGAGACCGTTGCCGAGGCCGTTGCCGAGCGCGGTCACCGCGCCGCCGACGCTTTGCACGATGCCGCCTGCGGCTTGCGTGGTGGCCGGGTTGACGCCCGGCAGCGACTGGCTGCCGATGACGGAGCCGAGGCCCGATACGGTGCCGCCGGCACTCGTGATGATATTGCTGCTCTGTGCGAGGACCTGTCCCACCGGGTTCGCCGACACACCCGACGTACCGCTCGTGCCCGAGGAGGTTCCGCTGGTACCGGAGGTGCCGCTCGTGCCCGAGGTTCCGCTGGTACCGGACGTACCGCTCGTGCCCGAGGTGCCGCTGGTGCCGGACGAACCGCTGGTACCCGAGGTGCCGCTCGTGCCGGAGGTGCCGCCACCCGACGTCGAGATCGAATCACCGCCGCCCGAGCTCGAGCCGCCGCCGAGCCCCTGACTGATCGAACCGGAACCGCCGCACGCGGAGAGGGAAAGCATGGCTGCAACGGTGGCCGCGATCAGAGTCGTCCGGAGCACGCCATGAGGGATAACCTTGATGTCCATTTCTTCCTCGCATTAAAGATGTGTTGTGAACTGCGTTGTGTTGGGTGGTGCGAGGACTACTCTGCAACTGTCGTGCCATTTCGATGCCCGACGGTTCGACAACTGGTTTTAAACGAGGCAATTCCTTGTCGGGAAAGGAAGTTATGGAAATTGAAAGATTGTTGAATCTGTTTAAGTGCAGACGAATGAGAACGGTTTCGGCCGTTTCGTAACGTAACGTCACAACATTGGCGTTACGCGTGCGGCGTAACGTGGGAGGCGAGCAGGCTTGGTGGACGAGGCAATTGTTTTACTGGTGGATTAGGCGTGCACATCTAACCTATCGTAAATCCTATGTGTAAGTCGTACCGAAACGCCGTACAAATACGTTGTGCTCCTGAAGACTTTTTTCCGGCAGAGTCGTTAAAAGAGGTTGGAACTTAAATAGGATCGGATATAGAATCCGGAGCAGATGTAAGGAAATGTACGGTTCGGTACACAACGTTCGAGGAGGATCACTATCGCGAATGTTAACTTCCATCAAATTGTGAGCAATGCCCTTTGGGGCGACCTATAAAGAAAGCGCACCTGGTTGTCGTTACAGCAGATGTGGCGAACAGCGGGGCAAGGGCCAGATATGCGGGGATGTATACGTATAAAAGGCCAAAGAACGTAAATACAGGCACGAGGAATAAAAAATGAAAGCACTCATCAAGCGCTTCTTCAAGGAAGACGCCGGGGTTACCGCGATCGAGTATGGGCTGATTGCGGGTCTGATTGCGGTGGCAATCATCGCAAGCGTTTCGACGATCGGTTCGAATCTCGGAACCATGTTCTCGACTATCTCCAGCTGCGTGGCCACGCCTGCTACCTGTAACAAGCCGGCCGCCTGATCTCTGCGTTCCGCTGGGGCTGCGAGCGAGCGCACCATGGCTCGCTCGTCCTCCTGTAGCGGTCGGTTGTCGTCATGGCGCATCTTTTGTTCGCCGGGATTTTCCTGGCTTGGGCTATGTTCGTCGGAAACGCTGATATTCGGTGTCGGCGTATCCCGAATGCACTCGTTATTGCGGGTTTGGCGGGCGCATTGGTTGGCACGGCCATCAGTGGAAATCCGTTCGGGGTTACCGTGATTCAGTCACTGATCGGTGCGTCCGTGGGCCTTGTCTGCTTTTTCCCCTTCTTCGCATTGCGTGTAATGGGCGCGGCAGACGTCAAGGTATTCGCCGTGCTCGGTGCGTGGTGCGGCGCGCAAGCGTTGCCGTGGTTCTGGATTATTGCGAGCATCGCCGCGGGTCTCCATGCGCTCTGGTTAATGGTGCTGTCACGGACTTCAATTGCTGCGCTCTACAAACGTGGTAGGCCCGCGATGGCGCTCGGTGACCGTCGAGCGACGCCTTATGCAGCGTTTCTCGTGATGCCCGCTGGTGCTTGGCTTCTGCATCTTTTGCATGTGAGGGGAGTGTGATGGTTCGGTGGACGCAAGCACGCCAGTCACACGCGTGGCGGCAACAACGGGGATTGGCGGCGATCGAGTTCGCGTTCGTATTTCCTTTCTTCTTCCTGATTTTTTACGCGATCGTCACGTTCGGGATGGTTTTCATCATCCAGCAAAGCCTGACATTCGCTGCATCCGAAGGCGCGCGCGCCGCGTTGAATTATGCGTCGGCGCCGTGCGACCGGCTGCAGGTCAATGCACGGAATGCCGTGACGCAAGCGCTGGCCGGCGCGCCGTGGTCGCAGAACGTCAATTTCACCGCACAGGTTTCCACGTCGGCACCTGCGCCCACCGCGACGCCCGGCGTGACCTGCAGCGCGACATCATTCGTATCGACGTCTGCCTCCCCGTTCAACGTGATGGTCACGATGACCTATTCATACGCGGCGAATCCGCTGATTCCGTGGATATTCATATTCAATGCACCGCAGTTGCAGAGCAGTGCGACCGTGCAGGTTCAACCCAGCATGCTTTGAATCGCATACCTATTGAATCGAGTCACCAGACCTTTGACGCGCTCCAGAACCTGATTCCGGCATTCCCATACCAACATGGCCAACAATCTGACAAAAATCATCGCGGGGATGTTGATCGCGATCGCTGTTCTGCTCGGAATCTACGCATGGATGCTTGGGCGCAGTACGTCGCGTCCCGTCCCCGTACAACAGGCTGTCGCTGCGAGCCCGGTGCCGGTGGTCGTCGCGACGCGCACGCTGCCGGCCGGTCAGCCGATTCCCGTCGATGCATTGAAGGTTCAACCGACTGCTCCTGCGCCGGCAGGTGCGTTTGCCGATCCGGCCACCCTGGTTGGTCGCGTTCCTGCGAGGGACATCCCGGCGTCGGCTCCGATCGTGTCGGACGCACTGGTGTCCGGGCTCGCCGAGGATGTTCAGCCGGGCGAACGCGCGATTTCGGTTCGAGTCGATGAGACCAATGCGGTCGGTAACCGCCTGCGGCCCGGCAACTTCGTCGACGTATTCGTGAACCTGAAGCGTGAAACGAGCGGTGCGATGCTCGACGGCGAAGTTTCGCAGACGCAAGCGCGGCTCCTGATGTCGAAGGTGCGCGTGCTTTCGTTCGGCGACGCGACGCCGGAGCGTGACAGCGGCAGCAACACAAACGGCAATAACGGTCAGCCGAGCAACACGCGCATCGCGGTACTCGCGGTACCGACCGCGCAGGTCGATGCACTGACACTCGGCGAGTCGAGCGGCCGGCTGACGCTCGCGCTGCGCAATCCGCGCGACGACGAACTCGCGACGCAGACGGTGGCGGTACGCACGGACAACAAGCTGTCGCCGTCGGCGCTTGCCGCGGTCGGCGTATCGCTGCAACAGCTGTCCGGCACGACGAGGACCGCGGTGGCCAACGTGAATGTGCCGCCGCTGCCGTCGCGCCAGCCGCCGGCGGTGCGGTCAGGAGGCAGCGGCAGCGGCGGCGGGGGTGGCATCGAGGTAATCCGAGGCGGCCGCTCGGAAACAGTTTCGTATTGAACAACATCGATGGCCATCGATATCAGTGACGACAGTAAAGGCCGTGCGACGGTCCAACAAACAATGAAAAACACACTGACTGCATTCGTGATTGCTCTCTGGACCCTGACATTCGCCTCCATTGCAAGCGCGAGCGGCACGATCGAGCTCGCAGTCGGCGCGCAGCGGCAGATTTCCGCCGGCCGCGCGCTGCAGCGCGTCGCCGTTGGCGATCCGGCGATCGCCGATGTGCTGATCATGAAGGGCAGTCATTCCGGTTCCGTGCTGCTGACCGCGAAAGCGCCGGGTGCGACGAACGTGATGTTGTGGGAGCGCGGGCACGACGAGCCGGCGGTCTGGAGCGTCGAAGTCGTCGACGCGGCGGCGCATGCGGTCCTCGACGGTTCGACGCCACAGGTGAAGGCATACGGCGGGACGTCGGTGCTGCAGGGAGCGTCGACATCGCTCGATGCTCACGAACGGGCCGTCGCGGTCGCCAAGAACATGAGTCCGAAAGGCACGGTGATCGATCGCTCGACGCTGGCCGGCAAGAACGTCGTGCAGGTCGATGTGCGGGTGGTCGAATTCAGCCGCTCGGTGCTCAAGCAAGTCGGCTTCAATTTCTTCAAGCAGAGCAACGGCTTTTCGTTCGGCTCGTTCTCGCCGGGCGGCGTGCAGTCGTATAACGGCGGATCGGGCCCGGGGACGGGGGGATACATTCCGACGCTGGGCACGCCGGTTGCGTCTGCATTCAATCTGGTTGTAAATGCAGCGGGACGTGGCATCTTTGCCGACCTGTCGCTGCTCGAAGCGAACAACATGGCGCGCGTGCTAGCGGAGCCGACGCTCGTCGCACTGTCCGGCCAGAGCGCCAGCTTCCTCGCTGGCGGCGAGATCCCGGTGCCGTCGCCGCAAGGGCTCGGCTCGACCGCGATCCAGTGGAAGCAATACGGCGTCGGGCTGTCGCTGACACCGACAGTGCTGGGCCCGAACCGGATCGCGCTGAAGGTTGCGCCGGAATCGAGCCAGCTCGACTTCGTAAACAGCGTGACGATCAGCGGTGTGGCCGTGCCGGGCATCACGACGCGTCGTGCCGATACGACGGTCGAACTCGGTGATGGCGAGAGCTTCGTGATCGGCGGCCTGATTGACCGCCAGACGATGTCGAACGTGAACAAGGTGCCGCTGCTCGGTGACCTGCCGATCATCGGCACGTTCTTCAAGAACCTGAACTACCAGCAAAACGACAAGGAACTGCTGATCATCGTGACACCGCGTCTCGTCGCACCGATCGCGAAGGGGGCGGTACTGCCGGCGACGCCCGGCGAGTTGTCCGAGCAGCGTGACGGGCCGGTCTGGCGATCCTACCTGGGCGGCGCGGCGTCGCCGGATGCAGCACCGGGGTTTTCGAAATGAATGTGAAGCATTGCGCGTTGCGGTATATCGCTACGCCTTGCGTAATCGGGGGTGTTCGACATGAACGCACGAATCCAATCATCGTGTGAACCCGCCGTGACCGACTACTTCGTCTGTGCGTCGACAAAGGAAGCACATGTGCGCTGGCTGGCCGATACACTGGTATCGGCCGGGGCGGTCGAGGCCGCATCGCTGGAACCGAGTATGCTTGCGCAGCGCATCACGGGGCTCAATCCAGCTCTCGTGTTTATCGATTTCTCGGAACGCAGCGATGCGGCGAGTGTCGCTGCCGCCATGGTGCGCGCAGCACATCCGGGGTTGCCGATCGTTGCGCTCGGCTCGCTCGCCCAGCCGGAGAGCACGCTCGCCGCACTGCGGGCGGGCGTGCGCGATTTCATCGACGTGTCGGCATCGGCCGAGGATGCCCTGAGGACAACCCGTGGATTGCTGTCCCACGTCAGCGAGCCGACGAGCCGCCACGGCAAGGTCGTCGCGTTGCTCGGAGCGCGTGCCGGCATGGGCGTCAGCACGCTTGCCGCGAATCTCGCGGTCTGGCTGCAGAAGCGGGCGCTTGGCCCGGGAGCGACGGCCGGCCCGGACGGTGGCGCGCCGGCTGGTCGCCAAACCGCGCTGGTCGATCTGGGCCTGCCGGCCGGTGACGGCGCGCTGTTCCTGAACACGCGCTGCGAATTCCATTTCATCGACGCCGTGCAGAATCTGCGTCGCATCGACCGCACGTTCGTGAACACGGCGCTCACGCGGCACCAGAGCGGCGTCGCACTGACGACGTTGCCGCCCGACCTCGGCGCGCTGCGCGACGTGTCGTATGCGTCCTGCATCGGTTTGCTGAACCGATTTCGCGCGTTTTTCGACCAGCAAATCGTGGATCTCGGCGGATTCTCGAATCGCGAGTTCGTCACGCAGATCGCTGCAGCGGCTGACGAGGCGTGGCTCGTATGCGATCAGGGTGTCGCATCGATCGTGTCGGCGGCAGACCTGCTCACCGGGCTGCGCGATGCGGGCGTCGATACCGATCGCGTCAAGCTCGTGGTCAACCAGTACGATCCCGCGCTGGACCTGATGCCCGGGCAGATCGCCGAGCGTCTTGGCTTGGCGCTGGTCGGCACGTTGCCGGCGCGTCGCGTCGCAATCGGCCATGCTGCGAACCAGGGGCGGCTCATCGTCGATGCGGCGGAGCGCGATCCGTATGTTCGCGCACTCGAATCCCTCGCCGTGCGACTGCCCGGCGTATCGGGCATGGCAGGTGCGTCGCGCGCCACGCCGGGCCTGTCCGCACTCAAACGTTTCATTCAACCCTTGTCCAAGCGGTCGTAACCGATGGCACATGACATTCAATTCGCCGACGGCGGAGCGCCGTTCTCCCAGACGCAGCAATTCCACGACATCAAGAATGCCGCGCACGAGCACTTGCTGACGCGCATCGAAGAACTGGGCGCCGAGTTCGGCCGATGGTCCCGCCAGGCGATCAACCAGTTTGTCGATCTCGAGATCGATAGCTTCGTGCGCCTGCGCCGCATTCCGCTCAACGAGAACGAGGTGCGTGCGATCGCCGAGGCATTGACGAAGGAACTCGCGGGCTTCGGGCCGATCGAGGACCTGCTCGCGGACCCAGCGGTCGAAGACATACTGATCAACGGCTACAACGACGTATACGTGTCGCGCCACGGAATCCTCGCGAGGATCCCGGTACGCTTCACCGACAACGCACACCTGCTGCGGATCGTGCGGCGGATTCTCGCGCCGATCGGTCGCCGTCTCGACGAGTCGAACCCGATGGTCGATGCGCGGCTGCCCGATGGCGGTCGCGTGAACGTTGTGATCGAGCCGCTGTCGATCGACGGCCCGGTCGTATCGATCCGGAAATTTCGCAAGGATCCGCTGAAGCCGTCCGATCTGCTCGGCAACGGGACGTTCAACGAGGAGATCAATACGCTGCTCCAGGCGGCGGTCGAGGCACGTTGCAACATTCTCGTGTCAGGCGGTACGAGTTCCGGCAAGACCTCGCTGCTCAACGCGCTCGCGTTCCACATTCCGGAGGTCGAGCGTGTCGTAACGATCGAGGATACGGCGGAACTGTCGTTGAACCACCCGCACGTCGTGCGGCTCGAGAGTCGGCCGGGCGGGTTCGACGGCACGGGCGTCGTGTCGATTCGCGACCTGCTGCGCAATACGCTGCGGATGCGCCCGGACCGGATCATCGTCGGCGAAGTGCGCGGTGGCGAAGTGCTGGAGATGCTGCAGGCGATGAACACAGGTCACGACGGCTCGATGGGCACCGTGCACGCGAGTTCGCCCCGCGAGTGCCTGTACCGTCTCGAGATGCTTGCCGGCTTCGCGGGCTTCCAGGGCACCGAGTCGAGCCTGCGTCGCCAGATCGCGAACGCGATCGACTTCATCGTGCAGATCGGACGACTGTCGAATGGACGCCGCCGAATTCTGTCGATCACTGAAGTGACCGGGCTGTCCGACAACATCATCGCGACGCAGGAGTTGTATCGTTACGAAGCGCGCGTGACGCCAGAAGGCGAGGAGCTCGATCACTGGGAATCGCTGGGCATCCATCCGCATTCGCCGAAGCTCGCGCGTTTCCGCCAGACGTTGATGAACAGCGGAATGAACGGCGGCGGCTTTGGCGGCGGCGGTTTCGGTCGCGGCGGGGGCTTCAATGTATAGCGCGATGATCTGGGTGCTCGCGGTCGCGATGCTGTGCGTTGCATCGGCACTGATGCTGTGGCGGCAGGCGGAAACCCGGCGCGTGCGCACCGATGCGAAGCGCTTCATCGACAGTCGGCTTGAACCTGGGGCACGTGCGGTCGCACCGGCCGTAAGACCGGCGGCATCCGCTGCGCCGCGGACCGTGTCGCCATCCGGTGGTGTGCGCAATGCGGTGTCCAGTGCTTTCTGGATGCACTGGTATGCGGTCGCGACGGAGTATCTGACCAACCTCGGAAGCCGTGCCGGGATCGAAGGCGCACGCGGCAAGGCGATCGTCGCACTGGCGCTTCTCGTCGTGATTTCAACGATCGCGGGTAGCCGCGGTGGCGCGCTCGCGTGTTTCGCTGCGCTTGTCTGCGGGAGCGCGATTTTTGGCATCTGGCTCACCTCGCGAATCCAGCGTCGGCGACTGAAAATCGTGCGGCAGATCCCGTCGTTTCTCGACGGGATCGTCCGACTGGTGACGCTTGGCAACAGCGTGCCGGCCGCATTTCAGGCGGCACTTCTGACGACGGAGGAGCCGCTGCGCGGGTGTCTCGATCACGTGTCCCGGATGTTGCGTACGGGTGTCGAGATCGATCGCGCGATGCTCCATATCGCGAAGATCTACCGGACGCAAGAATTCGAACTTCTCGGATCAGTGCTGCGTTTGTCGGTCAAGTATGGCGGTCGTGCGGACGTAATGCTCGATCGCATGGCGGTGTTCATGCGTGACCTCGAGCAGGCGGAGCGCGAACTGACGGCGATGTCGGCGGAGACGCGGCTGTCGGCGTTCGTGCTCGTGATGCTGCCGATCGCGATCGGCAGTTTTGTCGTGATGACGAATCCGAAGTATCTGGAAGGAATGTGGATTGATCCGGGCGGACGAATGCTCCTCATCTTCGCGTTCCTGATGCAGGTTGCGGGTAGCGTGTGGTTGTATCGAATGGCTCGACTCAGGTGATGCGATGACGGCAACTCAGATCGGATCGGTTGCTCTGGCGCTCGGTGCGCTAGGCGTGCTGTTGTTAGGAATGGTCGCGCTGCTGCGTGCGAGCGCGGCGTCGCGTGCCGAACGTGCGCTGGCCGAAGCGCTCGACCAGCGCGTGGCAGCACTCGAAGCGGCCAAGATGCGGACCACGGCGGATGATGGTGCCGGGGCGAAACCGGAGGTGCGCGGCCGCCAGCGCGTCGAGCGCATGCTTGCGCGATTGTCGACGGCGGGGATGCGCTGGCTCGATACCGGGTTCGGCAAGCACATTGTCGCGGAAGAGGATCGCCGTCTTCTCGAGCAATGCGGCTACATCGACACGCGCACGCGCGGACTGTTCCTGAGCGCGCGGATTGCTTGCGGGATCGGATTACCGCTTCTGTTCGCGATATTCGCCAGCGGACACATGAAGGGCGGACACTGGATGATCGGGATGTCCGCGGCAATCGGGTTCGGCTTCATGCTGCCGAAGCTTTACGTGCGGCGCCGTGCCGCCGCCCGTCGCCAAAGCGTCGTCGATGAACTGCCGCTGTTCGTCGACATGCTGCGCCTGTTGCAGGGCGTCGGGCTGTCGCTGGATCAAAGCCTGCAGGTCGTGACGAACGATTTCCACGGGATGATGCCGGTGCTGTCGTCCGAGGTCGGAATCGCACAACGTCAGTTTGCAGCGGGCCGCACGCGCGATCAGTCGATGCAGAGGTTGTCTGGTGGGTTCGACAACGAGGACTTGCGCGCGATTGCCCGGTTGATGGTGCAGGTCGACAAGCACGGCGGCGCGGTACAAGAGCCGCTCAAGCAGTTCGGCGACAGGCTGCGCGAGACGCGCCGCTCGATGCTCCGCGAGCGGATCGGTCGACTGACAGTGAAGATGACGGGTGTCATGATCCTGACACTGTTGCCCGCGCTGCTGATCGTGACAGCGGGACCCGGGTTTCTGGCAGTGATGCATGCGCTGTCGGCGCATCATTGATGGGTGGAAGGAAAGACGATGAAGCGGATCAGCAGGATGGCGAGGCATGCAAGTATGGCGACGGCGGTGCTGCTGCTTGGCGCTTGCGCGACCAAGGAAAGCGGGTACGGCGTCGGTGCACAGGCCGAGCGCGCGGCGCTGATTCAGGCGGCCGACCAGAAACAGGCGGTGCCGGATACGCCCGCGATGTATCTCGGTTTGATCCAGCGGATGCAGGCACAGGGTCTCTATTACGCGTCGCTTGCGCACATTGATGCGTACGACAAGGCGTACGGCGTGTCGCCGGATACGATCTTGCTGCGCGCGGACGCTTTGCGCATGACCGACCAGCCGGCTGCCAGCGCGGCCGCCTATGCGCAGTTGCTGAAGACGCCGCTCGCCGCGCGCGGTTACCGAGGTCTTGGGTTGATCGCCGGTGCGGCCGGCGATTTCGGTCAGGCGGTACAGGCACTGACGCAGGCGTCCGAACTCGCGCCGACGGACGCGTCGCTGCTGTCCGATCTCGCTTATGCGAAATTGCGTAACGGCGACGTGGTTGGCGCGCGGGTGCCGCTGATGAAGGCGGCGGAACTGGATCAACGCAATCCGAAGATCGTCAGCAACCTCACGCTGTATCTGCTCGCAGCCGGGCGCACTCAGGACGCGCAGCGCCTGATGAACCAGCAGCATCTGCCGGCGGATATCCGCAAGGACATCCTTGGCGATGCGGCAAAAATTGCAGCCGCGACACGTGCGCAGCAGCATGCGGTTGCGATGCCGCCGGTAGTGTCGCGGCACACCCCGAACGCACCAATCACACCGATGGCAAACAATTTCGGCTATGACCAGACTGTGCCGCTGCTGCAACGGTTTTCACAATGAACAGACAGGCGGGGAACGACATGAACAATAAACATTATCGCAACGCGCTTGCGGGTCGCATCGTGGTGTTGATCGCGATCATGGGCATGACGATGGGTGCTGTAGCCGCACAGGCGCAACAGGGAGCTGCACCGGCTGCATCCGACGTCGATCGTTCGACGAAGGAGTGGCTTTCGATGCAGCGAGACAACCGCGCGGCGGCACCGACGCAGCCGATGCTCGGTGACGTTGCGTCACTGGTCTACCAGCGCTATCTCGATTCGTTCAAGAACAAGATTCCTGATTCGATGAGTAAGCAGCTCGGCTCGTCGGCTGGCACGTCGGGCAGTGGGCAGGGTGCGCAGTAAGCAAGATGTCAATGCGCGCAAATCAATTACAAACGAGTCGGCGCCAGCGTGGCGCCATTGCGGTTACCGCGGCGATTTTGGTAACGGTTGCAATTATCGTTCTGGGAGCGCTCGACGTCGGAAACTTGTATTTCCAGCGGCGTGATTTGCAAAGGATCGCGGATATGGCTGCGTTAGCGGCCGCACAGTCGGTCGATCCAGTTGACATCAAGTGCGCCGGCGCGAATCAGGCGGCACAGAATAATGCTAACCAGAACGATTCCTATCCGGTTGGCACCAGTGCCCCGGTCGTCGGGACGGACCAGATCGTAACGAGTTGCGGACGCTGGGATCCGCCGACGGGAAGCAATGTCGCTTATCAAGCGGCGGCCGTGGGTCTGACACAATTCAATGCCGCTCGGGTCACGATAAATCGTCAGGTAAACTACTCGTTTATTGGATTGTTCTCTGGGGCAGGCCGCGGATCGTCGACCGTATCTGCAAGTTCTACTGCGCGGGCAACTGCAATCGATTCGTTCTCCGTCAGCGCGACGATCGCGAGCGTGAATCCAGTCTGGCTAAACGCTATTCTGACTCCATTACTCGGGACGAGCATCAACCTGCAGGTCGGCGATTATCAGGCGATCGCGAATGCAAACATCCGGCTGATCGATATCGCGACTGCTGTTGGCGCCGGCACTGTGACCGGGCTTACCACGACGTCCATCGGCACCTCATCCCTGCTGGGTAAACTGGTCAATCTTGACCTTAGTACATTGCAGGCTGGGCAGAACAACAATCCCGGATATGTCGCGCAGTTGCAGGCAGGGCTCGCTGCCCTGAACAAAATTCAGATAGCCAAGATCTCAAACACAACGATCAATTTGGCGAATCAGACAAATGCTCTTCTACAGGTAGGGCTCGGTAATCCCGATTCTGCAGCTGATGCGACCGTCAATTTGCTTGATCTATTGACAACGACGGCACAGATAGCGAACGCCGGGAAGGCGGTCTCCTTGAGCGCAACGTTGCCGCTCGGCGCGAATACTGCTACGAACGTGCAGTTGCAGATTCTGAGCCCACCGTCGTTGGCCATCGGCGAAGCCGGTCAGTCGAACGGTGTGTGGCGTACGCAGGCGTCGTCCGCCCAAATCGGGTTGTTCCTGAATGTGCAAACCCCACCGCTGGATGTTTCGATTCCAGGTCTTCCGGCGCTGCTTAGTGCACAGTTGAGCGGTCTCAACCTGCCTCTCTATCTGGTCGTGGGGGGACCTGCAACGGCATGGCTGGCGGCCACAAAATGCGGGCCGACTGTTGACACGTCCTCGATTACGATCGGCGCGAAGCCCGGCATCGCTCGTCTATGTGTAAGTGCGCCACCGGGAGGAACGCTCAACTTGAGCAATTCTGGTAGTTGCCCCGCTGCAACCGGGACACTGCAAATTGTGAACCTGAACGTCATTCTCGCGGGCCTCACGGTGCTGTCACTACCCGTAACGGCGAATGTCGGCAATCCGGTGCTTCAAGTGGCGGGTGGCGAATCCTATAGTGCGCCGTATGGCAGCAACGCCGGCAGTACGCCGCCGCAGTTCTGCGCCGACACAGCGAACTATTCGTCGTCGTCGCCGACATGTTCGAACGGCTGGTCGAGGAATCCGAACTGGACCACCTATTCGAATCAACTAGGGTCGCAATTGGCGATGGCGCTTGCGAATCTGAATCTGCAGTCGCTGAACATTGCTTTGACGCTACCCCTTATTGGAACGATTAATGTCCCGGTGCCAGTCAGTACGCTATCTTCTCTGCTCAGCAGTCTCCTTGGCCCGGTATTGACATCGCTCGACGTGCTGATCGTGCCGTTGCTCAATTTGCTTGGTGTTCAGGTCGGCCAAGCGAACGTCCATCAGATTTCGCTGACATGTAATGCCGCACAACTTGTCGGTCAGTAACAGGTTTTTTATGATGAGAACCACGCCCGCAATCGAAGAGCTCGACCTGTACGTCTGGGAAGGCAAGGCGGACATCGTCGACCGCGTCGCCCGGTGCATGGCGAGCTTCGACGTCGAAGTGATCCGCGCCGACAACGCGGAGATCTCGCCCGAGCGCGCCGCATTGCGGCCGTCGCTCGCGATCATCAGCGTGACGATGATCGAAGGCGGCGCCGCGTTCCTGCGCGACTGGCAGGCCAACATCGGCATGCCGGTGGTCTGGGTCGGCGCGGCGCGCGACCACGACGCGTCGCAGTATCCGCCCGATTATTCGCACATCCTGCCGCTCGACTTCACGTGCGCCGAGCTGCGCGGCATGATCGGCAAGCTCGTCACGCAACTGCGTGCGCACTCGGCCGAAACGTTGCAGCCGTCCGAACTCGTCGCGCACTCCGAATCGATGCAGGCGCTGCTGCACGAAGTCGATACGTTCGCCGACTGCGACACCAACGTGCTGCTGCACGGCGAAACCGGCGTCGGCAAGGAGCGCATCGCGCAACTGCTGCACGCAAAGCATTCGCGCTACCGGCACGGCGAATTCGTGCCGGTGAACTGCGGCGCAATCCCCGACGGCCTGTTCGAATCGCTGTTCTTCGGTCATGCGAAAGGATCGTTCACGGGCGCGGTTGTTGCGCATAAAGGCTATTTCGAGCAGGCGGGCGGCGGCACGCTATTCCTCGACGAAGTCGGCGATCTGCCGCTGTATCAGCAGGTCAAGCTGCTGCGCGTGCTCGAGGACGGCGCGGTGCTGCGCGTCGGCGCGACGGCGCCGGTCAAGGTCGATTTCCGGCTGGTCGCGGCGAGCAACAAGAAGCTGCCGCAGCTCGTGAAGGAGGGGCTGTTCCGTGCCGATCTCTACTACCGGCTCGCGGTGATCGAGCTGAGCATTCCGTCGCTGGAAGAGCGCGGCGCAGTCGACAAGATCGCGCTGTTCAAGTCGTTCGTTGCCCAGGTCGTCGGCGAGGAGCGGCTCGCGGAGTTGTCCGATCTGCCGTACTGGCTGACGGATTCGGTCGCGGACAGCTATTTCCCCGGCAACGTGCGCGAATTGCGCAACCTCGCCGAGCGTGTCGGCGTGACGGTGCGGCAGACGGGCGGGTGGGATGCCGCGCGGCTGCAGCGGCTGATCGCGCACGCGCGCAATTCGGCCCAACCGGTGCCGGTGGAGAGCGCGGCGGAGGTGTTCGTCGATCGCAGCAAGTGGGACATGAACGAGCGCAGCCGCGTCATTGCGGCGCTCGACGCAAACGGTTGGCGTCGTCAGGATACGGCGCAGCAGCTCGGCATCAGCCGCAAGGTACTGTGGGAAAAAATGCGCAAATATCAGATCTTTGACGAAGAGCCCGAGACACGCGAAAGCGAGTAATTAATGAGATAAAATCGCGCTGAATTACAACGACTCGGGCGGGAATAAAACTTCATGAGCCATATGACGGGGTTGGGGCGGGTGAGCGTGTTGCTCGCCCTGGTGGGAGGCATGCAGGGCGCGTTTGCGCAGGGGCTGGCCGGCAGCGATTCGCCGGCGGTGCAGCAGGCGTCGGCGCCGGTGGCGGCGATTCCGGTGATCGATCAGCAGGGCCAGATGTCGGTGCAGCCGCAGGCGGGCGAGTCGACGGGGCCGAGCACGGTCGACGATCTGCAGCGCCAGATTCAGGCGCACTCGCTGACGGAAATGCGCACGAGCTACAACGGCAGCTACGGTGCGAGCCTGCTGTTCAATGTGAAGGACGGTGCGTACTTCGTCGCGCTGTTCCAGCAGAAGGCGTTCTGGCGCGTGATCAAGACGTACGACGAAACGCGCGCGGAGGCGATCTATCGCGATTTCTCGCGTCAGGCAGAGCGGCTGGCCATCAACGAACTGCGGGCGGCGAAGCTGGAATCGCAGAAGGCGCAAATGGACAAGCAGATCGAGGTCACGCAGGATCGCGCACGGCGCCTGCAGGCTGATATCTCGATCGCACGCCAGCAGCAGGCGGCGGTCGCGGATCGCCAGAAGAGTGTGCGCAGCGAGACGGTGGCATTGCAGGCGCAACAGGCCGAACTTCAGTCGCAACTGCGCGCGTTGCAGCAGCAGGTGCGTTCGTTGCAGCGTGAGGCCGATGCGGGCCTGCCGACGACGGCACGCTGAACCCGGCAGCGGTGCGGCGACATGCC
This sequence comes from Burkholderia cepacia, assembly GCF_029962485.1. Taxonomy (NCBI): domain Bacteria; kingdom Pseudomonadati; phylum Pseudomonadota; class Betaproteobacteria; order Burkholderiales; family Burkholderiaceae; genus Burkholderia; species Burkholderia cepacia. The sequence continues at coordinate 1,651,404 of NZ_CP073637.1, forward strand.
GCGCCGGCTGCACAAGTAAAAAGGGCAAGCCGGTTGGCTTGCCCTTTTGTTTTACTGGCCGTCCGGCACGATTCGCCGGCGGCGTGTGACGATCACCGGACCGTTGCCGCCGCGTGTATCCGACGACGACGCGTTGCCGGAAGCATCGCCGCTGTCGCGCGGCGCGCCATAGCTTTCGCGCGGTTCACGGGGTTCGCGCGGGGCGCCGTAGCCTTCACGCGGCTCACGCGAGCCGTAACCTTCGCGCGGTTCGCGCGAGCCATAGCCTTCACGCGGTTCGCGGGAACCGTAGCCGCCGCCGTCGCCGCGCGATTCACGCGGGCCGCCGTGCGAGCCGTACGGGCTGTGACCGCCGCCTTCACGGCCGCCGGGGCGACCGCCGGTGCGCGGCCCGCGGGGACCGCCGCCGCCCGGGCGCGAGCCGCCGGTGTCGAGCTGGATGGTGGAAATCGCGCGCTTGTAGATGCCTTGCAGACCCACGGGGGTGCGCAGCATCACCAGGTACTGGTCGAACGACTCGATGCACCCCGTCAGACGAATGCCGTTGACGAGATAGATTTCAACGCGCTTACGTTCCTTGCGCGCCGAATTGATGAAGTCGTTTTGCGGATGGGATTCTGCGGGATTGGCCATTGAGGTGCGGCAGGAGCCTGCGTCAGAGAATATGTTGTGCGTGTGTGTGGCGTGTTCGTCCACAAGGTGTTTGGCGGGATTCTACCCTGTTCAATAGGGAAGCGCGCAGTCGTCATTGTGTCGAACCGTAACCCACTATAGACGTTCCAGCGCATTTTCGCGATTCGGCCAAATAGCTAAAGCTGTTTCGTTACGTCGCGTTACGACTCTCGCAGCGCCGTATCACCTCGCCGCGTGCGGTGCGCTTACATTCGTCGCGTGAGCCGGGCGGGCCGGCGTATCAGGGATGCAGAACATGAACATGAGGCAATGGGCAGGGTGGGTCGGCGGCGTGGCGTTGCTGGCTTCCGGCAGTGCAATGGCGCACGTCGACCTGTCGGTCGGCATCGGCGTACCGGTCGCGCCGGTCTATGTCGAGCCGGCACCGGTCTATGTGGCGCCGCAGCCGGCCGTCGTCGCCTATCCGGGCTACGGATACGGCTACTACGGCGATGACGACGACGATCGCTACCGGAAGTGGCGCAAGCACTATTACAAGCATTGGCGCAAGCACCACGGCGACGACGATGACGATTGATCCCGGCGCCAACCGCGCCGGTACGAATCAGAACGCGTAGTCCGGGTTTTTCGGGTCGAATGCGGTGTCGTCGAGCGTAGCCGGCGCGATTTTCTCGATGACGATCCGCTCGAAGATCTTGCCGTCGTTGTCATAGGACTCGACGGTCCGGAAATAGGGCGCGTGCAGGTCGAGCCCAAGGACTTCCTTCTTCGCGTAGAACTGCGGCCGGCCGGTCGGCGTCTCGTAGGTGAGCGCGACGACGCGTACGCCGCCGATCGATTTTGCTTCGACCTGGGTCGGCCGTTGCACACCGGCTTCCAGGTACTTCTTCCCTTCGGTCAGGTACAGGTTCGTGATGAACTCGGTGCCGAGATCCTTCACCTGATGATTCGACTGGGCACGCGCCAGCGCGCCGTCGAGCGCCGTCCACAGCGGAATCTTGCCGAGCAGGCCGCCGAGATGGCCGTACATCTCGTCCTTGCGCTGCGTCGTGTCGTAGATGGTTTCCTGTCCCGCATGCGCGCCGCCCGGCAGCCACTTTGCATATACGCGCAGCGGTTCACGGGTGGTCTTCACCAGCATGCGGTCGGGCGTGTCGGACCATTTCCCGCTGATGCGCTCCTGGCGCACCATCGTGAACTGGTACGCCGGATAACCGTTAGGACCATTTCGGATATAGAGCGGCACGGCGAGCGGGTCGAGCGCCTTGAAGAGCGCGGTGAGCGTCGCGTCGTCGAGCTGCGCGAGCGTGCCGCGCTGCGCGGCCGCGCGCAGCCAGCGTGCCTGTTGCGCGATCGGCTCGCGCGTGACTTTCGCCAGGTCCGCCGGCAGCGCGACCTCCGGTGCCGCACTCGCGGCATCGGCCGTTTCCTGCGCATGCAGGCCCGCGTGCGCGAGCGACAGCACGCAAGCGACTGCCGCGGCGGCCGCATGCCGCGTACGGCGCTTCATTCCTTCGTTCATCGACAGCGTCTCCCGGAGCGATGGATCGTTCAGCCTTGCTTCGCGGCCTTGATTTTGGCGAGTTCCTCGTCGCGCAGCGCGCGGCGCAGGATCTTGCCGACGTTCGTCTGCGGCAGTGCGTCGCGGAACTCGACGAATTTCGGCATCTTGTAGCCGGTCAGGTTCTTGCGGCAGTGCGCGAGCACGTCCTCGACCGTCAGCGACGGGTCGCGGCGCACGACGAACACCTTGATCCGTTCGCCCTGTACCTCGTCAGGAATGCCGATCGCCGCGGCCTCGCTGATGCCCGGATGCATCACCAGCACTTCCTCGATCTCGTTCGGATACACGTTGAAGCCCGACACGAGGATCATGTCCTTCTTGCGGTCGATCAGGCGGATGAAACCGCGCTCGTCCATCACGCCGATGTCGCCGGTGCCGAGCCAGCCTTCGGCGTCGATCACCTTCGCCGTCTCGTCCGGGCGCTGCCAATAGCCGCGCATCACCTGCGGGCCGTGCACGCACAGCTCGCCGGGCTCGCCGACGGGCGCCCAGGTGCCGTCCTCGCGGCGAAAGCGCACGACGGTCGACGGCGCGGGCAGGCCGATCGAGCCGCTGAACGCGGCCATGTCGTTCAGGTCCACGGGGTTCATCGTGACGATCGGCGAGCATTCGGTGAGGCCGTAGCCTTCGACGACCGGCCGCCCCGTCACCTGCTGGAAGCGCTCCGCGACCGCGCGCTGCATCGCCATCCCGCCGGCCATCGCGAGCTTGAGCTTCGAGAAGTCGCGCTTGCGGAATTCCTCGTTGTCGAGGAACGCGTTGTACAGCGTGTTGATGCCGGTGATCCCCGTGAACGTTTCGTTGCGGATGATCTTCATCACCATCTTCATGTCGCGCGGGTTCGCGATCAGGATGTTGCGCCCGCCGAGTCCCATGAAGATGAACGCGTTCACCGTCAGCGAATAGATGTGATACAGCGGCAGCGGCGTGAGCACGGTTTCGACGTCGCCCGACACTTGATCGGCGATCCACGCCTTCGCTTGCAACAGGTTCGCGATCAGGTTGCCGTGCGTGAGCATCGCGCCTTTCGCGACACCGGTCGTGCCGCCCGTGTATTGCAGGAACGCGAGGTCGTCGCGCGTCGTCTGCACCGGCTGCGGCTTGCCGCGCGCGCCGAGCGCGAGGGCGGAGCGCAGCCGGATGGCCTGCGGCAGGTGGTAGGCCGGCACGAGCTTCTTCACGTGCTTCAGCACGAAATTGATCAGGCGTCCTTTCGCATTGAAACCGTCGGCGAGCAGATCGCCGAGCGCGGTGACGACAATGTTCTTCACCTGCGTTTCCGGCAGCGCGTCCTGCAGCGTGCGCGCGAAGTTCTCGAACACGACGATCGTCTGCGCGCCGCTGTCCTTCAGCTGGTGTGCGAGTTCGCGCACGGTGTAGAGCGGATTGACGTTGACGACGATCGCACCGGCCTTCAGCGTGCCGAACAGCGCGACCGGGTACTGGAACGTGTTGGGCAGCATGATCGCGACGCGATCGCCCGGCTTCACGCCGAGGCTTTGCAGGTACGACGCGAATGCGTCGACTTTCCGCGCGAGCGTGCGATAGGTCATCGACGCGCCGGCGCTCACGTACGCGACGCGATCGGCGAAGCGGGTCGTGCATTCGTCGAAGAACTGCACGAGCGACGCGTATTGCGCGACGTCGATTTCGTGCGGGACGCCGGGCGGATATGACGCGTACCAGATGCCGTCGGTGTTCGGCGGGATCTGGGCCGCTGTGGTTGCTGCGGAAGATGACATGACGTGTCTCCGGTCTTTGCTCTCGGCGAGGGCGGGCGTTTCGACGCCTGCCCATGCCCCGTGCTTCGCGGTCGATCGGCGCGGGCGCCTCGACGCCCCGCATGACCGCGCGTATCAATCAAATCGTGAACAGGAAGCCGCGCGTGGCCCCGCGCGCTCAGTTCGTGGAATGCAGTGTCGCCGTATCGGCAGCGGCCGCACTCGACGACGGCAGTCCGAACACTTCGCTGGCGCCCGCGTCGTCAAGCACTGCCGCGAAGATCGACAGCTGCGCGCTGTCGGGCATCGGCGCCTTCAGCGCGGCGACGATCAGCGACGACAGCCGGGCGATCATCTGCACGTCGTTCATCGTGCGGCCCTGCGAGAACTCGTCGATCAGGCTTTCCGTCTCGGCGCCCGCGAGTGCGCCGGACAGCGCGCCGATCGCGAAGTGCAGCCGCCAGCCGAGCTCGGTGCGCGGCAGATGCGGCAACGCGCGCTGGAATGCGTCGAAGAAGCGGCCCGCGACGCTCGCGTAGTGCGCGGTCAGGAAGTTGCGCACGAACGGCGACGGATCGGTGTACGCGCGGCCGATCAGCCGCAGGAACCCGGGCCCGCCGCGTTCGGGATTGCGCGACGCCTTCAGCGCGGGAATGAACATCGCGCCGAGCACGTGCTCGCAGGTGATGTGCGTGCCGAGCTGCGCGTCGAAGCGGTCGAGGATGCCGAGACGCTCCTGGTTGAGCTGGTCGAGCCGACGCGACAGCATCGCATGGATCAGCGCTTCCTTGCTGCCGAAGTGGTAGTTGACCGCCGCGAGGTTGACCGCCGCGCGCGATGTGATCTGCCGCATCGACATCGCTTCGAAGCCATGCTCGATGAACAGGTCTTCGGCTGCATCGAGGATGCGCGCCTTCGTCCCGCCGGTCTGCCGAGTGCCGGATGACCGCGCGCCGGACGGCCGTCCCGCGGATGGCCGCCCCTCCTGACTTACTGCCATGTTCCGCCTCCCATGCCGGTTTCCCGGCCGCGAACAGGTGATTTGATTATCTGATTCAAACAGTCGTTTTTATTAAGATAAAAAAACGCGGGCATGGCGGGCAAGCAGGGAATCTGGACAAATTCCTCTAGTTCGATGTGCGAATGCGGAAAGTATGACGCGCGGCCCCGGCCAGGCGGGGCACGCGCGATGGTGCGGTGCGACAATGCGTGGAGTCAGCCGACGCTGCTACGCGTATTGACCGATTGCGTCATGTCGATGCCGCGCCGTTCGCGGCTGAACAGGATCAGCACGGCGATCGCGACGGCGACGGTGCCGGCGACGAGCGCAAGCGCGAGGCCGTAGTTGTTGCCGTGCGAAACGGCGAGCGACGCCTGCATCGTCGCGTTGCCTGACGCGAGCAGGTTGCCGAGCTGATAGACGACACCGGGGAAGGTCGCGCGAATTTCGTCGGGCGAGATCTCGTTCAGGTGGACCGGGATCACGCCCCACGCGCCCTGGACCGAGATCTGCATCAGGAACGCGCCGGCGGCGAGGGCGACCGGGCCGCTCGAAAACGCCCACAGCGGCAGCACGGGCAGCGCGATCAGCGCGGCGATGAAGATCGCGCGGCGCCGGCCGATCCGCTCCGAGATCGAGCCGAACGACAGGCCGCCGACGATCGCGCCGATATTCAGCACGATCGTGATCCACGACACGGTATGCGGATCGAAGTGATGCTGTTCGCGCAGGAAGGTCGGATAGAGATCCTGCGTGCCGTGCGAGAAGAAGTTGAACGCGGTCATCAGCACGATCGCGTAGATCGTGAGCTTCCAGTTCTGCTTCATCGTGGCGCCGAGGCTCGGGCGCGGGCGCTTCTCCATCTGTTTCCACGCGGGCGATTCGGGCACGTGCGCCCGGACATACAGCACGAGCAGCGCGGGCAGCACACCGACCATGAACATTCCGCGCCAGCCGATGTACTGGTAGAACAGCCCGAACACGACGGACGCGAGCAGGTAGCCGCTCGGATAGCCGGCCTGAAGCAGCCCCGACACGAAGCCGCGCGCATGGGTCGGCACGGTCTCCATCGTCAGCGCGGAGCCGACGCCCCATTCGCCGCCCATCGCGACGCCGAACAGTGCGCGCAGCACGAGCAGCGCGGTGAGGCTCGGCGCAAAACCCGACGCGAGCTCGAGCAGCGAATAGCATGCGATGTTGACCATCAGCGTCGGGCGTCGGCCGAAGCGATCGGCGAGCCGGCCGAAGATCAGCGCGCCGAGCGGGCGCATCGCAAGCGTCAGCGTGAGCGCGAACGCGACGGCGGGGATCGTCGACGCGAATTCCGCGGCGATGTCCTTCAGCACGAAGACCATCAGGAAAAAATCGAACGCATCGAGCGTCCAGCCCAGATAGGCGGCGATCGTGACGTTGCGTTGTTCGCGGGTCCAGCTCATGTCCGAAGTCTCCACGTTGGCTTGCGCGCTCACGATGTGCATGCGGATGCCGGTCCGGCCTGCGCGCGGTGCGGGGGCATGGATCGAGTGTAGGCCGCGGCGCCGCGCGATGTGGGGCGCGATAACGCCGAATCGGGAATAATCCCTACGAAATGAACTGTTTCGGAAACGGAAACGGCGCCGCGCGAGCCAGGCGACAGGCATCTGTATCATTCCGGAAGGCTGTTTGTATTTGTTCTGTAATGCGCTCGATGCGCATCGTCACCGAATCAGGAGTCCCGATGACCGAACGTTCCATCGACGCGCTGCCCGTGCTCGAAACGGCGAGGTTGCGGCTGCGTCCGCGCGTGCTGGCCGATCTCGATGCGTGCCTCGCGATGGATCGCGATCCCGAGGTCACGCGGCACATCGCAGGCCCGTGGCACGACCCTGACGAGCATCGCCGCTTCGTCACGCACCGGATCACGCGCGACTATCCGCCGGGCCTCGGTTACTGGTCGATCTTCGAGAAGGCCGCGCCTGACGCGTTCATCGGCTGGATCCTGCTGATTCCCGACTATGCGGATGGCGCGCGCGACGTCGAGATCGGCTGGCGGCTCGTGCGTGCGACCTGGGGGCGTGGCATCGCGAGCGAGGCCGCGCAAGCCGTCGTGCGTCACGCGTTCGACACCGTGCGCCTGCCGCGCGTGATCGCCGATATCGCGGAAGCCAACAGCGGCTCGTTGAACGTCGCGCGCAAGCTCGGGATGCATCGCGTGAGTGTCGTGGTCGACGGTATTCCTTACATTCGTCATCGACTCGAACGCAACGATCTGCGCGCGTAGCGCAGCGTCGTGCGCAGGCACGGACGGTTGTCAGAAATCGTCAATCGAATGCGTATCGAGGTCATGACGTATTAACGGTTCGCGCGATCAGGAGTATCGTTGCCGGAATTTCGCAACATGGGGTACGACCATGGCACTCGGCAACGATGTTCACCTGATTCCCGTCAAGCTGGAAGAACTGCGTCCCACGCAGATGACGGTCGGCTATCGCGAAGTCAAGGCGAAGCGCAAGCACTGGAAGGCGCTCAGCAAGCGCGCGCGCAAGGCAGCGATCGAATCGCACTGGTTCCCGGCCGTGCTCGGCCCGGACGGCCTGCACTACATCACGGATCATCACCATCTCGGCCTCGCGCTGATCGAGGAAGGCGAGGCGCGCGTGAACGCGATGCTGCTGAAGGATCTGTCCTGGCTCGACGACACGATCTTCTGGCGGATGATGGAACACAACCAGTGGGTGCATCCGTTCGGCGCGGACGGCACGCGCCGCGACTATGAGCATTTGCCGAAGGCGCTGACGGGGCTCGTGGACGATCCGTACCGCAGCCTCGCCGGCGAGCTGCGCACCGCGGGCGGCTATGCGAAGGACGCGACGCCGTTCAGCGAATTCCTGTGGGCCGACTACCTGCGCCAGCACATCTCGCTCGACCAGATTCGCAAGAATTTCGCGAAGTCGCTCGACGTCGCGCTGCACCGCGCACACGAGCAGGATGCGCGTTATCTGCCCGGCTGGTCGGGCGTCATCGCCGTCAAACCCTGACCGGCGCACGGCGCCGACCGCCTCATGACGACCGCCCCGATCCGCCCCGACGCCGGCCCGCAGCATGCCGATCATTTCGCGCCGCTCGATGCAGCTTCGCCGCCGCCCAGGCGACGCATAGGCCTCGATGCGCTGGCCGGCCTGTCGATTGCCGGGCTGCTGATTCCTGAAGCGGTCGCGTATGCGGGGCTCGCCAACTTGCCGCCGCAAGCCGGCCTGATCGCGCTGTTGTCGGGGCTCGTCGTCTACGCGCTCACGGGCAGCAGCCGCTTCGCGATCGTGTCGTCGACGTCGTCGTCGGCCGCGGTGCTCGCGGCAACCGTGCTCGCCGAATCGGGGATGGCGCTGGCCGCGCAGCTCGCGCTCGCGGCCGCGCTCGTCGCGATGACGGGCGTGTTGTTCATCCTCGCGGGCGCCGCGCGGCTCGGCGGCATGTCGGATTTCGTCGCGCGGCCCGTGCTGCGCGGCTTCACGTTCGGCCTTGCGCTGACGATCGTCATCAAGCAGTTGCCGAAGATTCTCGCGATCTCCGTGCAGCACAGCGATGCGCCGCATGTCGCGCTCGACCTGATTACCGGCGCGCCGCATGCGAACCTCGCGAGTGTCGTGCTCGGCGCGACCGCACTGGCGTTGCTGTTCGCGCTCGGGCGGAGCTCGCGCGTGCCCGCGACGCTTGTCGTGATCGTGCTGTCGATCGCGGCCGGCTATGCGATCGACTGGCAGCGATACGGGATCGCGATCGTTGGCCATATCGACTTCCGGCACCTCGAATTCGGCCTGCCGACGCTCGATCGCAATGCGTGGATGCAGACCATCGAGCTTGCGTTCGCGTTGATGCTGATCCTGTACGCGGAATCGTACGGATCGATCCGCAACTTCGCGCTCAAGCACGGCGACAGCGTGTCGCCGAACCGCGATCTCGTCGCGCTAGGCTGCGCGAATCTCGTGTCGGGCCTGTTGCACGGGATGCCTGTCGGCGCCGGCTATTCGGCGACGTCGGCGAACGAGGCGGCCGGCGCGCAGTCTCGTTTTGCCGGCCTGTGGGCGGCCGGCGTGGTTGCACTGATCGTCTGGCTGCTGCTGCCGCAGCTCGCGCGCACGCCGGAGCCCGTGCTCGCGGCGATCGTGATTTTCGCGGTCAGCCACTCGCTGCATCCGTCCGTGTTCCGGCCGTACTGGGCGTGGCATCGCGACCGGCTCGTCGTGATCGCGGCGCTGCTCGCGGTGCTCGTGCTCGGTGTGCTGCACGGGCTGCTCGCGGCCATCGGCGTGAGCCTGCTGCTGACTTTGCGCAAGCTGTCCGAACCGAACGTGAGCGTGCTCGGCCGGCTGCGCGACAGCCACGATTTCGTCGACGTCGCGAGCCATGCCGATGCGAAACCGGTACCGGGCGTGCTGATCGTGCGGCCCGAGGCGCAGCTGTTCTTCGCGAACGCGGACCGGATGCTCAATCGCGTGCGTGCGCTGATGAAGGCCGCGCCCGATACGCATACCGTGATGCTGAGCCTCGAGGAAACGCCGGATGTCGACGGCACGACGATCGAATCGTTGCGCACCTTCGCGGCTGAATGCGCGGCGCGCGGGTTGCGGCTCGCGCTGGTACGGCTGAAGGTGCATGCACTGCATGCATTGCGCCGCGCGGCGGACGATACGCTTCACGACGATGCGATGTCGGAGCTGAGCGTCGACGAAAGCCTGCAACTGCTGAAGGCGGGCATGCCGCCGGACGGCAGCGACGGCACGACCGCCGCGTGACACGGCGGCGCGACGGCGCCGTCTAGAGCGAAAGCGCGGCGCCGGCCGTGCGATCGATCATGTCGGTCACTTCCTCTGCAGTCGGCGCATAGGCGCCTGCGTGCGCACAGGCGACCGCCGCGCACGCGGCCGCGTAGCGCAGATGTTCAACGGCCGTTGCATCGGGGCGTGCAAGCTGGCTCGCGAGCCAGCCGCCGATGCTCGCATCGCCACAACCGACGGTGTCGGCGACTTCGGTCGGGAACGCGGGCTGGAACAGCTCGGTGTCGCGATGCAGGAGCTGCATGCCCGCTGCGCCGCGCGTGACGAGCAGCGTCGCGTCGGGTGCCCATTCGCGCAGTTGCGCGAGCGCGGCTGCCTCGTCGAGTTCGGGAAACAGCCCGCGCAGATCCTCGTCGGATACCTTGATCCAGTCCGCGAGCGCGGACAGCCGGCGCAGCGTGTCGCGATACGACGGCGCGGCCATCGGCGCACGGAAGTTCGGGTCGAACGAAATCCGCTTGCCGGCCGCATGCGCGGCCTGTGCGACATCGATCAGGCGCGACGCGAGCGGTTCGCGCACGACACCGAGCGAGCCGACGTGCACGATTTCGGCCGCATCGAAGGCGCCGGCGGGCAGGTCTGCCGGATCGAAGGCGAGATCGGCGCTGTTTTCACCGATAAAGAAATAGTGGGGCGGTTGCTTCGACACGACCATCGCGAGCAGCGGCGCGCGGTCGACCTGCCGGATGAAGCGCATGTCGAGCCCTGCGTCGGCGCTCTCGCGCATCAGCTCGTCGCCGAAGGTGTCGCGGCTGACCGTGCCGGCGAAGGCCGTCGGCACGCCGAGCCGCGCGCCGACGCGCGCGACGTTCCAGCATGAGCCGCCGGCGACGCTGTGCCAGTGCTGCGCGTCGTCGCGGATGAAGTCGGTCAGCGCTTCGCCGAATACGATCAGGCGGGGGAACGTCGTCGTCATGTCGAAACCTTGTGCCGTGGCGTGGCGCACGGCCGTACAGCGGTTGATCCGAAAAGGCGGGCAGTGCGGGGCCGCCGCGCATGGCGACACGGCCCAGCACGCCCGGTTGCACGGACGGGTGGCGCGATCAGCGCGGCGTGCTCCAGCCCTTGTAGGTCTTCACGTTGTCGCGCGTGATGAGCGTCGGCTCGATCAGGATCATCGGATTGGCCGGCTTCTGGCCGTTCATGATCCCGTAGCCGACGTTGACCGCCTGCTGCGCCATCGCCCACGGATCCTGGCTCGACGACGCCTGCACGAGCGTGTTGGACTTGAGCGCGACTTCGATGTCGGGTGCGCCGTCGACCGACGTGATCACGATACCCGGACGGTTCAACTGCTTCGCGGCGAGGTCGCTGCCGATCGCCTGCGGGTCGTTGATCGTGAACACCGCATCGAGCTTCGGAAAGCGCGTCAGGTAGCCCTGCATCGCGTTCATCCCGCCTTCGCGCGAGCCCTTGCCGTCCTGGTCGCTCGACAGCAGCTTGATGCCGGCGTTTTTCGCGAGCACGGTCTTGCAGCCGTTGACGCGATCGATCACGGCCGATACCTGCGGGCCGTTCTCGATGATCACGTTGCCCTTGCCGTTGAGTTTCTTCGCGATGTAGTCGCACGCGAGTTCGCCGGCCTTCACGTTGTTGGTCTGCACGGTCGCGTTTGCGCCGGCCGCGGCGACGTCGACCGCGACGACCGTGATGCCGGCCGCCTGCGCCTTCTTCACCGCCGGCTCGATCGCCTTCGGATCGGTCGCGTTGAGCAGGATCATGTCGACGTGCGCGGAGATGAAGTTGTCGATCTGCGTGAACTGCTTGTTCAGGTCGTAGTCGGCCGAGACGGCCGTGACCTTCGCGTTCGGGTTGAGCTGCTTCGCGCGTGCTTCGGCACCCTTGACGATCGTGACGAAGTACGGATTGCCGAGCGACCCGACCGTGACGCCGATCGATTTGAGCGGCTTGTCGGCCGCGTGTGCGGCGGAAGCGCCGAAGGCGAGTGCGCAGGCGACGGCGGTCAGGGCGGCGGTGTGCTTGAACATGTCGTTGTGTCTCCGTGAGGTCTGTTGGCGAACGGGCGCAGGCGAACCGGCCTGCGCCGCAAGGTTGAATCGACGGGAAAGGCTCAGGTGCGCGCCGAGTCGCGCTGGCGATAGCGATCGAGCGCGACGGCGCCGATGATCACGAGCCCCTTGATGATGTACTGCCAGATGTCGGATACGCCGAGCAGCACGAGGCCGTTCGTCAGGACCGCGATGATCAGCGCACCGATCAGCGTGCCGACGATCGAGCCGACGCCGCCGACGAAGCTCGTGCCGCCGAGGATCACCGCGGCGATCGCATCGAGTTCGTAGGACTGTCCGAGCTGCAGGCCGTTGGCCGCATAGAGCCGCGCGGCCGACATCACCGCGCCGAGGCCCGCGAGCAGCCCGGATGCGGCATAGACGAACATCTGGATCGCCCGCACGTTGATGCCCGACAGGCGCGCGGCTTCCGGATTGCCGCCGACCGAGTAGATCCGCATCCCGAGCACCGTGCGGCGCAGGATGAACCACGAGATCGCGATCACCGCGCATGCGATCACGACGAGCCACGGCACGCCGAGGATCGTGCCGTTGCCGATGAACGCGAACGGCAGTTGCGGATTGAACACGGTCGTGTCGTTGCCGATCAGGCGCGCGACGCCGCGCACGGCTGTCATCGCGCCGAGCGTGACGATGAACGGCGGCAGGCGCAGGAACGAGATCAGCCCGCCGTTGATCGCGCCGAACGCGAGGCCGACGACGAGTGCGAACGGCACGCCGAGCCAGCCCCAACCGGGGATCGTCGACGCGAGCAGCGCGGCGACGGCCGCGGCCGCGAGCACCGAGCCGACCGACAGGTCGATGCCGCCCGTCAGGATCACGAAGGTCATGCCGGCCGCGAGCACGATGTTGATCGACGCCTGTTGCGTGACGATCGACAGGTTCTGCAGCGTGAAGAAGCCGTCGGTCAGGACGCCGAAGCCGATGCACAGAACCAGCAGCACCGGCAGCATGCCGGCCGTGCGGATCAGCGATTGCATGCGGGCGCGTTGATCGGCGCCGCGCAACAGCGGTGTACGGTTGGCCGCCGGATGGGCCGTCGCGGAAGCGAGGTTCCGCTGCTTGGTCGGGTTGATCATTTCGGTAACCTGAATGTAAGAATGAAATGAAAGGGCGGGCTCAGTACGTGGCGGCGAGTTCGGCCTGCGAGCCGGTGGCGAGCGCGATGATCGCTTCCTGCGTGATCGGCGTGGGCGTGTGGCCGCCGAGTTCGCCCGCGATCTCGCCTTCGCGCATCACGAGCACGCGATCCGCGACGCCGATGATTTCCGGCAGCTCGCTCGAGATCACGATCACACCCACGCCGGCGCGCGCGAGTTCGTTGATGATCCGGTAGATCTCGGATTTCGCGCCGATGTCGACGCCGCGCGTCGGTTCGTCGAGGATCAGCACGCGCGGCTTCGTCTCGAGCAGCCGCGACAGCAGCACTTTCTGCTGGTTGCCGCCCGATAGCGCGCCGACGTTGACGTTCGCGTGAGGGACGCGGATCGACAACGACGCGATCGCGTCGCGCGCGCGCTCGGCGCCGCGTGCGAGGTCGAGCGCGCCGAGCCGTGCGTCGCGGTTGCACACCGAGATGTTGATGTTGTCGCGCACGCTCATGTCGAGGAACAGGCCCTGGCGTTTGCGGTCTTCGGTCAGGTAAACGAGGCCCGCGTCGATCGCGTCGCGCGGCGAGTGTGCGCCGAACGTGCGGTCGCCCAGCTTCACGTCGCCGCGCACGCGCGGCTCCGCGCCGAAGATCAGCCGCGCGAGTTCGGTGCGGCCCGCGCCGACGAGGCCGGCGATGCCGAGCACTTCGCCGGCATGCAGGTCGAGGCTGCAGCCGCGCACGCGGGTGCCGTCGGCAATGTCGCGGACCGACAGCAGCAGGTGGCCAGGGTCGTACTGCGCGTGTTCCTTCTTGTAGAAGCCGGAGATGTCGCGGCCGACCATCATCGCGACGAGCCGCTCGGCCGATAGCGATGCGCGTTCGAGCGTGCCGACGTATGCGCCGTCGCGCAGCACCGACACGCGATCGGACAGTTCGTAGATCTCCGCCATCCGGTGGCTGATGTAGATGATCGCGAGGCCTTCCTCGCGCAACTGGCGGATCAGGCTGAACAGGTGTTCCGTTTCGCGCGACGACAGCGGCGTCGTCGGCTCGTCCATCACGAGGATGCGGGCACGCGTATGCACGGCGCGCGCGATTTCGACGAGCTGCTGTTCGGCGATCGACAGCGTGTCGACCAGCGTGTCGGGTCCGAACGGTGCGCCCAGGCGCGCGAGCACGTCCTGGCAGCCGCGCGCCATGGCCGCGCGGTCGATCGTGCCCCAGCGCCGATTGCCGCGCCGCAGTTCGCGGCCGATGTAGATGTTCTCGGCGACGGTCAGGTTCGGCGACAGGCACAGCTCCTGGTAGATCACCGCGACACCCGCATCGCGCGCGGCAAGCGGGCCGTCGATTTCGATGCGTTCGCCGTCGATCAGGATCTCGCCGCCGGCGTCGGCGCGGTACGCGCCCGACAGGATCTTCATCAGCGTCGATTTGCCCGCGCCGTTCTCGCCCATCAGCGAGTGGATCTCGCCGGGATAGACGGTCAAGCTGACTTTGTCGAGCGCGCGTACGGCCGGGAACGTCTTGCTGATCCCGCGCATCTCGAGCAAAGGACGGGGCGACTCAGATCGCGACATGGTTGACCTCCTGCGAGTCGGTGCGGGCGCCCTTGAGGATGCCGGCCCGCGGGGAGAAGTTGAAGAACATCGGTAGCGTCGCCGCGCCGATTGCGCCGGCGTCGGCGCCGAACGTGCCGCGCACGAGCGTCGGCGTGCCACGCGCTTCGGGCGCGGTGGCCACCAGCGCCGAGCGCAGGCGCGTCGTGACCGCGTCGAGCAGGCCCGCGTCGGTATCGGCATCGAGCACGACCACCGGCGCATCGACCACGCACAGCACCGAGCGCAACGCCGGGGCAAGCGCGTCGACACAGTCGTCGATCCACTCATCCACTGCTGGCAGGCCGCGGGCGATGCACGCTTCGAGATCGGCGCGGTTGTCGACCGTCTCGCCGTGATGGCGCAGATGGCGCACGAGCGCATGCAGCGACGCGCGCGCGAGCAAGATGTCCCACGGGCCGCGCGGCGGCGGTGCGGAAGTGAGCCGGCTCGGCGGCACCGGAATCACGGCGATGTCGCCTGCATTGCCGGTCACGCCGCGCAGGCAGTCGCCGTCGATCGCGATGCCGCCGCCGATCGCCGGCCCGATGAACAGGTAGACGAAGTCGTCGCACTGCCGGCCGTATCCGTAGAACAGTTCCGCGATCGCGGCTGCGTTGCCGTCGTTTTCGCCGAAGACGGGCAGCGACAGCGTGCGGCCGAGGTCGGCCGCGAAATCGACGTCTTCCCACGCGCGGAATGTGTCGGGCGCAAGGCCGAGCTCGCGCATCCACGCGCCGAGGTTGTACGGCTGCGCGACGCCGATGCCGCTCAGGCGTGCGCGTTCGTGGTCGGGGAGCAGGGCCTGCATTGCGTCGATGTCGTGACGCACGATCTCGAGCACGTCGGCAGGAGGCGGCAGCAACGTGTCGTGCGAGCGGCGGCCGAGCACGTCGCCTGCGAAGTTGACGAGTGCGGTCTCGATGCGCATCCGGTCGAGATGGACGCCGATGCCGAACGCGCCGCGCGGGTCGAGACGGATCAGCGAGGCCGGCTGGCCGCGCTGGCCTTCGGTGCGGCCCGCGAATTCGATCAGCTTCGCGTCGGCGAGCGAGTCGATGATGCTGCCGACCGCCGTGCCCGTCATGTTCGCGAGACGGGCGAGGTCGGCCTTCGACGCGCTGCCCACGCGGCGCAGCGTCTTCAGCAGCAGGCGCTCGTTGTAACGGCGCACGTTGGCCGAATTGCTTCCCTGGCCGATGTGCGGGCTTCTCATGGCGTCTCCTTCCATGTCGCACCGCTCGGCGGCGCATTAAATAAATCACGTTGATTTATTTAACCGCGTGAGCGCCGGCATGTCAGCCTAGGGAAATCCCGGTTTGGTGGGGGGCAGGAAGGGCTTCTGCCGGCAAGGGGAATCGGGGATGGATCGCGAATGCCCGGACATCGGGAATTCGTCGGATGGCGTGTTTGCGCTCGAGCTGGATGTCGAGGTCCGCATGCCGAGTGTCGATCTTGATGGCGCGGGTGCGTTGGCGGCGGAAACGGAAGCGATATGTCCGTACGCCAAGATGGAGAGAGATGGCAACCGGTGGTGCGCGCGATCAGAGCGAGGCAAGTCGCGATTCCGGCACCGGAAATACAAAAAGGCCGGCTAAAAGCCGGCCTTTTTGTATCAATCGAGTGGTGCCCGGGAGAGGACTCGGTCACACATGCGCGACCCCGGCTGCGCTTGCAAGCGCAGCTTTTCGAGTCCTCACGCAAAGCGCGCAGGCGCTTTGCTTCCTGGGCTTGAAATGAAAAAAGGCCGGCTAGAAGCCGACCTTTTTATAAAACAGATGGTGCCCAGGAGAGGACTCGAACCTCCACGATGTTGCCACCGCTAGGACCTGAACCTAGTGCGTCTACCAATTCCGCCACCTGGGCACGTTTTGCAGTGAGCTGCTTGCTGCAAAGAAGCGAAATTATAGCGCGTCTCGCGGAGCTGTCAACACTATTTGAGGTCGCGAACGAAAATATTTGATCGGACGTGTTCGGGTGGGGCGGGTAGCGCGCTAACCCGTTGCGACGAACGTGAGCACCGATATCGGCGTGCGTGCTCGGGCATCGATTCCGGCGCTGGAAATGAAAAAAGGCCGGCTAGAAGCTGACCTTTTTAGAAAGCAGACGGTGCCCAGGAGAGGACTCGGTCACGCATGCGCGACCCCGGTTGCGCTTGCAAGCGCAGCTCTTCGAGTCCTCACGCAAAGCGCGCAGGCGCTTTGCTTCCTGGGCTTGAAAAAGAAAAAGGCCGGCTAAAAGCCGACCTTTTTAAATAAGTGGTGCCCAGGAGAGGACTCGGTCACACATGCGCGACCCCGGCTGCGCTTGCAAGCTCAGCCTTTCGAGCCCTCGCGCAAAGCGCGCAGGCGCTTTGCTTCCTGGGCTTGAAATGAAAAAAGGCCGGCTAGAAGCCGACCTTTTTAGAAAACAGATGGTGCCCAGGAGAGGACTCGAACCTCCACGATGTTGCCACCGCTAGGACCTGAACCTAGTGCGTCTACCAATTCCGCCACCTGGGCACGTTTCGCTTGCTGCAGTGCGAAGACCGCTATTCTAGCGTGTCGGCAGAGTCTGTCAACACAATTTCATCCGAAGTGATAAAAATATTCGCCCCTTGTGTGGCAGGTCCTCACGCGCTGACCGGCTCCGCACGCTTTGCCGTGAAATTCCAGCGCTGCGCCTGTCCCGTATCGACGCGAGCCGGTAGCAGTCCGGCCGCGAGGAAGGTGTCGGCGATCCTCTGTTGTTCACCGAAGTTTTGCGCGACCACGGCACGGACGAGATAGCTGCGTCGCGCATTCGCACGCGCGATCGTTGCCGCGTCGAGCCCCCAGATTGGCGCGAGCGTACTCGCGGCTTCCTGCGGGTGGTCACGCAGCCACGTGCCGGCTTGCGACAACTGGTCAAACAGGATCTGGACGACATCGGGTCGCCCGGCGGCGAAACTGCTCGATGCGAGGTAGTAGCGCTGGTATGACGCGAGCCCGTCGCCGTCGGCCAGAATCCGCACGTCGGGATTCCGGTCGACCGACGCGACATAGGGATCCCACGTGACCCATGCGTCCACGCTGCCGCGCTCGAACGCTGCGCGGCCATCCGCGGGCGTCAGGTAGTGGATCGCCGCGTCTGCGGGCGCGAGCTTCGCACGTGCGAGCGCGGCAAGCAGCAGGTAATGGCTGCCGGCCGCCTTCGTGACCGCGATGCGTTTGCCTTTGAGGTCGGTGAGCGTGCGCAGCGCGCTGTCCTGCTTCACGACGATCGCCTGCGCTTTCGGTGAAGGCGCTTCCTGCGCGACGTACACGAAACGCGCATGCGCGGCTTGTGCGAAGACCGGAACCGTGTCGGCCACGTCGGCGCTGAAATCGACGGCGCCCACGTTGAGTGCTTCGGTCAGCGGCAATCCGCTTGCGAATTCATGCCACGACACACGCAGGCCGAGCGGTGTCAGCACCTGCTCGAGCGTGCTGCGCGTCTTCAGCAGTGTGATGAGCGTCGACGACTTCTGGTAACCGATGCGTAGCGTGGCAGGCGTGTTTTCGGCGCGCGCCCGGATGCCTGCGACAGTGAGGCCCGCGGCCAGCATCGCGCGCGCGAATGCGCGGCGGTTCATCGACGTCATGAAGCGTGCTCCTCGTTGGATGCGTTGAAAGCAAGGCGGCTAACGTAACAACGGGGAGGGCGATTGATAACCGATTAATTCTGCTATCGATCGGAACGGCGGACATAAGGCTGATGGCAGCGCGCATCGCGATACGGGCGCTGAATGAAAAAAAGGCCGGCAAAAGCCGGCCTTTCTTATCAATCGAGTGGTGCCCAGGAGAGGGCTCGGTCACACATGCGCGACCCCGTACTTGCAAGCGCAGCCTTTCGAGTCCTCACGCAAAGCGCGCAGGCGCTTTGCTTCCTGGGCTTGAAATGAAAAAAGGCCGGCTAGAAGCCGACCTTTTTATAAAACAGATGGTGCCCAGGAGAGGACTCGAACCTCCACGATGTTGCCACCGCTAGGACCTGAACCTAGTGCGTCTACCAATTCCGCCACCTGGGCACGTTTTGCAGTGAGCTGCTTGCTGCAAAGAAGCGAAATTATAGCGCCCCAATTATTCGTGTCAACACTTTTTTGCGATGCATCGCAAACCGGCCGCCGTCGCGCCTGCTCGCGGCATTCCCCGTCATTTGGCGACACAGGCGGGTGATAGAATGACCCGCCGCCGTCAATATAGAACTGTCTGACGGACACCTCTATGTTGATGCCGTGCACCATCAGTCAACGCAACGAGAACAATCATCGACAAACCCTTGAGCAAATATCCGTACCCCATTCCGAGCCGTGAAGAAATTCTCGGCGTGCTGCGTACGAGCGACGCGTCGCTGGCTGCCAACGACATCGCCGAAGCCCTGTCGATCAAGCGTCAGGAGCGCGAGGGGTTCTTCCGGCGTGTCGCCGCGATGGAGCGCGACGGCCAGATCCGCCTCGACAAGCGCGGCCATTATCAGTTGACCCATCCGTCGAACTTCGTCGCCGGGCGCGTGCAGGGGCATCGCGACGGCTACGGGTTCGTGATCCGCGACGACGGCCAGGACGACCTGTTCCTGCCGAACGGCGAAATGCAAAAGGTGATGCACAACGATCGCGTGCTCGCGCGAATCGTCGGCTACGATCGCCGCGGCCGCCCCGAAGGGCATGTGGTCGAAGTCACCGAACGCGCGAACAAGCGCGTGATCGGCCGCCTGCTCAACGAGAACGGTGCGCTGATCGTCGCGCCGGAAGACAAGCGCATCGGCCACGACATCCTGATCACGCAGAACGTGAAGAAGGCGAAGGTCGGGCAGGTCGTCGTCGTCGAGCTGACCGATTTCCCGAGCCGTCATTCGCAGCCGCTCGGCCGTGTCGTCGAAGTGCTCGGCGACATCGACGATCCAGGCATGGAAATCGAAATCGCGGTGCGCAAGTACGGCGTGCCGCACGAATTCAGCCAGCCGGCGCTCGACGAAGCCGCCGCGCTGCCCGACAAGGTGCGGCCGACCGATCTGCGCTTCCGCGTCGACCTGCGCGACGTGCCGCTCGTGACGATCGACGGCGAGGACGCCCGCGACTTCGACGACGCCGTCTACTGCGAGCCGGTCAAGGTCGGGCGTGGCGACGGCTATCGGCTGATCGTCGCGATCGCGGACGTGTCGCACTACGTACAGCCGGGCACGGGCCTCGATGCCGACGCGCTCGAACGCAGCACGTCGGTGTATTTCCCGCGCCGCGTGATCCCGATGCTGCCGGAGAAGCTGTCGAACGGCCTGTGCTCGCTGAATCCGCACGTCGACCGCTGCGTGCTCGCGTGCGACATGGTGATCACCGCGCGCGGCGAGATCAAGGCGTACCAGTTCTACCCGGCCGTGATCCATTCGGCTGCACGTCTCACGTACACCGAAGTCGCGGCCGTGCTGTCGAACACGAAGGGCCCGGAGGCCGCGCGCCGCGCGGACCTGCTGCCGCATCTGCAGGATCTGTACGGCGTCTACAAGTCGCTGTTCGCCGCCCGTCAGAAGCGCGGTGCGATCGACTTCGACACGACCGAGACCTACATCGTCTGCAACTCGCAGGGCAAGATCGAGCAGATCGTGCCGCGTCAGCGCAACGACGCGCACAAGCTGATCGAGGAATGCATGCTGGCCGCGAACGTCTGCGCGGCCGATTTCCTGAAGCGCAACAAGCATCCGGGCCTGTACCGCGTGCACGCGGGGCCGACGCCGGAGAAGCTCGAGAACCTGCGTGCCTTCCTGCGCGGCATGGGCCTGTCGCTCGGTGGCGGCGACAAGCCGCATGCGAGCGACTACGCGGCGCTGATGGCGCAGATCCGCGACCGGCCCGATGCACAGATGCTGCAGCCGATGCTGCTGCGCTCGATGCAGCAGGCCGTCTACAGCCCGGACAACATCGGCCACTTCGGTCTCGCCTACGAGGCGTACGCGCACTTCACGAGCCCGATCCGCCGTTATCCCGACCTGCTCACGCACCGTGCGATCTACGCGATCCTGTCCGGCAAGAAGTACACGCCGAAGGCGCCGGACGGCTTCGAGCTGAACACTGCGCTGTCGCCGCGTGCGCGCGCCATGCAGCAGGCCGACGACGAATCGCGCGGCCGCTCGCGCTCGAACACGGCGATCTGGGAAGAACTCGGCCTGCACTGCTCGGCGAACGAGCGTCGTGCGGACGAAGCGTCGCGCGACGTCGAGGCATGGCTCAAGTGCTACTTCATGCGTGACAAGCTCGGCGAGGAGTACGGCGGGATGGTGAACGGCGTCACGTCGTTCGGCATCTTCGTGCAGCTCGACACGCTGTTCATCGAAGGGCTCGTGCACGTCACGGAACTCGGCTCGGACTACTTCCAGTACGACGAGATCAAGAACGAGCTGCGCGGTGAACGGACAGGCATTCGCTATCGTCTGTCGGATCGCGTGCGCGTCCAGGTGAGCCGCGTCGATCTCGACGCGCGAAAGATCGACTTCCGCCTCGTGCGCGATACGCCGGTGAAGGCGCCGCGTCCGTCGCCCGCGCCGGCTGCCGGCGGTGCCGATCGCAACGGCAACGGCCCGCGCGTGCGCGCGCTGCCGCCGTCGTCGTCGGAAGAGTCGGCGCCGCGTCGCAAGAAAGCGGCGAGCGCGCCGAGCGTCGCGGTGCAGGAAGCGCGCGCCGCGCGTGGTGCCGCGAAGAAGAAGGCCGGGGGCGGTGCGCCCGCGAAGCCGACCGCGAAGAAGACTCGCGCCCGCAAGAAGTATTGAGCGTTCGGGGCGGCGCACGCGCATGCCCTGCAGTATCGAGAGACGCCGCGTCACCGGTCATCGGCCGGCAGCGCGGCGCTTTCCTTTTTCCATGGATCGTGGTTGCGCGCGTTGCGCGACCGCACGTTTGATCGAAGGTTGTTCCAGTCATGTCACGTCTGAAGGTTCTTTACGGTTTTCATGCGGTGACCGCACGTTTGCGGCACGATGCATCGACGGTTGCGGAGGTGCTGTACGACCAGACGCGCCGCGACCGCCGCATGCAGGACTTCCTGCACACCGCGAAGGAAGCGGGCGTGCGGTTGATTGCAGCCGACGAAACGCGCCTGTGGGGCCTTGCTCACACCGAGCGCCACCAGGGCGTCGTCGCGCGTGTCGAGGACATGCCGCTCGCGCAGAACCTGTCGGAGCTGCTCGACGGCATCCACGGCCCGGCGCTGCTGCTCGTACTCGACGGCGTCACCGATCCGCACAACCTCGGCGCATGCCTGCGTGTCGCCGATTCGGCCGGCGCGCATGCGGTGATCGCCCCGCGCGACCGTGCAGTCGGCCTGAACGCGACGGCAGCCAAAGTGGCAAGCGGCGCCGCCGACACGGTGCCGTACATCACGGTGACGAACCTCGCCCGTGCGCTGCGCGAGCTGAAGGAAGCCGGCGTGTGGATCATCGGCACGTCGGACGAGGCGTCGGCGACGCTCTATGAAACCAAGCTCGACGGCCCCGTTGCGCTCGTGATGGGCGCCGAAGGCGAAGGCATGCGCCGGCTCACGCGCGATACCTGCGACGAAGTGATGAGCATCCCGATGGCCGGCAGCGTGGAAAGCCTGAACGTGTCGGTCGCCAGCGGCGTGTGCCTGTACGAGGCCGTGCGCCAGCGGCGCGTGAAGGGCTGACGCCAGCTCGGTCCCGCGCGATCCGCGCGGGCCTCGAATGACCCGAACGACGCGTGCCGTGATGCGGTGTGGCACGCGCCTCTGCGGAACCCGTGACCGATGCACCTGTTTCGTGTTGGCGCCTCTTGCGCCGGGTTGTGCCTGCTGGCGGCCTGCACGTCGCCGTCGCTCGTCGAACGCGGCACGTACTACGCCGACACGAGCCTGCATGCGCGCGGTGCCGATTCGCGGGTTCGCTTTCTTGTGATGCATTACACCGAAAGCGACGAGGCGAAGTCGTTGCGCACGCTGACGGGCGATTCGGTCAGCGTGCATTACGTCATCCCGCCGCAGCCGCGCACCGAACACGGGATGCCCGTGGTCTACCAGCTTGTTCCTGAAGCGCAACGCGCGTGGCATTCAGGCGTGAGCGAGTGGCAGGGCACGACGGAGCTGAACGCGGTGTCGATCGGCATCGAGAACGTGAACCGCGGCCCGCTCGATTCGCAGAATCGTACCTGGCAGCCGTATCCGCCCGAACAGGTCCACGCATTGATCAACCTGTCGAAGGACATCGTCGCGCGCTACGGCATCCCGCCGACGCGCGTGGTCGGGCACAGCGACATCGCACCGCAACGCAAGATCGATCCGGGGCCGTTATTTCCATGGCGTGCGCTCGCGCAGGCCGGCGTCGGCGCGTGGCCGGACGAGGCGACCGTGGCCGCGCGGCTTGGCGGCCGCGATCCGCGTACGCCCGTCGATGTGCGCGAACTGCAGCTCAGGCTCGCGCGCTACGGCTACGACGTGCCGACCGACGGCGTGCTCGACGCACGCACGCGGCGCGTGTTCGCGGCATTCCAGATGCATTTCCGGCCGTCGGACTATGCGGGCAATCCGGACGCCGAAACCGATGCAATTGCGCAGGCGTTGCTCGACAAATACTTTCCCGGCGCGCAACCGTCGGACAACGCGCCCGCGGCAGGCGCACCCTGAATACGCGGGCGCGTCACGCGCCGAAAAACCCGGGCCGTCATCCGAGTCCGGTAAACTGGCGGTTTTCCGTAATCCCGCAGCACGACCACTCCATGACTCAAGACGAACTCAAACGCCTCGTCGGCCAGGCCGCCGCCGACTACGTGATCCAGAACGTGCCGGAAGGCGCCGTGATCGGCGTCGGCACCGGCTCGACCGCCAACTGTTTCATCGACGCGCTCGCCGTCGTCAAGTCGCGCTATCGCGGCGCCGTGTCGAGTTCCGTTGCCACGACCGAGCGCCTGAAATCGCACGGCATCAAGGTATTCGACCTGAACGAGGTCGACTCGCTGCAGGTGTACGTCGACGGCGCCGACGAGATCGACGCGAGCGGCGCGATGATCAAGGGCGGCGGCGGTGCGCTGACGCGCGAGAAGATCGTCGCGTCGGTGGCCGACACGTTCGTCTGCATCGCGGACGGCAGCAAGCGCGTGCCGGTGCTCGGCGCGTTCCCGCTGCCGATCGAGGTCGTGCCGATGGCGCGTACGGCGATCGGCCGGCGCGTGACCGCGCTCGGCGGCGTGCCCGTGCTGCGCGTGACGAAAGACGGCGCACCGTACATCACCGACAACGGCAACGAGATCATCGACGTGAAGGGGCTGCAGATCGCCGATCCGCGCGGCTTCGAAGCGCAGGTGAATGCATGGCCGGGCGTCGTGACGGTCGGCCTGTTCGCCCAGCGCGGCGCGAATCTGTGCTTGCTCGGCACGGAAAACGGCGTTGAAACGATCGTTTATTCGGCTAATTGAAAGAAATGGCAAGCAGTCCGTAGCGGCACGTTATCGACCGTAATGGACTGAATGTTTAAATCTTGTGGAAATCGGGACCCGGCAGGCGCGGCGCGCTTTCCGGGTCTTTTTTTTAGACGTATAAATCACCCCGTCAAAAAGAGGGATAACCCTGTCAGGTGTTTACCAGATAGCGAAATATCCTCGAACTCATCAACTTATAGATCATAAGAACAGTAGTAACCAGGGCCGGCGGAACTGCGGAGCAGGTGTTCGCAAATCGACGCACGGGGAGGTGTCATGGAGCAGGGCAAAGACCGGTCACTGGTCGCCAAAGTGATGGATGGGCTTGTCTCGGGTATCGTCGAAGACAAGTACGGCGGCATCTTGCCGCCACAGGACGTGCTGTCGAAAGAGTTCGATGTGAGCCGCACTGTGATGCGGGAAGCGTTGTCGATGTTGCTTGCGCGCGACATGCTGGACGTGCGGCCGAAAGTCGGCACGCGCGTGCGGCCAATGCGCGACTGGCGCATGATCGACGAAGACGTCGTGAGCTGGCGGTTTCGGGCAAAACCCGATCCGCAGTTCATGCGCGACGTCATCGAATTCCGGATGCTGATCGAACCACGTGCGACCGCGCAGGCGGCGGTGCGTGCGACGGCAGCCGACATCGCGGGCATTCGCGAAGCGTTCGATGCGTTCAAGGTGCTGCAGCCGGGAGACCCCGGCTACGACACGGCGGACGAGTTGCTGCACACGCGGATCGTGCAGGCAAGCGGCAACCAGTTCTTCCAGCAGATGGCGGCGATCGTGCGCGGTGCAGTGCGCCTCGTGAATCCGCGCGTGGTGCAGAAGGAAGGGGCGCACGAGATCGCGGTGAAGGCGCATGCGCGCGTCGTCGATGCGATCGAGCGGCGCGATCCGCGCGAAGCCGAAGCGGCGTCGCTCGCGCTGATCGATTTCAGCGCCGACGAAATCTCGCGCGATTTCTCCGTCGACGTGCCGGTGCGTGCCTGACGTTGTTCGTGTCGCTCTTCCGAGTGCTGGCGAGCCGTTTATCATGACGGCCGACCGGCAGCGTGCCGGTCACCGTCATACGACCGACACGGAAGATCAGGATGAACGACAACGACCAACGCCCGGTGCGCTTCGGCATCGTCGGCGCGGGCAGCATTGCGCGCCGCTTCGCGCAAAGCCTCCCGCACGTGCCCGGTGCCACGCTCGCCGGTGCCTGGGCCCGCCGCGCCGACGCTGCGGCAGCCTTTTGCGGCACTTGCGGCGGCACGCCAGCCGCGAGCCTCGAAGCGCTCCTCGCGAGCGATATCGACGCGGTTTATATCGCGACACTCCATGACAGTCACGCGCAGTACACGCTGGCCGCACTGGCCGCCGGCAAGGCCGTGCTGTGCGAAAAGCCCGCGACGCTGAATGGGGCGCAACTCGACACCGTGCTGCAGGCGGCACGCGACGCCGGATTGCTGTTCATGGAAGCGATGAAGCCGCCGTTCTTTCCGCTGTACCGTCAATTGCGGGCGCATCTCCATAACGATCCGATCGGCGAGATCCGGCTCGTCCGTGCGGGATGCGCATCGTCGTCGGTGCCCGGCGACCATTCCGTCTATCGCCTCGACCGCGCGGGCGGCGCGCTGCTCGATATCGGGATCTACGAGGCGTTTCTCGCGGTCGACTGGCTTGGCGCGGCGCTCGACGTGCAGACGCTCGGCCGCGTCGGCGCGACGGGCGTCGACGTGTTCGCGAGCCTGAACAGCGTGCATGCGAACGGCGGGATCGCCCAGCTTTTTTGCGGGCTCGATGTGATGGGGCGCGGCGACGCGCTGATCGCCGCGGCCGGCGGCCATGTGACGATCCACGAGAAGTGGTGGAACCCCGCACGCGCGACGATCCGCTATGCGGACGGGCGTACCGTCGAACTCGATGCACCGGTCGACGGCGGCGGGTTGAACTACGAGACCGCGCATTTCTGCGACCTGCTGCGCGCGGGCAAGACGGAAAGCCCGATCATGACGCACGACCATTCGCGGCAGATGATCGCGATGACCGATGCGGCGCGCGCCGCGCTCGGCGTGCGTTATTCGGGCGAGTAGGCGGGAAAAATGGGGCGCCGGGCGCGCGTGCGCGGCCCGGCGGAATCGCGTGCGCTCAGTGCCGCGACGGCAGCGACAGGCGTTTTTCGTACCAGCGCTGCACCCATTCGAGGATCTGGCACAGGATCCAGTACACGGCCGCGGCGGCGAGATAGAGCGGCAGCGGCTGATAGGTCGCCGCGATGACTTCCTGGGCGCTGCGCAGCAGTTCGGTGACGGTGATCACGGAGACGAGCGACGTGTCCTTGATCAGGCTGATCAGGCTGTTCGACAGGCTCGGCACCGCGATGCGCAGCGCCTGCGGGCCGATCACGTAGCGTAGCGTCTGCCCCCACGACAGCCCGAGGCTGTACGCGGCGAGCCATTGGCCGCGCGCGATTCCGTTGATGGCGCCGCGCATGCTTTCGGACATGTAAGCCGCGACGTTCGCGGACAGCGCGATGACGCCGGCCGGCGTCGGGTCGAGCGAGATGCCGAGGCTCGGCAGCCCGTAGTAGATGACGAAGATCTGCACGAGCAGCGGCGTGCCGCGCATCAGGCTCACGTACGCGCGTGCGAGCCACGCGAGCGCGTTGACCCAGACGCGTTCGAAGCCGTCGAGTGCTTCGCTTTGCCGGATGCCCATCATCGCGAGCACGACGGCGCCAAAGAGGCCGAACACCATCGACAGCACGGCGAACTTGACGGTCAGTACGGCGCCCTGGGCGAGCACCGGCAGCGATTGGACGAGCAGGGACGTTGTCGACATGGAATGCGAATCGAATGCGTGCGCGAAAGCGCAATCATAAACCGGACGAATAAAACAAAGGGCGGCATCGTAACGGATGCCGCCCTTTCCGCCCCGCCGTCAGGCGGGCAATGCAGGCGTACTTACTTGATCGGTTTGGTCACGTCGATGCCGAACCACTTGTCCGAGATCTTCGTGAACGTGCCGTCGGCCTGGAGTTGCGCCATCGCGTCGTCGATCGCCTTCTGGAACTTCGGGTTGCCCTTCTTGAACGGGATGCCCGACGGGTTCGCCGAGCCGACGTTCGCACCCGGGCGCAGCGGCAGCTGCGAGTTCTTCGTCAGGTACGCGAGCATCAGGCGGTCGTTGAGCGCTGCGTCGAGGCGGCCGGCCGCGAGATCGCGCAGGTACTCGGGCGCGCCCGGGTACGTCTTCACGTCGATGCCGGGCACCGACTTCGCCATGTCCATGTAGTTCGTGCCGAGCGCGACGCCGAGCTTCTTGCCCTTCAGGTCATCCAGCGACTTGAATTCGCGCGTGTCGTCCTTGCGCTGGATCAGCTGCGCGGACGAGAACGTGTACGCCGGCGAGAAGTCGAGCGTTTCCTTGCGCTTGTCGGTGATGCCGACCTGGTTGGCGATCACGTCGAACTTGCCGGCTTGCAGGCCGGCGATGATGCCGCTCCATTCGGTCGTCACGAATTCTGCCTTCACGCCGAGCTTCGCGGCCACGGCTTTCGCGATGTCGACGTCGAAGCCGACGAGTTCGCCTTGCGGGTTCTTCGAGTTGAACGGCGGGAACGTGCCTTCGAGGCCGACGCGCAGCGTGCCGCGCTGTTTGACCTGATCGAGGAGGTCGGCCGCATGCGCGGTCGCGGCGGCGAACGACGTGCCGATCAGGCCGGCAACCAGCAGCTTCTTCAGCAGCGAAAATTTCATCGTGTGTGTCCTTGCCCTGTCCGGGTCAATGATTCTGATAGTGCGGCTGATGATAGCAAAAACGCTATCGATCATTAAATACAGTTTGTTTATGTCTATATTACGCGGTGCGTTCGCGGGCGATCGCCTTCACGCACTCCGACACGAGCGCCGGGCCGCGGTAAATGAAGCCGGTGTAAAGCTGGACGAGCGCCGCGCCGGCCGCGAGCTTCGCGCGGGCGTCCTCGCCCGAGAAAATGCCGCCGACGCCGATGATCGGCACGTCGTTGCCGACTTCGGCGTGCAGCTTGCGGATCACTTCGTTCGACGCGTCGAACACCGGGCGACCCGACAGGCCGCCGGCTTCGTCCGCATGCGGCAGGCCCTGGACGGCCGCGCGCGACAGCGTCGTGTTGGTGGCGATGACCGCTTCGATCTTGTGGCGCAGCAGCGTGTCGCCGATTTCCTTGACCTGTTCGTCGTCGAGATCGGGCGCGATCTTCAGCGCGAGCGGCACGAGCTTGCCGTGCATGTCGGCGAGGCGTTGCTGCTTGTCCTTCAGCGCGGCGAGCAGGGCGTCGAGTTCGCCGGCGCCTTGCAGCTGGCGCAGGTTCTTCGTGTTCGGCGACGAGATGTTGATCGTCACGTAGCTCGCGAACGGGTACACGCGCTCGAGACAGTACAGGTAGTCCTCGGCGGCGCGCTCGATCGGCGTGTCGGCGTTCTTGCCGATGTTCAGGCCCAGGATGCCGCGATAACGGGCGGCCTGAACGTTCTTCACGAACTGGTCGACGCCGTGATTGTTGAAGCCCATCCGGTTGATCAGCGCCTCGGCCTGCGGCAGGCGGAACATCCGCGGGCGCGGGTTGCCGGGCTGGGCGCGCGGCGTGACCGTGCCGACCTCGATGAAGCCGAAGCCGAGCGCCGCGAGGCCGTCGATGGCTGCGCCGTCCTTGTCGAGGCCGGCCGCGAGGCCGACCGGATTGCGGAACGTGAGCCCCATCACGGTGCGCGGCGCGTCGGGCACGCGGGCCGACAGCGCGCAGGCGAGGCCCGTGCGGCCGGCCGCGCCGAGCGCGCGCAGCGTGAGGTGGTGAGCATCTTCCGCATCCATTTTGAACAGGGATGCGCGGGCCAGCGGATAGAGGGAACTGAACACGGGAATTGGGCGGACAGCCGGAATGAATGACAACCCGCTATTTTACCGGGAGTTGCGCGGCAGGGGCGTGCTTCGCTTCGTAGCCCCCTGCGGCGCGCATCAATTCGAGCCGGAATGCCCGCCCGGCAACGGCGCGCGGGCCAGCGCCGCGTCGACCGGCGGCAGGTCGATCCGTTCCGGGTCGAGCGTCTTCCAGCGGCCGTCGATCAGCCCCTCGAGCGGGTGGAAGTTCGCCTTGTACGCCATCTTCGGGCTCTCGCGGATCCAGTAGCCGAGGTACACGTACGGCAGGCCGAGGCTCTTTGCCTGCTCGATCTGCCACAGGATGTTGTAGGTGCCGTAGCTCGTGTGGTGGTCGTCGGGCTCGAAGAACGTGTAGACCGACGACAGCCCGTCGCCGAGGATGTCGATCATGCTGACCATGCGCAGCTTGCCGGGCTCGCCGCCCGGTGCGTCGAGGTCGCGGAATTCGACGAGGCGCGAGTTGATCCGGCTCTGCAGCAGGAACTGCTCGTACTGGTCGCGGCTGTCGCGATCCATGCCGCCGCCCGCGTGGCGCGCGGACTGGTAGCGCATGTAGAGCGCGTAGTGCTCTTCGTCGTAGTGCAACGGCGAAACCGTTGCGATCAGCGCGCGGTGCCGTTTCCACATCCTGCGCTGCGTGCGCGACGGCACGAACTCGCCCACGGGTACGCGCACCGGCACGCATGCGCGACAGCCGTCGCAGTACGGGCGGTACGTGAACACGCCCGAGCGACGGAAGCCGGCCTTGACGAGCTCGGTGTAGATGTCGGAGTTGATCAGATGGCTCGGCGTCGCGACTTGCGAGCGTGCGATGCGGCCGTCCAGATAGCTGCACGGATAGGGCGCCGTTGCATAGAATTGCAGCGCCGAAAGCGGTGAAAGCGGCAGCTCAGTCGGGTGAGTCATGGGCAGCTCTCGATGCAGGGAAGGAGTGCCGCGCTAGCGCTCGATCCCGGAGGGCGCCGCCGTTTCGGCGGGGCCCGTCAGCGCGGCGAGCACGCGCTTGTCGAACTGCCACGGAATCGGCGGTTCGGCTACCGCGCTGCGCACGTGAGCGACAAACGCCTTGCGTGCGATCTCGCGGCCGCCGAGCGACGCTAGATGCGACGTATTCTGCTGGCAGTCTATCATCTCCAGCCCCTGCCCGCGAAGGTGCGCGATGAGCGTGGCCAGCGCGATCTTCGACGCGTCGGTCACGTCCGCATACATCGATTCGCCGAAAAACATCCGCCCGAACGACACGCCGTACAGGCCGCCAACACGGCGCCCGTCGTGCCACGTCTCGATGCTGTGCGCATTGCCGGAACGGTAGAGCGACGTATAGGCGTCGATGATTTCGGCCGTGATCCACGTGCCGCGCTGCCCTCGGCGCGGCGCCTGTGCGCACGCGCGCATCACGCCCGGAAAGTCATGGTCGACGCGCACTTCCCATTCGGGCTCGCGCAGTACGCGCTTCAGCGTCTTGCGCAGCGAGGGCGACACCTTGAATTCGGCCGGCACGAGGATCATGCGCGGGTCGGGGCTCCACCACAGCACGGGCTGGCCATCCGAGTACCACGGGAAAATGCCGCGCAGGTACGCGTCGATGAGGCGCGACGGCAGCAGGTCGGCGCTCGCGGCGAGCAGCCCGGGCGCGCCGGTCGCGGGACCGAGCGCGCGCTCGATGGGCGGAAACGGATCGTCCGGGCCGAGCCAGGGGACCATGGGTCGCGGGCTCAGCCGTTGCGCAGCGAGCGGAAGATATCGCCGGTGTGCACGCCGTAGTCGCCGGCGGCGCGATCGGCGAAGAAGAATCGCAGGGTCTGGCTGACGGTCGGGAACGCGATCTCGTCCCACGGAATGTCGGCTTCGTCGAACAGCTTCACTTCGAGGCTTTCCTCGCCGGCTTCGAAACCCGGATCGGTGAGTCGCGCGAGATAGAACAGGTGGACCTGGTGCACGTGCGGCACATTGAGCAGCGTGAACAGGTTCTGCACCTCGACGCGCGCGCCGGCTTCCTCGAGCGTTTCGCGCGCGGCGGCTTCCGCCGTCGTCTCGCCCATTTCCATGAAGCCTGCCGGCAGCGTCCAGAACCCGTAGCGCGGTTCGATCGCGCGGCGGCACAGCAGGATCTGATCGCCCCAGACCGGGACCGTGCCGACGACGTTGCGCGGATTCTGGTAGTGGATCGTGCCGCAGTGATCGCAGACGAAGCGCTCGCGGTTGTCGCCCGGAGGAATGCGCGCGATGACTTCGTGACCGCAGACGGAGCAGAATTTCATGTCGAGTGGAAGGGACGAGGTGATGCGAGTGTATCACCGGGGCGCGGCATTCTTGAACGCCTGCGCATGCAGGCGGCATGTCGTGCAAGGCGGAGGCGCGCATGGGCGAAGAGGGCGCGGCGCACGGGCGCGGAAAAACAAAAAGCCCGGCGCAGGGCCGGGCTTTTTGCGTAATGCTGGACGGTTGGTTGCGGGGGTAGGATTTGAACCTACGACCTTCGGGTTATGAGCCCGACGAGCTGCCAGACTGCTCCACCCCGCGTCCGTCGAAGAAATGAATTATATGGACTCTTCGAAATGCATGCAAGCGTTTTTTGACAATCGCGTTGCAAGCGCTTGTGGGGCCGGTACGTGGGGCGCGTGCGCTAGAATCGAGCGGTTTGTGTCGTCATCCCGGCAGCGGGGCCGTGCGCGATCGCATCGGCGCCGTTGCGACTCTCATTACTGCAACGACGGATTCATGGACATCGCTCACGATCTGCAATCGATCGGCGCGCAGGAACAGGCGCTCGTGTTTCCCCAATTCGACCCGGCCCGCGCGTGGGCGCTCGGCAACCGGATGCATGCGCTCGCGACGTCGCGCGGCCATGCGGTCGCGCTCGACATCGTCACGTTCGGCCAGCCGCTGTTTTATGCGGCGCTCGCCGGCGCGACGCCCGACAATGCCGACTGGGTGCGCCGCAAGCGCAACGTCGTCGCGCATTTTCGCCGCAGCTCGTACGCGATCGGCCTGCGCATGCAGCAGGCCGGCGCCACGCTCGCGGACAAGCACGGGCTGCCGATCGCCGAATATTCGCCGAATGGCGGCTCGTTCCCGCTGACCGTCGCCGGTGCCGGCGTGATCGGCTCGATCACCGCGTCGGGGCTGCCGCAGCGCGCGGACCACGAGTTCGTCGTCGAGGCGCTGTGCGCGGAACTCGGCCACGATTACGCCGTGCTGGCCCTCGCAAGGAGCTGAGCGATGCAACTGCCCGGTTACGCATGGCTCGCGATCGCGATCGTCGCGGAAGTTGTCGGCACGTCCGCGCTGCGCGCGGCGGACGGCTTCACGCGCTTCTGGCCGTCGGCGCTCGTCGTCGCCGGTTACGGCATCGCGTTCTACTGCCTGTCGCTCACGTTGCGCACGATGCCCGTCGGCATCATCTACGCAGTCTGGTCGGGCGCCGGCATCGTGCTGATCACGCTCGTCGCGATGCTGCTTTATCGTCAGGTGCCGGACCTGCCGGCGGTGATCGGCCTCGGGCTGATCATCTCGGGCGTTGTGGTGCTGAACCTGTTCTCGAAGATGCAGGCGCACTGACCGTGCGACTGTCGTTTGCCGGATGACTTTCATGACCGATTCCATTTCCGCTGAATCCGCCCAGCCCGATGTCCGCGCGTATGTCGCGAACCGCATCGGCTTTCTCGAATTGAACCGGCCGAAGGCGCTGAATGCGCTGTCGGTCGGCATGATCCGGCTGATGCAGCAGGCGCTCGACGCATGGCGCAACGATCCCGATGTCGTCGCTGTCGTCGTGCACAGCCCGCACCCGCGCGCGTTCTGCGCGGGGGGCGACGTGCGATTCTTCCACGACGCGTGGCAGCGCGGCGACCGCGATGCGGTCGATACGTTCTTCATCGAGGAATACACGCTGAACCATGCGATCTTCACGTATCCGAAGCCGTACATCGCGCTGATGCATGGCGTCGTGATGGGCGGCGGCATGGGGATTTCACAGGCAGCGCGGCATACGGGCGGCCTGCGGGTCGTGACCGACTCGACGAAGATGGCGATGCCCGAAACGCGCATCGGCCTGTTCCCGGACGTCGGGATGAGCTGGTTTCTCGCACGCACGCCTGGCGCGATCGGCCGCTATCTCGCCGTGACCGGTGCGCCGCTCGGTGCAGCCGATGCGCTGTACGCGCAGCTCGCCGATGTCTATCTGCCCGATGCCGCGCTGCCGGCGCTGCTCGATACGCTGCGCAGCGCGCCGATCGACAACGGCGCGCAGGCGGTGGCATGCGTCGCCGAGGCGGCCGCCGCGCACAAGGTCGTGCCGACGCCCGACACGTCGGCGCTGGCCGATGCGCGCGCCGGGATCGACCGGCATTTCGCGCAGCCCGACATCAACGCGATCCTCGCGTCGCTCGACGCCGAGCAGGATTGCGCGGCCGTCGATGGATGGGTCGAGAAGGCGACCCACGCGATGCGCGAACAGCTGTCGCCGTTGTCGATGGCCGTATCGCTCGAAGTCGTTGAGCGCGCGCGCGGCGCGACGATGGCCGATTGCCTGCGACGCGATCTCGATCTCACGCGCTCGACGTTCGCCCACGGTGACGTGATCGAAGGCGTGCGCGCGTTGATCGTCGACAAGGATCACCAGCCGGACTGGCGCTTCAAGTCGGCCGCCGATGTCGATCGCGCCGACGTGCTCACGATGTTCGACAGCCCGTGGACGCCCGACACGCATCCGCTGCGCAATCTGAAGGACTGAAGTCGGTCGGGCAGACCCGCACGCGAGACAGAAACGAAAAGGCCGCCTGCATTTGCAGGCGGCCTTTTTTTGCGGATGCCGACCGGCCAGCGGTCGAAGGGCGTAGCGCCCGCGCGAGCGTTATTCGTCGCCCGCGTCGTCCGACATGAACGCGCGCATGAACACGAGCGCGCCGAAGCCCCATACCGCGTTCGCCGCGAAGCCGGCCGCGAGCACCGGCATCATGTTGCCCGACGGCCAGATGCCGCGCAGCGGGTCGATCGCGAACACGCGGGCGGCCGTCAGCACGATGCCGCCGAACACGAGCGCACCGATCCACGATGCCTCGCGTTCCGGCGATACGCGCAGCAGCCACGCCATCGGAACGGCGCAGCATGCGCTGATCAGCGCATTCGCGACAAATTCAGGAATGCCGAGCGGCGCGAACGGCTGGGTCGAGAAGCCGGTTGCGGCGATCAGGTCAGCCGTGTGAAGGAGGGCGAGCGTCGCCTCGCGGAAGAACAGGGCGGCCAGGAAGCCGGACAGGAATGGCAGGATGACTTTCTGCATCGATGAGTGCACCGCAGGCGCGCACGGCCGGGGCGGTACGCGCGGAGTTATTGGGATAGGTGCGCCATTATAGGGCCCGCCCGCGGCGATATTCGCTCCAGCGTCGTGCTAATCACGAAAGCGGAAAACCTAAGCTCAAAAAAATTGTTCCAAAGCCCTGCACCGATCCCTAGACTGATTTCCCAGAAACAGCCGTGCAATCGCGTCCTCGCCCGCTGCACGGACTGACCGGCGAGCCATCCCGAATCGAACGCACACCATGCATGCGTCGCGCATCCGCGACGCGAGCAGGGCGATGTTTTTTCCAAATTTCGGCAGTGACAGTCAAGCAGGAGCAGCAGATGAATGTGTTCTGGTTTATCCCCACGCATGGCGACAGCCGCTATCTCGGCACGGCCGAAGGTGCGCGCGCCGCGGATTACGATTACTTCAAGCAGGTCGCCGTCGCGGCCGACACGCTCGGCTACGACGGCGTGCTGCTGCCGACCGGCCGCTCCTGCGAGGATGCGTGGGTCGTCGCGTCGAGCCTCATCCCTGCGACGCAGCGCCTGAAATTCCTGGTCGCCGTGCGCCCCGGCATCGCTTCGCCGGGCCTCGCGGCACGGATGGCCGCGACGTTCGATCGCCTGTCGGGCGGCCGCCTGCTGATCAACGTCGTGACGGGTGGCGATGCGGCCGAACTCGAAGGCGACGGCCTGTTCGCCGATCACGACACGCGCTACGAGATCACCGACGATTTCCTGAACATCTGGCGCGGGCTGCTGGCCGCGTCGCACGACAACGGCGGCTTCGACTACATCGGTAAGCACCTTCAGTCGAAAGGCGGCAAGGCGCTTTATCCGCCCGTGCAGCGTCCGCATCCGCCGCTGTGGTTCGGCGGTTCGTCGCCGGCCGCCCACGCGATTGCCGCCGATCACATCGACACCTACCTGACCTGGGGCGAGCCGCCCGAGGCCGTTGCCAAGAAGATCGCCGACATCCGCGCCCGCGCCGAAGCACGTGGCCGCAAGATCAAGTTCGGCATTCGCCTGCACGTGATCGTGCGCGAGACCGAGGACGAAGCATGGCGCGACGCCGAGCGCCTGATCAGCCGTCTCGACGACGACACGATCGCGCGTGCCCAGCAGGCGTTCGCGAACATGGATTCCGAAGGCCAGCGCCGGATGGCCGCGCTGCACGGCGGCAAGCGCGGTGGCCGCGACGCGCTCGAGGTGTATCCGAACCTGTGGGCCGGCGTCGGCCTCGTGCGTGGCGGCGCGGGCACGGCGCTCGTCGGCAATCCCGAGCAGGTCGCGGAACGCATGCGCGAATACGCGGATCTCGGCATCGAGACGTTCATCCTGTCCGGCTATCCGCACCTCGAGGAGTCGTATCGCTTTGCCGAACTCGTGTTCCCGCTGATCAAGGGCAAGGGCGCGGAGAAGGCGACCGGCCCGCTGTCGGGGCCGTTCGGCGAGATCGTCGGCAACAGCTATCTGCCGAAGGCGAGCCAGAGCTGAGCGAGAGGAGGCTTGCAATGACAACGAAAACGTCGACGACGGGCGCCGTCGTGGCTGCTCGCGCGTGGCGCAGCATCGCGCCGTGGCTCGTGCCGCTCGCGCTGCTGGCGGCCTGGGAGGTCGGGGCGCGCACCGGCTGGCTGTCGACCCGCGTGCTGCCCGAGCCGGTTGCAGTCGTGCGCGCGGCCTGGTCGCTCGTGACGTCGGGTGAAATGTGGGCGAACGTGAAAGTCAGCACGTGGCGCGCGCTGTTCGGCTTTGCGATCGGTGGCGGTGTCGGCCTTGCGCTCGGGCTCGCGACCGGCCTGTCGAAGGCGGCCGAAGTGGCGCTCGATTCGACGATCCAGATGATCCGCAACATCCCGGCGCTCGCGATGATTCCGCTCGTGATCCTGTGGTTCGGCATCGACGAGAAGGCGAAGCTGTTCCTCGTCGCGCTCGGCGTGTTCTTTCCGGTCTACATCAACACGTATCACGGGATCCGCTCGGTCGACGCGAACCTGATCGAGATGGCGAAGAGCTACGGCGTGCGCGGTTTTGCACTGTACCGCGACGTGATCCTGCCCGGTGCGCTGCCGTCGATCCTCGTCGGCGTGCGTTTCGCGCTTGGGCTGATGTGGGTGATGCTGATCGTCGCGGAAACGATCTCCGCGCAGTCGGGCATCGGCTACATGACGATGAACGCACGTGAATTCCTGCAAACCGACGTGGTGGTGGTCGGCATCCTGCTGTACGCGGTGCTCGGCAAGCTGGCCGACGTGCTGGCGAAATGGCTCGAGCGCGTGACGCTGCGCTGGCACCCCGCTTATCAATCAGGAGCAAAGGCATGAATGCGACGACTTCGGCGGCCGCCTACGGCCCGCTCGCCGGCGCAGACCTCGAGGTCGAACTGGCGCAGGCACGCGTCGCGGACGGTGACGCGCGCGACGCGGCGATTCTCGATCGTGACGGCGGCGCATCGGTCGTGCCGCTCGCGCGGCGGCGCGCGGGCAGCCCGGCACCCGACGACGCAGTGACGCTGTCGGGCGTCAGCAAGCGCTTCGGCGCACGTACCGTGCTCGACAACGTCGAGCTCGGCATCGCACGCGGCAGCTTCGTCGCGATCGTCGGCCGCAGCGGCTGCGGGAAATCGACGCTGCTGCGTCTCGTCGCGGGACTCGAGCATCCGAGCAGCGGCGTGCTCGTGACGCGCGGCGAGGGCGGTGGCGTGCTCGATACGCGGATCATGTACCAGGATGCGCGCCTGTTGCCGTGGAAGACCGTGCTGCAGAACGTGATGCTGGGCCTCGGGCGCGGCGCGCGCGATCAGGCACGTGCGGTGCTCGATGAAGTCGGCCTGCTGGAACGCGCCAACGACTGGCCCGCGCAACTGTCGGGCGGCCAGCGGCAGCGCGTTGCACTGGCCCGCGCGCTCGTGCACCGGCCGCAACTGCTGTTGCTCGACGAGCCGCTCGGCGCGCTCGACGCGCTCACCCGCATCGAGATGCATGCGCTGATCGAGCGGCTGTGGCGCGAGCATCGATTCACCGCGCTGCTCGTCACGCACGATGTGCAGGAGGCCGTCGCGCTCGGCGACCGCATCCTGCTGATCGAGCAGGGGCGTGTGGCGCTCGATCAGCCCGTGCCGCTCGACCGGCCTCGTGCCCGCGCATCGGCGGCGTTTGCCGCGCTCGAGGATCGCGTGCTGAAGCGCGTGCTCGCCGGCGGGCCTGGCGCGGCCGATCAGGACACGGAGCATTGGGCAGACAACGTTCGACCGGTCGGGCAGATCCGCTGGGCCGTTTAATTCCGGGCGGTTCCGGCCGCCCGTTCTGAGACTTTTTTCTTCGGAGCGATCATCCCGATGAGCATCACTGCAATCAACGTACGTAACCAGTTCAAGGGCAAGGTGAAGGAGATCATTCGCGGGTCCGTGGTCTCCGAGGTCGACGTGGAGACGCCGTTCGGCATCGTCACGTCGGTCATCACGACCCGCTCGGTCGACGAACTCGAACTGAAGGTCGGCGCGGAAGTCGTCGCGCTCGTGAAGTCCACTGAAGTGTCGATCGCGCGCCTCTGAGCGCGCGTGTCCTGCACCGGTGCGGCGCCGGCGGCCAGTGTGCCCGTCGGCGCCGCATTTGCATTTGCGCAGCGCGTTCGCCTCGGTATTCGACGTCCGGATGAAGTGCTAGGATGGAACGAAACCGACGGCGGAGGCCAACGCATGACCCCCATCCTTTCCCCTGAAGCCATCGAGGCGCTGAAATGGATCGACCAGTTCGGCGAAAGCCGGCCGGTTCCCGCCGCGTTCGACGACGTCGTCTATGCGTTGCTGAACGAGGGGCTGATCTATCAGGCGACGGCCGACCGGGTCGACCTGACGGCCGATGGCAAATCCTTTTTGTCCAACGAATACGATTGAGCGTCCGGCGCCGGTTGCACGAGCGGCCTGGCGTCGCGTCGCCACGGAGCGTGCGATGGAACCGAGAGGCAGCGACCTCGGCGATTTCAGCGAGCCGTACCGCGGCTTCGAGATCGAGGTGAAGACCGAGCAGGTCTGGGACGGCGAGCATGCGCACTACCGTGTGCTGCAAGGCGATGCCGTGCGGATCGACTGGCGGCTCGTCAAGGTCGACGGGTTGCTGCTGACCGAGCGTCGCGTGATCGAGCGCGTGTTCGACGAGGCGCGCCGGGCCGTCGATGCGGAGCTGGGCGAGGGCGGCTAGCGGGGCGCCGGGCAGGAGCGGCCCGTGTTGCGGTAAAATACCCGGTTGTTTCCGTGCCGCCTGGCCTGTTGCCCGAATTCCATGTCCGTTCCGTCCTCGCTTCCTCCCCGCCGCGTCTCCGTCGCGCCCATGCTCGACTGGACCGACCGTCATTGCCGGTCGTTCCACCGTACGCTGACGCGCAACACGTGGCTGTATACGGAGATGATCACGACGGGCGCGCTGCTGTTCGGCGATGCCCAGCGGCATCTCGCGTTCACGCCGAGCGAATCGCCGATCGCGCTGCAACTGGGCGGCAGCGAGCGTGACGATCTCGCGCGCGCCGCGAAGCTCGGCGAACAGTGGGGCTACGACGAAATCAACCTGAATTGTGGATGCCCATCCGAGCGCGTGCAGCGCGGTGCGTTCGGCGCGTGCCTGATGAACGAGCCGCAGCTCGTCGCCGACGGCGTGAAGGCGATGCGCGATGCGGTGTCGGTGCCGGTCACGGTCAAGCACCGAATCGGCGTCGACGCGGTCGAGGACTACGCGTTCGTGCGAGACTTCGTCGGCACGGTGGCCGAGGCCGGTTGCGAAACGTTCGTCGTGCATGCGCGCAACGCGATCCTGAAGGGGTTGTCGCCGAAGGAGAATCGCGAGATCCCGCCGCTCAAGTACGACTATGCGTATCAGTTGAAGCGCGATTTTCCGTCGCTGGAGATCGTCATCAACGGCGGCATCACGACGCTCGATGAAGTCGCGCAGCATCTGGAACACGTCGACGGCGTGATGCTGGGGCGCGAGGCATATCACAACCCGTTTGTGCTGGCCGAAGTCGATACGCGCTTCTACGGATCGACCGCCGCGGTGCCGACGCGCGAAGAAGCCGAAGCGCAGCTGATCGAATATTGCGCGGCCGAACTGAAGCGCGGAACCTATCTCGGCGCGATCGTGCGGCATGCGCTCGGGCTGTATCGCGGCATGCCGGGCGCGCGTGGCTGGCGTCGCGTGCTGTCCGATAACAAGAAGCTCGCGCGGGCCGATCTGGCCGTGTTCGACGAGGCGCGCGCGCACCTGAACGAAGCCGAAGAAATTTTTGAAAAAAAGGCTTTGCAAGATTCAAAAGACTTCGTATAATCTTGTTCTTCGCTGCTGAAACAAAACAGCGAAGCGAAGTAAGCAGTATCAGTGGTGGCTGTAGCTCAGTTGGTAGAGTCCAGGATTGTGATTCCTGTCGTCGTGGGTTCGAGTCCCATCAGCCACCCCAAAAATTCAAGCACTTTCAGCAAAAATGCGCTGACGTGTTACAAGTTTTGGAAGATGAGATTCCAAAACTTGGAAGATAAAGCAACGAAAGCCCGCCGATGAGCGGGCTTTTTTGCGTTCGGCTTTTGTCTGGGGGGGATTGATGGCTGTCAATTTCAGAGGCAAGACCAATAAGCGATTGGCGATGCAGCAGGCTGCGGATCGTGCCAATAGGCGCTCAGGACAGGGTTTTCAGCGAAGCGGCGAATCGAATGGAATCGAGGCCGCGCCGATTGATTCGACTTTGATCGGTGGGATCTGTTTCGATGGCGGTGGCATACCTGGGGTCACGGCTATAGGAATCGATGGTCAAGTCTCGGGCCAAGTTGACGTCAGCGACGTAACCATCGTAGGGGTTCATACAGGCATTGCAGTTGACGATCGAAGTGACGACTTTCGCGGCGAGGAGAAAGAGGCGATGAAGATCAATGTGAGTGGCGGAAGCAATATTACCGGCGACCATGCTGGGATTTCGGTGCCGCAGGGCTCGACGGCAGAAATTGACGTGAAAGAAAATTCGGCTATTGCTGGAGGCACCTACGGTATTGAAGAGCGTGACGCGGTCGTCGCTGCTCTTCGAGATGTGTTGCCCCAGGACACGCCGACGGATGTGATTCAAGATGCAATCGATGCAGTTCGGGCCGCAAAAGACGGAACGGACGATGAAAGGAAATCTGCGGTTCAAAGCAGCCGGCTGATGGAATGGATCAAAGATAACGGTCCCGACCTGGTCGGAGTGGTGATAAGAGCTATTGCCGCTGCGTCCAGCTGATCATCGCGTCGCTCGAACCTTTCTCTGGCGGCGGCGATCGTAGGTTTTTCGAACCATGCGTTCATCGGCATGGCCAGTCGCATCGATGAGCCGTTCGTCGCCTTCTTCCCGCCGGTCCGTAACCGCAGCCGGCCTCATGTCGCGCAAGGCGAAGCGCTCGAACTCCACACCGCGGGCCTTCGCTTCCTTTTCGCAGTATCCCATCAGGCGCGACCAGTTCGTGTTCCATCCACTGCGGGTGTACACCTGGCCGGCCGTATTGCCGAAAATGTGAACACCTGGAGTTCGCTGTAGCGCGAGCGCCTCGTCGATGACCGCCTTCAACTCGGGCGACCACGGCACGAGTTTCACGCGCTGCTGTTCGCCAGCCTTGCGTTTCCCGATCGGCACCTCGACACCCTCGGGTTTCACGCTCTGTCGATGCAGTTCGCGCATTTCGGTCGGCCGACTGACCGTCAAATAGGCAGCCAGCACACAGAGCGCAAGAATCAGGTACGTTGAGCTCGAATGCTTATCGCCAACGCTGCGCCGCGATCGCGTGACCTCGACCGCGAGCTCAATCTCGTCCTGACGGACATACCGCTGGCGCGGACGCGTCGGGTTGTACTCGATGCCGCGGCACGGATTCGTTTCGAGCTCGCCGCGGCGCCGGCCGTATTCGAGGACCGCGGAGAGAAGATCGATTTCCTTGTTCGCCTTCGCTGGCGCGCCGAGCTGTGCGCGCTTGTCGAGGTAGCCGTATACGTGCTTCGGCTTGATGGCCGCCGGCGACATCTTCCCGAAGACCTTGATCAGCCGCTTCGATTCGACGCGGTTCTCGTCGAGCGTGGACTGTGCCTTGCGCCGCTCGTCGGTGTGCGGCATGCCGTCCTGCCATTCGAAGTACCGCGCGACGAGCGCCTCGACCGTGCCGGGCTCGATCGCGTTCCCGTTGAGCGCCTCCGCGCGTTCGATCGCCTGCTTCCGGATCTCGGCCAGCGCTTCTTTGTTGTGCGCGGGCGCCGACAGGCGAAACGCCCAGCGGCCGTTCGGCAGCTTGTAGCCGAAGCTGACCTTGTGCTTCCCGTAGTTGGCGTATAGCCGGAACGGCAATCCGTCCGGCCGTTTGCGTCGTCCGATCATGCTGCGAGCGCCGCGAAATTCGGTTCGTCGTCGGACTCAGCGCGGTGCGCGCGCGCACCGTTCATGCGGGCATCGAAATACTCGCGCGTCACGAGCGGCACGCCGGCGATGTTGACGGCATACGGCCAGCGATTCCGCTCGAGCCAACGCTTCATGCAGGCAAAGCTGCGCGGTTTGCATCCGATCAGTACCGCAAGTTCGTCGACGGTCAGGTAACTACTCATATCACCCCCCAATTTCTTCGCGTCACTTCCAATATCCGTTGTGCTGTTTGGGTCATGCTAGGATTCCGCAGGCCGATACGAGGCTGAAATGATGCGAGACAAACGTAAGAAATCTCGACCGGAAGTGCCGCAACCTGAGATCGTCGAAACACCTAAACAGGCAAAGAGGTGGCAGGTGTACGTCTTGGTCATCGGGGGCGTTGTCGCGTTGTTTGGCAATGTTGCCTCGTCCTATTTGAATCGGCTTATTGAGCCGAAACCAGTGATTCCGCAAGCGCGTGTGGGTCCGAATATTTCGATAGAGGGCAGCAAGTTTTCGAACTCTGGTGTCGGAATAAGCTTGCCTGCCGATAGCACCGCGCATCTCAATCTGAAGAACGTTCAAATGGATCACAGTGGGCGCGATATAGAACAACGTGAGGCGCCAGCGCAAGCCGCGAAGCCGTTGGGCGATTCGAATAACCAATCCGGCAACAACCCTCGGGTCGGCGTCAAGATTCGAGGTGGCTCCGGGAACAAATTTTCATATGTCGACGTCAAGGGGGCCCAGGCGTTCGACATGGAGGACACCTCCAACAATGAAGTCGGCCGCCTAGTCAACGACCAGTCGGCGGCAGATGGTCACGTCTCTGTCCGTCAGTCGGCGGTGTTAAATCCCACCGAATCAGAACCCCAGCAATCGAGTAAAAAAAGAATTGGATTCTCAAGCCGGTGACATGGTTGATTGGTTTGCTGACCACGCTGCTTGCCTGGTATCTGGCGCATCGCTTTGGTTGGAACCAGTAGCGACCCGTGCGCTCAAGGCGGTATCTGTAGCCGCAGCAGCGGCTTATGATCGCGCTCATCGGCCCTCTCCTGCGCTAGCGGCGTCGATGGCAGCGTCTAGGCGTTCGTCGCTTGGACAGTCTGTACCGAGCCGGACAAGGGAGTGATGGCCGGCCACCACGAACAGCGTCGATTCGTTCCAGTGCTGCTGCCGCAGCCACCGATACCGCTCGGCGTCTCGCTTGTCGTCGTCCGTCACCTTGGCGCGCGGCTCCGGTTGGCCCGGATGGGTGAGCAGCGCGGTCAGGCGCTCGAGCAGGTTCAGCTCGGCGTCGTAGAACGCCTTGTCCTCGGCATCCGGCCATTCATCGCCGATTGCGCAACCGGCCTTCAGCCCGTCAGCACTGCGCGAAATGCTCTGGCAGGCGTCCATGATCGTGGCACGCGCTTCGGCGGTCAGCACGTTGTCATTCGGCATGATTGGCTCCTTGGAGAAGGGCGCGCAGCGCGTTGCGGTATTCGATGCGTGGCGTCGTTCTGGCGGCCCATTCGATTGCCTTCCGCTGCTCGTCCGTCAGCCCCTCCCGAGCGTCTGCCCGCGCGGGCTGCGGGGCAGCCTCAAGTGCCGCTTTCGCATCTCGCAGCGCGTCACGAACTTCTGCACCTTGCGTCCATTTCGGCCGCCGGCCGCCCGTCATCTGCTGATCGCAATAGAACAGCTCGACATACAGCCGGCGGGTGAGCTCGCGCCAGTCCACCGCTTCCACTGGTTGAGCGGGAGAGGCACCTAGAAAGCCAAGCGGAAACCAAACTCCAGAGTCCTTGCGGCATTGCTCGATGGCGTCATTCCAAAGCCAATCGCCCGATAGTTCTCCGGTGTCCGGATGCTTGCGAACCCACGCCACCGCTTCCGCTGCCATAGCGGGCGAGCGGGCGAGGGCGATTCGCCAAACGTCGATTCCGCCGATCTCGAACGTGACGTTCCAGTGGTCGCCGTCCCAGTCGTCGAGCATCGACGCATATTCGACACGCATCGCATCATCGGTGCACGGGCCGTCGTACATCATGCCGAGAACCGCATCTAGCACGTCCGCGCGACGCGCGACGATCTTCGCCGTGGGAGTGTCGGACTCACCGTGACCGATCACGATGAAGCACTCGGCCGCCCCTTCCGCCCCC
This sequence comes from Burkholderia cepacia, assembly GCF_029962485.1. NCBI lineage: Bacteria > Pseudomonadati > Pseudomonadota > Betaproteobacteria > Burkholderiales > Burkholderiaceae > Burkholderia > Burkholderia cepacia. The sequence goes on from NZ_CP073637.1 coordinate 1,695,011, forward strand.
GTCTCGTTGGCAGATGCGGCGCGGGCCAGCCATTCGCGCGCGTATTTCGGGAAGACGTAGAGGCATTCCCTGTCGCCGCGGATCGCTTCGAGGCGGTCGAGCAGCACGGCGAGCGGCGGCGTGATTTCGATCTGCTCGATGACCTCGCCGTGCTTCTTGCCGCGCTGCTTCGCGCGCTTCACGCGGATGTGGCCGGCCTTGCGGTCGACCTGCGGCCACGACAAGTCGAGGAATTCGATCTTGCGGTTGCCGGCGAGCGCGGCATACTCGGCCGGGTCAGCCGTTTCTGTGCGCGGCTGCTCCTCGTTGCGCCGAACCTTGCGGCACGGGTTCATCTTCGCTTGCCCGAACTCGATCGCGAGCCCGATGAGGTTCGAGAGAAGGGCGATCTCGTGGTTCGCGCGCACCGGCGCATCCTTCCGTTCCTTTCGCAGGTAGCGCGCGATGTCGGGCGCTTCGATGGCCGTCGGCCTTCAGCGGCGCGTCGATACCGAGTGCCTTCATGATCCAGCGCTTCTGGGCCGCGCCTTGTTTCAGGCCACCGGTCAGCTCGACGAGCTGGTCGTTCGTAACGATGCTCATCCTTCGATCCTCCTGAATTCGACGAGCCACAGCCACGGGTTCGCGTCCCAGCCATGGCCGGCCGCGGCGTTCAATCCATCTCACAACTCGCGGAACGCGCGGACGCTCGGCGGCAGGTGTTCGCCGGCGTAGTACCCGACCGTGTGTCGGTCGTCGATCGTGATGCCTTCCGCGCGCGCATCCGCCTCGCTGATGTCCTTCAGCCGCTCGACGCGCACGCCAGTCACTTCGAGCAGCGTGCGCGCGGCGGTGCGCGGCATGAAGATCGACGGGCGGCGCCACCACGCCGGCGTCGCGCCGCCGCACGCCGCGTTCGGCAGATCGCCGCCGAACCGGTATTCGCGGCCGGTATCGAGCGTCATGTCGACGAAGTGCCACTCGTCGCGCTCCTTCTTCGGGCTCCCGACGCTGGCGCCGCGCATCATAGACCTGATGCTGGCGGCGTGCGAGGCCACGCACGTCGCGCTCGACAGCCTGAACGGGGCGACGATCGTGCGCGTACCGAGCGGTTACGCCAGTTCGTTCGACCGCCACATGGCTGTCGCGACCCGGCAACGTCTCTACCATGACGGATACAACGTTACGCGCGAGGCTCTTCCGGCCGATCGCTGAACGCCGCGGCGCCTCTGATTGCTGCTAGACTGTCCCGGCAAAAGAAGAATGAAGGCCGGGGCCATGAAAAATAGAAATGCCGTCATTTATGCCGCAGGGTGGGGCGCCACCATCGTCCTCACCATAGTTGATTTGCTGTGGGCACGCCGGGCCGGCATTGGAATCGGCCAAGGATGGCCGAAGTCAGCGATTACTGAAATCAGCATAGCCTTTGTTGCCTCGGCCATCCTATATTGGCTCGCCTCACTCGATCGATATCGGTGGCTGACCCAGGCATTTCGATGCAAGGAAGTCGCTGCTGCGATCGTATACTTGATCACGATCGCAGTATGGGGTCAGGCCGTTTCGATTGCGTCATATCTCGGCACGAGCCTCGACATCCCGACGATCGCGAGTATCCTCGATCGCTTCGACACGGCGATTGGCTTCCACTGGCTGGATGCGTACCGCTGGGTCGCCGCGCACCACAGTCTCCGCATCGTTCTCGCATACGCCTACTTGAGTGCGTTCGCGCAATTCTTCCTCATTGGCGCCTTACTAGCGATTGCTCGACGTCCAAACGACATCGCAGAATTCGCTGTCGTCATTTTCGTGTCATCGATCCTGCTGTTGCTCGTATCGATTCCATTTCCGGCCGAAAGCGCATTCGTTTACTACGGGATTACAGATCCGGGGACCTCCTCAACCGTGAGCGATTTCGCGCTCCTTAGAAATGGCACCATGCACGTCATTAATCCGTATGCGGTCCAGGGACTCGTGTCGATGCCGTCGTTTCACACCATGCTGGCGATTTTCTTCGCGTACAGCGTGCGGCATGTCCGGTTCGTGTTTCCGGTCGCTATCATCCTGAACGGTGTCATGATCGCGTCGACGATCACGGTCGGCGGCCACTACCTCGTTGACGTGTTCGCGGGCGTTGTGTGCGGCGTTGCGGTGATATTGGCCGTCCGACTGGGGCTTCGCCGCCGATCCTCGGAGCGCGGCGCTGTGGGTTGGCCTTCGCCTGCGTCCGACACTGACGGATCATCGGCAGCGGCTCGATAACGCTCGGCGCTCTCAGGTCATATCATCCCTGCGCGCCGCATCTCTTCCCGCAGCAGGTGGTGAGCCGCAGGAAGTGGCCGGTTGGGCCACCGAGAACGCCTCGATCATTTCCGGCAGCGTCCGCAGTTTTCCACCAGTCCATGATCTTCTGGAGCGACTTCCGGAGCGTCACCACGTCGAGAATCAGGCGCCGGACCTCTGGGTCTCGGTTTGTGCGCCAAAGCTCGCGTAACTCGCTTTCCGATGGCGACACGAACTTCGGCATCTTCGGCGCGTGCCGCAGCTCGATCGTCGGACGCACCACGTTTCGGTCGACTTTCGTCTCCTCGAGCGCCTGTATCGCGGACTCGTCGGAGAATTGACCGGTCAGCGTCTGGAACTCGCCGACCGTTACGGGGACGCAGATGTGCCGGCGTTCACCCGTTTCGAGGTCCGTGTACTCCCAGATGTAGGCCCAACGCGGTTTCATGATGCGATATATTGCTGTATGGGTATACAGTGTATCGCGGGGTAAGATGGGGCCGTCAAGAACGAAAATAGCGGACGGCCGATGTGCACGAATTACCGCGCGCCGCATGAGGACTACGAGTTGCGCGAGCTGAAGATCCAGCCATTCAGTGACTTGTACCAGCGCTTTCCGTGGAAGCCCGAGATTTTTCCCGACTACTTCGCGCCGATCGTGCGCGCAGCCGGCGACGGTGCCGAACCGGTGATCGCGCTTCGGGGTGATGCCGAAGGCGTTCCAGCTGGCGGGGAAGCATTTCATGACCGTCAACGCCAGGTCCGAGACCGTTGCCGAGAAGCCGGCGTATCGGACGGCATGGCGAGCAGGGCAGCGCCGCCTGATCCCTGCGGCGTGGATCTACGAACCGAACTGGGAGACCGGTAAGCACGTGCGGTACTGGATCGGCGTCGGCGATTGGGAGCCTTACTGCGTCGCTGGAATCTGGCGCGCATGGCGCGGGCCTGACGGCTCCGAAACGCTCGCCATGGCGATGCTGACCGTCAACGCCGACGCGCACCCCGTGATGAAGCACATGCACAAGCCCGGCGACGAGAAACGGTCGGTCGTGATTCTGCGGCCGGCCGATTACGACGAGTGGCTGCACACAACGAACGTCGACGCGGCGCGCGCAATGCTGCAGCTCTACCCGGCCGACGAGATGGTCGCCGAGCCGATGCCGGCGCAGCCGAAGACGGCTTAATTCTCATTCGGTGCGACGTCAGGCCGATCGGTTGATCCATGACCTGCTTGCATGTCTCGCGGTAGATGGCTTGATCGTCCGCAGTGCGCTATGATCGTCATGACGGGTGAGCGTGACGTGGCACGTCGCGAGGTCCGGGGAGGCGGGAATTTTGTGGAATGAGGTCTGAAAATTGACGAGTAATCAATGGTCGCTTCGACTCATGAATTCCACGCGATCGGCTCAAACCCTTATCTGACAAGGGTTGACCACTAAGATTGTGATTCCTGTCGTCGTGGGTTCGAGTCCCATCAGCCACCCCAAAAATTCAAGCAAAAAGCCCGGTTCAATGAGCCGGGCTTTTTGCTTTTCGGCGCAGCCACAGCGCGGTGGTTTCTCGTCAGGGTGTCTTTGACGAAGTGGTATGCCCGCATTCAACTCATCGAGCACGGCGAGTTTCGGTGTTGATCTTCAAAAGAGCGGCTTCGTAAAGCCGATTGCCCGACAGCAGTATCGGTCGAATGTGCGGGGACACCCTATGCACAAAAGAATCGAATGCCATATCGACGCATTCGACGGTTACGAAATCATCGTCGAGTCTGTACAGCCGGCACCCGGCAGCGCATGGATGGCGAACGTTCGGGTTCGCAAAGACGGAGTCGAATCGCCCAGGCGATATGACTTCGATACCGAGTATGAGACCTCGGATGAGGCGAAGCAGGCAGGTGTCGAAATTGGGCGCGACATCGTGCGCGACATCAATCGATAGTGCGACTTCATTGACCTCTGCAACGTGGATGGCGCGGAGGCGAAAGAAGGCCCGAGTCCGAACCCCGCCGTGTTTCCCGGTCGTTGCGCCGACAACGTTCACCCCCGTTCGCCTACGACGTTACCTCTCCCGCTAAGGTTCGCGCGTTCCGTGCCGTTATCTTTCCTGGACAGCCCTCGTGCCTCGAATGCTGATCCGTTTTCTTGCCTGCTCGCGTCATGCGTGAGCAGGCTTTTTTCGTTTACGGCGCTGCATCGAGGACTGATTGGCGGAATGGAACAGGGACTTGGCGCGAGCCGACAAAGCGCGACAGTCTTACGTTGGTGTAATGTATCGTCTTCCTCGTGCCCTCATGCTTTGCAGGGCCGTTCGATCCCGACGACCCATGAAGGCGCCGGGATTTTTTTTGCGTACGCGCTGATGGCGCCGCGCCGTGCCACCGAGCATTGCATTCCGCAAAGCGCGGTATATTTTGCGACGAGACATACCGTTCGAGAGAACACGCTACGAGGAGTCGCCGACCCATGCCGGACATCCGGACCACGCTGCGCGCCGCGACGACGCACGACGCGTCCCTCATCGCCCGCCTGCATACGCTGAGCTGGCAGACCGCATACAGCCATATCCTTCCGGCCGCCTATCTGTCCGATGAGGTACCGGCCGAGCACGCGATCCGGTGGCGCAAGTATCTCGATCGCAACGAGGACGAGTGGGGCCTGGTGCTGATCGCCGAATGGGACGGCGAGCCCGTCGGCTTCGTCAGTGCGGAACGCCCCGTCGATCCGGCGCTCGGTGTGCTGCTCGATTGCCTGCATGTCCATCCTTCGCATCACGGCAGCGGGACGGGCAAGCGCATGATCGAAGCCGTACGCGCGTGGGCGCGGTCGATCGGCGCAGGCAAGGTCCACCTGCAGGTGCTGGACGGCAACGTGCGTGCGATCGGCTTCTACGAGCACAACGGCTGGCAATTGGCCGGTATTGAAACAAGCCGCATTGGCTCGACGGAAGTCACCGATCGGATTTACGCGATACAGGCTTGAAGCCTTGCCGGCATCGGGGCGAAAGCCGGGCGCACTTCGCCGTTACTCGCCGCAATATCGAATCAGCAAATCAGCTTCTGTCTCGTGGATCTCGACGGGCAGGGTGGTTGCGCCTGCGTAGGCAAGATAGCGCGCACGATGCTGGCCGTTGCGAAACGACGCGACGCCGATTTTCGACAGGCCGGGAATGCCGAACAGCGTTCGCGTTCTGGTCTCGCGAAACGTAATGAACGGCATGTCGGGAATCCTGTCCTGATCCGGATCGAGGAATTCGCGAATACCCGCGGCTTTTCCAGGAGCCCAGTACTGAACTGACGGCAGCACATAGTCCGTGGTGTCGCGGTCGGCGCAGGCCAGCAATTTCTTCAGGTCGATCGTCACGACCCGATGTCGCGAGTCGTCGGACGAGAACACCCGCTTGAGGTGCGTATAGGCATACGGGGCATGCCCGGGGAGCTGGATAATCCAGACATCTACGCCGCTCTGTTGTGCGTGGGCGAGTGTCATTATTTCCTCTTCTGGCGCAATCGGTCTCTTTGGTTTGAGTTTAGCAGCGCGATCGCGGCCGCGGAGCAGATCGATACCCGGAATAGAAAAATGGAGCGAGTCGCCGCGTAGCAGGAGGTGCAGAGAAAACAGGCGGCAAAGTAGAGGCAGTCATGCTTCGGCGGTCGATATCGACAGATTGCGAGAATATCGCGATACTGCCAGCCGAAATGACGCGCTGTGCAATAGTCATGCAAGATTCACGCAGTGGCGCGAAACGCGGCACGCGCAGGTCATCATAAGAACGGAGAGGGCGGAGTGACGGGAGCAAACCATGTCGTCGCAACTTGAGATCGAGTATCTCGATTTCCGTTTCACCGCGACGCTCGAAATCAGGGCGTCCGGCCGGACAGCCGTGGTCGACTGGCAACTCGAATCCGACGCGCGAAGCAAGACGCTCGCGTGGATCGTGTTCGATCGCTTTCTCGCGCGGAACGACTTCGCCGATGAAGAGGATGCGCGTGCCAATATCGTCGACTGGCTGGAGCGGCTTGCTGACCCGCGGTCCGGCGCATCTGCCGAGATCGCGAAGGCTGGTGCGGTGGCTTCCGGAGCGGCGGCTGCCGGGGGCGTGTCGACAGACGCATCGGCTACCGAAATCGTCGGCGAAACCGTCATTGAAATCGTCAGCGATCTGGACTGGATCGACATGGTTGTCGACTGGTTTTCCAGCGGTTCGCCTTGATGGCGAAACCGGATTGTCGCGATTCTGGTGTGATTCCGGTTATTACGCTCGTGAAATGAGGTTTTCCAAAAAATCAGGCGCAAGAAAATGCAGCCGAAATCTCGGCGCTTGAAAAAATAGAATAACGCTGCTTTGACAATATGCGTGACTTCCCGGAAACTGCCCAGATTCCGAGGACGTCCGCTTGTACTAAATAAAAAAGTAGAACGCCAGACATGAAAAGAAGAACACCACTGACGGCTGGCAGCGACCAATATCCCTGCCGACATGGCAGGCCGCACCGCCGTGCCGTTCAATGACGGCAGAAATATTCCTGCATCTTCGACACGTTCGAGTATCGCGGCGCCGTATTGGCGTCGTCTTGCCGGCAATCGATCGAGGTATCGCGATGCGGACTCGTCGCGCGGGGTGGAAGGATTGCGGGCAGATTCCATTTCGCACTTCACCGCACCGTTATGACCGACTGCCGACCGTGCGATGGCGATCGGGGTGATTGCGCCAACACCCATCCTCGTCGGAGTGCTCGCGTCGACCGCGGCTCTCGCGCCCGGCCAGTGAGGCTGTTGGCCGTCGCCGCATTGTCACCGAAGGGTGAGTTGCCGCACAGACCATCGCGTCACCCTCGATCACAATTTGGCCGGTTGACCGTTCTTCCCCGGCCCGGTCAACCATTTCCCCGCTCGCTCGCGCAGGAGCGGGGGCTTTTTGCCCGTCCGACGCCGGGAGGTTGCGTCGGCGGAACCGGACAGGCGTTCGGCAGGCTGCGCGACGGCACCCACTGCGCGCCCTGGCAACCGTTCGCCTGATCCGCACGAATCACTTTCCTCGTGCCTGAGCGAACCCTCAGGCCCATCGCCGGTTTCGGCCGGCGATGCCTTGATCCCGGCGGCGCGTCACAACGCTGCCGGGATGTTTTTTGCGCCAGACGCATTGCGTCACGACGTGCGCAGCAGTCACGCCGATCTATTTAGCCAGCCTGTTCGACGCTGGTTTCCCATCCGTCGTATTCCCCGCCGAGCGAACGCACTTCGCGATTGATCGCGATCGTGTGGCGTGTGATGTCGGCCAGCGCCATCGTGCCTTCGTGCGAAAACCGTACGGCCGACTTGCCGTCTTCGGTCGGCGCGACCGATTCGACCGGATAGCCTTTCGCTTCGGCCCAGTCCGCGAACTGGTGCGCGTCGCTCGGGTCCGGGAAGTACGCCCAGTGCATCACGCGCCGGCTCACGTCGCTGGCGTCGCCTTTCTCCCGCAACGCGTCCAGCACGCGCATGTCGCGCATCATCTGCCAGTCGTCGTCGGTCGGGTAAAGGGTCTGCCAGTACGCTTCCTTGTCCTGATCGTCCTGATGCGCGTACTGAAGCGCGTAGGCCGTTTGTTCGGCCAGCGCGTCGACGATCTCGGCCGCGGCCGTTTCGTCGAACGGCACGTAGAACAGGAAATCCCGGTTGCCGTCCACGGTGATACGGCCGACCTGCACGCCGCCTTTCGCGGTGATCGTCGCATCCAGCAGATCCTCGATCTTCGCGAGATCGGCGAATTCGTCGCCGGCCGGCAGGCCGTCGGGCGTCGGATGCGCGAACGGCACGCGCACGGTGAGCAGCGACGTACGCGGATCGCCTTCGGCGATTTCCGCGAAGCTGTGGTTGAAGCTGATGAAAGCCTGATGGTCGCCCATTCTGGCAGGGAAGGTTCCCCAGGCGTCGGTCATGTGTTTCTCCCGTACACGATTGTCTGTTGACGGTTGTAAAGCGTCCCAATGTATCATCGAAAATCGCGATGGCAGGGCAAGCGCGCATCATTGCGGCCGCGCCGGAAACGCAGGCGAGATCCGCGGCCGCCCGTGACTCGCCGCAGGTGTGCGACGGGCCGCAAGAAATTCGAAGGAGATTCCGATGTCGATGTTTGCGGTGAATGGTGTTCGAATCGATCTGCTCACCGCGCGCGTGACGCACGTGCGCTGGGCGGCCGTGAATCCGGCCGACCGTTCGTGGGCGGCGACGCCGAGCGAGGCGCCGGTGGCCGACGTGGCGCGCGCGCTTGCGTCCGGCAGCGATGTCCGCGCGATCTTCTCGGCATCGGACGACACCGCGATCGGGCCCAGGCTGAAACGCGTGCGGTATCGCGATGCGTCGGAAGGCATCGAACTCGACATCGATGCAACGAGCGAGTCGCGCACGTTGCACGATCTTCCGCAAATCTGACCGGAACGGTCTGCGTCGGCATTCGCGTGCGCTTCTGAATCGACTGCGGTGCCCGGCTGGACGGCCGTTCGCACAACGCCGATCGCGAGGCGTAGTATCGGGTCATCACCATACTGCATGCCGGTTGCGCCAGAACGGTCTGGAGGGGCATGCGATGTGCGGCGAGCCGGTATCCGAATCGAATCGCGCAAACGCGTACGAGATCATGTCCAGGCCTGTCATCGCTCCGTTGGCATTCGCACTTTGTCTGGCGCTCGCTGCCTGCCAGACCGCGCCCGAGACGCCGCTTCCGCAGCCGTCGCCCGAGACCGCATCGGCAGCCGTGTCGGCATCGTCGCCGGCCGAGCCGATTCGCGGCATGGGCATGGCGCCGCATCTGGCAGGGCAAAGTCACTGGGCCGTCGGTCAGTGCACGACCAACGGCACCGTCAAGGTGTGCAATTAATTGACTGGATCCGACGGCGCGGCACTTGTTCCGCGTGAACGAGATCGGAACCTTGACCGGGCACCCGCGCCGATGGGCCGGTTGCCGTCGACGCGAGCAAGCGAGCAATGAACGAGGAACCCGCAACAAACGATTCCGGCTTGCCTGTCGATCCCGCCGAGGGAACCGTCATCGGCCAGTTGCCGATGACGCTGGCGGTCGACGGCCGGAGCCTGAAAAGAAGGGCGCTGGTGTGTGCGGTGCTTGCCGTGGCGAGCCTGTGCGGTTATGCGGCCGATCCGACGCTCTGGCCCGTGGCGGCGCTGGCCGCGACGCTGGTGCTGGCCAGCGCGGCCTTCTTCATCTCGTCGCGGCGCAAGATGGCGCTGCATATCGACGAAACGGGCTTCAGGCTGATCGGGGCCGCACGTGAAAAGCCCGTCACGCCATGGCGCGACGTTACCGAATTCAGGATCATCAGCGTGGCCGGGAATCGTTACATCGGCTACCAGTTCTCGCCGCATTCGTCGCGGACCAAGGTGCCGGGTGGCGTGATGCTGCCGATCGCCCGATTTGTCGAGCTTCCGCTCGACGCGGTGGCCGGGTTGCTGGAGGCATGCCGCCGTCAGTTCGGCACGTCGGTCGATCGGGCCGACCGAATGGAGTGACGCCGCCCGATTCGGGCGCCCGCGCGATTCGCGACTCAAGAAAACAAAAAAATGTGTGCCGTCGTGTCGAATTCCGTTGAGGTCGTCCGTCGTAGCATCGGAGGCGTGCGCATTGCGCGTCCGTCCCGATTTTCGATACGACAACCGACTGAAGGAGCGACCCCCATGTCTACATCCGTCAAACCGATCCCGGAAGGGATGCGCACGCTGACGCCGCACCTGATCTGCGCCGGCGCGACAGCCGCCATCGACTTCTACAAGCGCGCATTCAATGCAATCGAACAGTTTCGCCTGGCGATGCCTGACGGCCGGCTCGCGCACGCGTGCCTCATGATTGGCGATTCGACGCTGATGCTGGTGGATGAAATGCCCGAACACGGCGCACTCGGGCCGAAGGCGCTGAAAGGCACGTCGGTCTGCCTGCACCTGTATGTACCCGATACCGATGCCGCGATCGCGAAGGCCGTCGCGGCCGGCGCGACGGTCACGATGCCGGCTGCCGACATGTTCTGGGGCGATCGCTATGGCCAGGTCGAGGATCCGTTCGGCCATCGCTGGTCGCTCGCGACGCATCAACGCGACCTGACGCCCGAGCAGATCGCGGAGGCCATGGCCAGCGCGCCGCCGTGCGGGAGCTGATGCAACCGCGCAACCGCGGCTGAAAGGGGCGGCGGCAAGCGCTCGCCCCCGGTTTGCCCGCGCTTACGCGCCAGTCGTCTTGCCGCGCTGCTTGTCCTCGTACATCAGGTGATCGGCCGAGGCGAGCAGGTCGGCCACGGCCGGATGGCGCGCGGGATCGTACGCGACGTGCCCGACGCTGAACCGGATGGCGTAGCCGCGCGCGTCGGCCGCGTTGCGCAACGCGAGCGCCTGCGTCACGCGTTCGACCGGCTCGACGACGTCGGCCGGATCGGTGGCGCTCAGCAGCACGACGAATTCATCGCCGCCGAGCCGGGCGATCACGTCGCTGTCGCGCAGTGCGCCGGTCAGCGTCTCGGCGAATGTCTTGAGCGCACGATCGCCTTCGGCATGACCGAAGCGGTCGTTGACCGCCTTGAAATCGTTCAGGTCGAAGAACAGCAGCACCGCGTGACGGCCGAGGCGATCGCACAGACTCAGCACGTGGCGGGCGAGGATCTCGAAGCCGCGCCGGTTCGTCAGTTGCGTGAGCTCATCGGTGGTCGCGAAATGCAGTGCGGCGATCTCGCGTTCGGTCATGTGGGCGAGATCGCCGAGCAGTGCGAGTTCTTCGGGTTCGAGCGAACGCGGCCGCGTGTCGATCAGGCACAGCGTGCCGATGGGTGCACCGTTCGGTGCCGCGAGCGGCCGGCCGGCGTAGAAGCGAATGCCTGGTGTGCCGGTCACGAGCGGGTTGTCGTGGAAGCGGTTGTCGTTCAGCGCGTCCTGGATGACCATCGTATTGCCCGCGAGCAGCGCGTGCGCGCAGAACGATACGTCGCGCGACGTCTGCGTGGCGTCGAGGCCCGCATGGCTCTTGAACCACTGGCGATGCTCGTCGACGAGGCTGACGAGCGCGATCGGTACGTCGAACAGCCGGCGCGCGAGACGCGTCAGGCGGTCGAATCGCTCTTCGGGCGGCGTGTCGAGGATCGAGAGCGAATGAAGCGTGTCGAGTCGGGCTGCCTCGTCGGCCGGTTTCGGTGCGATTTGCATGGGCCTGGTCTCTTGTCCCGGCTGCAACGCCGGTCACGGGATCGTATGCAGGACAGTATCGCGCATTCTTCGGCGCATCGCCAACTTGCCAGTCCGGCGGCGGGCATTTCTGGCGTCGTCCCGATCGATGCAGATGCGGTGAGAAGCAGGTGTCATGAGTCTGCATTGCATCACGATGCAGAATCGTCTGCGCGACGTCTCAAGGTGCTCGGCACAATGCCGTAAATAGGGCGAGTCCAATCGTTCATCGCATCCCACCGCACCATGGTTCGAATTCTGTACGCGGGCTATCTCGCGTTTGCGCTGTATCTGCTTTACCCGATGGTTGAGAACACACTGGCGTTCAGCACGGATTGCGTGCGCAATGCGCTGCCTGGTTTGTCGACGTCTTCGGCAAGCAGCGTGGACGGGCGCGCGAACCGCTGTGCGCCGACCGCGCAGGCCGGTGCCGCCACCGGGAGGATGCCCGAAATCCATTGAGTACGGCAGCCGTCGCGCATGTCGTGCGATGCGTGACGCGGCGTACTGGCCATTCGGCCGAATTGAACATCGCACCATGCTCGCCGATCATCTGCATCACGACGGTTCGAACGCGAGGTGTCGAGAAACGGCGCCAGGCGCGCGGCGTGCGTCAGTAGCTGGAGCGGTACGGCGTGCCCTGATCGAAGCGGCTTTGCCAGTGCGTGAGATAGCGTGACGCGAGTTGCGGATTGTTCCAGACCACGACGACGTTTTCCGAGTTGCGGCTGGCCGCCGACGCGCTGTAGTTGAACGAACCCGTTTCGACGTGCTCGGCGTCGATCACGAGGTACTTGTCGTGATGGATCGCATAGGCGTCGATCGTGCGTGTCGGGATGCCGGCATTGACGAGCAGGTTCAGCGCCTGCTTGCTGCTCTTGGCACGGTTGCCCTTGTCGTCGACGACCACCGCGACATTGACGCCGCGTCGCTTCGCATCGAGTAGTGCGCGCGTGACGGGCGGCGATGTGAACGAATACGCGGCAACCCGGATCGAGCTGCGGGCGGCGCCGATCGCTTTCAGCACGAGTGCCTCGGCGCCGCCGTCGGGCGAGAATGCCGATTCGACGACTTGTGTCGCGGGTGCTTCGTGAGTGGGCGCAGGCAGCCATCGTGACACGAGGTCGATCGCCTGCTGGAGCAGCGATTCACTTTGTGTCTTGCCGAAGGCGGCGAATGGGGTGGCGAGCAGGGAAGCGGCGAGACAGGCAGCGGCGAGGCGATTGCGCGACAACATCGTGGACAGCGAAAAATTTCGAGACAGCGGGCCGTGAGTGTAACGCAGACGTAGCGGCGCGGTCACGCGAGTATCGCGACGCGATTGCCCGCGCGATGTTCACTCGTGGCAGAGGCGATGACGCAACGTTGCATCGAGCGTCAATCCTTGACCGTCGGCGCGCCGGTTTCGCCGGATGCGATCCATCCCGGTCCCGGCTCGGGCTGCACGTCGCGCGCATCGAGCGGTTCGCCGCAGGCCGAGCATACGGTGAGCGCATGCATCAGCTGGCCGCAGGTACGGTGGCGCAATTGCACCGGCGGCCCCTGGCCGTCGTCCTTCCAGCGGTCGCCCCATGCCATCAGCGCAAGCAGGGCCGGGTAGAGGTCGAGGCCCTTGTCCGTCAACCGGTATTCGAAGCGCGGTGGACGCTCCTGATACGCACGCTTGACCAGCACGCCTTCGTCGACGAGCCGCGCGAGCCGCTCGGCCAGCACGTGGCGCGTGAGGCCAAGCTGGGTCTGGAACGCATCGAAGCGGCGGCAACCAAGGAATGCGTTGCGCAGGATCAGCATGGTCCAGCGGTCGCCGAGCACGGCGAGCGTGCGCGCGACCGAACAGTTCAGCGTGCCGATGTCATCCCATTTCATCGTCGAGTCTCTTGCCTCTTGCGGCGGTTCAGCGAAAAAGCGGGTTCTATTATAGAACCCGTCTTCGGTCGTCATGGGCGCGGCTGCGTTGACAACGGCCGGCATCGTTGCCGATAATGAGTTCCAATTTGGAACTTACTCGCGCGGCGACGCGCTTTCAACCCGGAGACAACCCGATGAATCCGCTTTCCCTGTCAGGTCTCGATCTGCTGCGCGCAGCTGTGTCGGGCGATGCGCCGCTCGCATCGATTTCCGAGACGATTCCGATGCGTCCGCTCGACGTCGAGCTCGGTTACGTGAAGTTTTCGGCGCGGGCGGACGGCCGGCACCTGAATCCGCTGGGCGGCGTGCATGGCGGGTTCGCCGCCACGGTGCTCGATTCGGTCACGGGGTGCGCGGTGCATTCGATGCTCGACGCGGGCGTCGGCTACGGTACGGTCGATCTGCACGTGAAGATGCTGCGGCCGGTGCCGCGCGACGTCGAGCTGGTCGCGGAAGGGCGCGTGATTCACCTGTCGCGTTCGCTGGGCGTCGCGGAGGGCACGCTGAAGACGCCGGACGACAAGATCGTCGCGCATGCGTCGGCGACTTGCTTCATTCAGCGGCCGCAGTAACGGCGGGCGGCAGCGCCGTTGTCCGGGCCGCGCGTGAACCTCCGGAGCGGCGTCGAAGGCCGTCTGTAAGTGTGGGCGGCGCGAGTCTGAAGCGGTCGCTTCAATGTGATAGCGTTTCTGATTTCCACCGACGCGACAGGAACAGCATGGAATACCGCACACTCGGCGATTCGGGCATCGAGGTCAGCCTGGTCGGGCTCGGCACGATGACGTGGGGCGAACAGAATTCGGAACGCGACGCGCACGAGCAGATCGACTACGCGATCGCCCAGGGCGTGACGCTGATCGATGCCGCGGAGATGTATCCGGTGCCGCCGAAGCCCGACACGCAGGGCCGCACCGAGCAGTACATCGGCACCTGGCTCGCGCAGCATCGCGCGCAGCGCGAGCGCATCGTGCTCGCGACGAAGATCGCAGGTCCCGCACGGCAGCCGCACAACCCGCGCCATATCCGCGGCGAGGGCAACCAGTTCGACCGCAAGAACCTGACCGAGGCGCTCGACGGCAGTCTCAAGCGCCTGCAGACCGACTATGTCGATCTTTATCAACTGCACTGGCCCGATCGCAGCACGACGACGTTCGGCCGCCCCGCGTATCCGTGGGTCGACGACGCGTACACGGTGCCGATCGAGGAAACGCTCGGCGTGCTCGCGGAATTCGTGAAGGCAGGCAAGGTGCGGGCGATCGGCGTGTCGAACGAAACGCCGTGGGGCGTCGCGCAGTTCCTGCGTGCGGCCGAGAAGCTCGGGCTGCCGCGCATCGCGAGCATCCAGAATCCGTACAGCCTGCTGAACCGTACGTTCGAGAACGGGCTGTCGGAGTTCACGCATCGCGACGGCGTTGGCCTGCTCGCGTATTCGCCGCTCGCGTTCGGCTGGCTGTCCGGCAAGTACGAGAACGGCGCGCGTCCGGCTGGTGCACGCATCACGCTGTTCGAGCGCTTTCAGCGCTACAGCAAGCCGCAGGCCGTCGAGGCGACGTCGCGTTACGTCGCGCTCGCGCAGCGTCACGGGCTGTCGCCCGCGCAACTGGCGCTTGCGTTCGTCAACAGCAGGCCGTTCGTGCGCAGCAACCTGGTGGGCGCAACGTCGATCGAGCAGTTGAAGGAGAACATCGGCAGCATCGACGTGAAGCTGTCCGACGAGATCCTCGCCGAGATCGACGCGCTGCACGAACTGCAGCCGAACCCGGCGCCGTAAACGGCGCGCGGCCCGTCGCGGCATTGCTCCGGGACGGGCCGCACCGGCGGCGCATCGCTGCGCCGTCGCTTCCCAGGGTTATCGCATCTTGAGCCGCGTGCGCGCGACGAACAGCGCGGCGAGGCTCAGCACCGCACAGCCCATCAGATAGAGCGCCGGCGACAGCCGGTTACCTGTCGTGCTGATCAGCCAGGTGATCACGAACGGCGCAAAGCCGCCGAACAGCGTGACGCCCGTGTTGTAGCTGACCGCGAGTCCCGTCGCGCGCGTCTGCGACGGGAACAGTTCGGCCATCAGCGCCGGCAGCGCGCCGCAGTACATCGCCTTCAGCATACCGATCCAGACCAGCGCGGCGAGCATCGTCGCGAACGACGCGTGACGCGTCAGCCACGCGAACGTCGGCCACACGGTGACGAGCATCAGCAGTGCCGCGACCGCCATCATGCGGATCCGCCCGGTACTATCGGACAGATGGCCGACGATCGGCGTGACGAGCGTCAGCACGAAGCCGGTCGCAAGCGTCGCGGCGAAGCCCGTCGACGCAGGCAGCCCGAGCTGCTTGATCGCGTAGGTCGGCATGTACAGGATCATGTAGTTGATCGCGGTCGAGATCACGAGCGCGCCGATCGACAGCAGGACCCGCAGCTTTTGTTCCGCGAACAGCTCGCGCACGGGCGCCTCCGAGCGTGCCTGCGTCTTGAACTCGACGCCTTCGTCGACGTAACGGCGGATGTACAGCCCGACCGGGCCGATCGCAAGCCCGAACAGGAACGGCACGCGCCAGCCCCAGCTTTCGAGTTGCGCGGTTGTCAGCGTGGCCGTCAGCAGCGCGCCGAAGCCCGATGCGAGCAGCGTCGCGAGGCCCTGGCTCGCGAACTGCCAGCTCGACATGAAGCCGCGCCGCTGCGGTGCGTGTTCGACGAGGAACGCAGTCGAGCTCGCGAATTCGCCGCCGGCGGAGAAGCCCTGCATCAGCCGCGACAGCATGATCCCGAGTGGCGCGAGAATGCCGATCGATGCGTAGGTCGGCATCAGCGCGATCAGCAGCGTGCCGGCCATCATCATCGCGATCGACAGCAGCAGCGACGCCTTGCGGCCCGCGCGGTCCGCGTACGCGCCGAGCACGAAGCCGCCGATCGGCCGGATCAGGTAGGACAACCCGAAGGTGCCGAGCGTCAGCATCAGCGACGTCGCTTCGCTCGTCGCGGGGAAGAACAGCTTGGCGATCGTCACCGCGAAGAAGCCGTAGACGATCAGGTCGAACCATTCGAGCGCGTTGCCGATCGACGCCGCGAAGATGAGGCGCCGGATCTTCGCGGCGCTGGGGCGCGCGGCGTCCTGCGAGGTCAGGGTGGTCGTGTTCATCGTATGTGCAGGTCCCGTGAAAGGGGCGAAGCGCGTTACAGGGCGGCGCCGGCCGCGGCGGGTGCCGCGCGGCGAACGGGAGGCGCGTCGTCGCCGAGATCCCAGAAGAGGCCGGCCATCATCTGCAGCCCCTCGCTGACGACGCTCGCGAGCAGGTGCTCGTCGGGCGCGTGCTGCGAGCATGCCGGGTACGAGTGCGGCACCCACAGCGTCGGCAGCCCGAGCGTGTCGGCGAACACTTCGTTCGGCAGCGTGCCGCCGAGATTCGGCAGGATCGCGGGCTTCTTGCCGGTGGTGCGCGCCAGCGATGCGACGGCCCAGCGGACCCACGGATCGTCCGGCGGCACGCGCGTTGCCGGGGCGCCGCGTTCGACGTCGATCTCGATGTCGGCGAAGCCGTGCGCATCGAGGTGCGCGCGCAGGTGCGCATGCAGCGCTTCCCAGTCGGTGCCGACGACGAAGCGCAACTGGCAGTGCGCGTACGCGACGGGCGGGATCGCATTGACGGGATGCTCGGGATTGCCGGCCTTGAACGCGAGGATCTCGAACGTGTTCCAGCCGAACACGCGCTCGGCCGCGGAGAGGCCGGGCTCGCCCCAGTCGGCGTCGAGAGCCGGGTCGCCGGGGCCGCCGCCGACGGACAGATCGGCGAGCGCGTCGCGCACGGTGGCCGGGATCGGCGGCGGGCGCAGCCCTTCGACGCAAATTGCGCCGCGCGCGTCGACGAGGCTCGCGAGCGCATGCGCGAGCACGATCGCCGGGTTGCGCAGCAGCCCGCCCCAGTTGCCGGAGTGATGCGCGCCGTCGCGGGCGCGCAGGCTCAGCTTGAAGTTGACCGAGCCGCGCGAGCCGAGGAACACGGTCGGGCGTGCGGCGGCGATGCGCGGGCCGTCGGACGCGATCAGCACGTCGGCCGCGAGCGCGTCGCGTTCCTGGCGGCATAGCGCGTCGAGGCCCGGCGATCCGGTTTCCTCACCCATCTCGATCAGCAGCTTCGCGTTGAAGCCGAGCCGGCCGCCGCGTGCGTCGAGCACGCTGGCGAGCGCGGCCAGGTTGATCGTGTGCTGGCCCTTGTTGTCGGCGCTGCCGCGGCCGTACCAGCGGTCGCCGTCGGCCGTCAGCGTCCACGGCGACAGCGGCGCGCGCCACTGCGCGTCGTAGCCGCGCACGACGTCGCCATGGCCGTAGATCAGCACGGTCGGCAGCGCGTCGTCTTCATGACGCGATGCGAGCAGGAACGGGCCGCCGTCGTCGACGGGGTTGTCGACGATCCGCGACGTGAAGCCGAGGCGGGCAGCCTCGGGCGCGATTTCGTCGGTCAGGTACGCGCGCAGCGCGGCTTCGTTGCCGCTGTCCTGGCTTTCGGTGCGCAGGCCGACGCGGCGGCTCAGGGTCGTGAAGAACGCACCGGATTCGAACTGGTTCAGCGCGTGCTGGAGGGCGGCGGTACGGCTCAAGTCGTGTCTCCTCTGACGGGGTCGCCACGCGCGCGGACCGCGCATGCAACGTGAAGTGCGATCGATTCTAGAAAGCCGTTTTTTTTGTCACAATGATCGAATTTCGAACCTTTCTTTGCCGAAAAGGCAAAGCAGCGTGGCCGGATGCGGCGCGGAGACAGAACGATGGCGGCTTTCCTGCATGGCCTGGCGTTGCGGTATTTCGTCGAGGTGGCGCGCACCGGCTCGATCAGCGACGCGTCCGCGCGGCTGCACGTGGCCGTGTCGGCGATCAGTCGCCAGATCGCGAAGCTCGAGAGCGGGCTCGGCGCACCGTTGTTCGAGCGCCGGCCGCGCGGGATGGCGCTGTCGGAGGCCGGCGAGCGGCTGCTGGCGTTCGCGCAGCGCAGCCTGCTGGAAGCCGAGCACGTGATGAAGGACATCGGCGGGCTCGACGCGCTGCACGGCAGCCTGCTGAAACTCGCGTGCTCGGAAGGGTTCGCGATCGATTTCCTGCCCGGCGCGCTTGCGAGCTTCAAGGCGCGCCACCCAGGCGTCGATTTCACCGTGTGGGTCGTGTCGCCGGCGGAAGCGACGCGGCGGGTGCGTGACGGCGACGCGGACATCGCGTTGACCTTCAGTCTCGCGCCGGAGAAGGGCGTGCGCGTCGAGCACACCGAGCGCGCGCCGGTCTTCGCGCTGGTGCGGCACGACCATCCGCTCGCGACGCGCGACGCGGTGTCGCTCGCCGATGTCGCGCGGCACGCGCATGTGCTGCCCGAGGCCGGCACGACGGTGCGCCAGCTGATCGACATTGCGTGTGCGCTCGACGGGCTGCTGCTCGAGCCCGAACTGACGAGCAACAACACCGCGGCGATGTACGGCTACGCGCGGCGCACGGGCGCGGTGATGTTCACGGGGCTGCTGTCGGTGCGCGACCGTTTCGATGCGGACGGCTTCGTCGTCGTGCCCGTGACGAACCCGCAACTGCGCGAGCGCAGCATCCAGGTGCAGACGATGGCGGGGCGCGATCTGCCCGCGTCGGTACGGGCGTTCCGCGATCACCTGATCGACGCGATGCAGGTCGCATCGGCGCCGCCGACTGCCGTGCGCGGCCCGAGACGCCGGCCCGTGAGATAATCGTCAATCCGCCTTCCGTGTTCATGCGGCTCATCGAGCCGCATCGCCCCTGTTCGACGCCAAATTGAAGAACCTGATTGTCACCCTCGATCGCGCCGGCGAGTTCGACGAGATCATCGACGTGCGCACGCCGCTCGAGTTCGCCGAGGACCATATTCCCGGCGCGCTGAACGCGCCCGTGCTCAGTAACGAAGAACGCGTGCTCGTCGGCACGATGTACCGCCAGGTGTCGCCGTACGAGGCGACGCGCGTCGGCGCGGCGATCGTCGCGCGCAACATCGCGCGCCATCTCGACACGACGTTCGCCGACCGGCCGCGCAACTGGCGGCCGCTGATCTACTGCTGGCGCGGCGGCAAGCGCTCGGGCTCGATGACGACCTGGTTCAACCTGATCGGCTGGAAGGCGCGCCAGCTCGACGGCGGCTACAAGGCGTACCGCCAGTCGGTGTGCGCGACGCTCGATTCGCTGCCGACGCGCTTTCGTTACATCGCGCTCGTCGGCCATACGGGCTGCGGCAAGACGCGCCTGCTGAACGCGCTGCACGACGTGGGCGCGCAGACGCTCGATCTCGAGGCGCTCGCGTGCCATCGCGGTTCGCTGCTCGGCGCGCTGCCGGGCAAGCCGCAGCCGACGCAGAAGGGATTCGATTCGGGGCTCGTCGAAACGCTTGGACGTTTCGACCCCGAATGGCCGGTGTTCGTCGAATCGGAAAGCCGCAGGATCGGGCTCGTTCAGTTGCCGATCGCGCTGATCGAAGCGTTTCACGCAGGGCCGTGGGTGCATGTCGACGCGGCGCACGACGAGCGGATCGCGTTCCTTCTCGACGATTACGCGCACCTGTTCAACGAACCGGACGCGTTCAAGGCGCAGCTTCATCGGCTGATCGGCCTGCATAGCCGTGAACAGGTGACGCACTGGAATGCGCTGATCGACGCGAACGCGCGCGCCGACCTGTTCACCGAGCTGATCGACAAGCATTACGATCCCGCCTACGCACGGACCTACCGCGCGGCGTACAACAAGCCGAACCGGGCGTTGACGTTCACGTTCCGGCCCAACGCGGCCGACGTGCGCGACCAGGCGCGCACGCTGCTGGCCGAACTCGCGCAAACCGGGTTGCCCGCATCGGCCGCGCTTGCCGCAGGCGCGAAATCCGAAACCGACCAAGACCAATCGACGACCACACGATGACGACCACACGCGCCCAACCCAGTCCGGCCCTCGGCTGGATGACCTTCCTGCTGATCGCGGTCGCGGGACTGTTCTATGTGAAATGGTTTCCGTACTACAACAAGGCGTTCGTTGCCGCCGAGCACCATTCGATCGGCCAGTCGATCCTGATGGGCACGTCGGCGACCGCCCCCGAGCCGTCGCTGAAGGCCGCGCTCGACTACGCATGGGCGTACGGCAAGGCGATCTGGCAGGCGATGGTGCTCGGCCTGCTGCTCGGCTCGGCCGTGCAGGCGCTGCTGCCCGCACACTGGGTCGCGCGCGTGCTCGGCCGTACCGGGTTCGGCAGTGTGGCCGCGGGCGGCCTGCTGTCGCTGCCCGGAATGATGTGCACGTGCTGCGCGGCGCCGGTCGTCGCGGGCCTGCGTGCGCGCCATGCGTCGCCGGGCGGCGCGGTCGCGTTCTGGCTCGGCAACACGGTGCTGAATCCGGCCGCGCTGGTGTTCATGGGCTTCGTGCTCGGCTGGCACTGGAGCGCGCTGCGCCTCGTGCTGGGCATCGCGATGGTGTTCGGGATCGGCTATCTGCTGAACCGCATTGCGCGACCTGAAGACCGCAGCATCGACGATGCGCAGCTCGCCGCGCTGGCGGCCGAGCAGGCCGCGGCCGGCAATCCCTTCGTCCGCTGGATGAAGCTGCTCGCGCGCATGGCCGTGCGGCTCGTGCCCGAATACATCGTGCTCGTGCTGCTGCTCGGCGCCGCGCGCGCATGGCTGTTCCCGCATATCGGCCCGGACATTGGCAATCATCTGGGCTGGATCGTCGCATTCGCGGTCGCGGGCATGCTGTTCGTGATCCCGACTGCCGGCGAGGTGCCGATCATCCAGGCGATGCTGTCGCTCGGCATGGGCGTCGGTCCGGCCGCCGCGCTGCTGATGACGCTGCCGCCGATCAGCGTGCCGTCGCTCGCGATGCTCGCGCGTTCGTTCAAGCCGTACATGCTGGCGATCGTCGCGACGCTCGTCGTCGTGTTCGGGATCGTGAGCGGCTTGCTCGCGATCGCGTTCGGGTTCTGACGCGCGCCGGCCCGGTGCCATAGCCGTGTTCATATTCATCCGGCGCTGCCGCTTCACGCGTGCGGCGCCCTTTACAAGAAGCAAACAGGAAAACGCATGACCCAACCGAAGATCCATCCTCGACTCGAAAAGGCGCTGACGCGCGGCGATCTCGCGATCCGCCAGGCCAATTCCGCGCGGGCAACTGCCGTGCTGAACGCGCTCGGCACGATGATCATCGAAGCCTCTTCAACGATCGGCGTCGAAGCCAGCATCGACATTCCGCAGGGCGACCGCATTTACGATCCCGTCAACGGACTGTGGCCGCAGAAGATGCTGGTATCGTTCGACGGCCCGGTGGACGAAGCCGATGCGGACGAACTGCGTTCGGTCTATCTGGTGGCCGACGATCCGGGTACGCAGTTCCGCGTCGAATGGCATCGCGCGGACGGCAAGCTTGGTCGCCAGGAAGGCGGCCCGCTCGCGACCGTCGCGTTCCTGACCGACGTCGAGATCCCGTGGAGCGACGACGACGAGTAACGTCGTCGCATGAAGCCGGTGCCCGGTGCGCCGGCTGTCAGCGCATCATCCGCCGCCGGAACAGCCACGCGGACAGCAGGAATCCGCCGACCGCGTAGCCCGCGAGCACCGCGACGTGCAACGCGATGTCGGTGGCCGGCCGTCCGAGCATCGCGGGCCGGATCAGCTCGACCGCGTTCGCGAGCGGCAGCGCCTGCGCCGCGTGCTGCGCGACGGGCGGCAACTGCGTGATCGGGAAGAACACGCCCGACAGCAGCAGCATCGGCGTCAGCACGAGCGTCTGATAAAACATGAAGAAATCGTAGGACGGCGCAAGTGCCGTGACGATCATCGCGATGCTGGCAAACGCGAGGCCCGCGAGCGCGATCACGGGCAGCGCCGCGAGCATCGACGGAAACTGCGCATAGCCGAGCGCACTCGCGACCAGCATGATCGCGACCCCCGACAGCATCGCCTTGCTGGCGCCCCAGACGATTTCGCCGAGCACGATGTCGCCGAGCGCGAGCGGCGTATGCATGATCGCTTCCCACGTGCGCTGCACGTGCATCCGCGAGAAGCCCGAATACATCGACTCGAAGCTCGCGGACATCATCACGCTCGACCCGACCGTGCCGGCCGCCAGGAACGCGATATACGACACGCCGTCGACATGGCCGAGCATCAGGCCGAGCCCGAAACCCAGCCCGAACAGATAGATCATCGGATCGGCAAGATTGCCGAACATCGACGCGAGCGCGAGCTTGCGCCAGACGAGATAGTTGCGCCGCCAGACGGCAATCCAGTTCGTTGCGTTCGCGGGCATCGCGATCGCGAAGCGTGACTCGCGCGGCGGCGCGGACGGTGTGGCGGCGGAATAGTTGCGCACGTCCATGATCGATCAGTCCTGCATTTCGCGGCCCGTAAGCCGCAGGAACACATCCTCCAGATTGGCCGGGCGATGCAGATAGCGCAACCCCGTGCGACCCTTGAGTCGCGCGCTGAGCGGCTCCGCATCGCTGACGTAGCAGAACAGCGTCTCGCCGCTGATCTCGGTGTGCTTCGCAAATGCCGACAACTCGTCGCGCAGCGCGGCCGGATCCGGCCCGTAGATCTCGATCACGTCGCAGCCGATCTCCGATTCGATCAGTGCGTGCGGCGCGCCTTCGGCGATCTTGCGGCCTTCCTCGATCACGCACAGCCGATCGCACAGGCGTTCGGCTTCTTCCATGAAATGCGTGGTGATCAGGATCGTCTTGCCGCGTGCGAGCAGCGAGCGCAACCGCTCCCACATCAGGTGCCGCGCCTGCGGATCGAGGCCCGTCGTCGGCTCGTCGAGCACCAGCACGTCGGGATCGTTGACGAGCGCGCGGGCGAGCGTGAGGCGCCGCCGCATGCCGCCCGACAGTTCGCCGACCTTCGCATCGGCCTTGCTCTCGAGCTTCGCGAATTCGAGCAGCGGCTGCACGAGTGCGCGTGCGGCCTGCGCCGACATCCCGAAATAGCGGCTGAACACGAGCAGGTTCTCGCGGACAGTGAAGTCGGGGTCGAGATTGTCGAATTGCGGGACGACGCCGACGCGCTGGCGTGCATGCCGTGCACGCGATGGAACCGGTTCGCCACACAGGGAAATGGTGCCGGCATCGGGATGCGCGAGACCGAGCAGCATTTTCAGCGTGGTGGTCTTGCCGGCGCCGTTCGGCCCGAGCAGGCCGTAGCATTCGCCGGCCTGCACGTTGAAGGACAGGTCGTTGACGACGAGCTTGTCGCCATAGCGCTTTTCGACGTTGCGGAAATCGATCGGTGCGACGGACATGGGCATGTTGTCGTTGTAAGCGGGCGCGCCTGGCGGCCCGATGCGTGGCCGGTTGGCGAACGGATCGCGCGATTGCTTGTCACATGGGCATGACCGAAGCGCGCGACGCCGGCGTGTTGATGGCCCGCTGGAGTACGAACGGGCCATTCTAGTGCATCGGCTGCGTCTCTTCAGGGCATGCCTGCACGGTGCGATGCATGCGCGCACCGATCGTGCACTGCATCATCGCGCACGCGCCGAGCGGGGCGAATCAGCGTTTTCCATCCCTTGCGTCCTGAATTGCGGCGCACCATGATGAATGCGTAGGCTCGTTGTCGCGATAGGGAGGTTTCATGGCTAGCTACAACAAGATTTTGCTGTGTTACGACGGCACGCTCGAAGGGCGCAAGGCACTGCGCTGCGGTGCCAATCTCGCAATGGACCTGAAGGCCGAAACGCACTTGCTGTCGGTCGTCGACATGCGTTCGAGCATTGCGCAAAGCGCGGGTCTGCTGACCGATGTCGCGTGCGGACGGTTCGAGGAAACCGCGCGTGAAATCCTGCAGGAAGGCGTGAACTGGCTGCGTGAGCGCGGTGTACAGGCCGAGGGCCATTTCGCATTTGGCTATCCGATCGACGAAATCGCGAATCTCGCGACGGAACTGAAGGTTGACCTCGTCGTCGTCGGCCACCGCTGCCGCAGCGGGCTGTCGAGATGGTGGATGGGGTCGGGCAATACGCAACTGCTCGATCGCGTGAACTGCAGCATCCTGGTGGCGTGTTCGTCGGCACAGGAGCAGAAAGAAGAAATCGCCCGCGAGCGGGAAGCCGCCACGGCGAACGGCAAATGATCGAATGATTCGATGACGGCCTGACCGGCGATGCGCGCCGGTCAGGCGCCGTGCCGCATCAGTGGCACGGGTACCGCGCGGCCTGCTACGCGTGCAGGTCGATCGCGGACAATTTCCACGAGAATAGCCCGAAGCGGTGGAATACCGCCGCGTAGCGCGTGCCGTCGGCACTGCGCTGGTACGTCACGACGAATTCGTCGATATTCCGGTAGCCCGCGCTGGTTTGCTGCTGATGCGGCGCATGCGTTGCATCGTTCGCATTGGCCGGCGCGGCAGAGGCCGGAGCCGGTGATGACGCAGCCGCCGCGTCGTTGCCCGGAGCGACGGCGCTTGCCGGCGCCGGATTGGCCTGCGGTGTGGCCGGCGTATCCGTCGGTGCATTGCCTTGCGGCTGATTCGACCAGTCGGGCGGGCGCTCGCCCGGATTGCCGCGTGGCGGCAATCCACTCATCAGCGCGGCCACACCCTCCGGTGTTGCGTACGCATCGACCAGCGTGCCGACCAATGCGGACCCGATCAGCGCGCCGATGACTGCGAACGGATTGTTCTTCTTCACCGCGTCGATCCGGCGCATCAACTCTTCCGTGACCTGCTGCTTCAGGCTGATGCGCAGCGACGGGAAATCGACATATTCGCTGATGGCCTGCGCGTCGCGCGCGTCGATCGCCGATTTCAGGCGACCGAGCGCGACATACGGTGACGCGTACGCATAGCCGATCGCCGCCACGACGGCGATGGCCAGCACGACGATCAGCAGGGGCTTGAGCCGCCATGCGCGGCTCGAAGATCCAGTCACGTTGCCTCCGGTGCGGGGATGTTCCGCAATCAGAGACCGCCAGGCGTAGCCGATCGTTCCTCTGCGATGCAGCGGTCGATCATCCGGCATACAGCATCGATCGTACCGACCATGATCAGGCGCGAACGGCCGTGATAGACGCGCACCGGCGCGCGGCGCGCGGGTTCCGCGTGATTCAGGCCGGCGTTCAGCGATACCCGCGCGAACGCGGGGAGCGCCGACGGCAGCAGGGAGGCCTGCCGTTCGACTGCGACTTCTTCTTGCACGGGCGCGGCCGCGGAGAGCGGTGCGCAGGGCGTCCGGCCGCGCAGATGACGCAGGCGACCGAATTGACGGAAAGGCAGCAGGCGGGCAAGGCGTTCCATGATGTTCTCCTCAGCGAGACGGAATGTCAGAGTTCGCCCGAGCGGATCAGCCCGACGGCGATGCCTTCCAGCGCGAATTCCGCGCTGCCGGCCTTGACGAAGATGTTTTCGTAATCCGGGTTCTCCGCGATCAGCTCGAGACCGCCCGGCCGGCGCATCAGGCGCTTGACCGTGACGTCGTCGCCGAGACGCGCGACGATGATCTGGCCGTCCTTCGCTTCCGTGCGCTTCTGCACGGCGAGGAGGTCGCCGTCGAGAATGCCGGCGTCGCGCATCGACAGGCCGCGCACCTTCAACAGGTAGTCGGGCTTGCTCGTGAACAGCGCGGGATCGCATGCGTAGTGCTGCGAGATGTGCTCCTGCGCAAGGATCGGGCTACCGGCTGCGACGCGGCCGACGAGCGGCAGCGACAACTGCATCAGGCCGGCGTGCGGCAGCGTGAACTGGTGCGGGGCATCGTCGATGCCGAGCAGGCGGATGCCGCGCGACGCGCCGGCAGCCAGCTCGATCACGCCCTTGCGTGCCAGCGCACGCAGGTGCTCCTCGGCCGCATTCGGCGAGCTGAAGCCCAGTTCGGCCGCGATCTCGGCGCGGGTGGGCGGGAATCCGGAGCGCTCGATCGCGCGACGGATCAAGTCGAACACTTGCTGCTGACGGGCGGTGAGTTTGGTCATGGCTCAACTGTATGGATAGACAGTGAGCTGTATTTTTATACAGTACTTCGGGAATTTCAAGTGTTACTTGAGGTTCGACGCGATCACGCCGGTTCCGGCGTGATTTCGCGACGTCCGGACGGCGGTTTATCTGCCGCAACCGTCCATCCCGTCTGCGTTAGCACTTTTGAGTATTAAAAAATGAAGAACGATTATTTTTAATCATGTAACCCGTTCGTTAGACTGGCCCGACATCGCAATACCGACAACACTGGAGAACCAAGGATGGCGAAGCGCAATACGGGGCTGGTGGGCGGAGTGGGCCGCCTGATCGCAACACTCGCGCTGGGCGCGGCGGCGGCGCTGGGCGTCGCGACGCATGCCCAGGCCGATACGACGTTCCTGAACGTGTCGTACGACCCGACGCGCGAGCTGTATCAGGACTTCAACCAGGCGTTCGGCAAGGAGTGGAAGGCGAAGACGGGCGAGACCGTCAACTTCAAGCAGTCGCACGGCGGGTCCGGCGCGCAGGCGCGCTCGGTGCTCGACGGCCTGCAGGCCGACGTCGTCACGCTGGCGCTCGCGTACGACATCGACGCGCTCGCGAACAAGGGGCTTGTGAACAAGGACTGGCAGAAGCGCCTGCCCGACAACGCATCGCCGTACACGTCGACGATCGTGTTCCTGGTGCGCAAGGGCAATCCGAAGGGAATCAAGGACTGGGACGACCTGACCAAGCCGGGCATCTCGATCGTCACGCCGAATCCGAAGACCTCGGGCGGCGCACGCTGGAACTACCTGGCCGCATGGGCGTACGCCGTGCACAAGCCGGGCGGCAACGAGCAGACGGCCAAGGAATTCGTCACGAAGCTCTACAAGAACGCAGGCGTGCTGGATTCGGGCGCGCGAGGCGCGACGACGAGCTTCGTGCAGCGCGGGATCGGCGACGTGCTGATCGCATGGGAAAACGAGGCATTCCTGTCGGTGAAGGAATTCGGCACCGACAAGTTCGAGATCGTCGTGCCGTCCGTGAGCATCCTGGCCGAGCCGCCCGTCGCGGTCGTCGACAAGGTGGTCGACAAGAAGGGCACGCGCAAGCTGGCCGACGCGTACCTGAATTTCCTGTACAGCCCGCAGGGCCAGGAGATCGCGGCGCGCAACTACTACCGGCCGCGTTCGAAGAACGTGCCGGCGGAACTGACGAAGCAGTTCCCGAAGCTGAAGCTGTACACGGTCGACGACACGTTCGGCGGCTGGACGAATGCGCAGAAGACGCATTTCGCGGACGGCGGCGTGTTCGACTCGATCTACAAGCCGCAGTAACGCCATAACGACAGCGGCGCGCCACGCAGCGCGCCGCATCCCCGACGGCCTGCCGGCGCGATTCACTGCGCCGGCGTTTGCGTCGGACCCATGAGCAGCATCGACCCAGCAAGAGCATCCGATGACGACGTACACCTTTCGCAAGCCGAGCGCGCTGCCCGGTTTCGGCGTGACACTCGGCATCACGGTGGCCTATTTGAGCCTCGTGGTGCTGATCCCGCTCGCCGCCACGTTCCTGAAGACCGCGACGCTGTCGTGGGACCAGTTCGTCACCGCCGTCACGTCGCCGCGCGTGCTCGCGTCGTACCGGCTGACGTTCACGTCCGCACTTGGCGGCGCGCTGATCAACGCCGTGTTCGGCTTCCTCGTCGCGTGGGTGCTCGTGCGCTACACGTTCCCGTTCAAGCGCCTCGTCGATGCGATCGTCGACCTGCCGTTCGCGCTGCCGACGTCGGTCGCCGGCATCTCGCTCGCGGCCGTCTACGCGACCAACGGCTGGGTCGGCCAGTATCTCGCGCCGCTCGGCATCAAGATCGCGTTCACGCCGGCCGGTGTGCTGGTCGCGCTGACCTTCATCGGGCTGCCGTTCGTCGTGCGCACCGTGCAGCCGGTGCTCGAGGATTTCGAGCGCGAGCAGGAAGAAGCGGCAGCATGCCTCGGCGCATCGCGCTGGCTGACGTTCCGCCGCGTCGTGCTGCCGGCCGTGCTGCCGGCGCTCCTCACCGGTTTCGCGCTCGCGTTCGCGCGTGCGCTCGGCGAATACGGGTCGGTGATCTTCATCGCCGGCAACGTGCCGATGAAATCCGAGATCACGTCGCTGCTGATCATCACGAAGCTCGAGCAGTACGACTACGCGGGCGCGACCGCGCTGGCGGTCGTGATGCTGGTCGTGTCGTTCCTGATGCTGCTGCTGATCAACACGCTGCAATGGTATTTGCAGCGCCGCACGAGCAAGGGCGCCAGCGGCCCCGCGCCCGCCGCCGTCACCGCCGTCGCAGCAGGAGGCCAGCAATGAGCCAGGAGGCCACCGTCGTGCTGAAAACCCCGTCGCCGGCCGTGCGCGCCACGAAACGGCTCGACCCCGTCAGCGAGTCGCGCGTCGTGCGCTGGCTGCTCACGGGCATCGCGCTGGCGTTCCTCGCGTTCTTCCTCGTCGTGCCGCTCGCCGCGGTGTTCGTCGAGGCGCTGCGCAAGGGCGTCGGCTTCTATCTCGAATCGCTGGCCGATCCCGATGCGTGGTCGGCGATCAAGCTGACGCTGACCGTCGCGGTGATCGCCGTGCCGCTGAACCTCGTGTTCGGCGTGTGCGCGTCGTGGGCGATCGCGAAGTTCGAATTCCGCGGCAAGGCGCTGCTGACGACGCTGATCGACCTGCCGTTCTCGGTGTCGCCCGTGATCTCGGGCCTCGTGTACGTGCTGCTGTTCGGCGCGCAGGGCTGGCTCGGGCCGTGGCTGCAGGACCACGACGTGCAGATCATCTTCGCGGTGCCGGGCATCGTGCTCGCGACCATCTTCGTCACGTTCCCGTTCGTCGCGCGCGAGCTGATCCCGCTGATGCAGGCGCAAGGCACCGACGAGGAGGAAGCCGCGCGTGTGCTCGGCGCGTCGGGCTGGCAGATCTTCCGGCGCGTGACGCTGCCGAACGTGAGGTGGGGCCTGCTGTACGGCGTGATCCTGTGCAACGCGCGCGCGATGGGCGAGTTCGGCGCAGTGTCGGTCGTGTCGGGCCACATCCGCGGCGTGACCGACACGATGCCGCTGCACGTCGAGATCCTGTACAACGAATACAACTTCGCGGCGGCGTTCGCGGTGGCGTCGGTGCTGGCGCTGCTCGCGCTCGTGACGCTCGCGCTGAAGCTGATCGCCGAGCGTCATCTCGCCGCCGAACTGGCCGGCGCGAGCGACACCGTTCCCGCACATGCCGGCCCCGTCGCCGCCGTTTCGTCGAAATCGTAAAGAGGCAACCAGAATGGGTATCACCGTCCGTAACCTTCAGAAGCGCTTCGGCGATTTCACCGCGCTCGACAACGTATCGCTCGACTTTCCGCCGGGCGAACTGGTTGCACTGCTCGGGCCGTCCGGCTGCGGCAAGACCACGCTGCTGCGCGTGATCGCGGGCCTCGAGCACGCGGACGCCGGCCAGGTCGTGCTGCAGGGGCTCGATGTCGCGTCGGTCGGCGCGCGCGATCGCCAGGTCGGCTTCGTGTTCCAGCACTACGCGCTGTTCCGCCACATGACGGTATTCGAGAACGTCGCATTCGGGCTGCGCGTGAAGCCGCGCCGCGAGCGGCCGTCGGAGGCGGCGATTCGCGACAAGGTGCATGAATTGCTGAAGCTCGTGCAGCTCGACTGGCTCGCGCAGCGCTATCCGTCCGAGCTGTCGGGCGGCCAGCGCCAGCGCATCGCGCTGGCCCGCGCGCTCGCGGTCGAGCCGAAGGTGCTGCTGCTCGACGAGCCGTTCGGCGCGCTCGACGCGAAGGTCCGCAAGGAGTTGCGCGGCTGGCTGCGCCGGCTGCACGACGACCTGCACATCTCGACGATCTTCGTCACGCACGACCAGGAGGAGGCGCTGGAAGTCGCGGACCGCATCGTCGTGCTGAATCGCGGCCACGTCGAGCAGGTCGGCAGCCCGCAGGACGTCTACGATCATCCGCAAAGCGCGTTCGTGTACGAGTTTCTCGGCGCGGCGAACCGGCTGCCGGGCACAGTGGCCGGGCGCGGCTTCGTCGCCGAGGGCGCGGCTGCGCCGATCGAGGTCGACGCCGATTTCGCGGGCCCCGCGAACGCCTACGTGCGACCGCACGACCTGCAGCTGTGGCCGGCGGGCGAAGGGCACCGCGACGGCATCGCGGTGGACGTGCGCCGCGTGATTCCGCTCGGCGGGTCGGTGCGTGTGGAGCTCGAGGCACGCGCGGGCGGTGCGCTCGAGGCCGAACTCGATCGCGATGCATGGCGGGCGCTGTCGTTGCAGGTCGGCGACGGTGCGACGGCCGTGCCGCGCGCGGTGCGTGTGTTTCCCGCGCGTTGACGAGAAAATGCAGGGCAGGGGGCGGAATACGCTCCGAATCGACAATCAAACAACGACAGCCTAAGAGGCATACCCATGAATTTTCAGCAATTGCGGTTCGTGCGCGAAGCGGTGCGCCAGAACATGAACCTGACGGAAGTCGCGAACGTGCTGTACACGTCGCAGTCGGGCGTGTCGAAGCAGATCAAGGATCTCGAGGATGAACTGGGCGTCGACATCTTCATCCGGCGCGGCAAGCGGTTGACGGGCCTGACGGAGCCCGGCAAGGCCGTGCACCAGCTGATCGAGCGGATGCTGCTCGATGCCGAGAACCTGCGCCGTGTCGCGCGCCAGTTCGCCGACCAGGACAGCGGCCACCTCGTCGTCGCGACGACGCACACGCAGGCGCGCTACGCGCTGCCGAAGGTGATCCGGCAGTTCACCGACGTGTTCCCGAAGGTGCATCTGGCGCTGCGCCAGGGCAGCCCGCAGCAGATCGCGCAGATGATCCTGAACGGCGAAGCCGATCTCGGCATCTCGACCGAGGCGCTCGACCGCTACCCGGACATCGTCACGTTCCCGTGCTATTCGTGGCACCACACGGTCGTCGTGCCGAAGGGGCACCCGCTCGTCGGCCGCGAGAACCTGACGCTCGAGGAAATCTCCGAGTACCCGATCATCACGTACGACCAGGACTTCACGGGCCGCTCGCACATCGACCAGGCGTTCACGCAGGCGGGCGCGGTGCCGGACGTCGTGCTGACCGCAATCGATGCGGACGTGATCAAGACCTACGTCGAGCTCGGGATGGGGATCGGCGTGGTCGCCGCGATGGCCTACGATCCGCAGCGCGACACGGGGCTCGTCGCGCTCGATACGCAGCACCTGTTCGAGGCGAGCACGACGCGCGTCGGTCTGCGCAAGGGCGCGTTCCTGCGCGCGTATGCGTACCGGCTGATCGAGATGTTCGCGCCGCACCTGAACGAAGCGGAAATCGCGGGGCTGTTGCGCGAAGCCGTTTGACGGTTGCGCGCCGTCCGGGCAGTCGCCCCGGATGGCGCGACGTGCGCGCATCGCGTCGTACACCGGGCGGCAGCAGCGGAACGGCTGCCGTCACGGTTGCATGATTCATCGGACCATCGGTTGCGGATGCTGCTCCCGCCCGGTTCTTCGCCATGAGCGGCGATCGACACGCGTTCTCGTGCCAACAGAACAACAAGACGGCACAGGTGAACGCTTCGATCCGGTGCCGGCCATCCAGGCCGGGCCATGTTTCGGAAGATATGATTCAATGCGCGTGCATTGTCTGATGGCGGGTGTTCACGCCGCACGACGAAGAGGCGAACAATGAATCTGAAGTGGTTTCTCTTTTCCTTCAAAGGCCGGACCGAGCGCCTGCCGTGGTGGATCTACACGCTGGTTTCCGGGTTGATCGGCGTGTTCTTCGACGCGGGTTCGCGCGGTTCGTCGAACGACGATCTGCCGCTGGTGGTGGTGCTTGTCGCGGTCGCGATCGCCGTCGTCGCGACGTGGTCGTGGCTGGCGGTCACCGTGAAGCGGCTACACGACATCGACAAGTCGGGGTGGTGGATGCTGCTGCTGTTCGTGCCGATCGTCGGTGCGATCGCGTTGTTCGTGATGAACGGTTTCATCGCCGGTACGCCGCATGCGAACCGCTTCGGCGAGCCGCCGGCGATCGACGAAGACGAACCCGCGTCGCAGGATCCGGCGTGATGTGTGGCGTCGTCGCGACTGTCGCATTTGCGCGTCGCGCGGCACGATCTGGCACTCCGAATAAACCCTTAAATATTGATCAGACAGGTTGCGCGTCGAAGCGAATCGGTACAGCATTGCTTTCACTCCGCCGGCGTCCCGCCGGCGGCGGCGCGTCTACGACAGCACGCGCCAGGCAGTCGGCCGTCTGCCTCGCTTCCATTCCGTGGTACCGACAGCAGCATCGATGGCCATTGCCCGGGTAGTGTGGCGCAAACGTTTGCTCACATTAAAACAACAGTCCGGCCCTACGGGCCAGTCGCCAGGAGATGTGTATGAATGTCCGCTTTCGCCGTCGCTTCCTGACCGCCGCGCTCGCCGCCGTCGCGGTTGCTGCCGCACCGGCCGTCCACGCGCAAGCCGCGGCCAAACCGAAGGTCGCGCTCGTGATGAAGTCACTCGCCAACGAGTTCTTCCTGACCATGGAAACCGGCGCGAAGGAATACCAGAAGCACAACGCGAATCAGTTCGACCTGATCACCAACGGCATCAAGGACGAGACCGACACCGCGAACCAGATCCGCATCGTCGAGCAGATGATCGTGTCGAAGGTCGATGCGATCGTGCTCGCGCCGGCCGATTCGAAGGCGCTCGTGCCGGTCGTGAAGAAGGCGGTCGACGCGGGCATCATCGTCGTGAACATCGACAACCGGCTCGATCCCGACGTGCTGAAGTCGAAGAACCTGAACGTGCCGTTCGTCGGCCCGGACAACCGCAAGGGGGCGCGCAAGATCGGCGATTACCTCGCGAAGCGGCTGAAGGCGGGCGACCAGGTCGGCATCGTCGAAGGCGTGTCGACGACGACCAATGCGCAGCAGCGCACGGCCGGCTTCCAGGACGCGATGAAGGCGGGCGGGATGAAGGTCGTGTCGGTGCAGTCGGGCGAATGGGAAATCGACAAGGGCAATGCGGTGGCTGCCGCGATGCTCAACGAATACCCGAACCTGAAGGCGCTGCTGTGCGGCAACGACAACATGGCGATCGGCGCGGTGTCGGCCGTGCGCGCGGCCGGCAAGCAGGGCAAGGTGCTCGTGGTCGGCTACGACAACATCAACGCGATCAAGCCGATGCTGAAGGACGGCCGCGTGCTCGCGACTGCCGACCAGTACGCGGCGAAGCAGGCCGTATTCGGCATCGACACCGCGCTCAAGGCGATCTCCGAGCACCGCAAGCAGGCCGACATGTCCGGCGTGGTCGAGACGCCGGTGGATCTCGTGACGAAGTGACGCGGCTCCGGGCCGGCCGCCGCCCTCAAGAATCCGGCGTGGCGGCCGTTATCCGGAGTGAGCGCGATCACGGCCACTGCATGCACATGCACTTGTGAGCGTCACACCCGCGCGCCGCGTGCGCGCGGCCGCAACCAGGATCGCGATGGAACCGACCTTCCAACCCTCCCGTTCAGCCCCTCCCGTGCTGTCCGTATCCGGCATCGGCAAGACCTATGCCGAACCCGTGCTCGCCGACGTCACGCTGACGCTCGAAGCGGGCCAGGCGCTCGCGCTGACGGGCGAGAACGGCGCCGGCAAGAGCACGCTGTCGAAGATCATCGGCGGGCTCGTCGACCCGACCACCGGCACGATGCAGCTCGGCGGCCACGCGTATGCGCCGGCCAGCCGCACGCAGGCCGAGGCGCTCGGCGTGCGCATGGTGATGCAGGAGCTGAACCTGCTGCCGACGCTGACGATCGCCGAAAACCTGTTCCTGAACCGCCTGCCGCGCCGCTTCGGGATCATCGATCGTGCGCGGCTGCGCGAGGACGCGCGTGCCGCGATGGCGCAGGTCGGGCTCGACGCGGTCGATCCCGATACGCCAGTCGGTGCACTCGGCATCGGCCATCAGCAGATGGTCGAGATCGCGCGCAACCTGATCGGCGACTGCCGCGTGCTGATTCTCGACGAGCCGACCGCGATGCTGACCGCGCGCGAAGTCGAGCTGCTGTTCGAGCAGATCGACCGGCTGAAGGCGCGCGGCGTCGCGATCGTCTACATTTCGCACCGGCTCGAGGAACTCGCGCGTGTTGCCGAGCGCGTCGCGGTGTTGCGCGACGGCCGGCTCGTGCATGCGGGCGATATGGCAGCGACGACGTCCGACGGGCTCGTCACGCTGATGGTCGGGCGCGAGATCGGCGAGCAGATCGATCTCGGCGAGCGCCATATCGGCGCGCCGCGGCTCGTCGTGTCGGGGCTCACGCGCGGGACGGCCGTG
The DNA here is from genome assembly GCF_029962485.1 of Burkholderia cepacia. Lineage (NCBI taxonomy): Bacteria > Pseudomonadati > Pseudomonadota > Betaproteobacteria > Burkholderiales > Burkholderiaceae > Burkholderia > Burkholderia cepacia. Next base: position 1,729,591 of record NZ_CP073637.1, read on the forward strand.
CGCGACGTGTCGCTCGAGGTGCGCGCGGGCGAAATCTTCGGCATCTCGGGGCTGATCGGCGCGGGGCGCACCGAGCTGCTGCGGCTGATTTACGGCGCCGATACGCCGGATGCGGGGATGATCGCGGTCGGCCAGCCGCTGAAGCCGGCGAAGATCGATTCTCCCGTCGATGCGGTGAAGCTGGGTATCGCGCTGATTACCGAGGATCGCAAGGGCGAAGGGCTGCTGCTGTCGCAGTCGATCACCGCGAACGTGTCGCTCGGTCAGCTCGACCGGCTCGCGCGCGGCGGCATCGTCGACTCCGCGCGTGAAACGGCGCTCGCCGAGCAGCAGATCGACGCGCTGCGGATCCGCACGCACGGTGCGGCGCAGGCGGTCGGCGAGCTGTCGGGCGGCAACCAGCAGAAGGTCGTGATCGGCCGCTGGCTCGCGCGCGACATGGGCGTGCTGCTGTTCGACGAGCCGACGCGCGGGATCGATGTCGGCGCGAAGTTCGAGATCTACACTTTGATGGGCGCGCTCGCGCGTGAAGGTCGCGCGCTCGTCGTCGTGTCGAGCGACCTGCGCGAGCTGATGCTGATCTGCGACCGGATCGGCGTGATGTCGGCCGGCCGCATGACCGCCGTGTTCGAGCGCGGCAACTGGACCCAGGATGGGCTGCTGGCCGCGGCGTTCGCCGGCTTCGGCCGCGAGACGCCGCAGGGCGCGCAGCATCCGGACGCGGGGCAGGCGCCAGGCGCCGCTCCGGGCAATTCGACGACAGGACGACAGCAATGACCCAGCCTCCCGTTTCCCCGACCGACGCAGGCGCCCAGCAGGACGTGACGGGGCGCCGCGCGCGCATGCTGTCCGGCACGCGCCTCGGCCTGTCGAACTATCTCGGGCTCGCCGGCGCGCTCGCCGCGATGATCGCGCTGTTTTCGGTGCTGAGCTCGCATTTCCTGACCTACGACACGTTCAGCACGATCGCGAACCAGATTCCCGATCTCGTCGTGATGTCGGTCGGGATGACCTTCGTGCTGATCATCGCCGGGATCGACCTGTCGGTCGGCTCGGTGCTCGCGCTCGCCGCGTCGATGGTCAGCGTCGCCGCGCTGAAATGGCAGTGGGGGCCGCTGCCGGCCGCGCTGATCGGGATCGCGGTCGCGACCGTCACGGGTGCGCTGACCGGCGCGGTGACGGTCGGCTGGCGGATCCCGTCGTTCATCGTGTCGCTCGGCGTGCTGGAGGCCGCGCGCGGCCTCGCGTACCAGCTGACGAATTCACGTACGGCGTATATCGGCGACGCGTTCGATTTCCTGTCGAACCCGATCGCGCTCGGCATCTCGCCGGCGTTCCTGATTGCGGTCGCGGTGATGATCGCGGCCCAGTTCGTGCTTTCGCGTACGGTGTTCGGGCGCTATCTCGTCGGGATCGGCACGAACGAAGAAGCGGTCAGACTTGCGGGGGTTAACCCGCGTCCGTATAAAATTCTCGTATTCGCGTTGATGGGCGCGCTCGCGGGGCTTGCGTCGCTGTTCCAGATTTCGCGGCTCGAGGCGGCCGACCCGAATGCGGGCGTGGGCCTCGAACTGCAGGTCATCGCGGCCGTCGTGATCGGCGGCACGAGCCTGATGGGCGGGCGCGGCTCGGTGATCAGCACGTTTTTCGGCGTGTTGATCATCTCCGTGCTGGCCGCGGGGCTGGCGCAGATCGGCGCGAACGAGCCGACGAAACGGATCATCACCGGCGCGGTGATCGTGGTGGCCGTCGTGCTCGATACGTATCGCAGCCGGCGCTCGCGCGTGCGGTAGAAAGACAGACAGAACAGACCAGAGAGAAACGGGAAATGGCGACGATCAAGGATGTGGCAGCCATGGCGGGCGTGTCGTTTACGACCGTCTCGCACGTGGTGAACAATTCGCGGCCGGTGTCCGCGGACGTGCGTGCGAAGGTCGAAGGTGCGATCCGCGAGCTGAATTACGTGCCGTCGGCCGTGGCACGCTCGCTGAAGGCGCGTGCGACGGCGACCATCGGCCTCGTCGTGCCGAACAGCACGAATCCGTATTTTGCCGAGCTCGCGCGCGGCATCGAGGATCAGTGCGCGGCCAACGGCTATTGCGTGTTCTTCTGCAACTCGGACGACGATCCGGTGAAGCAGCGCAACTATCTGCGCGTGCTGCAGGAAAAGCGCATCGACGGGCTGATCGTCGCATCGGCCGGCGAGGACGCGGTGCTCGCACAGACGCTCGCGGATATCCATGCGCCGCTCGTCGTGGTCGACCGCAACATCGAAGGGCTCGCGGCCGATCTCGTGCAGATCGACCACGAGCGCGGCGCGTATCTGGCGACGCGCCATCTGCTCGAACTCGGGCACGCGAAGATCGGCTGCATCACGGGGCCGACCGACACGGCCGTCAGCGCGATGCGCGTGCACGGCTTCATCCGCGCGATGGCCGAGCGCGGCGTCGATATCGTGCCGGGCGCGATCGCGGAAAGCGATTTCTCGTGCCTTGGCGGCTATCACGCGGCGTCGCGGCTGTTCGAATCGGTGCGGCCGAGCGCGATCTTCGCGGGCAACGACCTGATGGGCGTCGGCGCGCTGCGCGCGGCGGCCGAGCGCGGGCTGCGCGTGCCGGACGACTGCTCGATCATCGGTTTCGACGACATCGAATTTTCCCGCTACACGTATCCGGCGCTGTCGACGGTCGGCCAGTCGGTGCGCGCGCTCGGCGAAATGGCTGCGCAGACGTTGATCGAGCGGATCGGCGGCGGCTCGACGGCCGTGCCGAGCCGTCGCCGCGTGGTGTCGCCGCGCCTCGTGCTGCGCGAATCGACGGCCGTCTACCGCGAGCCGCCCGTGTCGGGCGGTCGCGCATGACGGCGCACGCAACGAACACCGGCCGCGTGACGGTGGTCGGCAGCCTCAACATGGATCTCGTCGTGCGAGCGCCCCGGCTGCCGCTGCCGGGCGAAACGCTTGCCGGCCATGCGTTTGCACAGGCGGCGGGCGGCAAGGGCGGCAATCAGGCCGTCGCCGCCGCACGGCTCGGCGCGCAGGTCGCGATGATCGGCTGCGTCGGCGCGGATGCGCACGGCGCGGCACTGCGCGCGGGCCTGGAAGCCGAGGGAGTCGACTGCGCGGGGCTCGCGACGAGCGCGTCGGCGTCGACCGGCGTCGCGCTGATCGTCGTCGACGATGCGAGCCAGAACGCGATCGTGATCGTCGCGGGTGGCAACGGCGAGGTCACGACCGAGACGGTTGCGCGGCACGAGGCCGCACTGGCGTCGGCCGACGTGCTGATCTGCCAGCTCGAGACGCCGCCGGACGCCGTTTTCGCGGCGCTGTCGGCCGGGCGGCGGCTCGGCCGCACGGTGGTGCTCAATCCGGCGCCGGCCGTCGCGCCGCTGCCGGATGGCTGGCTGCCGCTCGTCGATTACCTGATCCCGAACGAGGTCGAGGCGGCCGCGCTGACCGCGCTGCCCGTGCGCGACCCGGCCGAGGCGGAAACCGCCGCACGGGCGCTGCAGGCCGGCGGCGCCCGCAACGTGCTGGTCACGCTCGGCGCGCGCGGCGTGCTCGCGCTGACGGCCGACGGCACCGCGCGGCACTATCCGGCGCCGGTCGTGCAGGCCGTCGACACGACGGCCGCCGGCGATACCTTCATCGGCGGTTTTTCCGCCCGGCTCGCGGCCGGCGCGGATGTCGACACGGCCATCCGCTTCGCGCAACGCGCGGCGGCACTGTCGGTCACGCGCGCGGGCGCGCAACCGTCGATTCCGACCCGCGCCGAACTGGCCGATCAGGGCTAATCCTCCGGCTCACGATTCCGTATCGCGGCCGGCCGTCTCCCGGGACGGCCGGCCGCGCCGACTGCAACACGCTGAAACCTGGGCGTGCCGCGGTTCCGTCATGTTTTCCGCGTCCGTCGGGTGCCGGGATAATTATTCAGCCATCTGTAATAAACAGACGAATAATTCGAAAAAATCCATATAAAACCATCAAGTTGTGCACTGCACGGTCGTAAATGCACCGAGTGAAGCAATGCTTCCACGCAACGGGCCGAGCCCGTTCATGACGACGCAACACAGGATGGATGATGGTGTTCAGGAACCTGACGATTCGTGCGCGCATCGGTTTGACGATGGCGTTTCTGGCGGTGCTGCTGGGCGTGACCGGCGTGCTCGGGCTGTACGGGATGACGCGTTCGAACGATTCGACGCGCGATATTTTCACGAACCAGATGCCGAGCGCGGTCGACGTGGCCGTCGCGGAAATGTTCGCCGCGCGCGAACGCCTCGCACTCGACCGCGCGGCGCTGCTGGCCGGCACGCCCGACTCGGCGGCGGCCGTCGAGCGCAGCCACGGGATGCGCACGCAGTCCGACGCATGGTGGCAGAAGTACCTCGCGCTGCCGCGCGGCCCGGAAGAAGACCGGCTCGCGCAGGACGTCGCCGCGAAGCGGCTGGCGCTGCAGCGCGCCTGTGACGCGTTCGCGAGCCTCCTCGGGGCCGACCAGCGCGATCGCATCGGCGACGGCGCCAAGCAGCTCCAGGCGCTCTACAACGACCTCGCGGTGTCCAGCGAAGCGTTGCGCAATTTCCAGTTCACCGATGCGCAGGCGAGCTTCAACCAGGCTGAATCCGTGTTCGACACGTTGCGCGTACTGTCGATCGTCGCGCTGCTGGCCGGCGTTGGCGCCGCGCTGCTGTCGTGGCTGACGCTGAGCCGCGCGATCGGCCGCCCGATCGCCGACGTGCTGTCGCATTTCGACGCAATCGCCGCCGGCGACCTGCGCCGTCCGATCGTCGTGGACCGGCGCGACGAGATGGGTCAGTTGCTCGAAGGCCTCGCGAAGATGCAGCGCGGGCTGGTCGGCACGGTGCGCACCGTGCGCGGCGGCAGCGAGTCGATCGCGACCGCGGCGCGCCAGATCGCGGCCGGCAACATCGATCTGTCGTCGCGCACCGAGGAGCAGGCCGCCGCACTGCAGGAAACCGCGTCGAGCATGGAGCAATTGACCGGCACCGTGAAACAGAACGCGGACAATGCGCGCCAGGCCAGTTCGCTGGCCGCGAATGCGTCGGAGATTGCAAACAAGGGCAATACGGTGGTCGGCCAGGTGGTCGGCACGATGGGCGAGATCAACGACAGCTCGGCGAAGATCGCGGACATCATTGCGATCATCGAGGGAATCGCGTTCCAGACCAACATTCTTGCGCTGAATGCGGCCGTCGAAGCCGCGCGTGCGGGCGAGGAGGGCCGCGGCTTCGCGGTCGTCGCGGGCGAGGTGCGCAGCCTCGCGCAGCGTTCGTCGAGCGCGGCGAAGGAAATCAAGGCGCTGATCGACGCGTCGGTGGAGCGTATCCGGACGGGTTCGACGCTGGTCGACGAAGCGGGACGCACGATGAGCGACGTGATCGGCGCGGTGCAGCGCGTGACCGACATCATGGGCGAGATCGCGGCGGCGTCGGAGGAGCAGAGCGGCGGGATCGACCAGGTCGCGCGTGCCGTCGCGCAGATGGACGAAGTCACGCAGCAGAATGCGGCGCTCGTCGAGGAAGCCGCGGCCGCCGCGCAGTCGCTCGACGAGCAGGCCGGGCGCCTGCGTGAAACGGCAGCGGTATTCCAGCTCGATGACGAAGCAGCGCGCGCTGTCGCGCCGGTTGCGGCGCGTCACGTGTCGCGCGCGCCTTCCGCTGCGGTTGCCACGCCCGTGCAGGTCGCTGCGCGCGACGATCGCGATGCACCGCCGAAGCGCACGGCCGCGACGATGCCGGCACGCAAGCCCGCCGTGGCCGCTGCGGTGCCGGCACCGGCTGCCGCTATCGCTGGCGGTGACGACTGGGAGACCTTCTGATTCGCGCGTGCCGCGCATCTATCCCCATTTGGTGATGAACGACGCCCGCGACATGCGGGCGTTGTCGTTTCTGCGGCAGACGAATTGTGACAGCGCGAATGATCGATCGTGCATCGTCGCGAGCGTCGCGCGTCCCGCAGCGATGGATACGTGTACGCGTGCAGCATCAATCATGTGACCGCATCCGTCGTACGGGTATCTCCGTAAGGGCGCTGCGAAAAAAATTTGTAACGGCGCGCGCAACGTGTCATCGCATGCGGCTGCTCGAACGTCTAGGGATGAAGGGGGAAGTGACGACGTCGGATGTGTCCAACGCACAAGACGTTCCGTCGTTCGACGAGACGTGACGGATGCAGTTTCTGCGGCTCGGGACGACAATTGTAAAACGACGAAATGCGTTGTCCAAGCGGTGTTGTCGAGAATGACGAACTTCATACGAAGAGTTCGTGAAAAAAAATAAGAAAGGGTTTAGGATGAATTCGAACGCGCTTGCTTCTGCGCAGTCGTACGAAGGCAGGCACGTCTTCAGACTCAGGCGAGGGAGGTAGCATGGATATTTACAGCAGCTTCGCGAACCGCTTCGAAAAAACGCGAGAGGAAGAGCTCTCGCTGGAGGAGTATCTCGCGCTCTGCAAGAACGATCCATCCGCGTACGCGACGGCTGGTGAACGCATGCTGGAAGCAATCGGGGAACCTGAACACATCGATACCCGCAACGATCCGCGCCTGTCGCGCATCTTTGCGAACAAGGTCATCAAGGTCTATCCGGCATTCCGTGAGTTCTACGGAATGGAGGAAGTGATCGAGCAGGTGGTCGCGTACTTCCGCCACGCTGCGCAAGGGCTCGAAGAGAAGAAGCAGATCCTCTATCTGCTGGGCCCGGTGGGCGGCGGCAAGTCGTCGATCGCCGAGCGTCTGAAGCAACTGATGGAACGCGTGCCGTTCTATTCGCTGAAGGGCTCGCCCGTCAACGAATCGCCGCTCGGGCTGTTCGACTACGACGAAGACGGCCCGATCCTGGAGGAACAGTACGGCATTCCACGCCGCTACCTGAAAAACATCCTGAGTCCGTGGGCCGTCAAGCGCCTGCACGAATACAACGGCGATATCCGCCAGTTCCGCGTGGTGCGTCGCTATCCGTCGATCTTGCGGCAGGTCGGCATCGCGAAGACGGAGCCGGGTGACGAGAACAACCAGGACATCTCGTCGCTGGTCGGCAAGGTCGATATCCGCAAGCTCGAACAGTACGCGCAGGACGACGCCGATGCGTACAGCTACTCGGGTGGCCTGTGCCTCGCGAACCAGGGCCTGCTCGAGTTCGTCGAAATGTTCAAGGCGCCGATCAAGGTGTTGCACCCGCTGCTCACCGCCACACAGGAAGGCAACTTCAAGGGCACCGAGGGTTTCGGCGCGATTCCGTTCGACGGGATCATCCTCGCGCACTCGAACGAGTCGGAGTGGAAGGCGTTCCGCAACAACCGCAACAACGAGGCACTGCTCGACCGGATTTTCGTCGTGAAGGTGCCGTACTGCCTGCGCGTATCGGAAGAGACCAAGATCTACGAGAAGCTGATCCGCAACTCGTCGCTGGCCGAGGCCGTGTGCGCACCGGGCACGCTGAAGATGATGTCGCAGTTCTCGGTGCTGTCGCGCCTGCACGAGCCGGAGAATTCGAGCCTGTTCTCGAAGATGCAGGTGTATGACGGCGAAAATCTCAAGGATACCGATCCGAAGGCGAAGTCGTACCAGGAATATCGCGACTACGCGGGCGTGGACGAAGGGATGACGGGCGTGTCGACACGCTTCGCGTTCAAGATCCTGTCGCGCGTGTTCAACTTCGATTCGAGCGAGGTCGCGGCCAACCCCGTGCACCTGATGTACGTGCTCGAGCAGCAGATCGAACGCGAGCAGTTCCCGCCGGAAACCGAGCAGAAGTACCTGTCCTTCGTGAAGGACGTGCTCGCGTCGCGCTACGCGGAGTTCATCGGCAAGGAGATCCAGACGGCCTACCTCGAGTCGTATTCGGAGTATGGCCAGAACATCTTCGACCGCTACGTCACGTATGCGGACTTCTGGATCCAGGACCAGGAATTCCGCGATCACGACACGGGCGAGAGCTTCGACCGCGCCGCGCTGAACGCGGAGCTGGAGAAGATCGAGAAGCCGGCAGGCATCAGTAATCCGAAGGATTACCGCAACGAGATCGTGAACTTCGTGTTGCGCGCACGGGCGGCGAACGCCGGCAAGAACCCCGTGTGGACGAGCTACGAGAAGTTGCGCGTCGTGATCGAGAAGAAGATGTTCTCGAATACCGAGGAACTGTTGCCGGTGATTTCGTTCAACGCAAAGGGTTCGGCGGAGGAACAGCGCAAGCATGAGGACTTTGTGAACCGGATGGTCGCGAAGGGCTATACGCCGAAGCAGGTGAGGCTGCTTTGCGACTGGTACCTGCGCGTGCGCAAGTCATCATGACGCGCGCGGTACCGCGCCCGTACGGCCTCGCCGTGCGGGCGCTTTCAGAGGCGCCGCCCGCATGACGGGAGACGGCATGTGCGGCGAGCGTCCCGGCAGATCGACTTTCGAGCGGGAGACCGGCAGTGCTTCATCAAATCATCGACCGCAGGCTGGCCGGCAAGAACAAGAGTATCGCCAACCGCGAACGCTTTCTGCGTCGCGTCAAGAACTACATTCGTCGTGCCGTGTCCGATGCGGTGCGCGACCGTAGCATCAAGGATATCCAGAGCACGCAGAGCATCACGATCCCGCGCAAGGACATCGCGGAGCCGAATTTCCGGCACGGGCCGGGCGGGCGTCGCGAATACGTGCACCCCGGCAACGAAGACTACGTGCGCGGCGACAAGATCCCGCGTCCGCAGGGCGGCTCGGGCGGCGGAGGCAGTCAGGCGAGCAACGAGGGCGAAGGGCAGGACGACTTCGTGTTCGAGTTGTCGCGCGACGAGTTCATGCAGTACTTCTTCGACGATCTCGAACTGCCGCGCCTCGTGAAGACGCACCTGCTGACGGTGCCGAGCTGGAAGAACGTGCGCGCGGGCTGGTCGGCGGAAGGCACGCCGAACAACATCGATGTCGTGCGTTCGCTGCGCAGCGCACTCGGGCGTCGCATCGCGCTCGGCTCGCCGCTCGTCAACGAGCTGCGCGAGCTCGAGGCGCAGCTCGAGGCGATGAAGAGCGATCCGGAGGACCGGCGCGCGGAGATCGCGGTGCTCGAGGCCGAGATCCATCACCTGAAGGGGCGCATCTGGCGGATTCCGTTCATCGATCCGTTCGACCTGCGCTACATCAACCGCGTGAAGCAGCCGCAACCGTCGAGCCAGGCCGTGATGTTCTGCCTGATGGACGTGTCGGGCTCGATGGACGAGCAGCGCAAGGATCTGTCGAAGCGCTTCTTCATCCTGCTGTACCTGTTCCTCAAGCGCAACTACGAGCGCATCGAGGTGGTGTTCATCCGTCACCACACGCGTGCCGAGGAAGTCGACGAGGACACCTTCTTCCATTCGACCGAGAGCGGCGGCACGGTGGTGTCGAGTGCGCTCGAGCTGATGCGCAAGGTGATGAACGAGCGCTACTCGCCGACCGAGTGGAACATCTACGGCGCGCAGGCGTCCGACGGCGACAACTGGACCGACGATTCGCCCAAGTGTCGCAAAATCCTGGAAGAGGATATCCTCACGAAGACGCGTTACTTCGCGTATATCCAGGTCGCGCCGGAAGAGCAGAACCTGTGGCTGGAGTACGCGCAACTGGCCTTGTCGCAGCCGCATCTCGCGATGAAAAAAGTGGAATCGGCTGCCGACATTTACCCGGTGTTTCGCGAATTGTTCGAAAAGCAGGTGGAAATGTCATGACGACCCGCCATCTGCACAACGAGTCGCGCGGCTACGCGCCGCGCCCCTCCGGCGACGACACGGCCGGCTCTGCCGCATCGCAGCAACGCGGGCAGGCCGAACCGCCGCCGCCGGCCGCCGACTTGCCCGGCTCAGGGCAAAAGGAAGCGCGTATGAACGTTGCCGAACGCAAGCCGCTGCCGTGCCCGTCCGACTGGACGTTCGAACTGCTCGAGGAATACGACACGCACATCTCGCAGGTCGCCGAACAATACGAGCTCGATATCTACCCGATCCAGCTCGAACTGATCAGCGCCGAGCAGATGATGGACGCGTATGCGTCGGTCGGGATGCCCGTCAACTACCGTCACTGGTCGTTCGGCAAGCACTTCCTGTCGACCGAGAAGAGCTACCGTCGCGGCCAGATGGGGCTCGCGTACGAAATCGTCATTAATTCGAACCCGTGCATCGCGTATCTGATGGAAGAGAACACGATGACGATGCAGGCGCTCGTCATCGCGCACGCGGCGTACGGGCACAACTCGTTCTTCAAGGGAAATTACCTGTTCCGGCTGTGGACCGACGCGCACGCGATCATCGACTATCTCGTGTACGCGAAGAACTACGTGGCGGAATGCGAGGAGCGCTACGGCCTCGATCGCGTCGAGGAACTGCTCGATTCGTGCCATGCGCTGATGAACTATGGCGTCGACCGCTACAAGCGGCCGCAGAAGCCTTCGCTGTCGAAGGAGGCCGCGCTGCGGCGCGAACGCGAGGCGTACCTGCAGTCGCAGGTGAACGAACTGTGGCGCACGCTGCCGGGCAAGAAGCCCGAGCTGATGGAAGAGCAGGAAGGCCGTTATCCGCCCGAGCCACAGGAAAACCTGCTGTATTTCGCGGAAAAGAATGCGCCGCTGCTCGAGCCGTGGGAGCGGGAAGTGATCCGCATCGTGCGCAAGATCGGCCAGTATTTCTACCCGCAGCGGCAGACGCAGGTGATGAACGAAGGCTGGGCGACGTTCTGGCATTACACGCTGCTCAATACGCTGTACAACCAGGGGAAGCTGGAAGACAGCTTCATGATGGAGTTCCTGCATTCGCACAGCAATGTGGTCTACCAGCCGCCTGTCACGAAGCCGTACTACAGCGGGATCAATCCGTATGCGCTCGGCTTCTCGATGATGAGCGACATCCGGCGGATCTGCGAAGCGCCGACGGAAGAAGACTACAAGTGGTTTCCGGAGATCGCGGGCACCCCGTGGCTGCCGGCGATGCATTACGCGATGCGTAACTTCAAGGACGAGAGCTTCATCGCGCAGTACCTGTCGCCGAGCCTGATCCGCGACATGCGGCTCTTCTCGGTGCTCGACGACGACATGCGCGATTCGCTCGAGGTCTCGGCGATCCACGACGATTCCGGCTACCAGTACGTGCGGCAGGCATTGTCGCGGCAGTACGACATCCATCACCGCGAGCCGAATATCCAGGTGTGGGCCGTCAACACGCGCGGCGACCGCAGCCTCACGCTGCGCCACTTCATGACCGACAACCGTCACCTGTCGAACGACAGCGACGAAGTGCTCAAGCACATGGCGCGGCTCTGGCAGTTCGACGTGTACCTCGAAAGCGTCGACGAAGCCGGTACCGTGCGCAAGCGCTACGAGTGCCGCTACGTGCCGCCGGAGATCCGCGTTTGATCGGTGCCTTCGAAAATGTTTGCATCGGACGCCAGCCTGACGGCTGGCGTTTTCATATGACGAACACCTGGCGGGAGAAAATTTTTCTACATCCGGACGAACCCGGAGCGCTTGTTACTTTACATTTCGCTAAAATCCCGTAGCGCCGTGCGCCGGAACCGGTGCCACGTGCGACCGCACGCGGCGGCCCCCAGCCGTCTCGCCCAGAAAGCACTAAAAGGAACAGACCAACCCATGGACGTCCAGACCGACCAAGCTGCGCTGTCCGCGCATGACACCCGGCGGCGCGTGTTCGCCATCGTCGGCGCCTCATCGGGCAACCTCGTCGAGTGGTTCGACTTCTACATCTACTCGTTCTGCGCGCTGTACTTCGCGCCGGCGTTCTTCCCGAGCGGCAACACGACGACGCAGCTGCTGAACACGGCCGGCGTGTTCGCGGCCGGCTTCCTGATGCGTCCGATCGGCGGCTGGCTGTTCGGCCGCATCGCCGACCGTCACGGTCGCCGCGCGGCGATGATGATCTCGGTGCTGATGATGTGCGGCGGGTCGCTCGTGATCGCGGTGCTGCCGACCTACGCACAGATCGGCGCACTCGCGCCGGCGCTGCTGCTGGTCGCGCGCCTGTTCCAGGGCCTGTCGGTGGGCGGCGAGTACGGCACCAGCGCGACCTACATGAGTGAAGTCGCGCTGAAGGGGCGCCGCGGCTTCTTCGCGTCGTTCCAGTACGTGACGCTGATCGGCGGCCAGCTGTGCGCGCTGCTGGTGCTCGTGGTCCTGCAACAGACGCTGTCGACCGACGAGCTGAAGGCATGGGGCTGGCGCATTCCGTTCGTGGTCGGCGCGGCGGCCGCGCTGATCTCGCTGTACCTGCGGAAATCGCTCGACGAGACGTCGACCAGCGAATCGCGCGACAAGAAGAACGCCGGCACGATCCGCGGCGTGTGGGAGCACAAGGGCGCGTTCTTCACGGTGGTCGGTTTCACGGCCGGCGGCTCGCTGATCTTCTACACGTTCACGACGTACATGCAGAAGTACCTCGTGAACACGGCCGGCATGCACGCGAAGACGGCCAGCAACGTGATGACCGTCGCGCTGCTCGTCTACATGCTGATGCAGCCGGTGTTCGGCGCGCTGTCCGACCGGATCGGCCGCCGTACGTCGATGATCCTGTTCGGCTCGTTCGCGGTGATCGGCACCGTGCCGCTGATGCATGCGCTGAAGGACGTGACGAGCCCCGTGGCCGCGTTCGTGCTGATCACGGTTGCGCTGGCGATCGTCAGCTTCTACACGTCGATCAGCGGCCTCATCAAGGCCGAGATGTTCCCGCCGGAAGTGCGTGCGATGGGCGTCGGCCTGTCGTATGCGGTTGCGAACGCAATCTTCGGCGGTTCGGCCGAGTACGTCGCGCTGTGGTTCAAGTCGATCGGCAGCGAGGAAACCTTCTACTGGTACGTGACCGTGCTGTGCGCGATCTCGCTGATCGTGTCGTGGCGGATGCGCGATCCGAGCAAGGAAGGCTATCTGCGTCACGAGCCGTGATCGGCTGCGCGTTGCGCGCATGTGCGTCATGACGAACGTCCCGCCAACCGGCGGGACGTTTTTTTTGCGGCGCGCGATTACGCGGACGGCGGCTTCGCGCGGTCGTGCGCCGGGTCGGCCACGCTCGACAGGATGCCTTGCTCGACCAGCCAGTCGAACATCTGCTCGACGATCGGCGAGCGCGACGGGCCTTCCATCCGCGACAGCCACCAGGTGGTGCCGGGCAGGCGCGGGTAGTCGACGAGCACGGTCAGCGCGTGCTGGTCGAGGCCCGCCTGGGCGACGAGGCGCGGCAGGCACGCGATGCCGCGGCCGCGCTGCACGGCGTCCAGTACCAGCCGCTGATCGTCATAGATCGCTTGCATCCGGAAATCCGACAGTTGCTCGCGAAAGACGGTTGCCATGCGCTCGTCGGTCAGGCTCGCTTCGAGGCAGACGAGCCCCGCGTGCCGCGCGTGTTCGGCGCGCGGCACACGGGCGAGCGTCTCGGCCAGCGGCGTCGCGCATACCGTCACCCACTCGTCACGCATGAACGGGATATCGACCAGGCCGGGCTGCAGCATCGGCCGCGTGCCGATCGTCATGTCGACGTCGATCTCGTCGACGTAGCGCGCCGTTTCGTCGGTCGACAGCAGCGGGCACAGGTCCGGCAGCACCTGCTGCAACTGCTCGAGGCGCGGCTGCAGCCAGCCGTGCAGCAACGGTGCCGGACACACGAGCACGACGAGCCCCGGGTTCAGGTAGGTCGCGATGCGGTCGAGCCCGCCGCGCAACGTGTCCATCGCACGCTGCACGCTGCGCTGCAGGACCTCGCCGGCGATGGTCAGCTCGACGCCTCGGCCGCGCCGGCGGAACAGCGGCTGCCCGAGTTGCGCTTCGAGCTGCTGGATCTGATGGCTGATCGCCGATTGCGACAGGTGAAGCTCGTCGGCCGCACGCGAGAAGTTGCCCAGCCGGGCTGCGGCTTCGAAGCCGCTCAGCAGTTTCAGGGACGGAACGCGTTGCATGAAGGTATGAGGTGAATTGATTAATTCGGCCAAGAAATATCAATATTCATCAAGTTTAACCTGACGGACAATCGCTCATCAATCACAACGGAGTCGGATCGATGGGTCGCTTTGATGCTCGCCAGCGCGGTTACCGGATGCCCGCCGAATGGGAATCCATGCACGCCACGTGGCTCGGATGGCCGGTTCTCGAAGACCGCGAGGACTTGTGGGGGACGCATTACGCGCAGGTTTGCCGCGAATTCGCGCTGGTTGCGCGGACGATCGCGCGCTACCAGCGCTGCGTGGTCGCGGTGCACCACAGCCAGGCCGACGCCGCGCGAGAGCTGGTGGGCCCGAGTGTCGACGTGCTGCCCGTCGCGGCCGAGGACAACTGGCTGCGCGACTGCGGACCGATTTTCCTCGTGAGCGAACAGCACGGGCTCGGCGCGGCCGTGTTCCGCTTCAACTGCTGGGGCGAGAAGTATCAGCCGTACGACGGCTGCCAGCAGGCCGGGCAGGACATCGCGCGCGCAGCCGGTGCCGAGATCTTCAACTCTCACATGGTGCTGGAAGGCGGCTCGTTCTACGTCGATGGGCAGGGCACGCTGGTCACGACCGAAAGCTGCCTGCTGCATCCCAACCGCAATCCGCACCTGAGCCGCACGGAGATCGAGGCGGAACTGCGCCGGATGCTGGGCGTCGAGAAGATCGTGTGGCTGCCGGGTAACCCCGACGAAGTGGAAACGAACGGGCACGTCGACGGCATCGCGTCGTTCATCGCGCCCGGCCGGATGCTGTGCCAGACCGCCGTACCCGAGCAGGGCGACTATTTCCGCGTGATGCGGGAAAACCGCCGTGCGCTGGAACTTGCGACCGATGCGGCGGGGCGCCGTTTCGAACTGCTCGACCTGCCGTCGCCGATCGTCAGCGAACGCTTCGGCTCCGAGCGCTACTGCGATTGCTATGCGAACTACATCCTGGTGAACGGCGCGGTGATCGTGACCGCGTTCGGTGTCGAGCAGGACGAGGCCGCACGCGACGCTTTCAGCCTGGCATTCCCGGGGCGTAAGGTGGAGATGCTGCCGATTCCGACGCTGTCGATCGGCGGCGGCAGCATCCACTGTTCGACGCAGCAGCAGCCTTCCGTCGCGCGCTGAGCGACGTTCCATCAGCGGTTTCTGGTCCTACCGAGGAGCAACGCAATGCCGTCCAAACACATTACCGTCGCCGCCGTGCAGATGGCGTCGGGCAGCTGGAATCTCGAAGACAACATGGCCACCGCGGAGCGCCTGATCCGCGTGGCCGCCGCACAGGGCGCGAATCTCGTGCTGTGCCCGGAGCTGTTCGCGATGCCGTACTTCTGTCTCGACCAGAACGTGCGCCATCTCGAACTCGCGCAGCCGTTCGAAGGCAATGCGCAGATCGCCCGGTTCGCGGCGCTGGCCGGCGAGCTCGGCATCGTGCTGCCGATCGGCTTCTTCGAGCGTTCGGGCAACGCCGCGTACAACTCGATCGCCGTGGCGGATGCGGACGGACGCGTACTCGGCGTCTATCGCAAGACGCATATCCCGGACGGGCCCGGCTATACGGAGAAGTTCTATTTCACGCCGGGCGACACCGGCTTCAAGGTGTGGGACACGCGTTTCGGGCGGATCGGCATCGGCATCTGCTGGGATCAGTGGTATCCGGAGACGGCGCGCAGTCTCGCGCTGATGGGTGCCGAGATCCTGTGCTTTCCGACCATCATCGGTTCGGAGCCGTTCAGCAGCGAATTCGATTCGGCCGGCCACTGGCAGCGCACGATGCAGGGCCACGCGGCGGCCAACATGGTGCCGGTCGTCGCGGCCAACCGGATCGGCCGCGAAACGGGCTTCGGCAACGGCAATCCGCAGCAGCAGGGGCTGACCGGCGTGTTCTACGGGTCGAGCTTCATCGCGGATCACACCGGCGAGAAACGAGCCGAGGCGAACCGCACCGACGAAGCCGTGCTGGTGCAGACGTTCGATCTCGACGCGATCCGCGCCGACCGCCAATCGTGGGGCTTTTTCCGCGATCGCCGCCCGGAGATGTATCGCACGTTGCTGACCAGCGACGGTGTCGTCCTGTTATCGATAAGGGATTCGCCATGAAACGGAAAGGATGGCTGTGCGTCGCGGCGCGCCGGGCCTCGCGTTGTGCCTGCTGGCCGGTGCGGCTCGCGCCGACGAAGAGAAGGTGTTGAACCTGTACAACTGGAGCAACTACTTCGCGCCGGATACGATTGCCGCGTTCGAGAAGGAAACCGGCATCAAGGTGCGCTACGACGCGTACGACAGCGACGAGACGCTGCAGTCGAAGCTGTTGACCGGCAACAGCGGCTACGACCTCGTGTGGCCGACCAACGACTTCATGGCCAAGCAGATCCAGGCCGGCGTGTATCGGAAGCTCGACAAGGGCCGGCTGCCGAACCTGAAGTATCTCGACCCGTCGCTGCTGAAGCAGATGGCGCAGTCCGATCCCGGCAACCAGTACGGCGTGCCGTACATGTGGGGCACCGTGGGCGTCGGCTACGACCGCGCGAAGGTGAGCGCGATCCTCGGCAAGGACATGCCGGCCGACAGTCTCGACCTGCTGTTCAACCCGGCGATCGCGGCGCGCGTCGCCGCGAAATGCGGGCTGGGCCTGCAGGACTCCGCGAGCACGGTGCTGCCGCTGGCGCTGCGCTACATCGGCCGCGATCCGATGCGTCCGTCCGCGCAGGATTACGCGGCCGCGCAGGCGATGCTGATGAAGGTCCGGCCGTTCATCCGCCAGTTCGTCGGGTCGTCCGACGCCAACGAGCTGATCGAAGGCGAGCTGTGCGTGACGGTCGGCTTCTCCGGCGCGATCAACCTGGCCGCGCAGAAGGCGAAGGCGCGCGATCCGAAGCGCGACGTCGTGTACGACATCCCGCGCATCGGCAGCCTGATGTGGTTCGACGCGATGGTGATCCCGGCGTCGGCGAAGCATCCGGACAACGCGCACGCGTTCATCAACTACATCCTGCGCCCGGACGTGATCGCGAAGATCTCGAACTCGACGCGCTACGCGAACGCGAACCAGGGCGCGCTGAAGCTGATGGACCCGGCGCTGGTTCGCGATCCGGGCATCTATCCGGACGACGCGACCCGGCGCACACTGTTCACGCCGATCGCCGAGTCGCCGGCCGCGATGCGTCTGGAAGGACGGACCTGGCTCGGCTTCAAGACCGCGCGGCCGTGACGGCGCACCACGAAATCATTGAAGCAACCGGCAAGCGAGAGAGGAATGCCATGACAACACGACGTCAACTGTTGAAACGCGGCCTGTCCGTATCGGGCGCGGCGCTGGCCGCCGGTACGCTGGGCGGATTGTTCGGCCGCGCCGCGCACGCGCAGCAGGGCGCCACCTGGCACATGCCGGACGAAGGCGCGCCGCACACGGCGACCTGGATGGCGTTCGGCCCGAGCGAGGACATCTGGGGCGCGCGGCTGCTGCCGGTGGTGCGCGAGAACCTCGCGGCCGTCGCGAAGGCAATCGCGGCGCACGAGCCGTTGAAGATGCTGGTGCGGGAGCAGGACTATGCGATCGCATCGCGGCTGTGCGGCTCGTCGGTCGAGCTCGTTCAGCATCCGGTCGACGATCTGTGGATGCGCGATACCGGGCCCGTGTTCGTGAAGAACGCGTCGGGCCAGCTCGGCGGCGTGAGCTTCAATTTCAACGGCTGGGGCAACAAGCAGGAGCACGACCAGGATGCGGAAGTCGCACCGTTCGTGACCGAGCGCGCCGGCGCGCGGCTGATCGACACGAAGCTCGTGCTGGAAGGCGGCGGCATCGAGGTGGACGGCGAGGGCACGGCGATCATCACGCGCAGTTGCGTGCTGAATGCGAACCGCAACCCGGGCGTCAGTCAGGCCCAGTGCGAGGCCGAGCTGAGCCGCCTGCTCGGGCTGAAGAAGATCATCTGGCTGCCCGGCATCGCAGGCAAGGACATCACCGACGGGCATACCGATTTCTACGCGCGTTTCACGAGCCCGGGCGTCGTGGTGGCCGGGCTCGACACCGATCCGTCGTCGTACGATCACGCGGTGACGCGGCAGCATCTGGAGATCCTGCGGAAATCCACCGATGCGAAGGGGCGCCCGTTGAAGGTCGTCGTGCTGCCGGGGCCGAAGACCGTCCGGCACGCCTACGAGAACGCGGAGTTCGCGGCCGGCTACATCAACTTCTACGTGTGCAACCGCGCGGTGATCGCGCCGCAATTCGGCGACAGTCGCGCCGACCGCAATACGCGCGACACGCTCGTCGACCTGTTCCCCGGCCGCGAGGTCATCCAGCTGAACATCGACGGCATCGCCGCGGGTGGTGGCGGCATCCACTGCACCACGCAACAGCAGCCGGCCTGAGCACGGCGACGGGCCGGTCCGCGTGACCGGTCCGCAGGCTGCTTCAATTTTCCAGTCTTTCCGGACTACTGAAAACAAGGCGGAATCCGTCCCGCGGGACGGAAGCCGGCGCGCACGCCTGCGCGCCGTCCGCGCAATGGAGTTGAAATACATGACGAAGAAAGGCAACAACGCGAGCACGAACCCGCACGCGCCGCCCATGCCGGATGCCGGCCGACGCGGTTTCATCCGCTGTTCGGCCGCGTGGCTCGGCATGCCGCTGCTGGGCAGCCTGGCCGCGTGCGGTGGCGGCGACGGCGGCGGCGCGTCTGACTCAGCCGCCGCGTCGCGCCCGACGCCGTCGGCACGGCAGGCCGGGTACCGGATGCCGGCCGAGGATACGCCGCACACATTGACCTACATGACCTTCGCGTCCGCCGTGGACGGCATCTGGGCGCCCGTCACGTCACAGAGTACGGATGCCGGCATCGACCGCGTGCGGGCCGACCTGATGGACGTCGCGAAGGCGATCGGCGCAACCGAACCGGTCAACATGCTGGTGCTGCCGGTCGATCTGGACGCGGCGCGCGCGCTGCTCGCGACCGCGAGCGTCGCGAATCCGGACCTGCATGCGCGCTATGCGACGCGCGCCGCGGGTACGGGCGGGATCACCCTCGTGCCGCTCGCCGACGGCTTCAACGATTTCTGGGTGCGCGACACGGGTTGCGTGTTCGTCCGGGACACGGCGAACGGCAATGCGCTGAACGCGATCGGCTTCAATTTCAACGGCTGGGGCAACGCGAACACCGACGGCGCCGGCCAAGGTGCGGGGACGATTCCGCCGGCGATCCTGGCCGCGAGCAACCGGTCGAAAGCGGGCAAGTTCTTCCAGTCGTTCAGCCAGGACAGCAGGGTGGCGGGCTGGATGGCGCAGACCAGAGGCGCGAACCTGATCCGCAGCACGTTGACGCTCGAAGGCGGCGCGATCGAATTCGACGGCGACGCGACGGCGATCCTCACCGAGTCGGCCGTGCTGCACGTGAACCGCAATCCGCAGCTATTCGACATCCCGAATGGCGCGATTGCCAACGCGACGCTGTTGCCGACGGCCCGCGATACCGTGCTCGCCGAACTGAGGCGCACGCTCGGCGTGCAGAAGATCATTTGGCTGCCGGGCACGGCGACCTACCCGCGCGGCAGCGGTGTGGGTGGTGCCGGCGGCGCGGCGGCGCCGGCTGACGAGACCGACATCACGAACGGTCACGTCGATTTCTACGCGCGCTTTCTCGCGCCCGGCGTGGTCGCATGCTGTTACGACGCGTCGAATTCGACCGGCGAGCGCGCATTGACGGATGCGAACCGGAAACGCCTGGCCGGCCAGACCGATGCGAACGGCCGGCCGCTGCAGATCGTCGAGCTCGTGCCGCCGGTCAACTACGGCACGTCGGCCGGTACGACGCTGAGCGCGCGGCAGATGTCGCATTTCGCGGCCGGCTACATCAATTTCTACACGTGCAACGGCGCGATCGTGATGCCGAAGTTCAACGACGCGGCGGCCGACGCGGCCGCGGTTGCTGCGATCCGGCCGTATGCGGCGAACCGCGCGATCGTGCAGGTCGACATCCTCGGCATTGCGTCGGGCGGTGGCGGCATCCACTGTGCGACCCGGGAAGTACCGGCATGAGCGTATCCCGTCATATCGATATGGAAATCGATTCGTTGTCCGTTGCACGCGATTTCCTTAATCTGGGCCTGTAGTTCGTGTGACACCTCCTTGACTGGGATTCGCGCCCGCTGCGTGCAGCGGGCGTCTTTTTTTCGCGTGCCGCCGGCCACGGCGCCACGATCGGTCCCTTCACGTCTGCCGAAACGCGCAGACTTCGTGCGCGGTCGCCCGACCGACGCATGCAGGCACCGGCCTGCATCACGATTTTTCCCTGCCTTCCGGTCCAGGCCGTTCGGATTTGCGGTAATGGACGCCGCGCGTTCTCCCGACGTGCCGCAGTAGTAAAAAACGAAAACATCGGACAATGGCGCATTGCTTTTTCCCGCTGGCATGGCCGCTTTTCATTTCAATCATGAATTCTAGTAAATGGATTTTGTTTTATACCAACTTCATTTGTTGAATTAGGACTTTTCTGTTGACCAGAAAATATATGTCATTGGGCGTATTGACTCGATTTTTTATCCATGCCTGAGCCATTCGTTGAATGGCCTGCCGGGATGGCGGTACAGGCGTGCCGGATGGCCTCGTTTGCTGGAAAGCCGTTTCCATGGCGGATGCGCAAATAAATTGCGCGAATCCAGTTCTTCGCGAATGCTTTCGGTTCCGTCAATTTCATACTTGTACGATATCAATTTCAGGCTCGGATAAATAGAATTGCGTGGTCGTCAATATTCGAAGGAAAGCGGAGCATTCCGTTTATCCGGGAATGACGGCGCGGCCGCCATTTCGCGTCATGTCGTTGAAGCAATCGGCATTGCGCATGTCGGCCGGTATGCAACAAGCCAATCAATCTCATAGGAAAGTGGAAATGAAGATGAAACTTCTTCGGTGCTGGATTGCGACCGGTATCGCAAGCGCAGTCCTGGCTCCGACGGTTGCCCATGCATACGACGGGACGATCAAGTTCGAGGGAAGCATCTCGGACGTGACGTGCAACATCAACGGTCAGGCGCCTGGCGTAGACAATATCCGCGAAGTGTCGCTGGGCGACCATATCAGCCCCAGCACGTTCGCCACGGCCGGCTCGACGTCCACACCCGTGCCGTTTGCGCTGAATCTCGGCGGCAACGCGGGTTGTACCGACGATACCAAGGTCGTGATCGATTTCGACCCGGCATCGGTCAACGTCAATCCGGCCACCGGCAACCTGAAGCTCGTCGGGACGAAGCCGGCCGAAGGCGTGGAGATTCAGGTCAGCGACGCCGGCAACGGCAAGGCCGGGAAGATCTGGCTCGGCAAGCCGCAAAACCTGGCGGATGCGCAGGTCGCAACCGTGAAGGACAATACAGCGACGCTGACCTATTCGGCCGTCTACGTGTCGACGGTCGATCAGGCCGCTATCAAGACCGGCTCGGGCAATTCGTTCATCCGCTACACGCTCGCTTACTACTGATCGTTGCTGTCCAGGTTCCATGCCATGATCTTGTCATTTCGGACTATTAATTATGTAGTGACGTGTTGCGTCATGGCATGGGCTGCCTGCGCCGTGCCGGCGCAGGCGGCGCTTGTATTGAACGGCACGCGTGTGGTTTTCCCGGAACGCGAGCGCGACGTGACGGTACGCGTCGAAAACACGTCGGAGCAACCGGTGCTTGCGCAAAGTTGGGTCGACGATGGCCGTGTCGACGTGCCGCCCGAACAATTGCAGGTGCCGTTCATCGTCGCTCCGTCCCTGAAGCGCGTCGAGCCCGGCCGCAGTGCCGTGCTGCGCATCACGCACACGCCGGCATCGCTGCCCGGCGACCGCGAATCGATCTACTGGCTGAACGTACTCGAGGTGCCGGCCGGCCCGAAGGATGCCGGTAACCAGTTGCGCTTCGGATTCCGGACGCGCATCAAACTCTTCTTTCGACCGACGGCGATCGCCGACGGCGTGGATGCCGCACCCGATCAACTGGTCTGGAAAACGGCTGCGGCAGCGCCTGGCGCGGGCGGCCGCGGGGTCGTGCTCGAGGTTGCCAACCCCACGCCGTATTACGTTTCGTTCGGCAAGGTGGAGAGCGATGCGGGTGGCACGTTCGTATCGGCAGGCGGCGGAATGGTCGCACCGTTCGACCGCGCACAGTTTGCATTGCTGGGTGTTGCGGCATCGACGCGCAAGCCGGCAACCGTGCGGTACATGGTCATCGACGACTACGGCGGCCGCACCACGATAACGAAAAAACTGGCGGACTGAGCAGGGCGTCCGGCCACACCGTGTCGAGGCACGATTCAACACGCCGTTTCACGGGTCGATACGACGACCAGTTGATTCGGAATGCGAAAAAAACGAAATTTCTCATGCAGAGCTTTTCGGTTATTCCTACCTTGCACGCTCAGGTACCAGCGTCTCGCCGCCGATCGCGATCGCGTCGGCGGGCGATCGCATCGGCACTGACGCCGGTGGCGGTCGCCGTCGCGAGCGCGGGCTTGCTCATGGAGCGCGCGGCCGCGGCAACCGCAACGCTGGCGCACGACGACACAGGCCACGACACGCCGGTTGCGGCGGAGCCGGCATCGCAGGCTGGCGACACGGTCCGCTTCGACGAATCGATGCTGATGCACGGGGCCGGGGCGACACCGATCGACACGACGCCCTACGAGCGTCCGAACGTGCTGACGGAAGGGCAGCGTCGCGTGGATTTCGTCGTCAACGGGCAATGGCGCGGTGTGGAAGAGATCTCGTTCCGGCGCGCCGGCGACGGCCGCGTTCGGCCGTGCTACGACCGTGCGATGCTGCAGCGCGCGGGCGTCGATCTGGCGCGCAGCGAGCGCGGCCAGGATCGCGATGCGCCGCCCGAACCGATGCCCGACGGGCTGCTTTGCGAGCCGATCTCCCGCCATGTTCCCGGCGCCGAGCTGTCGTTCGATCAGGACGAACAGAAGCTATATCTGGTCGTCCCTCAGTTCTACATGCGGCTCGCGAACCGGAGCACTTACGTCGACCCGTCGACCTGGACGAACGGCGTGCCGGCCGCACTCGTGAACTACAACGCGATGGCGTTTACGACGCGCGCTGGCGGCTACGAGTTCGCGCAGCTCTATACGGGGCTGACGATGGGGGCGAACGCCGGGCCGTTCCGGATTCGCCATACGGGCAATTTCACCTGGTCGCAGCGCGGTGTCGTGCGCTACCAGCGCGGCAACGTCTACGCACAGACGGATCTGCCTGCATGGCGCGCCCAGTTGCTCGTCGGGGAAAGCTCGACGAGCGGCGATCTGTTCGACGCCGTATCGTTTCGCGGCGTCCAGATCTCGAGTGACGACCGGATGCTGCCCGATACGCTGCGCTACTACGCGCCCGTCGTGCGAGGCGTTGCACAGTCCAACGCGCGCGTGACGATCCGCCAGCGCGGCTATCTCGTGCATGAAACGACGGTTGCACCGGGCCCGTTCGAGATCGACGACCTGCAGGCGATGAGTTACGGCGGCGACCTGAACGTGACGGTGACCGAAGCGAACGGCGATGCGCACAGCTTCATCGTGCCGTTCGCGACGACGGTTCAGCTTTTGCGGCCGGGGAGCACGCGATTCAGCGCGATGGCGGGCCGCGCGATCGATTTCGGTTCAGGTACCGGCGGCGGTGCGCAGTATGTCGGCCAGTTCACCGTGCAGCGGGGGATCAACAACCTGGTGACGGCATACGGCGGCGGCGCGTTCGCCGGGCGCTACCAGTCGGCGCTGATGGGCATCGCGTTCAATACGCCGATCGGCGGCATCGCGGCCGACGTCACGGTCGCGCGCACGCAGCCGGCCGGCGCCGAGCGGATGAACGGGTCCAGTATCCGCGTGTCGTACAGCAAGAATTTGCCGAACAGCGGCACGAACTTCTCGCTGCTCGCGTATCGCTATTCGACGAAAGGCTATCTCGGCCTGAGCGATGCGCTGCAACTGGCCGGCAGGGCCGCCCAAGGGCTGTCGGCCGACGCGTTTCCCCGGTTGCGCAATCGCGTCGATCTCAACATCAGCCAGCAGATCGGGCAGGCGGGCAACGTCTATCTGAACGGCTCGTCGCTCAGTTATTGGGCGGGACGCGGCCAGACGCTCAGCTTTACGCTCGGCTACAGCAAGCAGTGGCGCGACGTGACGCTGAGCGCGTCGGTCCAGCGGGTGCGCAACATGTCGGCCGGCATGTCGTCGTTCGGGCGCCCGGCAGGCAACACGCTCGCGAATGTAAGCGTGTCGATTCCGCTCGGCCGGAATGCGCGTCGCGCACCGACGTTCAACACGCTCGTCACGCACGACAGCAGCGCGGGCACGAGCGCAATGGCAGGCGTGTCCGGGCGCTTCGGCGAACAGGGCGACGGCTCGTACTCGCTGTCGGCGACCTACGACGGCAGCAACCGCGCGTCGTCGGGCAGTGTCGGTGTCGGCTACCGGATGCCGACGGCGTCGCTCGCGGGCAACTTCGGGATGGGCAGCGGCTACCAGCAGGCGTCGCTCAGTGCGTCGGGCGGGCTGGTGGTGCACCCGGGCGGCGTGACGCCCGGGCCGACGCTGGGCGAGACGATCGGTGTCGTGCGCGCGCCGGACGCGCAAGGCGCGTCGGTCGGCAACTCGGATGCCAGGGTCAACCGGTCCGGCTACGCGATCATCCCGAGCCTCGTCCCTTATCAGCTCAACCGGATCGACATCGATCCGAAGGACGTGGCGGACGACGTCGAGATGACGACGGTCTCACGCAGCGTCGCGCCCCGCGCGGGCGCGGTCGTGATGCTTTCATACGATACGGTGAAGGCGCGCGCGCTGCTGATCGACGCGACAACCGAGGACGGCCGCCCGTTGCCGTTCGCCGCGCGCGCGCTCGATGCACGGACGGGCGCACCGCTCGGGGCAGTCGGTCAGGGCAGTCGCCTGTTCGTGCGCAGCGGCGAGCATGACGGCCGAATCCGGGTCGAGTGGGGGCAGCGACAGGATCAGCAGTGCGCGATCGACTATTCGGTGCCGGCGGAGCAACGCGCGGGCACGGGCTATGTGACGCTCACTCGCGTGTGCCGTTCGCCCGCGTCGCTGCCGCCGCGGGCCGGGAGGCCGTAGTTCGATGCGCTTCGTTTTCCCCCGTTTCGTGTCGCTCGCGACCCGGCTGCCGTTCATGTCGTGCAACGCGCACATTCTGCTCGGCGTGGTCCGGGCGGCGTTGCTCGCGGCCGCCGCGTCCGCGCCGGCCATTGTTTCCCTCCCCGCGTCGGCAGCGCTGTCGGTCGTCGGCACGCGCTTCATTTATTCCGGCGGTGCGCGTGCGCAGACGATCGCCGCCCGCAATCTCGGCAGCACGCCGATCCTCGTTCAGATCTGGCTCGACGACGGCAACGCGAACGCCGATCCGGGCGGCCTTCGTGTGCCCTTCGTCGTCGCGCCGCCGCTTGCGCGGCTCGACCCGCAGCAGGCGCTGGCGGTACAGGTGCGCGCGATGGGCGACGAACTGGCAACGGATCGGGAATCCCGCTTCTGGATCAACCTGCTCGAAGTTCCGCCTGCCGGGCAGGCCGACAACATGCTGCGCATCGCGTACCGGTTGCGCATGAAGCTGCTGTACCGGCCGCGCGGCATCGACGGCGATCCGCGCGACGCACCGGATCGCCTGAGGTGGACGGTGTCGGACGCGGCGGCGCATCCCGTCCTCGTGTCGGTCAACCCGACGCCGTACTACGTGACGCTGACGCGGGTCGTCGTGCAAGGGCGGCCCATCGTGCTGGCCGGCGGCGCGGTCGACGTCGAGCCGTTCGGCCGCACCGAGATTCCGCTCGATGCGCCGTCCGGCCCACCGGCGAACGAAATCCTCTTTGACGCGGTCGACGACGACGGCCGGTCGCGCAAGCACCGGGGGCGGCTCGACGCGCATTGATCGCCGACACCGCGGCAAACCGTGCAATACCCGTCCTGCCGGGGATATCGGCAGGGATTCAACTATTAACGAGGCAAATCGACAATGAACAAAACCTACGCTCTGGTGTGGAACAGCGGGCAGGGGGTGTGGCAGGTTGCGGGTGAACGCGCGCGTCGCCGAGGCAAGGCATCGACGCGCACCAGGAGGATGCTGGCCGTCGCATGCGTCGCCGGCGGTGCGATGAGCGCCGCACATGCGTTGCCGGTCGGCGAGAACATCGTGTCCGGGAGTGCCGACATCCAGCGTTACGACAACGGCCGGCAGATGTCGATCAACCAGCACAGCGACAAGCTGCTGACCGAATGGTCGTCGTTCAACGTCGATGCGGGGCAGCGCGTCAAGTTCAACCAGCCGTCCGCGTCGTCGATCGCGCTGAACCGGGTCATGGGGCAGCAAGGCAGTACGATTCACGGCAGCATCGACGCGAACGGCCGCGTGTTTCTCGTCAACCCGAACGGGATCCTGTTCGGCGGCGGTTCGCAGGTCAACGTCGGCGGCCTCGTAGCCTCGACGCTCGACATCAAGAACGCCGATTTCGCCGCCGGGCACTACCGGTTTTCCGGCACGTCGATCGGCAACATACAGAACAGCGGCAACCTCGTCGCGGCCGAAGGCGGCGCCATTGCGTTGCTCGGCGCGCAGGTCGCGAACCGTGGCGTCGTCGAGGCCCAGATGGGCACCGTGGCGCTCGCCGCGGGCGACGCCGTCACGCTGAACTTCGACGGCAGCAAGCTGCTCAACCTGCAGGTCGACGAGCGTGCGGTCGACGCGCTGGTCAGCAACGAACGACTGCTCAAGGCCGATGGCGGACAGGTGCTGATGAGCGCGCGCACCGCCAATGCGCTGTTGCAGACGGTGGTGAACAACCAGGGCGCCATCGAGGCGCGCACGCTCAGGAACTCCGCCGGGCGGATTTCGCTGGACGGTCATGACGCAGGGACGGTCAACGTCGCCGGCACGCTTAACGCCAGCGCGACGACCCCCGGAAACGGCGGCACGATCGACACGCGCGGTGCGGACGTGAAGGTTGCGCTCGGCACGACGGTCGACACCCGTGCCACCAACGGACGCAACGGCGTGTGGCGAATCGCGTCGTCCGACCTGTCGGTCACGCCGGGTGCAAGCCGGCACAGCACGATCGTCGCCGATACGCTGTCACGCAATCTGGAGATGACGGATATCGAGCTCGTCGCCGAGCAGGGCAAGCTGTCGGTCGACGGCCCGGTTAACTGGGCAACCGGCAATCAGCTGACGCTGAAGAGCCGGCAGGGTGATGTAGCCGTGAACGGCGCGTTGCGCGCAACGGGTGCGAACGCCGGCGTGGCCATCGACGCGGCACAAGGCACGCAGATAACCGCGCCGGTCTCGCTGACCGGCGCGAACGCCCGTTTCAAGCTCGATTACGGCGGCACGTATGCACTCGGCAACGGCGCATCCGTCACGCTGTCCGGTGCGGGCGCAGGATTCGAGTCGAACGGTTTTCTCCATACCGTGATCCAGAACCTCGCGCAGTTGCAGGCGATCAACGCGAACCTGGGCGGCCTGTTCGTACTCGGCAACGACATCGTCAGCCGTTCCAACACCGCGTTCCAGACGATCGGCGCCGACACGCCGTTCTCGGGTGTGTTCGACGGCCTCGGTCATTCGGTCAGCCGGCTGTCGATTACGAGCGGCAGTCCCTACGCGGGTCTGTTCGGCCTCAATACGGGCCGCATCGCGAACCTCGTGCTGAAATCGTCGAGTGTCGGTGCGGCCGCGGGCCCGGGACCGGTCGCGATCGGTGCGGTGGCAGGCGAGAATCGCGGCGAGATCGCGAACGTCGTCGTGTCGGACAACACGCGGGTGCGGGCCGGGGCGCGCCGCAGCAACGTGCTCGGCGGCCTCGTTGGCATCAACCGCGGCAGCGTGGCGCAATCATCGTTTACCGGCAAGGTGGAAGGCAACGGCATGACTGACGCCGCCGGCGGTCTCGTCGGCGAGCAGGCGTCGTTTGCCGGACATGCGGTGGCAACGATATCCGACGGCACGGCGAACGCCACCGTGTCGGGTGGCGCATCGAACATCGCATCGCTGGGCGGCCTCGTCGGCCTGAATCGTGGCGGCGTGATTCGCAACGGCACGAGCCTCGGCTCGACATCCGCCCATGGCTTGTCGGGCGTCAACGTCGGCGGCCTGGTCGGCGCGAACCTGGCCGAGGGGGTCGTGCAGGGCAGCGCCTCCGGACGCACGACGGGCGGCACGGCTGGTACGGCGGGCGGTTTTGTCGGCTACAACACCGGCACGATCTCCGATTCGACTGCAAGCGGCGTGGTCGACGGCAGGTCCGCGCAAGCCATCGGCGGGTTCGTCGGGCTGAACCAGAACTCCGTGGTCAAGAGCAAGGCGCTGGGCGCTGTCACCAGCGCGTCGTCCGGCGCAACGGGCGGTTTTGTCGGCATCAACCAGGGCCGCGATGCGCTGATTGACGACGCACAGGCACACGGCACGGTATCGGGCGGGCAGGGCACCGTCGGCGGCTTCGTCGGCAGCCACATCGACGGGACGATCGCGCATTCGGTCGCGCGTGGCAAGACGACCGGCGGCAGCCACAGCAAGACGGGCGGCTTCGCCGGCTACAACGAGAGCGTACTGGCCGACAACGATGCGAGCGGCGACGTATCTGCCGGCATGTATGCGTCGGTGGGCGGCTTTGCAGGTACCAACGCAACGTCGGGCACGCTCGCGGTCGCATCGGCGACGGGCAACGTTCAGGGCAGCACGTCGAGCGTCGCCGGCGGGCTCGTCGGCGACAACCTCGGCGAGATATTCGGCTCGTCGGCGTCGGGCACGGTCAGCGGCGGCCGCCAGGCAACGCTCGGTGGCCTGGTCGGGCTGAACGCGGGGCTGGTCGAGAGCTCGGCGGCAAGCGGTCGCGTCAACAACAGCGCCTATTCGTCGTGGCGGCAGGTTTACGGCGGCCTCGTCGGCGTCAATCGCGGCACGTTCCGGTTGAGCCATGCGGTCGGTGCCACCGCCCAGCACAAGATCGCGGGCGTCAACCTCGGTGTGATCGAGCAGTAAGGCATTCGGCGACGGGCGATGCGACGCCCGTCGCCGCTTCAACGGGAGACAGCATGACAACGATACTGCGGCGCGTATGTCGATGGGGGCGCCCGCCCGCGCGCTGGTTCAGGGCAGCTGTGTGCGCGGCGTGCGCATGCTATGTCAATGCGGCAACGGCGGGGACGCCGGCCGTCGATTGCACGTTCAGCAATGTCCGGGCGACGAGCTGGCGGCAGGTCACGCGCCTGACGAACAGCACACCGGTCGGCGCCGTGCTCTATCAGCGCATGGTGTCGCTCATCGTGACGTACAGGTACGGGCCTCCGGGGCCCAGCGCGTACGAGCTGGTGAGCGCCGGGCACTGGGAGGTGGGGACGGTCGTTACCGACGGCCTCGCGCGCACGAACGTGGACGGCATCGCGTTGCGCTGGTCGGGTGTCGACAGCGACGGCGAATCGCGCAAGCTGGTGCAGAGCGTCTACCCGACCGCGGTTGCGAAGTGGGCAATCAATCGCGTGGAGGGGGGCGGGACGTCCGTCGGCGACAATATCATGGTCTATTTCGAGCAGCACCTCGTGCTGACCAAGGCGGCGACCTCGTTGCCGGAAAGCGAGATCGTCGTGAACGATCTGCTCGGGACGCCGCGGATCAGGTTGTACGCGTATACGTTGCCGGAAAACGCCGCTTCGCTCGGCAGCGAAGTGATCTTAACCCCACCGCTTTCACCGAAACTGTGCAGGCAGTCGATCACCTATACCGGCGTCGGCAATCTGACGATCGGCGGCGGTGGGGGTATTCCAGTGCCGAAGCAATGCGAAGTCGAGTCGAACATGATCGTTCCGGTCAATCTCGGCAGAGCGTCGCTCGGCCAGTTCCCGAGCCTGAACGCAACGTCGCAGCCGGTCGACTTCAACATCACGCTCAGCCGGTGCGCGGCGGCGGCGAAACCGACGATCAGCTTCCGCGACAAGGCCGTCCAGCCGAATGCCGACAAGACGCTGCTGCAACTCAGCGCGCCCGAAGGGCAGGCGCCCGCCCGCGGCTTCAACATCGTGATGACGAACGGCATGACTGGCGAGCGGATCAGCTACGATGAACCGGACAGCGCGAAACAGTATCCGATGAGGCGCGTCGGCGACACCGCCGTGATGCCGTTGAGCGCGCAGTACATCCGGACCGGCACCGACAGCGAACTCAGGGCCGGTTACGCGGGCGGCGCCGCGGAGTTTACGTTCACGTTTCCGTAACGGCCCCGTCACTGCGCGCATGCGGAGAAGATGCGCGCAGTGGCTTTCATCGCACCAAGTGTGGAGCAAAGCACTTTTTGCCGGTGCGGATTCGCCACGCGCGCCGATGCACTGGCGGTTTCGCGACCTGCACGCTTCGCGATGTTCGTCGAGCCGGGCCGCCGCATTCCCCGGCCTCGCGTCGGGCTGCGGGATCCACGGCTCGACGCGGGAAGAACCCGCGTACGCGTGTCTCGGCATATCGATATCGAAATCGATTCGTTGTCCATCACGCGAGATTTCCGCACGCTAAAGGCGTAGTTCGTGCAACACCTCCTTGACTGGGATTCGCGCCCGCTGCGTGCAGCGGGCGACTTTTTTTGTGCGCTGCACCGCATGCTGGCACCGGCGGGGTTGGTGGCGTGCGTCCACTCGCCTATGCTGGTTGCTGCGTGTCCGCGCGTCGGTCCGGATCGGCCGGGCCGGTGACGGTTCGATGACATGCCACGTCAAGGAGAAACACGATGAGCAAACCCGCGATCGTGCTCGTGCACGGCTTTTGGGGCGGCGCCGCGCACTGGGCAAAAGTGATCGTCGAACTCGCGCGCAAAGGCCATACAGCGCTGCATGCGGTCGAAGTACCGCTGACGTCGCTCGCCGACGATGCCGAACGCACGCGCAAGATGGTTGCGCAACTGGCCGGCCCCGTGCTGCTGGTCGGCCATTCGTACGGCGGCGCCGTGATCAGCGAGGCTGGCAACCTGCCGAATGTCGCGGGCCTCGTGTTCATCGCCGCGTTCGCGCCGGATGCCGGTGAAAGCCCCGGCGGGATCACGCAGGAACACCTGCCGGAGGCCGCGCCGAATCTCGCGCCCGACAGCGACGGCTATCTGTGGATCAAGCCGGACAAATTCCACGAGAGCTTCTGCCAGGATCTTTCGTCTGACGAAGCACTGGTGATGGCCGTCACGCAGAAGGCGCCGGTGGCGAGCACGTTCGCGGACACCGTCAGCACGCCCGCATGGCGCTCGAAACCGTCGTGGTACCAGATCTCGAGCGAGGACCGGATGATCGCGCCGGAAAATCAGCAACGGATGTCGGCGCGCATGGACGCGCGCAAGGTCATCACGCTCGATGCGAGCCATGCGTCGCTTGCGTCGAAACCGGTGGCCGTTGCCGCGTTGATCGACGAGGCCGCGACGGCGCTCGCCGGGTAACGCACGGGAAGCGGGGATGGCGGGAAGGGCACGGCGCGATACCGCGCCCGTGCCGCGCGTGGCTCATCACGAAACCCGCAGAGCAAAGCACCATTTGTTGGTTCGGATTCGCCGCACGCACTGATACGTTAGCGGCTTCGCGACGACACACTCTGTCGCGATGTTCTTCGAACCGGGCCGCCGCGCGATCCGCGGCGGCCTTCATAACAAATCAGGTCGTGCTCATGAAATTCCACACTCTCGCTACGTGGCTCGTCGGGGCCGCGCTTATTACCGCAGGCACCGTCGCGCATGCGGACCGACTCGACGATATCAAGAAGGCCGGTGTGCTGCGCGTCGCGACGTTCGACAGCAACCCGCCGTTCGGCTATGTCGATGCGAAGAACAACCACATCGTCGGCCTCGACGTCGACTACGCGAAGGCGCTCGCCGACAAGCTCGGCGTGAAGCTGCAACTCCAGCCGACCAACCCCGCGAACCGCATTCCGTTCCTGACCTCCGGCAAGGTCGATCTCGTGCTCGCGAACTTCACGATCACCGACGAGCGTGCGAAGCAGGTCGACTTCAGCATTCCGTATTTCTCGTCGGGCCAGCAGTTTCTCTCGAAGAAGGGCGTGCTGAAATCGGCCGACCAGTTGAACGGCCTGCGCGTCGGCGCGGACAAGGGCACGACCAACGAGATCACGCTGCGCGAGAAATTCCCGAAGGCCACGATCGTCGCGTACGACGACACGCCGTTCGCGTTCGCCGCGCTGCGCGCCGGCAACGTGCAGGCGATCACGCAGGACGGCCCGAAGCTGATCGGCCTGCTCGCCAACGTGCCGGACAAGCAGAACTACGAGATCCCGGCGTTCACGATCTCGAACGACTACATGGGCGTCGGCGTGCCGAAGGGCGAGACGCGCCTGCTCGGCTTCGTCAACGACACGCTGAAGGGCCTCGAGGCGAACGGCCGCGCGACGCAGATCTACGATGCTTGGTTCGGGCCGACGACGAAGACGCCGCTCACGCGTATCTTCCGGATCGGCGACAAGACCTGATCCACCTCGCATGTGCGCCGCGATCGGCCGGATCATCGGCTGCGCGGCGCTTTTCGTTTTCTTCCGATCGCGCGCTTCGCGCCCGCAACACAGCATGCTCGGGTTGGCTCCCAAATATCTGTCCTGGCTCTGGCAGGGCTTCCTGCTGACGCTCGGTCTCGCGGCCGCGTCGGCCGTCGCCGCGACCGCCGGCGGGCTGCTGCTCGCGGTCATGCGTCACGCACGCGGCGCCGCGCCGCGCGCGGCCGCCGCCGCGTACGTCGTCACGTTCCGCAACACGCCGCTGCTCGTGCAGCTGCTGTTCTGGTATTTCGGTGTCGCGTCGTTGCTGCCCGACACGTGGATCGCATGGCTGAACGCGCGTCATGCGTTGAGCATGGGCCCGGTCACGCTCGCGTGGCCGTCGTTCGAATTCGTCGCGGGCTGGGTCGGGTTGAGCGCGTATACGGCCGCGTTCGTCGCCGAGGAATGCGAAGCTGGCCTGCGCGGCGTGCGTCGGGCGCAGCATGACGCGGCGGCGGCGCTTGGTCTCACGCCGATGCAGTCGTTGCGTTACGTGGTGCTGCCGCAGGCCGTGCGCATCGCGCTGCCGCCGCTGTTCGGCCAATACATGAATCTCGTGAAGAACTCGTCGCTCGCGATGGCGATCGGCGTGGCCGAACTGTCGTATGCATCGCGGCAGGTCGAGACAGAAACGTTCAAGACCTTCGCCGCGTTCGGCGTGGCGACCGTGCTGTACGTCGTGGCGGTGGCCGCGATCGAGGCCGGTGCGTACGCGGCCACGCAATGGCGCGACCGGCTCGGAGCAGGGCGCTGACGATGGATCTTTCGCTGCTTCTCTCCAACCTCCCGTACCTGCTCGTTGGCGCGTTTCCGGAAGGCCCGCTCGGCGGCGCCGCGCTGTCGCTGCTGCTCGCGATCGCGTCGGCTGTCGCGTCGGCCGTGCTCGGCGTGGCGCTCGGAGTCGCGATGGCGCTCGCACGCGGGCCCGCGCGCGTGCTGCTGCTCGCGTTCATCGGCTTCTTCCGCGCGATTCCGGTGCTGATGCTGATTTTCTGGACGTATTTCCTGATGCCCGTGCTGTTGCACATGGACGTGCCGGGGCTCGCGACGGTCGTGTGCGCGCTCGCGCTGATCGGCGGTGCGTATCTCGCGCATGCGGTGCATGCGGGCATCGTCGCGGCCGGCGACGGGCAATGGCAGGCCGGGCTGTCGCTCGGGCTCACGCGCTGGCAGACGGTGCGTTACGTGCTGCTGCCACAGGCGATCCGGATCATGACGCCGTCGTTCGTCAACCAGTGGGTTGCGCTGGTGAAGGACACGTCGCTCGCGTATATCGTCGGCGTGCCGGAGTTGTCGTTCGTCGCGACGCAGGTGAACAACCGGTTGATGGTGTATCCGGCGCCGATCTTCCTGTTCGTCGCGCTGATCTACCTTGCGCTGTGCACGTCGCTCGACGGCGCGGCACGCTGGCTGCTGTCGCGCCGCCCGCGCGCGGAGCGCGCCGCGCAGGCGACGGCGGAGTACACGGAACCCGCGCGGTAACGGTGTGCCGCACCCTGCGGCACGTGCATCACGACGCCGAGTAGTGCGTGTTGAAGACCGCGCGCAGCGTCGATGTGTCCGTGGCGAAATCACCCCACAGCGGCCCGTCGTTCTGCGCGAACGCGAACGGCGTCGTATTGATCGACGCGAGGCGGAAGCGCCATTGCGCGGCTTCCTGGCGGAACGCGGTGAGCTGCATGTCGGACAGCGCCGTCTGCGCATTGGCGAGCGTGACGAGCGGGTCGACCGGATCGTTCGCGACACGCACCTCGAAATGCAGGTGCGGGCCCGTCGCGGCGCCCGTCATCCCGACCGAGCCGATGCGCTGGCCCTGCTTCACGGTTTCGCCGACCTTGAGCCCGTGTGCGAACGCGGACAGGTGCGCGTAGTAGGTCGAGTAGCCATCCGCATGATCGACGATCACGTAGCGGCCATAGCCACCCGGATCGAACCCGGCGAACGACACGACGCCGTCGGCCGCCGCGTCGACAGGCGTGCCGCTCGGCGCGGCGAGATCGACGCCCGTATGGAACGCCATCGCCTGCGACAGCGGATGGATGCGCTCGCCGAAGAACGAGCTGATGCGCGTCCACTTGACCGGCATCGTGAAGGCAGCGGCTTCGAGCGGCGAGCCGTCGAGCGCGTAGTACGCGCCGTGGTCGGCGCCCGGCGCGCGGAACCAGATCGCGCCGAAGGTGCGGCCGGCGACGCGCAGTTCGAGCGCGGTGAGGCGCGGCGTGCCGTCGTTCGTGTCGAACGCGACGCGGTAGTAGTCGCCGCGCTGCGCACTCGCGCGCATCGCGACCTTGCCGGTGACGAGATCGCCGAGCTGGATGCGTACTTCGGGCGGAACGTCGAGGCGGTTCAGCGTATCGGACAG
Source organism: Burkholderia cepacia (assembly GCF_029962485.1). Taxonomy (NCBI): domain Bacteria; kingdom Pseudomonadati; phylum Pseudomonadota; class Betaproteobacteria; order Burkholderiales; family Burkholderiaceae; genus Burkholderia; species Burkholderia cepacia. Next base: position 1,764,425 of record NZ_CP073637.1, read on the forward strand.
CGTGAGCTCGATGTCGCCCGCGCGCATCCCGTGCTGGTTCTCGGGCTGCGCGAACTGGAACAGGCTCGCATAGCCGAGCATGTCGTTGCGGTGCGCGCTGAGCGGCGCGAACAGGCCGGGCTGCGGGCTGCGGTCGTTGCGATCGGCGTGTTCGTTGCGCTCGCCGATCGTGCGCGCGAGTTCGCTCGTCACGAAATGCTGCGCGGTGGGAAACGGCGTGTCCGATAGCACGCGCTGCGGCAGCGCGGCCGTGCCGGAATCGACGGCGCCGGGCAGTTGCGATACGGCCGGCAGCGCGGCGGCGAGACCGAATGCGGCGAGGGCGCCAAGCACGGCGGCCGGTACGAGCGCGCGCGCGACGCGCTGCGCGCGACCGGGCGCGACAGCATCAGGGGTAGCGGCAGACTTGACCAAGGTGTCCACATCCAGGAAAGCGGTTCAAAGGGGTGTGGGCAGGGGCCGCCGGCGGCTCATCCGTCGAACGGCGACGGGGCGGGTGGCGGGCGTGCAACAAAACAGGCCCCGCCAGGGGCCTGTGTCGTTTCCGTTCGACCCAACACACGGGGCGAGCCCGCTTCGAACGGCGGCGTGCATACCGGGTCGAACCCGGTTATCACGAAGACGCTAAAGAAAGATGACAGCGTCAGTCTACCGATGTTCCGCGAAACGTTAAAAATTTTAAAAGGGGTCAGCTCATTCGTTTCGCAGTGCGGTAAATCGGGTTAAATCAGCATTTATTACGATAAATTCCATCGGTCCGGCAATTTTTGCGCGCGGCCGCGCAACGCGGCGGACATGCGAACGGTGTCGAAACCGGCGTCTAGCATTGCTTCGGCGTCGTTCCACAGGTTGCCGCGCAGCCGGTTGGTCCAGATCATCGACGCAAACACGCCTTCGAGCAGCGACACGAGATAGACGGCGGCCAGGTGCACGTCGAGATCGGCGGCGAGCTCGCCTGCGCCAATCGCGCGGCGCAGCAGCGCCTTCGTGATCCGCAGCATCTGCAGTTCGAGCAGCATCCGGCGGCGTTGCAGCGCGCCGTTTTCCTCGCTTTGCTCGCATTTCGTATAGAGGATCACGAGCACGCGCTGCATCGGGCCCGGCTCGCCGCATTCCTGCAGGTAGTGCGACGCGGCGCGCCGCAGCGTGGCGAGCGGCGGCAGGCCGTCGCCCGCGTCGAAGCCTTCCGACGTGCGCGCGAACGCGCGGTCGCACATCGCGAGACACACCTCCATCTTGTTGCGGTAGTGGCCGTAGACGGCGCCACGCGACATCCCGGCCGCCTCGGCGAGGTCCGCCATCGCGGTTTGCGCGACGCCTTTCTCGAGCAGCACCAGTTCGGCGGCGTCGAGGATCCGGTGCTTGATGGCGAGCGATTCTTCCCGGGTCTTGCGGGCCATGTCGTTAAATTCCTTACAATTCGCTGTCGTTTTATTGAGACAGAGTGTCGGTCAGATTGAAACCGCATGTATTTAATCAGTCGTGACTGATTATAATCGGCCACCCTGAGCCGCCGCATTGTATCGGCGGCGAACGATCCGAGGTCACATATGAATAACAATCGCTCCCTGTTGCGCCACGGGCTGGCGCCGTTCGCGCTGGCGGCCGTATTGGCCGTGGCCGGATGTGGAAAGGGCGACAAGGACGCCGCGCCGGAGACCGCGAAGCAGGCCACCGTCGTGACGGTGCATCCGACGGCCGTCCCGATGACCGTCGAGCTGCCGGGCCGGCTCGACGCCTATCGGCAGGCGGAAGTGCGTGCGCGGGTCGCGGGCATCGTCACCGCGCGCACCTACGAGGAAGGCCAGGAGGTGAAGCAGGGCGCGGTGCTGTTCCGCATCGATCCCGCGCCGCTGAAGGCCGCACGCGATGCCGCGCAGGGCGCGCTCGCGAAGGCGCAGGCCGCCGTGCTTGCGGCGAGCGACAAGCGTCGCCGTTACGACGATCTCGTGCGCGACCGTGCAGTGAGCGAGCGCGACCATACCGAAGCCGTTGCGGCCGATACACAGGCGAAGGCCGAGGTCGCATCGGCGAAGGCCGAGCTCGCGCGTGCGCAACTGCAACTCGACTATGCAACCGTCACCGCGCCGATCGCGGGCCGTGCGCGACGCGCGCTCGTGACCGAAGGCGCGCTCGTCGGGCAGGACCAGGCGACGCCGCTCACGACCGTCGAGCAGCTCGATCCGATCTACGTGAACTTCTCGCAACCGGCCGCCGACGTCGACGCATTGCGCCGCGCGGTGAAGAGCGGGCGCGCGACGGGCATCGCGCAGCACGACGTCGCGGTGACGCTGGTGCGTGCCGACGGCACCGCGTATCCGTTGAAGGGCAAGCTGCTGTTCAGCGATCTCGCGGTCGATCCGACCACCGACACCGTTGCGATGCGCGCGCTGTTCCCGAACCCCGAACGCGAACTGTTGCCGGGCGCGTACGTGCGGATCGCGCTCGACACGGCGGTCGACCAGCGCGCGATCCTCGTGCCGCGCGACGCGCTGCTGCGCACGGCCGACCGCACGTCGGTGCGCGTGGTCGGCACGAACGGCAAGGTCAAGGACGTCGAGGTCACGGCCGACCAGATGAGCGGCCATGACTGGCGCATCACGCACGGCCTCGCGGGCGGCGAGCGCGTGATCGTCGACGACGCATCGCAGTTCGCGCCCGATACGGCCGTCAAGCCCGTCGAGAAGTCGCCGCCGTCGAAGGCGGCGCCGGCAGCGGCCGCTTCGCAGGCGGCCGCCCGTCAAACCTGACCGGTTCAAACCAACATGGCACGTTTCTTCATCGATCGCCCCGTCTTTGCGTGGGTGATCGCCATCTTCATCATGCTGGGCGGCATGTTCGCGATCCGCGCGCTGCCCGTTGCGCAATACCCGGACATCGCACCGCCCGTCGTCAGCATCTATGCGACGTATCCGGGCGCATCCGCGCAGGTCGTCGAGGAGTCGGTGACCGCGCTGATCGAGCGCGAAATGAACGGCGCACCGGGCCTGATGTATACGTCCGCGACAAGCAGTGCAGGTATGGCATCGCTGTACCTGACGTTCAAGCAGGGCGTGAACGCCGATCTCGCGGCCGTCGAAGTGCAGAACCGGCTGAAGACGGTCGACGCGCGCCTGCCCGAGCCCGTGCGCCGCGACGGCATCCAGGTCGAGAAGGCCGCCGACAACATCCAGCTCGTCGTGTCGCTGACGTCCGACGACGGCCGGATGACCGACGTGCAGCTCGGCGAGTATGCGTCGGCGAACGTCGTGCAGGCGCTGCGCCGCGTCGAGGGCGTCGGCAAGGTGCAGTTCTGGGGCGCCGAATATGCGATGCGGATCTGGCCCGACCCGGTGAAGATGGCCGGGCACGGCCTCACCGCGTCGGACATCGCGTCGGCCGTGCGTGCGCACAACGCGCGCGTGACGATCGGCGACATCGGCCGCAGCGCGGTGCCGGACAGCGCGCCGATCGCGGCGACCGTATTCGCCGACGCGCCGCTGAAGACGCCGGCCGATTTCGGCGCGATCGCACTGCGTGCACAGGCCGACGGGTCTGCGCTGTTCCTGCGCGACGTCGCACGCATCGAATTCGGCGGCAACGACTACAACTATCCGTCGTACGTGAACGGCAAGGTCGCGACCGGCATGGGCATCAAGCTCGCGCCGGGCTCGAACGCGGTGTCCACCGAGAAGCGCGTGCGCGCGACGATGGACGAGCTGTCCGCGTACTTCCCGCCGGGCGTGAAGTACCAGATCCCGTACGAGACCTCGTCGTTCGTGCGCGTATCGATGAACAAGGTCGTCACGACGCTGATCGAGGCCGGCGTGCTCGTGTTCCTCGTGATGTTCCTGTTCATGCAGAACCTGCGCGCGACGCTGATCCCGACGCTCGTCGTGCCGGTCGCGCTCGCGGGCACGTTCGGCGTGATGTATGCGGCCGGATTCTCGATCAACGTGCTGACGATGTTCGGGATGGTGCTCGCGATCGGCATCCTCGTCGACGATGCGATCGTCGTCGTCGAGAACGTCGAGCGGCTGATGGTCGAGGAAGGGCTCGGGCCTTACGACGCGACCGTCAAGGCGATGAAGCAGATCAGCGGCGCGATCATCGGGATCACGGTCGTGCTGACATCGGTGTTCGTGCCGATGGCGTTCTTCGGCGGCGCGGTGGGCAACATCTACCGGCAGTTCGCGCTGTCGCTCGCGGTGTCGATCGGTTTCTCGGCGTTCCTCGCGCTGTCGCTGACCCCCGCGCTGTGCGCGACGCTGCTCAAGCCCGTGTCAGGCGACCATCACGAGAAGCGCGGCTTCTTCGGCTGGTTCAACCGCTTCGTCGCACGTGCGACGCAGCGTTATGCGACACGCGTCGGCGCGATGCTGAAGAAGCCGGTGCGCTGGCTCGTCGTATACGGTGCGCTGACCGCGGCCGCGGCGCTGATGCTCACGCAACTGCCGACCGCGTTCCTGCCGGACGAGGACCAGGGCAACTTCATGGTGATGGTGATCCGCCCGCAAGGCACGCCGCTCGCGGAAACGATGCAGAGCGTGCGCGAGGTCGAGTCGTATATCCGCAAGGACGAACCGGCTGCGTACACGTTCGCGCTCGGCGGCTTCAACCTGTACGGCGAAGGGCCGAACGGCGGGATGATCTTCGTCACGCTGAAGAACTGGAAGGACCGCAAGGCCGAGCGCGATCACGTGCAGTCGATCGTCGCGCGCATCAACGAGCGCTTCACGGGCACGCCGAATACGACGGTGTTCGCGATGAACTCGCCGGCGCTGCCCGATCTCGGTTCGTCGAGCGGTTTCGACTTCCGGCTGCAGAACCGCGGCGGGCTCGACTACGCGACGTTCAGCGCCGCGCGCGAACAACTGCTCGCAGCGGGCGGCAAGGACCGTGCGCTCACCGACCTGATGTTCGCGGGCACGCAGGACGCGCCGCAACTGAAGCTCGACATCGATCGTGCGAAGGCGTCCGCGCTCGGCGTGTCGATGGACGAGATCAATACGACGCTCGCGGTGATGTTCGGCTCCGACTATATCGGCGACTTCATGCACGGCACGCAGGTGCGGCGCGTGATGGTGCAGGCCGACGGGCTGCACCGGCTCGATCCGGACGACGTGAAGAAGCTGCGCGTGCGCAACGCGCGCGGCGAGATGGTGCCGCTCGCGGCGTTCACGACACTGCACTGGACGCTCGGGCCGCCGCAGCTCACGCGCTACAACGGCTATCCGTCGTTCACGATCAACGGCTCGGCCGCGGCAGGCCACAGCAGCGGTGAGGCGATGACCGCGATCGAGCGGATCGCCGCGAAGCTGCCGGCCGGCATCGGCTATTCGTGGTCGGGGCAATCGTTCGAGGAGCGGCTGTCGGGCGCGCAGGCGCCGATGCTGTTCGCCCTGTCGGTGCTCGTCGTGTTCCTTGCGCTCGCGGCGCTTTACGAGAGCTGGTCGATCCCGTTCGCGGTGATGCTGGTCGTCCCGCTCGGCGTGATCGGCGCAGTGCTCGGCGTCACGCTGCGGATGATGCCGAACGACATCTATTTCAAGGTGGGGCTGATCGCGACGATCGGGCTGTCCGCGAAGAACGCGATCCTGATCGTCGAAGTCGCGAAGGATCTCGTGGCGCAGCGCATGTCGCTCGTCGACGCCGCGCTCGAGGCCGCCCGGCTGCGGCTGCGGCCGATCGTGATGACGTCGCTCGCGTTAGGCGTCGGGGTGCTGCCGCTCGCGTTCGCGTCGGGCGCCGCATCCGGCGCGCAGATGGCGATCGGCACCGGCGTGCTCGGCGGCGTGATCACGGCGACCGTGCTCGCGGTGTTTCTCGTCCCGCTGTTTTTCGTGATCGTCGGCCGCTTGTTCGACGTCGGCCCGCGCCGGCGCGGTGCGGCGCAGCCGGCGACGATGGAGGGTTCGCAATGAAGTTTGCGCTGAATGCACGCGCCGCGCTGCGGGTTCAGCTCGCGCTGGCCGCCGCGCTCGCGCTCGCCGGGTGTTCGCTCGCGCCGCGCTATGAGCGGCCGGCGGCGCCGGTGCCGGCGACTTATGCGCCGGTCGACGGCAGCGCGGCGTCGGCTGCCGAACCGGCCGCGGCGCAGGACGCCGCGCTGCTCGACGACTGGCACGCGTATTTCACCGATCCGGCGTTGCAGGCGTGGATCGACGCCGCGCTCGCGAACAACCGCGATCTGCGGATCGCGGCCGGCCGGCTCGACGAAGCGCGCGCGCTGTACGGCGTGCAGCGCGCGGAGCTGATGCCGTCGGTCGACGCGAATCTCGGCTATGAGCGCGCACGGCAGTACGACCCGGTCGTACGCGAAAGCGCGATCAGCGGGCTGTACCGCGCGGGCGTCGGCGTCAGTGCGTACGAGCTCGACCTGTTCGGCCGCGTGCGCAACCTGTCCGATGCAGCGCTCGCCGAGTATTTCGCGACGGCCGATGCACAGCGCACGGTTCGCATCGGCGTGATTGCCGAAGTGGCGGGCGCGTACGTGTCGGAACGCTCGCTGCACGAACAGCTTGCGCTCGCGCAGCGCACGCTCGATGCGCGCGAACGCATGGCCGCGCTCACGCAGCGCCGCTATGCGGCCGGCACGAGCGACGCGATCGAGCTGCGCTCGGCCGAAATGCTGGTGGCATCGGCGCGTGCGTCGCAGGCCGCACTGCAGCGCGAGCATGCGCAGGCCGTGCGGGCGCTGCAGCTGCTGGCGGGCGATTTCGCGCGTAACGCGCCTGGCGATGCGAGCGCGCTCGATACGCTGTCGATCGCACCGGTGGCGCCGGGCGCGCCGAGCGCGCTGCTCGAACGGCGGCCGGACATCCGGCAGGCCGAGGCGCGGCTCAAGGCCGCCAATGCGCAGATCGGCGCCGCACGCGCGGCGTTCTTTCCGCGCATTGCGCTGACGACCGACTACGGCTCGGTCAGCGACGCGTTTTCGAGCCTGTTCTCCGCCGGCACGAGCGTGTGGACGTTTGCGCCGCGCATCACGCTGCCGATCTTCGCGGGCGGCCGCAACCGCGCGAACCTCGACGTTGCGAATGCGCGAAAGCACATTGCGGTCGCCGAATACGAGAAGACGGTGCAGACCGCGTTCCGCGAAGTGGCCGACGCGTTCGCCGCACGCGACTGGATCGATCGCCAGCTTGCCGCGCAGCAGGACGTGTATTCGGCCGACGGCGCGCGGCTGAAGCTCGCGGAACGCCGTTATGCGGGTGGCGTCTCGACGTATCTCGAACTGATCGACGCGCAGCGCAGCACGTACGAGTCGGGGCAGGAGCTGATCAGGCTCAAGCAGCTCAGGCTCGCGAATGCGATCGCGCTGTACCGTGCGCTCGGCGGCGGCTGGACGCCGGCATCGGCGGAGGCCGCGGCTTCCGCTTGAGGCGTGTGCCATCGCCCGACGCCGCTGCGTGTCGGGCGACCTGATGGCGGCCGTACGATCCGGCGTGCGGCCGCCGCTTCGATTGTCGTGCTGCCCGCCGTATCGCCGATCACGGTCGGTACTTCCTTTCGCTGTCCGGCGAACCATCCCGACCTTCTTCATCTCGCGGCAGGGCGGTGGCACACCTTCCGCGGAACCTGCATCCAGCGACCGATCGTACCGCTCATCAGCGCAAACGGTTGCGCTGCACCCTCGTCATTTCATCTCGTCGATCCAGGCCGGAAAATCGAATTCCGATGACCGCGCATGCGTGCGATTTCCGATCTGGAATTGACGGATGGATTAATCAATGAATTGGAATTAATGAGGGCGGCAAAGTGTCGCAGTAAAACGTTTGTATTTATTCGCAATCGTTTGCGCGACAAATCCGTATTGATGAAATGCCTCGGTTAATTTCCTGTCAGTTGAAAATGATTTGATATGGGCGTTGCCGTCGGGCAACGATGGCGGCATTGGACAATATTTTGTCTTTGGGGCGATGGGTATCGTCGAGGTCAATGCTGACAAGGCAGTACGGGGTGCAGGCGGTTATCGGAAAGAATTTCCCTTAATCTTCAATCGGTTCCGTGAAATAAAAAAGGACTGCGGATAAAAAATACGGGATTGAAAATTGAGTGGAAAGAATGGGGTTTTAGAGGGGAAAATCGGACATTGTCAGATGCATTTGACAATGATTTACAGAAATCTTTCATGATTATCTCGATAATGCCGCCTCGTGTCGGACGGAAGCCACCATGCGCTGCCGTTTGTGTCCGCCACGTCGTCCAATCCATTTGCACTCCTTACGGGAAACGTCATGAAAAAATCCATCCTGACCGCTGTCGCTCTCGCGGCCCTGTCCACCTCGGCCTTCGCAGCGGGCACCGGCACGATCAACTTCACGGGCGAGATCGTCGCGGGCGCATGCGGTATCGATTCGCATTCGGAAAACCAGACCGTGCATCTCGGCAAGGTACCGACTCACAAGTTCAAGCAAGTCGGCGACAAGTCGGATGCGGTCAGTTTCGATATCAACCTGACCGACTGCGACACCAGCATCTCGAAGACCGCGCTCTTCACCTTCACGGGCACGTCCAGCGCGGGCCAGCCGAAGCTGATCGCGACGGTCGGTTCGGCAACCAACGTTGGCATCCGCCTGCAGGCCCCGTCGGGCGAATACCTCGACAACGGCGTCGAGCAAAAGGCGCCGACCGTTCTGTCGAACGGCACGAACGTCGTGCGCTTCGCGGCGATGTACGAGTCGACGGCTGCCGACGTGACGCCGGGTACCGCCGACGCCGTCGCGAACTTCACGGTCCGCTACCAGTAAGCATCCGTACCGGAGGAGGGGTGCGTGCATCCCTTCCTCCTTCTGCTTTCCTCCCCGTTTTTTCATCTCGGACTTCCGGTAGCGCCGCGTGCGAATCAGACATTCCTTCCTTTGCGTCTCCGTGCTGGTCGTCGGCAGCCAGAGCCATGCGACGGAATTCAATTCGTCGTTCCTCGACATCGACGGAACGAGCAATGTCGACCTGTCGCAGTTCTCGCAGGCCGACTTCACGCTGCCGGGCGAGTACATGCTCGACGTGCAGGTCAACGACCTGTTCTACGGGCTACAGGCGATCGAATTCATCGCCGTCGACACGTCCGGTGCGGGCAAGCCCTGCCTGCCGCCGGAGCTCGTCGCGCAGTTCGGGCTGAAACCGTCGCTTGCGAAGGACCTGCCGCGCTTCCAGGGCGGACGTTGCGTCGACCTCGGCGCGATCGAGGGCGCGACCGTGCGTTACCTGAAGAGCGACGGACGGCTCAAGATCACGATTCCGCAGGCCGCGCTCGAATTCAGCGACTCGACCTATCTGCCGCCGGAGCGCTGGTCGGAAGGGATTCCCGGCGCGATGCTCGACTATCGCGTGATCGCGAACACGAACCGCAACTTCGGCGCGGGCGGCGGGCAGACGAATTCGATCCAGGCCTACGGGACGGTTGGTGCGAACTGGGATGCATGGCGCTTTCGCGGCGACTACCAGGCGCAATCGAACGTGGGCAACACGGCATACGCGGACCGCACGTTCCGCTTCAGCCGGCTGTATGCATTTCGCGCACTGCCGTCGATCCAGTCGACGGTGACGTTCGGCGACGACTACCTGACCTCTGACATCTTCGACACGTTCGCCTTGACGGGCGCGTCGATCCGCAGCGACGACCGCATGCTGCCGCCTTCGCTGCGCGGCTATGCGCCGCTGATCTCGGGCGTGGCACGCACCAACGCGACGGTGACCGTGTCGCAGGCGGGCCGCGTGCTGTACGTGACGCGCGTGTCGCCGGGCGCATTCGCGCTGCAGAACATCAACACGAGCGTACAGGGCACGCTCGACGTCGCGGTCGCGGAAGAGGACGGCAGCGTGCAGCGCTTCCAGGTGACGACGGCCGCCGTCCCGTTCCTCGCGCGCACCGGGCAGCTGCGCTACAAGGCCGCGGTCGGCAAGCCACGCCTGTTCGGCGGCGCCGGCATCACGCCTTTCTTCGGCTTCGGTGAAATCGCGTACGGCCTGCCGTTCGACATCACCGCATACGGCGGTTTCATCGCGGCGTCGGGCTATACGTCGGTCGCGCTCGGCGTCGGCCGCGATTTCGGGACGTTCGGCGCGGTATCGGCCGACGTCACGCATGCGCGGGCGCGTCTGTGGTGGAATGGCGCGACGCGCAACGGCAACTCGTATCGCATCAATTATTCGAAGCACTTCGATGCGCTCGACGCCGACGTGCGCTTCTTCGGCTATCGCTTCTCCGAGCGCGACTACACGAACTTCGCGCAATTCTCGGGCGACCCGACCGCGTACGGCCTCGCCAACAGCAAGCAGCGCTACTCGGCGACGATGTCGAAGCGCTTCGGCGACACGTCGACCTATTTCTCGTACGACCAGACCACCTACTGGGCGCGTTCGTCCGAGCAGCGTGTCGGCCTCACGCTGACGCGCGCGTTCTCGATCGGCACGCTGCGTAACGTGAACGTCAGCGTGTCGGCATTCCGCACACAGAGCGCGGGCGCGAGCGGCAACCAGTTCTCGGTCACCGCGACGCTGCCGATCGGCGGCCGCCACACCGTCACGTCGAACCTGACGACCGGCAGCGGCAGCACGAGCGTGAACGCCGGCTATATCTACGACGATCCGGACGGCCGTACCTATCAGGTCAATGCGGGCGCGACCGACGGCCGCGCGTCGGCGAACGCGAGCTTCCGCCAGCGCACGTCGGCGTACCAGCTCACCGCGCAGGCGTCGTCGGTGGCCAATTCCTACGCGGCTGCGTCGCTGGAAGTCGACGGTTCGTTCGTCGCGACGCAGTACGGCGTGTCCGCGCATGCGAACGGCAATGCAGGCGACACGCGGCTGCTGGTGTCGACCGACGGCGTACCAGACGTGCCGCTGTCCGGCACGCTCTCGCACACCGATTCGCGCGGCTATGCGGTGCTCGACGGCATCTCGCCGTACAACGTGTACGACGCGACCGTCAACGTCGAGAAGCTGCCGCTCGAAGTGCAGGTGTCGAACCCGATCCAGCGCATGGTGCTGACCGACGGCGCGATCGGCTTCGTGAAGTTTTCCGCCGCGCGCGGCAGCAACCTGTACCTGACGCTGACCGACCCGGCCGGCAAGCCGCTGCCGTTCGGCGCATCGGTGCAGGACGCGGCGAACGGCAAGGAGCTCGGCATCGTCGGCGAGGCCGGCGCGGCGTTCCTGACCCAGGTTCAGCCGAAGTCCACGCTGGCGGTGCGCGCGGGCGAGCGCACGCTCTGCACGGTCGATGCACTGCCGAACCAGCTCCAACTCGAAGGCACGCCAATCCCGGTGACGTGCCAGACGCCCGGCGAGTCGCATGCAGCGACCGCGCGGCTCGAACGATGATTTCATGGATCCAGCGATGAAGAACGCTTTCTCCCTTTCCTTTTCGCGGCGCGCGTGGTGCGCGCTCGCGACCGCCGGCGCGCTGCTCGCGGGCGCCGCACAGGCGGCGATCGTCCCCGATCGCACGCGCGTGATCTTCAACGAAGGCGAGCAGGCCGCGATCGTGACGATCACGAACAAGAGCACGACGTATCCGTATCTCGTTCAGTCGTGGCTCGAGGACGCGAAAGGCAACAAGATCACGACGCCGCTGATGGTCGTGCCGCCGCTGCAGCGCATTGAGGCGAACGAGCGCAACGTGCTGCGCATCGCGAGGCTGCCGGGCACCGAACTGCCGGCCGATCGCGAATCGGTGTTCTACCTGAACATCCGCGAAGTGCCGCCGAAGACCGACACGCCGAACTCGCTGCAGATCGCACTGCATACGCAGATGAAGCTGTTCTACCGGCCGAAGGCCGTGCAGCCCGCGCGCGACGCGGACTGGACGCTGCCGATGACGCTGCGCGTCGACGCTGCCGTGCACAAGCTGGTGTTCGACAATCCGACGCCGTATCACGTGACGGTGGTCGACGTGACATCGGGCGCGCAGAAGACGCCGGTGCCGATCGACCCGGTAATGGTGAGCCCGATGAGCACGGCCGACGTGCCGTTCAAGGCCGCGACGCCTTCCACGTTGTTCGTCACGCATATCGACGATTACGGCGGCCAGGTGGCGGTCGAGTATGCGTGTGAGGGCGGTGCTTGCAAGAGTGTGAAGAAATGAGCGGCGTGCAACGAAACGGCATTGCGTCGCGAATGCCGGCCTGGCTCAGGTGGTGTGCGCTCGCGCTGTTCGTCGTGTTCGCGCAGCCGGCGTGGGCACTGAAATGTATTGCGGACAACGGCGGCCTGTCGCAGATCGAGGCGATCGGCAATGTCGCGTCGTATCCGACCGATGCGCCGGATGGTTACGTGATCTGGGTGTCGCCGCCGCGCACGACAACGGGCTATTGCTACAAGGATATCGGCGGACTGCAGAATTTCCCCGAACAGATCTACTTCTACGCGAACCCGGAGAAACAGAATCCGGCCGCGTGGGGGCTCGAAGTCGGCATTCGCTTCGAGGGCACCGATTATTACGGACGCAGCAGCCAGCCGGGGAACGGCATTGACTCGCACCGCTCCGTGAAAATCTGTGAGCTGAACGACCGGCAGGTCGATGCCGGGATGTGTCCGAAATGGCCCATCAGCATTACGTATCAGGTGGTCATTCGCAAGCGGGGGGCGTGGACGAGGCCACCCTCGGATATCTACGCGGTGTTTCAGTTCGACGGCGAGCGCGGACTGAACAGCAAGGGAAGCTTTCGCTACAAGCTGAGCGGTCTGCAGAATCTCAAGCCGACACCTTGCATGGTCGACGTGAAGGTCACGCCGGAGCCCGGTATCGTGAAGTTCGGCCAGGTTCAGGCGACGCGCAACGGTTTCTCGCCCGCGGTGCCGCGCCAGTCTTTCAGTCTCGCGCTGACCAAGCAATGCAACGTGCCGGTGCGCGTGGACGGCTACTTCGAGACTTCGCAGACGGTGCAGAACGGGCTGCTCGTGCCGGATCCGAAGAGTAATTTCGGCATCGGCATCGAGGACCGAAACGGCAAGGCGATTGCGTTCAACGAACAATTCGTGCTCGCGCAGATGCCGGGAAGCGTGAACTACCAGAGCGTGACGCTCGATGCCGTGCTGAAGGCGTTCGGGCCGCCGAAGATCGGTCCGTTCAACGGTACGGCGACGATTCGATTGTTCATCTACTGACGACGGCAGGCCCGCCCCGGGCGAAGACGATGGGCGACGTTCGCTTCCGGTGATGACTTACGGCAAGGTCGGGCCGTGCCGAGGTCGCGCAATGTCGTTGCTTAAGCAACCACATCCGACAACGACCGCGTGTCCGTCCTCCGGCGATCGACCACCTCGCTGCGCCGTTCGAACCGATACACGACGGCGGGCGGAAAATTCATCCACGCGATTCCTACCCGCACGGCGCGAATGCGCATGGCTTCCAGATAGCGTGCCGGGATCGGGCAGCGCGGCACATACGTGAACTGATAGAACGCGCCACCGGCAGCCAGATGGCGCGCGAATGCACAGTGCACGATCGCGACGGCCTGTTCGACCGGCATCGCGACGAGCGGCAATCCGCTCACAATCGCATTGGCCCGTTCCCCGCCGAAGAAGTCGCCCGTCATCCCGAGCTGGACCGCATCCATCTGCATGATCCGCAACGTGGGGAACTGATGCCGCAGCGCGTTGGCGAAAACGGGATCGGCTTCCACCAGTACCAGCCTGTTGCTCGCGACGCCGCGCGCGAGCAGGGCACGTGTGAACACGCCGGTGCCCGCACCGAGTTCGATTACCGCTGCGCCGTCGAGCGGGACATGTGCCGTAATCAGTGCGGCGAGCGCCGGCCCGGACGGCGCGAGCGCGCCGACCCGGCGCGGATTGCGCAACCAGGTGCGCAGGAACAGCATCCAGTCAGGGATTCGCATCGACAAGCTCCCGGGAAATCGATCGGTCAATGACAGGCGCGGCTAGCCGGCCGCTTGCGCGGCGAGATAGCCGGCCGTGATGAACAGCGTGTTCCAGAGCGCGATGCCGGCCGCGGCACCGGACGCGAAGCGCGCGAAACTCGTTTCCAGCAAGCCGGCGAGCGCCGGCGCGACGAGCCGGAGGAACGGCACCATTTGCGACCACAGCGCGAGCCGCGTGGGCCGTGCGCGGATGCCTTCGATCAGCGCGTCCATTCTGTCGGGCTGCAGCCGGCCCAGCGGCGCGACGCGGCGCAGCAGTGCAAGCACGCTGTCTTGCGGCCACAGATTGCCGAGCGCGTAATGAATGACGCAGCCCGCGAAGCTGCCGAGCACCGTGACGACGATCGCCTCCGGCAGCGTCCATGCGCCTTGCGCGCCCGCGACGCCGATCATCGCGAGCAGCACGTGGGACGGCAGGACGGGAATCAGCCGTTCGATCAGCGACAGACCGGCGAGACAGGCAATGCTGTTGGCGCCGGCCAGGCTGAGCGCGAGGCCGAACGGCACGAGCGTGGCGAGCTGGTTCATCGCGCGGCTCCCGCGCGGGATGCGCACAACGCACGCAATCCGCGCGGCCTTTCATGCCAGAATGCCTCGCACCGGGACGGCGCGAAGCGCGCGCGTTGTGTCGTCTTGCATCGCAGCAACGGAATCGAAGAAACGAATACGGTCATGACGGGCCTCTCGGGAAAGCGCCAGCTGCATTGCACCCGGCAATGCGGCGAACGACACGCATCGTGACCTCTCGGATTTAAGAAGTTTTTAATCGCGGTCCGTCAGGCTGGCGACCTCGCCATTCGAGGAGCGAAACCGATGCATATCCTGCTGGTGGAAGACGATGTGATGCTGGCCGACGCCGTGCGCGCCGGCCTGGCGCAAAACGGCTGGCGCGCGGACTGGTCGGCCGATGTGCCGGCCGCACGGCTCGCGCTCGTCGGTCACGACTACGACGCGGTGCTGCTCGACCTGCAGTTGCCGGGCGCGTCCGGCTTCACGCTGCTCGCCGCGATGCGTGCGAACTACGACGCGACCCCGGTGTTGATCGTGACGGCGCGCGATCAGTTGAGCGACCGTATCCGCGGCCTCGATGCAGGCGCCGACGACTATCTCGTGAAGCCGTTCCAGCTCGACGAACTCTATGCGCGGTTGCGCGCGCTGACGCGCCGCAGCCAGGGCCGCGTGTCGGAGCGGCTCGTCTACCGCGACATCCACGTCGATCCGTCGCGCAAGGAAGTCACGCGCGCCGGCGAGCCCGTTGCGCTCAGCATTCACGAGTACCGGACGCTGGTCGCGCTGATGGAGCGGCAGGGGCGCATCGTCACGCGAACGCAGCTTGAAGCGCGCGTGTACGGCAATGACGGCGCGATCGAAAGCAACACGATCGCGGTGTACATCCATCAGCTCCGGCGCAAGCTCGGCGACGAACTGATCGTGACGGTGCACGGCTTCGGCTATCGCGTCGGGGAGGGCACGGCATGAGGTCGCTGCGTGTGCGCCTGCTCGCCACCGTGATGGCGACGGTCGTCGTGTTCTGGGCCGGCTGGGGCGCGTTTCTCGGTATCGGCTTGTGGCGCGAACAGCGCGGCTGGCGCGACGGCATGCTCGAGGGCGCGGCGCAACTGCTGCTGCTGTCGTTGCCCGATGCGATCGATCGCCTGCCCGAGGCGCGTGCCCAGGCGGTGCTGCCGAAAGCCGCGTACGGCAAATACGACGTCGCGTTCCAGATCTGGGTCGATGGCCGCAACGTCATGCACAGCGCGGATGCGCCGGGGCCGGCGCTCAAGGCCGACATGCAGGACGGATACGGAGTGAGCGCCGGGCGCGGCGTCGCGCACGACGAGACCTGGCGCGTCTATTCGCTCGCGGATCCGGCCGGCCGGATTCACGTGCAAACAGGCGGGCCGGCGACGACCTGGCAGGAGAAGGCGAACAATGCGCTGCAACTGGGCCTGTTCAATACGGCGGTGATGCTCGCGATGCTGGGCGTGGCGATCTGGTGGGCGATCCGCTGGTCGTTCGGGCCGGTGCGCGACGTTCAGCGGGCGATCCAGCACAAAGCCGCATTCGATTTCTCGCCGTTGCCGCTGATGACGCTGCCGCGCGAACTCCGGCCGCTCGTCGAGTCGTTCAATCGCCTGCTCGCGCGGCTGAGTCAAGCCGTCGATACCGAACGCCGTTTCATCGGCGATGCGGCGCACGAACTGCGCATTCCGCTGGCGGCGTTGTCGGCGCAGGCGGAAGTGGCGCTGCGGGCGGACAGTCCGGCGGACAAGGATGCCGCACTGCGCCGGCTGGCCACGGGGGTCGAGCGCAGCGCGCGACTGTCCGAGCAATTGCTCGAACTGGCGCGGCTCGATGCAGGGGCGCGCGCCGAGCAGCATGGGCCGGTCGACCTCGCGCGGCTCGTGACGCTGATCGCGAGCGACTTCGACGCGGCCGCCCGCGCGCGCCGGCAGACGATGCGGGTGGCGGTCGAGCCGGTGAGCGTGTGGGGCGATCTGGACGAAATCGCGATTGCGGTGCGCAACCTGATCGACAACGCGCTGCGTTATGGCCATGAGGGCGGCCGGGTCGAGATCACGTGCGACGGTGCGGCCGATGCGGACGGCGGACGCGTCAGGTTGCATATCGCGGACGACGGACCGGGCGTGCCGCTCGACGAACGCGCACGGATCTTCGAGCGCTTCTACCGGGTGCCCGGTACGGCGCAGCCGGGAAGCGGCATCGGCCTGTCGCTGGTCGCGCGCATCGCCGAATCTCACGGCGGGGCGGTCGAGGTAGCGGCCGGTATCGACGGGGCCGGGCTCGCGGTGATCCTCTCGTTCCCGGTCTGGCTGGCGCCGGAGCGCTGGCAGCGCTAGCGCGGGCGCCTGCGCCGTTCCAGCCGCCAAAACGAAAAAAGCGCCGGCTTGCCGGCGCTTTCCCGTATCCGCGGTGCGGCGCTCAACGCACCCAGCGGCACATCTTGTGATGGTGATGGTCGAAGTGACACACGCGGTGCGGATGCGCCTCGGCGATGGCCGGCACGAGCACGGCGGCGGCAACGGCCGCGACGGCGAGCGATTTCAGTAGCGTTTTCATGTTGAAGTCCTGGTCGTTGAAAAGTGAATCACGGGAAGGGGGCGGGTCTTACCACTGCGGCCGCTGATCGTCGCGCCGGTCGTCCCGATGGTCGTCGCGGCGATCGTCGCGACGGTCGTCATATCCGCGCTGATGCTGCGCTTCCCAGTCGCGGCGCTCCCAGTAGCGATTCCCGTCCCAGTAACGATCGCCATGCCAGCCGATCGTGACTTGAGCCGGGCCGGCTGGATAGGCAACGCACCCGGTCAGCATCACGCTCGACAGCGCGCCAACCATGACGGCGGACAACACGATGGATTTCATGGTTTTCTCCCTTGGAAACGGCACCCCGATCGTACGAGCCCCCAAAATTTCACGTGGTAAGAAGTTGCTACCGCACATGACAGGCGCAGGCGCTTCGTCAGGCGAGTGAAAGATCGTGCCGACGTGTCGCAAGCCGGTCACGCCATTCGGATTGGCCGACGACCGCGTACCAGGCCCACCGACGCGCGTCCCATCCGCCCGGGCAACGATTTCGGCAATTGTTCAGACAAATCCTGACAACTGAAAGGGTCATCTGGTAATGTGATTGAGAATGATTTGCGTTTACGTTAAATTGCGCTATCTCGGAATTTGACGGAGCAGATCGATGGCCATGGCGGAAGTGCTCGACCGACCGGCGGCAGCAGCGGCGAACCCGTTCCTCGGCAGTTATCCGGACCTGCCGCCGCGCGCCGCGCCACGGGCGCACCGTGCCGCGGAGCCCCGCGCGCAGGGTGCGCTGCTCGACGTGCTGATCTCGCATCGTTCGATGCTCGTCAATGTCGCGCGCGGCTTCGTCGGCTGCGCGAGCCGCGCCGAGGACGTCGTGCACGACGTCTTCGTGAAGCTCGTCGAATTCCCGAACCAGGACGCGGTGCGCCAGCCGGTCGCGTACGTGACGCGGATGGTGCGCAATGCGTCGATCGACGCATGCCGCCGGCAAAGCCTCGAGAACGTCTATCACACGGAAGAGGACGACGGCTTCGACGTGCCGTCGCCCGAGCCGACACCGGAAGCCGCGCTGATGACGCGCGATACGCTGCGGCGCGTGTGGGCCGCGCTCGAGGATCTGCCGGCGCGCAGCCGCGAGGCCTTCGAGATGGTGCGGCTGCGCGAGGAAACGCTGCAGACCGCGGCGCGCGCGCTGAACGTGTCGCAGACGCTCGTGCATTTCATGGTGCGCGACGCGGAGCGTCACTGCGCGGAATGCCTCGACGCGTGCCAGCGTGGCGTCGCGTGCCCGGTGTTCCTGGGCGGCCGCGCGCGGCGGCGGTAAAAAAACGCGCCGGCCAATCGTCTATCAGACAGGAGCGGCCGAAACCGCCGCTTCGCCTCCTTCAACCGTCTCAGCGATTTCCGATCATGACGCAAGCCCCGACGCCTTCCGCCGACACCGACGATCTCGTCTACACGGTCGTCATCAACGACGAAGAACAGTACTCGATCTGGCCGACGTTCCGGCCCGTGCCGGCCGGCTGGCGCGAGGTCGGCGTGAGCGGCCCGAAGGCGGACTGTCTCGCGCACATCGAGACAGTCTGGACCGACATGCGCCCCGCGAGCCTGCGCCGCGCCATGGACGGCGAGCGCGCGTCGCGCGCATCGTGACCTGCTGCGCCGCGTGTGCGGCGCGCCACCTGAAGAGGACGTTGCATGACCCTGCTTTCGTTGCCGACGCTCGACGACCTGCGTATCGAGCCGGGGCTGCCCACCGTCGTGTCGCCGCGCGGCAGCGACAGCCTGTCGATCGATGACATCGTGCCGCTGGCGCGCGAGATCGCGGCCGACACGCTCGAACGCGCGGGCGGCGTACTGTTCACGGGCTTTCACGTGCCGTCGATCGATGCGTTCCAGCAGTTCGCGGCATCGTTCGGCGATCCGCTGATCGGCTATGAATACGCGTCGACGCCGCGCAGCCAGGTCGAGGGCGCCGTCTACACGTCGACCGAATATCCGCCGCACCGCGGGATTCCGCTGCACAACGAGCAGTCGTACACGCGCGAATGGCCGCTGCGGATCTGGTTCCACTGCGCGCTCGCCGCGCCGAAGGGCGGGGCGACGCCGATCGCGGACAGCCGCGCCGTGTATCGAGCGCTCGATCCGGCGCTCGTCGCGCGTTTCGAGAAACGCGAGCTGCTGTACGTGCGCAATTTCGGGCAGGGGCTCGACCTGCCGTGGCAGCAGTCGTTCGGCACCGCCGAACCGGCCGAGGTCGAACGGATGTGCGCGGCGCGCGGCATCGAATGCGCATGGCGCACCGACGATGACGGCGAGCTGCTGCTGCGCACGCGCGAACGCTGCCAGGCCGTCGCACGCCATCCGCGCACCGGCGACCGCGTGTGGTTCAACCAGGCGAACCTGTTTCACCTGTCGGCGCTCGACGACGACATGCAGGAAGCGCTCGTCGACGCGGTCGGGCTCGAGAACGTGCCGCGCAACGTGTACTACGGCGACGGCGAACCGCTCGAGGCCGACGCGCTCGCGGAGATCCGCGGTGTGCTCGACCTGCAGCGCATCGTGTTTCCGTGGCGCACGGGCGACGTGCTGATGCTCGACAACATGCTGACCGCGCATGCGCGCGACCCGTTCGAAGGGGCGCGCAAGGTCGTCGTCGCGATGGCGCAGAGTTATACGGTCCCGCGCGACCGAACGGAGGATTGATGACGCGTAGTACCGCCGCGCTTGCCGCGCGCGGGCTGTCGGTAGGATATCGCGACCATGTCGTGATCGACGGGCTGGACCTGTCGATCGCGGCCGGCCGCGTAACCGCGCTGTGCGGACCGAACGGCTGCGGCAAGAGCACGCTGCTGCGCACGCTTGCGGGCCTGCAGCCCGCGCGTGCCGGCCATGTCGAAGTGAACGGGCAGCCGCTCGCGGCGTTTCGCCGTCGCGCGCTCGCGCGCGAGCTGACGATGCTCGCGCAGTTCAACCAGATTCCATCGGGCCTGACGGTGCGCGAACTCGTCGCCTACGGGCGCTATGCGTACGGCGGCTTCCTGCGCGGCCTGTCGCGGGTCGACCATGCGGCGATCGACGAGGCGCTCGGCACGAGCGGCCTCGCCGACGATGCGGAGCGCGACGTCGGCGCGCTGTCGGGTGGCGAGCGCCAGCGCGCGTGGATCGCGATGGCGCTCGCGCAGCAGGCGCCGATCGTGTTGCTCGACGAACCGACGACCTATCTCGACATTCATCACCAGCTCGACATCCTCGACGCACTGCGCACGCTGAACCGCACGCGCGGGCTGACGATCGTGTGGGTGCTGCACGACCTGAACCAGGCGGCTGCATACAGCGACGAAATCGTGCTGATGCGCGCGGGCCGTCTCGTCGCGCAGGGCACGCCCGACGCGATGCTCGATCCGGCGCGGCTGCGCGCGGCGTTCGGCGTCGAGATGCTGAAGCTGGCGCATCCGCAGACGGGCGCGCCGATGTGCGTGCCGGCCTACGGCCCGACAACCGACGGCGCGCCGCAGACGGCCGGCGTCTTCGACCGGGATCTCGCCGTATGACCACGTTCGCGATGCGCAAGCGCCTCGCGGCGACGGGGAAGGGTGCGGCCACGGGGCGGGCCGGCACGATCGCGTTTGGCCTCGTCGCGCTGATCGCGATACTCGCGGCGCTGCGCGTCGCGCCCGACCTGCGCGTGTGGTGGAGCGCGGTGCCCGGCAGCGATGCCGCGGCGCTTGCGCACGTGTTCCTGTTCGACCTCAACCTGCCGCGCGTCGCGGCCGCGCTCGTCGCAGGCGGTTGCCTCGGCATCGCGGGCGCGCTGTTCCAGTCGCTCACGCGCAATCCGCTCGCGTCGCCCGACTTGCTCGGCGTGACGGGTGGCGCCCAGCTCGGCCTTCTCGCGGCGATGCTCGTGCCGGCGCTGGCCGGCGTCGCGACGGTGCCGCTGCTGTTCGTGTGCGGGCTGGCCGCCGCCGCGTGCGCGATCGTCGCGGCCGGCGGCTGGCGTGCGACGCCGCTGCGGCTCGTGCTCGCGGGCAGCGTGTGCATGCTGCTGTTCGCCGCGCTGTCGACGCTCGTGCTCGCGTTCTTCGAACAGAACATCGCGGGCGCCGCGCTGTGGACCAACGGCAGCCTGTACCAGCCTGGCGCAACGGGCCTCGCGCTCGCCGCGCGTTGGCTCGTCGTGCCGCTCATCGCGCTGCCGTTCGTGATCCGGCCGCTGAATCCGCTCACGCTCGGCGACGACGCAGCGGCCGCGGCCGGCGTGCGCGTCGACGCGACGCGGCTCGCCGCGACGATCGTCGCGGTTGCGTTCACCAGTGTGGCCGTCAGCATCGCGGGCCCGCTGTCGTATGTCGGCCTCGTCGCGCCGAACCTGCTGCGCCAGGTACGCGGGGCGCGTGCGGCACGGCTCGGCGTGCTGGTGCCGTTGTCGGCGCTCACCGGTGGCGCGCTCGTGCTCGTCACCGACAGCGCGGTGCTCGCGTCGGGCCTCGACGCGACGCTGTCGACGGGCGTCGCGATCGCGCTGGTCGGCACACCGCTGATGCTCGCGATGATCCGGCGCGGCGCCGCATGGTCGGGCGTGCTGCATGCGGATGCAGAACGCGCGGCGGGTGGCGGTTCGACGCGGCTCGTCGGCTGGCTCGAACGGCTCGGCTGGCCGCTACGCACGGCGCTGTTCGTCGTGGTCGGCGCACTCGTGGTGTGGGTCGGCGTGTCGACCGGCCCCGACTGGTTGTCGCCCGCGCGCTGGTCGGCCGCGTTGTCGGGCCAGGACGCGCTCGCGCGGATGCTGATCGACCTGCGCATGCCGCGCCTGCTGTGCGCGCTGCTCGCGGGTGCGCTGCTCGCCGTCAGCGGCGTCGCGATGCAAAGCGTCGTGCGCAATCCGCTCGCGGGCCCCGAAGTGCTCGGCGTCACGCAGGGCGCGGGGCTCGTCACGCTGTTCGCGTTGTCGACGTGGCCGCTGATGGGCCATGTGACGCTTGCGGCGGCCGCGTTGATCGGGGGCGGCCTGTCGCTCGCGATCACGCTCGCGCTGAATCACCGGCATCGCTATGCACCGCTCGCGGTCGCGCTGACGGGCATCGTGATCGGCGCGCTGTGGACCACGCTCGCGCAGTGGCTGATCACGCAGGAAAGCGTGCAGCCCGCGCGCTTCGTCGTGTGGCTCGTCGGCGGTACCTATGGTCGTAGCTGGGGCGAGGTGTCGATGCTGCTGCCGTGGTGCGTGCTCGCGGTGCCCGTGTTCGCATGGCTCGCGAAGCCGCTCGACATGCTCGCGCTCGGCGACGACCAGGCGGCCGCGCTCGGCCTGCCGGTGGCTGCGCTGCGGCCGCTCGCACTGACGATCGCGACGCTCGCCGCCTGTGCCGCCGTCGCGGCAGTCGGGCCGGTCGGCTTTATCGGACTGATGGCGCCGCACGTCGCGACGATGCTCGGCGCGCGCCGGCATCGCACGCGGCTGTGGCTCGCGGCTGCGTGCGGCGCGCTGATCCTTGGTATCGCGGATCTCGCGGCGCGCACGGTCGTTGCGCCGCGCGAAGTGCCGGCGGGCGTGCTGACCGCGCTGATCGGCGCGCCGTATCTGCTCGGCCTTCTGATTCTCGAGGGGCGCCGCGCGCGGCGCGCAGGGCGATGACCCCGGCGCTCGACGGCGCGCGCGCCACGCGCTTTGCGGCGTTCGCGCCGGAACCGTTCGTCGACCATCTCGACGTCGTCTGGCTCGGCATGCCCGACGATGCGCACGCGCCGGGCCGTATCGTCGTACCCGTCAGCGCATTGCCCGCGCATCGCGACGCGGTGCTCGGCGCGATGGTCGACCACTACGGCGGCGATCCCGCGCAGCATGCGCGCGCGCTGATGTCGCAATGGAGCAAATACTATTTCGGCCGAGCGGCGCCGGCGGGTGTCGTTGCCGCGCTGACGCTCGGCCGGCCGCTCGACATGAACCCGGAGCGTACGTTCGTCGCGCTCGACGACGGCATGCCTGCTGCGCTGTATTTCGCGCCGGACGCGCTCGGCGCGCCGTGCGACGATCCGGCGCCGCGCTATGCACCGCTCATCGCGCATCTCGGCGCGGTGATCGACCTGCTCGCGGCGATGGGCCGCGTCACGCCGCGCGTGCTGTGGAGCAACGCAGGCAATCTGCTCGACTATCTGCTCGACACGTATCGTTCGGTGCCGTGCGCGGCCGATCCCGTCCGCGACGCGGACTGGCTGTTCGGTTCGGCCTGCGTACGCGGCGAACCGAATCCGCTGCGGATGCCCGTGCGCGACGCCGTGCCGCGCTCGGCGCTGCTGCCGACGCCGTTTCGCGCGCGTCGCGTGTGCTGCCTGCGCTATGAAATTCCTGGAGAAACGCAACTGTGTGGAAGCTGCCCCCTGCTACTGACGATGGACGACGCGGCGCTGGCCGAGCAGGACGCGATCCGGTGATGCACGCCGGCCGCCGGCATGCGCTCGGCGCACTTGCGGCGGCACTCGGCGCCGCGTGCTGCGGTGCGCTCGGCGCATCGTCCGGCGCGGTTGCCGCGACCCTCGATGCACATCGTGCGCAGGGCGTGCGTGCACCGGGCGCCGTGTCGCTGACCGGCAATCCCGTCGTGTCGCAGGCAAGCGCGACGATGCCCGTGCGGCCGCAGCGCGTGGTCGCGCTCGACTTCATGTTCGCGGAGAGCGTGATCGCGCTCGACATCGTGCCGGTCGGGATGGCCGATACGGCGTTCTATCCGGGCTGGCTCGGCTACCAGAGCGAGCGGCTCGCGCACGTGACCGACATCGGCTCGCGACAGGAGCCGGGGCTCGAGGCGATCGCGGCGGTCAAGCCCGATCTCATCATCGGCGTCGGCTTCCGCCATGCGCCGATCTTCGAGGCGCTCGACCGGATCGCGCCGACGATCCTGTTCCAGTTCAGCCCGAACGTGTCCGACGGCGGTATCCCCGTCACGCAGCTCGACTGGATGCGGCAGATTTTCCGGACGATCGGTGCGGTCACGGGGCGCGATGCGCGTGCGCAGGCGGTCGATGCACAACTCGATGCGGGCATCGCGCGCAATGCGGCGCGGCTCGCGGCTGCGGGCAGAAAAGGCGAGCGCGTCGCGCTGCTGCAGGATCTCGGCTTGCCCGATCGTTACTGGGCCTATACCGGCAACAGCACGTCGGCGGGCCTCGCACGTGCGCTCGGGCTCGATCCGTGGCCGCAGAAGCCGACGCGGGAAGGCACGCTGTACGTGACGTCGGCCGATCTGCTCCGGCAGCGCGACCTGGCCGTGATGTTCGTGACCGCATCGGGGCTGGACGTGCCGCTGTCCGCGAAACTCGATTCGCCGGTGTGGCGTTTCGTCCCCGCGATGAAGGAACACCGGATCGCGCTGATCGAACGCAATATCTGGGGGTTCGGTGGCCCGATGTCGGCGCTGAAGCTGGCCGACGTGATGACCGACACGATGCTGAAGCTGCCGGCCGTGAGCAAGACGTGACGGGCAGGGTGTCGCAATCGGCGTGATCGGCGTGATCGGAGCGCCACGCATCGGCAATATTCCCTTCCGAAATGCAAATCGCCGACGCACTGCCATTGCAGCGCGTCGGCGATTTTTTCGACTGCTTCTTAAGCGCTCAGCGCATCGACGCCATCCTGCGCACGCAGGCGTGCAGGCATCGTGTCGCTGACGATGCGCCCGTTGTCGAGCTTCAGCAGCCGGTCGGCGAGATCGAAGTAGCGGTCGTCGTGCGTGATCACGATCACGGCCTTGCCGCGCGCGCGCAGCTCGGGCAGCAGCTGCTCGTAGAACACGGCCTTGAACGACGGGTCCTGGTCGGCCGCCCATTCGTCGAACAGGTAGAACGGCCGGTCTTCCAGATAGGCGACGACGAGCGCGAGCCGCTTGCGCTGCCCGGTCGACAGCGCGCGCGTCGAGAACGCGCCGTCGACCACTTTCACCTTGTGGTCGAGCGCGAGCTTCGCGACGAGCGCATTCGCGCGGGCATCGGCCTGTGCGCGGGACGGAGCGTCGGGGTCGACGATGCCGAGCAGCGCATCGAACAGGTGGAAATCGTTGAATACCGCGCTGAAGCGCTGCCGGTACGCGGCACGTTCGCGCCAGCCGATCATGCGGCCGTCAACCTCGATCGTGCCTTCCTCCGGCTCGTAGAGCCCCGTCAGCACCTTCGCGAGCGTCGTCTTGCCGCTGCCGTTGCCGCCGACGATGAACACGAGCTCGCCCGGCTTGATCGTCAGGTCGATCGGCCCGATGCTGAACATCCGCTCGTCGCGTTCGTGGAAGTACGCGTGCGTGACGCCGCGCAGCGTGACGGCGCCGGCCGGCGGCACGTCGGGCGCATCGGCCGCGGGCGGCACCGTGCGCAGCGCGCCGAATTCGGCCATCACGCCTTCGATCCGCTTGAGCGACACGCGTGCGGCATTGACGGTCGGCAGGTTGTTCAACAGGCCGTCGAGCGGCACGAGCATGAACAGGAACACGACGACATAGCCGGCGGCCGCGGCCGGGTCGGCATGCACGCCGAGCTGCGGCCAGAACGACGCGACGCCGAGGAACACGTAGAACAGGAAGATGATCCAGCCGACCCCGACCGCATACGCGCTGAACGCGCGGCGGCGGTGGTCGCGCACTTCGCCGATCGCGGCGCCCAGCTGGCCGTCGACGAACTGGCGGGCGCGCGCATCGTGCAGCTTCAGCTCCTTCGCGCCGGAGAACAGCGAGCCGAGATAGCCGAACAGGCGGTCCTGCGCCTGGCCGGCCGCCTCGAGCGACGCGATCGCGCGGCGGTCGCCGGTGTGGTAGCCGAGCGAGCCGGCGATGATCGCGGCCAGCGCCAGCAGGCACACGGGCCACGACAGCCACGCGAGATAGCCGAGGCAGCCGAACACGATCGAGCCGTGCATGACCAGGTTCGGCAGCGCAAAGAACAGCATCGACACGTTGGTCGCGTCGTCGGTCAGCACCGACTGAACGGGCGCCGCGCCGATCCGTTCGATGTCGCGCAGCTCGGCTGCGCCGACGCGCCGCGCCAGATGCACGCGCAACCGCGCCATCGTGTCCTGCGACAGGCGGGCGAACAGCGTACCCGACACGATCCGCGTGACGAGCGCGATTACCGCGCACAGTGCAAAGCGCCACGCGAGCGACGCATCGGCCGCGCCCGGCTGCGACAGCGCGCGGTTCAGCGTCGCGACGAGCAGCACGCTCGCGACCCCGTTCAGTACGCATGCAGTGAGCGCAAGCGTGAGCGACACGCGGCTTTCGCGCAGCAGTGCAAGGATCAGGCGCGCGGCGGGGCGGCCGGGGGAGGCGTCGAGGGACGGCGGGGAAGAAGGCTCGTGGGCGGCTGTCATCGGCAACGTCGGTAAAGGGAAGGCAGGCAAAAAACGCGGAAACGGCAAATCTGACGCGAAAGCAGCGGGCGAGGCGGGGCCCCGTTGCGGCTTTCCTCCCTGATAGACGAACGGGCCGCGCAAATATTTAGCAGCACCGTCAAAAAAATGCGGCCGCACGCACTTTGCGCACAAAACGGTAAAAAATCGGCCGCGTCGTTCGTCACACCAGTGAAGCCGCCCCAAGCGGCCCCGAGACTTGGCCGAAGCGGCCGGACCGAAGGACTTCACGCACATGACGAGTTTCCCGACTGCGCTGCATCACCGAATCCGCGAACTGGCGCGCATCGCGCCCGACGCACCCGCCATCGCGGTCCCTTTCCAGCATGACCTGCGCCTGTCGCGTGGCGCACTCGACGCGCGAGCGTCGCACCTGGCCCGGCGGCTGCGCGCAGCCGGCGTCGGCGCGGAAGTGCGGGTCGGCGTGTGTGTCGAGCGTTCGTGCGAACTGTTCGTCGCGCTGCTGGCCGTATTGAAAGCGGGCGGCGTGTTCGTGCCGCTCGATCCGCGCCATCCGGCCGCGCGCCTCGACTGGATCGTCCAGGATGCGCAACTGCGCCACGGCATCGTCGATGCCGCCGGCCGTGCAGCGCTCGGCACGCCGTTCGAACACGCGTTTGACCCCGCAACCGAAGCCGTGGACGGGCCGGCTCCCGGCGCCGACGACGAAGCGGTGCCGGTCCATCCGCGTTCGGCCGCTTACATGATCTATACGTCGGGCTCGACCGGCACGCCGAAGGCGGTGGTCGTCGAGCACGGGCCGCTTGCGGCACATTGCGCCGCGCTCGCGGCCGCGCTGCCGATCGAGGCCGGCGACCGTCTGCTGCATTTCGCGTCGGTCAATTTCGATGCCGCGCACGAATGCTGGCTCGCGCCGCTCGCCGTCGGCGCCAGCATCGTCGTGGCGCCGCCGCAACCGTTCGCGCCGGACGCCGCGCATGCGCTGCTCGTGCGCGAGTCGGTCAACGTCGCCGCGTTCCCGCCTGCCTACCTGCGCGAATTCGCGGCCGTCGCCGCGCGCGACGGCGTGCCGCCAGCGCTGCGCGTGCTCGCATTCGGCGGTGAGGCACTGCCCCAACAGGCATTCGAATTCGTGCGCGGCACGTTTCCGTTGGTACGACTGATCAACGGCTACGGGCCGACCGAGGCCGTGATCTCGCCGATGCTGTGGCCGGTCGAACCGGGCGAGACGCCCGTGCTGGCCGCGGACGACGCGTATGCATCGTTGCCGATCGGCCGCGTGATCGGCCCGCGCGTCGCGCGTGTCGACGGCGCCGAGGCCGATGGCGTAGGTGAGTTGCTGCTCGGCGGCGACTGCGTCGCGCGCGGTTATCACGGCCGCCCGGCCTTGACGGCCGAACGTTTCACTCCCGATGCGGATGGCGAACCCGGCGCGCGCGTCTATCACACTGGCGACCTTGCACGGCTGCGCGACGATGGTGCATTCGACTACCTCGGCCGCCTCGACGATCAGGTTCAGGTGCGCGGCGTGCGCGTGGAGCCCGCGGAAATCGCCGCATGCCTGCGTTCGCATCCGGCCGTGGCCGACGCGGCCGTGGTTGCCGAAACCGGCAACGGGCCGACGCGGCTGATCGCATGCGTCGCACTGCGCGCGGCGGCCGACGATGCGGCGCTGAAGGCGCACGTGGCGGCGCAATTGCCGGCTGCGTGGCAACCGCACCGGTTCGTACGCTGCGATGCGTTGCCGTATACGTTGAACGGCAAGATCGACCGTGCCGCGCTGCGCGAACGGATTGCCGCTGCCCGCGACACGACGCAAGGTACCGGCGATGCGCCGCGTACGCCGACCGAACAGCAGATCGCCGGTCTCTGGCAAACGCTGCTGGGCCTCGACGTCGTCCCGTCGCGAGACGACCGGTTCTTCGCGCTGGGGGCTGATTCGCTCGCGGTCATGCAGCTGCAGGCCGCGATCCGGGCGACCGTGCGCGTGAACCTGCGGCTCGACACGTTGTTCGCCGATCCGGCGCTGGCCGAACTGGCCGAGCAGGTCGATGGTGCGGAACGCGAGACCGGCGAGCCGCTGGCCACGATTTCCGCACGCCGCGCACCGGCCGATGCGGCTGTATCGGCCGCACCGCATGTCGACCGTGCGGCCTCGCTTGCGCAGCAACGCTTCTGGGTGCTCGCGCAAACGCGTGACGCGAGCGCCGCGTATCACATCGCCGCGCAGTGGACGATCGACGGCGCACTCGACCGCGACGCACTGCAGCGCGCGCTCGATCACGTGATCGGGCGTCACGAAGCGTGGCGCACGACGCTCGTCGACAACGACGACGGCGTCGTGATGCAGCGGATTCATGCGCATCTGCCGGTGTCGATCGCCGATATCGACCTGCGAGACCAGCCGCCCGCTGCCCGCGACGCGCAAGCCACGCGCCTCGCCGAGCGCGACGCGGCCGAACCGTTCGACCTGGTGCGCGGCCCGCTGCTGCGCGCAACGCTCGTCGCGCTCGCCGACGACCGTCATCGCCTGCTGCTGACCGCGCATCACGCCATCACCGACGGCTGGAGCTCGCGCTGCGCGTTCGACGAACTGTCGGCCGCGTACCGCGCGTATGCCGAGGGCCGCGAACCGTCACTGCCCGATCTGCCGATCCAGTACGCCGACTACGCCGACTGGCAGCGCGACATGCTGGCCGGCGGCGAGGGCGCACGCCAGCTCGACTACTGGCGCGGCGCATTGCGCGACGTGCCGGGCCCGCTCGCGCTGCCGGTCGATCGCCAGCCGGGCGCCGTGCGCACGCTGCAGGGCGCACGCGTGTCGATGCGTCTGCCCGACGCGGTGGCGGCCGATGTGCGGCAACTCGCACGCGATGCACAGGCCACCGTCTTCACGGTGCTGCTGGCCGCGCTCGACGCGTGGCTGTCGCGCCTGACCGGCGCAACGGATGTCGTCGTCGCGGTTCCGGTCGCGCATCGTCAGCATCCCGAAACGCGTGCGCTGCTGGGTCTGTTCCTGAATACGGTCGCGCTGCGCGTGCAAGTGGCGCCCACGTTGCCGTTCCGCGCGCTCGTCGACGCGTCGCGTACGGCGGCGCTCGACGCGGTCGCACACCAGGACGTGCCGTTCGAGCGCGTCGTCGATGCGGTGAAGCCGCCGGTCAAGCGCGGCGACGAATGGCTGCGCGTGAAGTTCGCGCAGCAGTTCGACGCGCGGCACGACAGCGTGCTGCCGGGTGCAACGGCCGTTGCAACGCCGGGCCCCGATCTCGCCGCGCGCTTCGACTTCGCACTGGATTTCACCGACGATGCGAACGGCATCGAACTGGTCGCGGCATATGCAACCGACTGCATCGACGCCGACACCGCACGTGCATGGCTCGACAGCTATGCGGCGCTCGTCGGCGCAGCCGCGCACGATCCGCAACACACGACGGCCACGCTGCCGTGCGACGCATCGGCCGCATCGCGCCAGCCGCGCGACGGACGCGCGCTGCGCATCGAGCATGCCGACATCGTCGCCGCGTTCGCGCGGCAGGCGGCTTCCTACCCGCATCGCGTCGCGCTTTCCGACGCATCGACGTCGCTGACGTTCGCCGAACTCGACGACGCGACGAACCGCGTCGCACGCGCACTGACGCAGCGCGGCGTGGCGGCCGAAGCGGCCGTGATCGTCTGCATCGAACGGTCGGCGCGTTTCGTCGTCGGCCTGCTTGGGGCGCTGAAGGCCGGCGCGCTCGCCGTGCTGCTCGATCCCGCGCAGCCGGCCGCACGTCTCGGTGCCGCGGCGGCCGACTGCGGCGCACGCTGGGCGCTCGTCGCGGACACGGCCGCGTGGCCGGCCGGTATCGACACGCAGCCGCTCGACGTCGACACGCTCGCGCAAGATGCGACGCTCGCCCATGCGGCCGGCGTGCGTGTCGCGCCGCACCCGGAACAGGGCGCGTACCTGATCTATACGTCGGGCTCGACCGGCACGCCGAAGGGCGTCGTCGTATCGCACGGCGCACTGGCCGACTACGTTCAGGGGATGCTCGACGAACTCGCGTTCGCACCCGACGCATCGTTCGCGATGGTCTCGACCGTCGCGGCCGACCTCGGCCACACGACGCTGTTCGGCGCGCTGTGCGCGGGCCGCACGCTGCACTTGCTGCCGGCCGCCTGCGCGTTCGATCCGGACCTGTTCGCCGACGAAATGCGCCGCCGGGAAGTCGGC
Source organism: Burkholderia cepacia (assembly GCF_029962485.1). NCBI lineage: Bacteria > Pseudomonadati > Pseudomonadota > Betaproteobacteria > Burkholderiales > Burkholderiaceae > Burkholderia > Burkholderia cepacia. Next base: position 1,794,915 of record NZ_CP073637.1, read on the forward strand.
GTGCTGAAGATCGTGCCGAGTCATTTGCAGGCGCTGCTCGACGCGCGCGTGCCGGCCGACGTGCTGCCGCGCCATGCGCTCGTGACGGGCGGCGAAACGCTCACGTGGGCACTCGTCGCGCGCCTGGCCGCGCTCGCACCGGCCTGCCGCGTGATCAACCATTACGGGCCGACCGAAGCGACGGTCGGTGCGATCGCCTGCGACACGGCGTCGATTGCCGCCGATGCACGCGATCCCGCGAGCGGCGTGCCGCTCGGCCAGCCGCTGCCGAATGCGCGCGCGCTGGTGCTCGACGCGTTCGGCGCGTGCGTGCCAGCCGGGTCGACGGGCGAGCTGTATCTGGGCGGGCCGGGCGTCGCGCGCGGCTATCTCGGCCGCCCGGCGCAAACCGCCGAGCGCTTCGTCCCCGATCCGTTCGCGCGCGGTGCGCGGCTGTATCGCACGGGCGACCGCGTGCGGTTGCGCGCGGACGGCCGTCTCGCCTTCCTCGGCCGCATCGACGACCAGGTGAAGATCCGCGGCTACCGCGTCGAACCGGGTGAGGTGAGTGCGGCGGTGCGCGCAGCCGGCCCGATCGCGCAGGCCGAAACGCTTGCCATCGAACACGACGGCCGCCTGCGGCTCGCGACGTTCGTCGTGATGCGCGACGGCGCAAACTTCGACGAGGCCGCCGTGCGGGCGGCGCTTGCCGAGAAGCTCCCCGACTACATGGTGCCTGCGCAGTTCGTCGCGCTGGCTCGCTTGCCGGTGACGGCGAACGGCAAGATCGATCGCGCGGCATTGCGCGAACTGGCTGCCGCGCCGGTTGCGGTCGCGTCCGGCGACGCACCGCAGGGCGCGGTCGAAACCGTGCTTGCCGAAGTCTGGCAGGCCGTGCTGAAGGCGCCGCACGTCGGCCGTGACGACAACTTCTTCGAACTCGGCGGCGATTCGATCCTCGTGCTGCAGGTGATCGCCCGCGCGCGCAAGCGTGGCGTGCGCTTCACGCCGAAGCAGTTGTTCGACGGCCCGACAGTCGCCGAACTCGCGCGCATCGCGAAGACGGATGACACGGCCACCGCCGTGCCGCCTGCGAGCGTGGCCGCAACGGCAGCCGCGACGCCGGCTGCCGCGCCGATCCTGACGCCCGCACAGCAACGCTTCTTCGCGCTCGATATCCCGCATCGGGGTCACTGGAACCAGTCGGTTGCATTCGACGCGCGCGGTTCGTTCGATGCCGATGCATTCGCGCACGCCTTCGACGCACTGCTGACGCATCACGACGCATTCCGCCAGCGCTTCGCGCGCGGCGCGGACGGCACGTGGCACGCGAGCGATGCCGCGAAGCCGTACGATGCGCTGCCGTTCGTCGAAGTCGCTGCCCACGACGAAGCCGACGCACTCGCACGCTTCGACGCGCTGCAGCGCCGTCTCGACCTCGGCCGCGGGCCGCTTGCCTGCGCGTGTGCGGCACGGCTGCCGGACGGCTCGACGCAGCTTTATCTCGCGATCCACCACGCGGTCGTCGACGGCGTGTCGTGGCGCATCCTGCTCGACGACCTCGACACGGCCTACCGCGCCGCTTGCGACCGTTCGCCGATCCGCTTGTCGCAGCCGGGCCTGCGTGCCGACGCATGGGCCGCACGGCTCGCGCGTGCCGCGACGGAACCGGGATCGCCGTTCGCAACCGAAGCCGCGTACTGGGCCGGCATGGCGCAGGGCGACGACGTCGTACCTGATCATCCCGGCGCAGCGGCGACGAACGCCGATGCGTCCGTCGTCGTGCAGACGATCGACGCGGCATTGACCCGCGCGGCGCTGACCGATGCGCATGCCGCCTACCGCACGCAGACGATCGAACTGCTGGGCGCGGCGCTCGCGCTGGCACTGGCCGGCGCTCGCAACGCCGCATCGTGCCGCGTCGAGCTGGAAGGGCATGGCCGCGAAGCGCTGTTCAACGACGCGGACGCGAGCCGTACGATCGGCTGGTTGACGAGCCATTACCCGGTGACGCTGCCGGTCGCGGCGACAGCGCGCGATACGTTGTGCGCCGTCAAGGACACGCTGCGCGCGGTGCCGCACAAGGGGCTCGGCTTCGGCGTGCTCGCACACTACGGCGATGCGGCGACCCGCGCGGCGCTGGCCGCCGTGCCGCGCCCGCACGTCACGTTCAACTATCTCGGCCAGTTCGACGCGCCGCGCGACGCCACGCTCGTGCCGCGCTTCGGCGGCACCGGCGTCGAACGCGATCCGCAAGGCCCGCTCGGCAATACGCTCGCGATCCACGCGTACCTCGATACGGACCGCGACGGCGCGCGCACGCTGAAGGTGCACTGGGTCTACGGCGCGCCGCAATTCGAGCGCGCGACGATCGACGCGTTCGCCGAACGCTTCGCGTCGGCGCTGCGCGAACTCGTTGAAGCGTGCGCGTCGCGCATTGCACACCGCGGCGCCGGTGCGACGCCGGGCGATTTCCCGCTGGCACAGGCCGCCGGTCTCACGCAGGCCGCGATCGAGCGCACGCCGCTCGACTGGCGCGCGATCGACGACGTGTATCCGCTGTCGCCGATGCAGCAGGGCATCCTGTTCCATGCGCTGTTCGCGCCGGGCCACGCGAGCTACGTGAACCAGCTCGTCGCAACCGCGACCGCGCTTGACGCCGGCCGGCTCGCGGCCGCGTTCGACGCGTCCGTTGCACGTCACGACATCCTGCGCACGAGCGTGATGCCGGACGAAGCAGCGCCGCTGCAGTGCGTGCACCGTCACGCGCGGATGCCGGTCGAGCAGCTCGACTGGCGCGAGCGCGGCGACACGCTCGACGCCGATTTCGACGCCTGGCTCGCCGCCGACCGCGCGCGCGGCTTCGACTGGCGCGAGCCGCCGCTGATGCGGCTCACGTTGATCCGCGTGTCGGCCGACGCATGGCGCGTCGTGTGGACGCGTCATCACGTCCTGCTTGACGGCTGGAGCACCGCACGCCTGCTCGCCGACGTGCTGCGCGACTATCGCGCCCCGGACGCCGTGTCGCCGTTCGCGAGCCGTCCGGCGTTGCGCTACCGCGACTTCATCGCATGGCTCGGCACGCGCGACCGCGACGCCGACGAACGTTTCTGGATCGAGCGTCTTGCCCGCCTGGATGCACCGACGCTGATCGCGGAACGAACGGCCGATCGGGCGGATGCCGAGATGGTCACGTGGCGCGCGACGTTCGATGCGGACACGATGACGCGTGTCGCGCAGACGGCTCGTACGCTGAAGCTGACCGTCAACACGCTGGTGCAGGGCGCATGGGCGCTCGCGCTGCAGCGGATGACGCACCAGCCGGCCGTCGCGTTCGGCGCGACCGTCGCGGGCCGTCCCGACGCACTCGCGGACGTCGACTCGGTGCTCGGCCTGTTCATCAACACGCTGCCGGTCATCACCGCACCGGCGCCGCAGCAACGCGCGGCCGACTGGCTGCAGACGCTGCAGCGCGAGAACGCGGCCGCCGCCGAGCATGCCCACACGCCGCTTGCCGACATCCAGCGCTGGGCGCGCGGTGCGGGCGGCGCACTATTCGATACGCTGGTCGTGTTCGAGAACTACCCGGTCGACGACACGGCGCGCGACGCCGATCCGCGTGCGCTGGCATTGAGCGGCGTACGCAGCATCGAGTCGACCGATTTCGCGCTGACGCTCGTGATCGAGAGCGGTGCGGAACTGACGATCGACTACGGTTACGACACCGCACGCGTCGATGCGCGGCAGGTCGAGACCTGGCACCGTGCATTTGCCTGTGCGCTCGATGCACTGGCCCGTACGCCGGACGCGTTGCTCGGTACGCTGTCGATTGCCGACGACGTAACCCGCGACGCGCTTGCGCTCGCCCAGGATACGGCGCACGCATGGCCGGCGTCGCAACGTCAGCCGCTGCACCTGCAATTCGCCGACGCGGCACGGGAGACGCCCGACGCGATCGCACTCGAATACGCGGACGTACACGGCGGCGTGCATCGCGCGACCTATCGCGAACTCGATGCAGCGACGACGCGCATCGCGGCCGCGCTGCGCCGGCGTGGCGTGCAGCCCGACACGCCTGTCGCGCTGTGCGTCGAGCGTTCGTTCGACATGGTGATGGCGCTCGTCGGAGTGCTGAAGGCCGGCGCCGCGTACCTGCCGGTAGATCCCGACTATCCGGCCGAGCGCATCGCCTACCTGCTGCGCGACGCGCGGCCGGCCGTCGCGATCACGCAGGCCCATCTGCGCGAGCAGGTCGAGGCCGCGCTGGGCGAGGGCGCCGACACGCAGTTGCTGACGGTGGCGGACCTGCTCGCGGATGAAGTCAACGATCTGCCCGCAGGCGAAGCCGTGACGATCGACGACGCACGGCTCGCCTACCTGATCTATACGTCCGGCTCGACCGGCAAGCCGAAGGGCGCCGGCAACACGCACGGCGCACTGGCGAACCGGATCGCGTGGATGCAGCACGCATACCGGCTGACGCGCGACGACGTCGTGCTGCACAAGACGCCGTTCGGCTTCGACGTGTCGGTCTGGGAATTCGTGTGGCCGCTGGCGATCGGCGCGAAGCTCGCGATCGCCGCGCCCGGCGACCATCGCGACCCGGCGCGTCTCGCGGCCGCGATCCACGCGCACGGCGTGACGGTGCTGCATTTCGTGCCGTCGATGCTGGCCGCGTTCGCCGCGCATCTCGACGACTTCTCGGCCGCCGCGCAATGCGACACCGTGCGCCTGATCGTCGCGAGCGGCGAGGCGCTCGCACCCGAACTCGTCGCGAAGATGGCGCGGCTGCTGCCGAATGCAACGCTCGTGAACCTGTACGGGCCGACCGAAGCCGCGATCGACGTGTCGCACTGGACCTGCGGCCCTGACGACGCGCACGCGGTCGCGGTGCCGATCGGTCATCCGATCGCGAACCTGCAACTGCACGTGCTCGATGCGGCCTGGCAGCCGGTGCCGGCCGGCGCGACCGGCGAACTGTATCTCGCGGGCGCGGGCCTGGCGCGCGGCTATCTCGGCCGTCCGGCGCTGACCGCCGATCGTTTCGTGCCCGATCCGTTCGTGCCGGGCGCGCGCATGTACCGCACCGGCGACCTCGCGCGCCGGCGCGCCGACGGCGCGCTCGACTACCTCGGCCGCGTCGACACGCAGGTGAAGCTGCGCGGCCAGCGGATCGAGCCGGGTGAAATCGAAGCACTGCTGCGCGCGGCGCCTGGCGTGAACGATGCGGTCGTGATCGTGCGCGACGAGCAACTGATCGGCTACGTCGCCCGTGGCGACGCCGGCCCGCTCGATCGCGCGGCGCTGCTCGATGCACTGCGCGCGCAACTGCCGGCGTACATGGTGCCGTCGCAACTGATCGAGCTCGACGCGTTGCCCGTCACGCCGAACGGCAAGTGCGACCGTCATGCGCTGCCGGCGCCGGTGCGCGCAACGGCCGAAGCCGTCGAACTCGCGACCGATACCGAGCGCGCGCTTGCGGAGATCTGGCAGCGCGTGCTGCACGTGGACGCGATCTGCCGCGACGGCGATTTCTTCCTGCTCGGCGGTCACTCGCTGCTCGCGACGCAGGCCCATGCGCAAGCCAACCTGCATTGGGGGCTCGCGCTGCCGCTGCGCACGCTGTTCGACACGCGCACGCTGGCGCGCTGCGCGGAAGCGATCGACGCGGCCTGCGCGGCACGCGGCGAGACCGATGCAGCTAGCGCGATCGATGCGCTGCTCGGCGAACTGGAAACCCAATAAGGACGACGGATGACGAAGGTTCAACCCGACTGGCTCGCGCTCGCGACGCGTTTCGCGCAACTGCCCGACGCGCAGCGTGCGGTCTTCATCGACAAGCTCGGCGCGGCCGGCATCGACTTCCGCGTGCTGCCGATCCCGCCGCGCACGCCGCGCAGCGAACGCGTGCCGGCGTCGTTCGCGCAGACGCGGCTATGGCTGCACGCGCGGCTGATCGATGCGCCCGACGCGTATCACATCACCGAACGCCTGGCGCTGACGGGCCCGCTCGACGCGCACGCGCTGCGGCTCGCATGCGATGCGCTGATCGCCCGTCATGAAGCCCTGCGCACGACCTTCGACGAAGCGCAGGACGGTGTCGCGCAAACGATCCACGCACCGCTGCGCTGCCCGTGGCGCGAAACCGATCTCGAAGCGCTGTCGGACGCACAGCGCGTGGCGCGCGCGGAAGCCGTCGCGACGGCCGACGAAGCCGAGCCGTTCGATCTCGGCGCGGCGCCGCTCGTGCGTGCGCACCTGGTGCGCTTCGACGCGACGCATCACTGGCTCGCGTTGACCGTGCATCACATCGTGTCGGATGGCTGGTCGTCGGGCGTGATGCTGGAAGAGCTCGCGGCGTTCTATCGTGCGTATGCGTCCGACCGGCCGGTGCCGCTCGCGCCGCTGCCGATCCAGTACGCCGACTACGCACTGTGGCAGCGCCGCTGGCTCGATGCCGGCGAGCGCGATCGCCAGCTCGCGTTCTGGCGCGAACGGCTCGATCCACAGCGCGGCGTGCTGACGCTGCCGGGCGCGACCGCAAGGCCGGCGCGCCGCAGCGCGCGCGGTGCGCGTCATGTGTTTTCGTTCGACGCGCGCGTCGGCGCGCAACTGCGTGCCTTTGCCGCTGCATCCGGCGCGACGCCGTTCGCCGTGCTGCTCGCCGCGCTCGATGCGCTGCTGGCACGCGCGACCGGCGACGCACGGATCTGCGTCGGCGTGCCGGCCGCAAATCGCGAGCGCGCGGAAGTTGCCGGCCTGATCGGCTTCTTCGTCAATACGCTGGCGATCGACGTCGACGTGCCCGCGCACGGCGATTTCTCGTCGCTGGTCGCGCGCACGCAGCGCGCACTCGTCGACGCGCAGATGCATCAGGATGTGCCGTTCGAACAGGTGGTCGATGCGCTCGGCGTGCCGCGCAGCGCGAGCCACCATCCGCTGTTCCAGGTGATGGCCGCGTATGGCGAACGCCGTGCGCTGCCGGCGCTCGGCGCGGCGGCGGCGGCGTTGCTGCCGTCCGGCACGCCGTCCGCGAAATTCGATTTGACGCTGTCCGTCGAGGCGACGCCCGACGGCACGTTCGATGCGGCATTCATCTATGCGCTCGATTTGTTCGATGCCGACGCAATCACGCGTCTGGCCGCGCGCTTCGTCACGCTGCTCGGCGATGCGCTTGCACGCCCCGACATGCCGGTCGGCGATCTCGACTGGCTGCCGGCCGACGAACGCGCGCAGCTCTTTGCGTGGAACGCACCGGCAGGGGCGGCCGACGCCGAACCCTTCGTCCCCGTGCATGCACGCATCGCTTCGCATGCGCAGGCGCGGCCCGACGCACGCGGCGTCGCCGATATCGACCGCGCGCTGACGCGCGGTGAGGTCGACGCGCGTGCGGCGCGCCTGGCGCGCCATCTGGTCGCGGCCGGCGTACGGCCCGAGATGCGCGTTGGCGTCGCACTTCGACGCTCGGTCGACCTGCTCGTTGCGCTGATCGCGGTGCTGAAGTCGGGCGCCGCGTTCGTGCCGCTCGATCCCGCGCATCCGCGCGAACGGCTCGCGCAGATCGTCGGCGACGCGAACATCGCGCACGTGCTGACCGACGGCAAGAGTGCCGCGTCGCTGCCCGAGCTGCCGGCGCTGCGCGTGTGGCGTGCCGATGAAGTCGATGCACTCGACGAAGCCGCGCACGTCGCGCTGCCGGACGTGCTGCCGGGCCACGCGGCCTACGCGATCTACACATCGGGCTCGACCGGCAAGCCGAAGGGCGTGATCGTCGACCATGCGTCGTTCGCGCTGCATTGCGCGGCGATCGCCGAACGCTACGGCGCGGGCGAGGACGACGTGTTCCTGCTGTTCCAGTCGGTCAACTTCGACGGTGCGCACGAAGGCTGGTTTTCGCAGTACATGTCGGGCGCCGCCGTGTCGGTGACGGCCGACGTGCTGTGGCCGCCCGCGCAGACCTGCGCGATGATGGTCCGCGACGGCGTGACGATGACCTACGTGCCGCCCGGATGCGCCGCACAACTCGCCGAATGGGCGCTCGCGCACGGCGCACCGCCGACGCTGCGTTCGCTGACCGTCGGCGGCGAGGCGACGTCGCGCGAAGCGTTCGCGATGCTGCGCCGCGCGCTGCCGAACGTGCGCGTGGTCAACGGCTACGGCCCGACCGAGACGGTCATCACGCCGACGCTGTGGATGTTCCGGCCCGGCGACGATCTCGCGACCCTCGGCGACGCCGCGTATCTGCCGATCGGTACGCTGGTCGGCGCGCGCACCGCGCACGTACTCGACGAGCGGCTGCATCCGCTGCCGGTCGGCGTGATCGGCGAACTGTATCTGGGCGGCGAGGGCGTCGGCGTCGCGCGCGGCTATCTCGACCGTCCGGCGCTGACGGCCGAGCGCTTCGTGCCCGACCCGTACGGTGCGCCGGGCGCGCGGCTGTACCGCACCGGCGACCTTGTGCGCCGTCGCGCGGACGGCGTATTCGATTTCATCGGCCGCGTCGATCACCAGGTGAAGCTGCGCGGGCTGCGCATCGAGCTTGGCGAGATCGAAGCGCAGCTGGCCGCGCACGACGCCGTGCGCGAAGCGTGCGCGGTCGTGCACGGGCAGGGTGCGCTCGCGCAGCTCGTCGCGTATGTCGAGCTGACCGCCGATGCACAGGCCGCCGCGCAGCCGGTCGAAGCCGCGACGCTCGACGCGCACCTGCGCCGCACGCTGCCCGATTACATGGTGCCGGCACAACTGATCGTGCTCGACGCGCTGCCGCGCAACGCGAACAGCAAGGTCGACCGCGCGCGGCTGCCTGCGCCGGTGCGCGTCGAACGCGCGTACGAGGCGCCGCGCGACGGCGACGAAGCCGCGCTCGCGGCGATCTGGTGCGACGTGCTGAACCTCGAGCGCGTCGGCCGCGGCGATCACTTCTTCGATCTCGGCGGACATTCGCTTGCCGCCGTACGCGTCGCGACGCGCGTGGCCGAACGACTCGGCCGCGACGTGCCGGTGCGCGCGCTGTTCGAGGCACCCGTGCTGGCACAGTACGCGCTGCAGGTGGCCGATGCGCCGCGCGCGGTGCATGCCGGCGCCGCGGCGCCGGGCGTCGCGGTGGCCAGGCCCGACGCACATGGCGTGTGGCCGCTGTCGCCCGCGCAGCTCGGGCAGTGGTTCCTGTGGCGCGCGCAGCCGGACAGCGCCGCGTACAACATTCCGGTCGCGCTGCGCGTGCGCGGCCCGCTCGACGTCGATGCACTGCGCGCGGCGTTCTCGGATGTCGCGGCCGTGCATCCGGCGCTGCGCGCGCGACTCGTTGCACGCGACGGCGCGCTGCCGGGACAGCGGATCGATGCGGACGTTTCTGTCGAACTGCCGGTGCTCGACCTGTCGGCTCAAGCCGATGCGCTTGCCCGAGCCGCCGCGCTGACCGACGAGGACGCACTGACGTCGTTCGACCTCGCGGCCGACACGCCGCTGTGGCGCGCCCGCGTGCTGCGGCTCGCGGCGGACGACCACGTGCTGTCGGTGACGATCCATCACATCGTGTCGGATGGCGAATCGATCGATCTGTGGTTCGACGCGGTGCGCGCACGCTACGTCGCCCGCGTGCAAGGCGACGCAATGCCGGCGCTGGAAACCATCCAACCGGCCCTGCCGCTGGTGCTGCCGGCGTCGGGCCATCCTGCCCGCGTCGCGTATTGGCAAGATGCGCTGGCCGACCTGCCGTCGCGCGTACTGCCGCAGCGTGCGGGCGCGCCGGCTAACCCGCAATGGCGAGCCGCCCGCATCGCGTTCGAATTCGACACGCACCTGATCCGCGCCGCACGCGACGCCGCATCGGCTGCGCACGCCACGTTGCCGATGCTGCTGCACGCGGCGCTCAATACCGCGCTGTTCCGCGCGACGGGCGCGGCCGACCAGCCGGTCGGCGTGCTTGCGTCGACGCGTGAGCTTGCCGGCGACGCGGCCCGCGAAGCGCTCGGTCTCTTCATCAACTCGGTCGTCGTGCGCACGCGGATCGACCCGGCCGACCGCCGCTCGGACGTGCTCGCGCAGGTGCGCGACACGGCGCTCGCCGCGTATGCGCATGCGGACGTGCCGTTCGCCGACGTCGTCGCCGCGCTGCGCGCACCGCGTGCCGCACAGGCCAATCCGCTGTTCCAGGTGATGTTCAACTACCTGCGTCCGACCGGTGCGGCCGCGCGCGACTGGGCCGGCCTGTCGCTTGCCGAATTCGACGACGTGCGCCATCGCGTGGTGTTCACGCTCGAGCTGGACGTCGTCGAGCACCCGGACGGCCGCGTGAGCGCTGCGTTTTCGTATGCCGACGAACTGCTCGATCGCGGTTTCGTCGATGCGCTCGTCGATGTCTATCACGATGAAGTTGCCCGCTTCGCCGGCGCGTCGGAAGCGGCGCTCGGCGTGCCGGACGCACGTGCCGCCGCGCACGCCGCGTCCAGCGCACATGCAAGCACGGAACCACGGGGCCACGCACCGTCGTCGCATGCGGCGGTCGCGCTCGCGGGCTTGTGGTCCGACACGTTCGCGACGGCCGCGCCCGAGCCCGATGCGGACCTGTTCGAAGCCGGCGCGACGTCGTTCGACGTCGTGCGCTTCGTCGACGCAGCCGGTCGTGCCGGTCACGCGCTGACGGTCGCCGACGTATTCGCGTCGCCGACGCTCGCGGCGCTCGGCGCACGACTCGATGCACGAGCGGAAACAGGACAGGAGGCGCGCCATGCTGGCTGAAGTGCGTCCGGACGGATTCACGATGCTCGATACCTACCGCCTCGCGTTCGCGGACGGTCTGTTCGCGGTGCGCGACGGCACGGAGATCCGTGTCGCGCAGGGCGACGGCATCGGCGCGCAATTGCTGCGCGCGCAACTCGGCGACGACGGCGCACTGCGCCTCGTCGCTTACAACCATCGCGCGGCGCCGGCCGACCAGCGCCGTGCGCTGCTGGCTGCGCTGGCCGCGGCGTTTTCGGACAGCGCACGCCACGCGGCGATCCGGCTCGATCCGGCCGCGTGGCCGGCGGTCGCGCTCGATGCGCTGCGCGCGAGCGGCGTGCTCGCCGACGGCGGCCGCTGCATGCGCGACGGCTGGGCGCAACAGGCCGACCTGTGGCTTGTCGGCGCACATCTGCCGTGCGCGACGCTGCCGATGCTCACCGACGGCCGGCGTCACCCGCGCCGGCCGCCCGCACCGCGCGGCGAGGTCTACGCACGCGATCTGCCGGCGCTAGGCGTGCGCTTCACGTTGCGCGGATGGCAGCCGGCGGAGGACACCGAACGGCTCGCGCGCTGGTTCGACGAACCGCGCGTGCACGAAGGCTGGCCGGGCGCGCAGCCTGCGCAACGCGGCACGGAAGGCGCGCCGGGTGCAGCCCCCGACGCCGATCCGCACGTGACGCCGCTCGTCGGCTGCTTCGACGGCGAACCGTTCGCGTACTTCGAGGCGGTGTGGCTGAAGGAAGACGCGCTCGCGCCGCACGTCGCGGCGCGCGACTACGACCGCGGGCTGCGGATGCTGGTCGGCGAGTCGCGCTGGCGCGGCTCGCATCGCGTGGCCGGATGGTTGCCGTCCGTCGTGCATTACCTGTTTCTCGACGACCCGCGTACCGAAGCGGTCGGCTGTGCCGTTCCGGCCGGCCACGCGCGGGTTGCCGACCATCTCGCGCGGCATGGCTTCGCGCGGCAGCGCCGTCTGGCGCTGGCCGACGCGCAGCCGCTGTGGATGCGCACGCTGCGCGAGACGTTCTTCTCCGGCCGTCACGTCTGACGGGCCGGATTCACCGACAAGGGAGCTGAGACATGCAGAGAGAAACCGTATTCGACCTGATCGGCGTCGGCTTCGGGCCGTCGAATCTGGCGCTGGCCGTGCGCCTCGCGGAGCGCAGCGGCGCGCGCACGTTCGCCCATTGCTTCGTCGAACGCCAGCCGGAATTCGGCTGGCATCGCGGGATGCTGCTCGACGACTGCCGGATGCAGATCTCGTTTCTGAAGGATCTCGTCACGATGCGCGATCCGAAAAGCCGCTACACGTTCATCAACTACCTGTTCGAACGTGGCCGCCTGAACGAATTCGTCAACCTGAAGAATTTCTATCCGACCCGCGTCGAGTTCCATGACTACCTGAGCTGGGTCGCCGACGCGTTCGACGACCGCGTTCACTACAGCGAGACCGTGCTGGCGATCGAGCCGGTACGCGGCGACGGCGCGAAGATCGACGCGCTGCGCGTGCTGTCGCGCGACGCGGCTGGCCACGAGCGCCAGCGCGTCACGCGCGCACTGTCGGTCGGCGTCGGCGGCACGCCTGCGATTCCGGACGCGTTCGCCGCGCTCGGCCGCGACCGCGTGATCCATTCGTCGTCGTACCTGACCGATATCGACCGGCTCGTCGCTTCGCCCGACGGCGAGCGCCGCCGCGTTGCGGTGATCGGCGCGGGGCAGAGCGCGGCCGAGGTGTTCATCGACCTCGCGCGCCGCTTCCCGCACGTCGACGCGAGCCTCGTGATGCGTGCCGGCGCGCTGAAGCCGGCCGACGACAGCCCGTTCGTCAACGAGATCTTCAGCCCCGAGTTCACCGACGTCGTCTATGCCCAGCCGCACGACGCGCGCCGCGCGCTGCTCGACCGCTATCGCGACACGAACTATGCGGTGGTCGACCGGCCGCTGATCGAGCAGATCTACGAAATGCTGTACCTGCAGCGCATCGACGGCACGCCGCGCCACGCACTGCTCGCGAACAGCGCGATCGAGGCCGCGGTGCGTACCGCCGACGGCCGCATCGAGCTGACGCTGCGAGACCGGATGAGCGGCGCCACGCGCGTCGAGCGCTTCGATGCGCTCGTGCTCGCGACGGGCTACCGCCGCGACACGCATTCGGCCTTGCTCGAAGGGATCGCGCCGCACCTGGGCGATGCGCTCACGCGCGGCGACGTCACGCGCGACTACCTGCTCGCGACGCCCGAAACCTTCGCGCCGCGCATCTACCTGCAAGGCTGCTGCGAAGACAGCCACGGATTGTCCGACACGTTGTTGTCGGTACTGGCGCGCCGCGCGGACGAGATCTGCGCGTCGCTCGAAGACGGGATCGCGCCCGCCCATGACGAAGGCGCGGCCAAGGCAAGACAAGAAAACGGGGTGAGCGCGGGCCGGATGGCTTTCGCTCTTTGACAAAGGCGCGGTCGGAGACCGCATGAAAAAAGTGGAGCAGAGAAAGATGGAGTGGGCAACAGGCACGCGTTTGCGTGCGATCGCAGCCGCGGCAAGCGTGGCGTTCGGTACGGCGGCGGCAGGGCACGCATTCGCCCAGACGGCGCCGGCCGTGAACGCAGGCGCCGCGGCGTCGGCCAGCAGTGCACCGAACGGCGCGGCGGCCAGTACGTCGACCGGCGCGCAGAACGGCACGCTGCCGGCGATCACCGTCAACGCGGCCTCGGCCGGCGACGGCACGGTCGGGCTTGTCGCGAAGCGCAGCAGGAGCGGCACCAAGACCGACACGCCGCTCAACGAGATCCCGCAGACGATCAACGTCGTCACCGCGCAGCAGATCGAGATGACCGGCGCCACCGACGTAAACGCGGCGCTGCGCTACGTGCCGGGCTTCTCGTCGTACGGTTCGGACAACCGCTCGGACTGGTACGCGGCGTTGCGCGGCTTCACGCCGACCGCCTACGTGAACGGGCTGCAGGTGCCGAACACGATCAACCTCGCGAGCTGGCGCGTCGATCCGTACATGATCGACAGCATCAGCGTGCTGCGCGGGCCGACCTCGGTGCTGTACGGCGCGGGCGACCCGGGCGCGATCATCGACGTGCAGACCAAGCTCGCCGACGGCGAGCGCGTGCGCGAAGCCGGAGTGCAGATCGGCAACTACGCGCGCAAGCAGTTCATGATCGACGTGGGCGACAAGCTCGACCCGGATGGCAAGTACGCGTACCGGTTCGTGGGTGTCGCACGCGACGGCAACGCGCTGACGGGCCCGAACAACGACCAGCGCGTCGCGCTCGCGCCGTCGTTCCGCTGGCGCCCGGACGCGGATACGTCGCTGACGCTGTCCGCGACGTACCTGCAGGACTGGGGCGACATCTCGTCGAACTTCCTGCCGGCGGTAGGCACCGTGCTGCCGAACCCGAACGGGCAGATCAACAAGGACGTCTACGAAGGCGACGGAAGCTTCAACTACTACCGCAAGAAGCAGTGGTCGGTCGGCTACCAGTTCGAGCGGAACCTGACGCCGGCATGGACGTTCCGCCAGAACACCCGCCTGATGCATCTGTCGCTCGACAACGGCTCGGTGTTCGGCAACGGCTTCGTCGATGGCAGCACGACCGACGTGTCGCGCTGGGCTGGCGTGTTCCAGATGAACTACAGCCGCTTCGACATCGACAACAACCTGGAAGGCCGTTTTGCAACGGGCCCGCTCCAGCACACGCTGCTGCTCGGCTTCCAGTACAACCGCCAGACCGCGACCGACAGCGAATGGCTCGCCGCCGCGCCGCCGCTGAACATCTACAACCCGGTCTATGCGCCGGTCACGCTGTCGGTGTTCTCGAATCCGGACACCACAATCCGGACGAACACCTACACGACGATGAACACGTTCGGCCTGTACGCGCAGGACCAGATCAAGTGGAACCGCTGGACGCTGACGCTCGGCGGTCGCGAGGACTGGGTCAACATGCGGATGGACGATCGCGCGGCCGGCACGTCGACGAAGGCGGACGTCACGGCGTTCACCGGCCGCGTCGGCCTCACGTACCAGGGCGATTACGGGCTGTCGCCGTACATCAGCTACGCGACGTCGTTCAACCCGCTGATCGGCGTGAACCTGCTCGGCGGCGGGCTGCCGCAGCCGACGCGCGGCAAGCAGATCGAGGCCGGCCTGCGCTGGCAGCCACCCGGCAAGAACCTGATGCTGAATGCGGCGATCTACCAGATCAACCAGACCAACGTGCTCACGTCGGCGCTGCCGAGCCAGGACGATACCGGCACGAAGTCGGTCCAGACCGGCGAAGTGCGTTCGCGCGGGATCGAGCTGAGCGCGACCGGCAAGGTCACGTCGAATCTGTCGGTGATCGCGTCTTATGTCTACCAGGACGTGAAGAACGTGCAGGCCAACGACGCATCGCTGAACAACTGGCCGGTCGACATTCCGCGTCCGCGCCAGATGGCGTCGCTGTGGACCGACTGGACGTGGCATACGGGGCCGCTCGCGGGCTTCGGCCTCGGCGGCGGCATTCGCTACCAGAGCGCGTCGGCCGGGGCGGCCGACAACTCGCTGACGGTCTCGAGCGTCACGCTGTTCGACGCGGGCCTGCATTACGACACGCGTAACTGGCGCTTCGCCGTGAACGGGACGAACCTGTTCAACCGCCACTACATCAGCGGTTGCCAGTCGTACAACGTCTGCGTGTTCGGTACCGACCGCACCGTGATCGCGACCGCGAAAAATACAACTGGTGACGTCGCACGCCGCGGCCTGCCGGCCGGCCTTCGTGGCCGGTGCGGGCCGGCCGCAGCGCCTTCGTCCTTTATTCCACGACGCATCCATGCCGAAGAAAAATCTCGTCTACATCCAGTCGCTGCGCAACGGCGCGGCCGATCGCGCCGGCCAGCCGGTTGCTTACCAGGGTGGCACGCGCTACATGAAGGCGCCGCTCGAATTCCTCGTCGAGCGCCTGAACGACTCGCCGCTCGGCGAGCGCTACACGCTGCAGGGCGTGATCGTCGACGACGACGACGGTTCGCCGGCCGACCGCGCGAAGGTCGCCGACTACGGCTTCGCACGCACGCCGGGCCGGCCGTGGATCCTGCCGGAAGGCCTGACGGTGCAGGGCCGGCCGGTCGACGAACTGTTCTGCTCGATTCCGTCGACGTACCGGCGGCTGCCGCGCGACGCGCGCGAGCGCGCTGCGGCCAAGCAGGCGTTCGAGCGTCGTTTGCTCGAGCGCCTGCTCGAACTCGACGCGGACATCGTCGTGCTCGACGGGCTGCTCGTGATCCTCGATGAGCTCGTGCGGCCCGGCGCGCGCTTTCACCGGCGCATCGCGAACATCCACCCGGGCATCACGGCCGACGGTTCGCCTTACCAGCGGCGCGGCGCGTGGGCGACGCTCGACGCGCTGCACGGCGCACGCGGCGAACGGGTCGACTGGGCGAGCGGCACGACGTCGTCCGTCGCGCCCGTGACGATGAC
Organism: Burkholderia cepacia; assembly: GCF_029962485.1. NCBI lineage: Bacteria > Pseudomonadati > Pseudomonadota > Betaproteobacteria > Burkholderiales > Burkholderiaceae > Burkholderia > Burkholderia cepacia. The sequence continues at coordinate 1,811,089 of NZ_CP073637.1, forward strand.
GGGCGCATCGTTTCACTACGTCGACAACGGCATCGATTCCGGCGAGGTGATCAGCGACGTGCTCGACACGCCGATCGCGCCGGACGACACGATTCTCGAACTGCGCTGGAACAACTTCCAGCGCAGCCTGTTTCCGGCGCTCGAGCAGGGGCTGCATGTCCTCGCCGACCGCCACGACGCGGGAGCACTGTGATGGAAGACACGCTGACGAAACCGGCCGGCGCCGCCGACGCCGTCGAAGGTGAGGTGGCTGCGGCGCTCGACGGCGCCGCGCAGGGGCAGGCCGTGGCGGTCGTCGAGCACACGCTCGACGCATGGCGGCACGACGATGCGCCGGACGCGCTGCTCGCGGCGTTCGTCGCGTTGTTCAACACCGACACGCGGTATGACTTCGCGACGATCTCGGTGCCGCTCGCCGGCGCGGACGCGGCAGCCGTCGAGTCGTACGTCGCGCGCGCGGTGCGCGAGGGCGTGATCGACGGCGCGCAGGTCGCGGGCGACACGCTGCGGCTCACCGTGTCGCGCACCACCTTCTGGCAGAACCCGCGACCCTGGCTGAAGGCGCCTGCGTCGGGCGGGATGCCGCTGCGCTACGCGATCACGAACGGCCACCGGCATCCGGTGCGGCCGCCGTCGCCGGCCGGCGAGATCTATGCGCGCTACATGCCGCAGGTGGGGATGACGTTCAGCCTGCGCACCGTCGACCTCGACGCGCACGCGGACCTGTTCAGCGGCTGGATGAACCTCGATCGCGTCGCGCACTTCTGGGACCAGCGCGGCACGCGCGACGAGCATGCGGCGTACCTTGCCGAGCGGCTCGCCGATCCGCACATGCACCCGATGATCGGTTATTTCGACGACACGCCGTTCGGCTATTTCGAGTTCTACTGGGCGAAGGAGGACCGCCTCGCGCCGTTCTATGACGCGCACGACTACGATCGCGGGCTGCACCTGCTGATCGGCGACTCGCGCTTCCAGAGCGCCGGCAAGCTGCATGCGTGGTGGAGCGGGGTGCTGCACTACATGTTCGTCGACGAACCGCGCACGCAGCGGCTCGTCGGCGAGCCGCGCGTCGATCACGTGCGGCACATCGCGTACATGCACCGGCTCGGGTTCTACACGCTGAAGGAGTTCGATTTCCCGCACAAGCGCGCGGCGCTCACCGTGATCGAGCGCGATACGTTCTTTGACACTTTCCGGTTGCCGTGACGAGGCGGGGGCGCAGCGTCGGTGCGACGTTGCGCGCGGTCCGGTGCAGTATCGGCATCGGCCGTTCGGGATATGGACCGCGCGGCCTGCGTCGTGAAGAATGGATCGCTCTCTTCATCGACGACAGGCTGGCAACATGACAAAAACACCCTTGGCAGCGTGGGGCGCGACGTCCGATTTGCGCCCCTTCAAATTGACATATGCCAGCATATGTCTAGAATGGGCGCATCGTACTCCCATGGGGTGGCTCATGCGCACTGTTTCCATTTTCAAGAATGCCCGTAACCAGGCAATCCGCATCCCGAAGGACATGGAGTTCGAGGGAGTGACGGAACTGGAGATCCGCCGCGAGGGCGACACGCTGCTGCTACGGCCGGTGCGGCCCACGTGGATCTCGTTCGCGAGCGAACCGCTGGCCGACGCCGACTTCCTCGCCGAACGCCCGGCCGTGATCGAGTCCGGCCGTTTCGACCTTTCCGGTGAGGATGCCGCGCCGACGGGGTCCAGCCAGTGACCACGCTCTACATGCTCGATACGAACATCTGTTCGTTCATCATGCGCGAGCGGCCGCCGGTGGTGCTGTCGCGGCTGCAGTCGTGCGTCAATGCACAGCACCGGATCGTCGTGTCGGCCATCACCTATGCGGAAATGCGATTCGGCGCAGTCGGCAGGAAGGCGTCGCCGAAGCATGCGGAACTCGTGATGGCTTTCGTTTCGCGGCTCGATGGCGTGCTGTCGTGGGACACGGCGGCCGTCGACGCCACGGCCGCGATTCGTGCCGATCTCGCCGCGCGCGGCACGCCGATCGGCGCGAACGATGCGTCGATCGCCGGGCATGCGATCGCGGCCGGTGCGGTGCTCGTCACGAACAACGGCCGGGAGTTCGGCCGGGTGGCCGGGTTGTCGCTCGAAGACTGGGCGGCCTGAGCGCGGCAGTGCGAAAGCGGGATGATGCTGCGGCTCCACCGCGTCGCGTCATGCGTGGGGCGCGGGCGGATCGACGAGAAAGACGTCACGAAATGCGTCGAGATACCGGTTGGCGTCATCGCTGAATTCACCCGGCAACAGCGCGAACGCGCGTGCCATCAGATCCTGGCCGAGCGCAGCATAGGTCGCTGCGTCGGACAACAGCACGCGGATGGCGTCGCGCGTTTGCGCCGAAGCGATCCGTTTCGCGTCTCGCGCGAGCAGCGCGGCGGCGGCAAGGCCGGGCTGGAACGCGTGCAGTTCGAGCAGGTCGGGGGCAGCATCCCAGATGCGTTCGCGATTGCCTGCATCGTGAAAATTTCGCAGCAGGAACAGCAGGTCGTACGCGTCGCTGTTCTGGCGTGCGCGCCGGTCCTTCCAGGCGAGCAGCTTCAGTAGCACGAGCGCCGGCAGGCTGGCCACCGGCACGACGGTGCGCGCGTCGATCGACACCGGCTGTGCGGTGTCCACCGCTTCCTGGAAGCCGAGCACGTTCAGCACGAATTCGCCGCCTGGCGGCCACGCGATCTCGCCCGGCGGCGTTTCGAGCGGCCCGAACGGCACGAGATCGAGCTCGGTGCGAAAACCGTGTGTGCCGCTGTCGAACAGCAGTGTCTGCTGCTGTTTCGACGCGCGCGTGAATTGCCCGGTCGCGACGAGTGCATCGACGAGCTGCGCGTGAAACGGCCAGCTCACCACGCACACCGCAACGTCGACGTCCCGGGTCGCGCGCACCGGCCGGATGCCGTGGACGTGCCACATCAGGATGTCGCGTGCGGTTGCGCCGGCGACGACGAAGGCCGTGTTGACCCGCGCACAGGCACGGCTGACCGCTTGCAGCAGCGCGACCGCCGCCGGGTCGAGCGGCCGGCGCGCGTCGACTTCAAGCGGGCGGGTGGGCGAGGTATCGGTCATGGATCCGTTCGGCGGCGGCAAGGTTGCGGCTGTCCCCGGACGCGACGAGATCCGCATAGATCAGGAGCGGCGGTACGAGCGGCACGCGCTGCTCGTGCCAATCGAGCGCGGGCGAGTGCGGCCAGAATGCTTCGACGATTTCGACGTCGCCGTGGTCGTCCGGGCGCAGGCGAGCCTGGAGCAGCAGGCGGTTCGATACCGCGCCGTGCGTATAGACGGTGATCGCGGCCGGTTTCAGATCGTGCGTCAGCAGGTCGGCTGCCGGTTCGCCGCCGAGTCGCGCATCGAACGACGCGAAATCGAAATCGCGCCACCAGTCGGGTGCGAGGCTGGCATACCGACGGCGCGGCAGTTTCGCACGCAGGCGGCTCGGGTACAGCGCAACCCATTCCTGCACGAAGCGCGGCCAGTCGGGTATCAGGCGCTCGCCATTGCGGCGCTGCGCGACGAGGCCGCGCGCGATCAGGTCGTCCATCGCGAGGTTGACCGTGCCGAGCGCGACGCCCGACGCGGCCGCAATCGCCCGATACGGCTGCGCGACGAGTCCCGGCTGTGTCGCGACCGCGAACATCACGGCCAGCCCCTTTGGCGTCGTCGCGCGCGATGCCAGCCGGCGTGGTACGCGGGCGGGTTTCGGCCGGCCGGCAATCATCACGGTCGCCTCCGGCTGAATCAGGCACGCGTTGCCCGCGGTGTCGAGAAACGGGATGCCCTGATCGATCAGTCCGGCGGCCAGTTCGGCCGAAAGATAGGGCGCGATCAGCATCAGCGGCCGCTCGCCGTGCATCGCGGTCACGACGCCGCGGCGGTGCAGCGTCGCGAGTGCGCCCGGCAGCGATTCGACGCGCAGGCTCACGGCGGCCGGCATCTCGAATACGTGCCCTGCAACATCGAAGCGGATCATCGCGTCGGCTTGCCCGGTGTACGCGGCCGGCACGCGCACGGGCCGCGCTCTGAAGCGCCGGGTCGCGCGTTCGAACGCGGCGCAGGCCTCGTCGAGCACGTGCTGTTCCGACATGGGAAGGGGGGCATGCTTGGGCATTGGAGGTGACTGTATGTTCACTTCCTCATTAGCGTACACAATAAATGTACAAGCGTCAAAAAGTGAACAAGAACCCGCAACACGTTGATGTATTGGCATTATTCCGGATGCTTGAACGGTCATCGTCGAATCCCGGTGATCAAGTCGATGTGGAGCCCACAGTTTCACGGGCCCGGGCCGCGTGCGGCAGTCATCCGGATGGCCGGTTTGCTCATATCGTACGCGGCGCCAGATGTGGCAACCGTCAGTTGCTACCGTGACGACTTTCCGTCTGCCCGGTTGCCGGTGAACCGACTATCCTTGCCTGCACATTCCCCGCAGAAACAGGAGACGACACCGTGACGCACAGCGTGATTCCCGCAGGCCTCGCCGACGAAATGATCGAGATCCGGCACCGCATCCATGCCCATCCCGAACTCGGCTTCGAGGAATTCGCGACGAGCGACCTCGTCGCAGAGCAACTGCAGTCGTGGGGCTACACGGTGCATCGCGGGCTCGGTGGCACGGGCGTCGTCGCGCAATTGAAAGTCGGCACCGGCACGCAGCGCCTCGGCCTGCGCGCCGACATGGACGCGCTGCCGATCCACGAGGCCACGGGCCTGCCGTACGAAAGCAAGATCGCCGGCAAGATGCACGCGTGCGGTCACGACGGCCACACGGCGATGCTGCTCGCGGCCGCGAAGCATCTTGCACGCGAGCGACGCTTCTCGGGCACGCTCAACCTGATTTTCCAGCCGGCGGAAGAGGGGCTCGGCGGCGCGAAGAAGATGCTCGACGAAGGGCTGTTCGAGCTGTTCCCGTGCGATGCGATTTTCGCGATGCACAACATGCCGGGTTTCCCGACCGGCAAATTCGGCTTCCTGCCGGGGTCGTTCATGGCGTCGTCCGATACCGTCGTCATCGACGTGCAGGGCCGCGGCGGTCACGGCGCGGTGCCGCACAAGGCGATCGATCCGGTCGTCGTGTGCGCGCAGATCGTGCTGGCGCTGCAGACGATCGTGTCGCGTAACGTGTCGCCGCTCGACATGGCGATCGTCACGGTCGGCGCGATCCATGCGGGCGAGGCGCCGAACGTGATTCCCGATCGCGCGCAGATGCGCCTGTCGGTGCGCGCGCTGAAACCCGACGTGCGCGACCTGCTGGAGACGCGCATCAAGGAAGTCGTGCATGCGCAGGCTGCCGTGTACGGCGCGACCGCGACGATCGACTACCAGCGCCGCTACCCGGTGCTCGTCAACGACGCGGAAATGACCGAGTTTGCGCGCGGCATCGCACGTGAGTGGGTGGGCGAAGCGAACCTGATCGACGGGATGGTGCCGCTCACCGGCAGCGAGGATTTCGCGTTCCTGCTCGAGAAGCGGCCGGGCTGCTACCTGATCATCGGCAACGGCGACGGGGAGGGCGGCTGCATGGTGCACAACCCCGGCTACGACTTCAACGATGCAGCGCTGCCCACCGGCGCGTCGTACTGGGTCAAGCTGACCGAGGCGTTCCTGGTCTGAAGCGAAGTCGCGGCGGCGTGGCCGCCGCCGTTCGACATCCGCGTGTGCGTCCGCGATACCGGACGCGACAGCACGCGCGTGAATTTGACGCTCCTTGACATCGGCGCAACAGGTCGCGTGCTACGCTGCGCGCGACGCCGGATCGGCTCGATGAATACAGGTGTGGATGAAATGCGAAAACAGCTTTTGACCGTGCTGACGGCTTGTGCGGTCGGCGTTCTGGCGGCTGGGTGCGACGACCAGAAGGTGGCCGACGCAGTGAATGCGATCAAGCCCGATCCGATGGCGTTCGGCAATCTGCAGCCGGGCGTCTCGACGACCGAGGACGTGCTCCGCCAGGCAGGCAAGCCCGAGATGGTCAGGCAGGGCGACGACGGCTCGCAGCGGTTCGAATATCCGCGCGGCCCGTACGGCACGAGCACCTACATGCTCGATTTCGGGCCCGACGGCCGGCTCGTGTCGATCACGCAGGCGCTGACGGCGGCGAACATCGCGAAGGTCGTGCCCGGGATGTCGAAGGACGACGTGCGGCAACTGCTCGGCAAGCCGACCGAGATCGCGCAATACGCGCTGAGCCACGAAGAGGTGTGGAGCTGGCACTGGGCCGAGGGCGGCGTCTCGGGCGACGCGATGTTCAACGCGCATTTCTCGCCCGACGGCACCGTGATCCGCACTTCGCGCTCGGAAGCGCCGGGCCGCGAAAAGCCCTGACATCGCGGCGCCTCGCCGGTGTTCCGGTCAGAACGCCGTGCCGCCGAACAGCGCCACGACCACCTCCGGATTCGACGGCCAGTACATGTGCATGTACGTCGCGACGATTGCGCCGTGGCGATAGACGGCTTCGCCGCTGCCCGGCGTGCCGTCGGGGCGCACCGCGTTCGCGACCGGTTCCAGCGGCGTCGCGAGCGTCGAATAATGAAACGTATGACCGCGCATCGGCCCGGTGTGCGTATCGAACTGCTGCATGCCGAGCGCCGCGAACCGGCGCTGCATCGTCGCATGACCCGGCAGCAGGCCGAGCATCGGCGTGGTCGCGCCATCCACGTCGGTCAGCGATTCACCGAGATACACCATCCCCCCGCATTCCGCGACGATCGGCCGGCCGGCCGCCGCGTGCGCGTGAATCGTCCTTGCGGTCGCGGCATTTGCCGCGAGCGTCGCCGCATGCAGTTCGGGATAGCCGCCCGGCAAAAATAGCGCGTCGCAATCGTCCGGCACGGGGTCGTCGGCGAGCGGCGAGAAGAACCGCAACTGCGCACCGAGCGCGTCGAGCAGCGCCAGATTCGCCGGATAGATGAATGAGAACGCCGCATCGCGCGCGATCGCGATCCGCTTGCCGGCGAGCGCACGCGGCAACGGCACCGCGGCGTCCGGTTCCGCGAACACGACGGCCGGCGGCAATTCGGCGAGCGCCGTCTGCGCGAGCACGTCGGCCGCGCGATCGAGGCGTGCGTCGAGATCGTCGATGTCGGCCGGCTGGTGCAGGCCGAGGTGCCGCTCCGGCAGCGCGATGCCCGCGTCGGCCGGCACGTGTCCGAGCCAGCGGAGGTCGCCGGGCAGCGCCTGTTGCAATAATTCCGCATGCCGCGCCGAGCCGACGCGATTCGCCAGCACGCCGAGAAACGGCAACCCCGGCCGGAATCGCGCGAGGCCGAACGCGATCGCCGCGAACGTCTGCGCCATCGCCTTCGCGGAAATCACCGCGACGACCGGCACGCCGAACGCAGCCGCGAGGTCGGCACTGCTCGGCGTGCCGTCGAACAGCCCCATCACGCCTTCGATCAGGATCAGGTCGGCATCGCGCGCGGCATCGGCGAGCAACGCGCGGCAGCCGGCTTCGCCGACCATCCCGAGGTCGAGCGCATGCACGGGCGCGCCGCTCGCGCGTTCGAGCAGCATCGGATCGAGAAAATCGGGCCCGGTCTTGAACACCCGCACACGGCGGCCGAGCCGGCGGTGCAGCCGCGCGAGGCCGGCCGTCACCGACGTCTTGCCCTGGCCCGACGCGGGCGCGCTGACGAACAGCGCGGGGCAGGCCGGCACGCTCAGAACTCCACGCCGCGTTGCGCCTTCACGCCTTGCTCCTTGTACGGATGCTTGACGAGTCGCATTTCGGTGACGAGGTCGGCCGCATCGATCAGTGCATCGGGCGCGTGCCGCCCGGTCACGACGACATGCACCGAATCGGGGCGCGCGTCGAGCGTCGCGAGCACTTCGTCGAGCGGCAGGTATTCGTACTTCAGCACCGTGTTCAGCTCGTCGAGGATCACCATCCGGTAGTCGCCGCTTTCGATCATCCGGCGCGCCTCGTCCCAGCCCTTGCGCGCGGTCGCGATGTCAGCGTCGCGGTTCTGCGTGTTCCACGTATAGCCGTCGCCCATCGTCACGAAATCGCATTCCGCAACGGCGCCGAGGAAGTCGCGCTCGGACGTGTGCAGCGCGCCCTTGATGAACTGCACGACGCCAAGCCGCATGCCGTGGCCGAGCACGCGCACGGCCATGCCGAACGCAGCCGTGCTCTTGCCCTTGCCGTTGCCGGTATTGACGATCAGCAGGCCTTTTTCATGAGTGGCCGCAGCCTGTTTCTTCTCGTGGCCGGCGCGGCGGCGTTCGGTCATCCGCTGATGGGATTCGGCATCGGTTTTCATCGGATTCGTCCTGTCGAAAGAAAGCGAAACAAAGGGTTCAGAGCGGGCCGGCGAACGCGACCGTCACGCCGTCCCGGATGGATTTGGGGCCCAGCAACCGGCCGTTCGGCGCCGCGAGTTGCGCGCACGGTTCGGCCACACCGGCCACACCGAAGCGTGCAAGCGCGGCGTCCGACGGACCGCTCGCGGCCAGTTCGGGACGGCTCGCCAGGTGCGCCGCGTCGAACGCGACGAGCGGCCAGCCGCGTCGCGCGCACAGCGTGCGTAGCGCACGGGCACGCGCCTTCTCGGCGAGCGTCGCGACGAGCGCCGGTTCGATGGCCGGATAACACGCCAGCGCCGCGCGGATCGCGGCATCGAGTTGCGCGGCCGTAACGTCCGCGCGAAAGCCGATGCCGAGCGCGACGCGCATCATGCGCGGCCACCGAGCGCTGCGCGCACCGCCGGATCGTCGGCGAGCGCCGCGACGCGGCCGATCACGACGATCGCCGGCGAACCGAGCCCGGTCGCGCCGATGCGTTCGACGAGGCTGTCGAGCGTCGCGAGTACGTGCCGCTGTTGCGGGCGGGTCGCATTCTCGATCGCCGCGCATGGCGTATCGCCCGGCAGGCCACCGTCGCGCAGCGCTGCGGTAATCGCGTCGAGCCGGCGAATGCCCATATAGATCACGATCGTCATGCGCGTGGCCGCGAGCGCGCGCCAGTCGGGCTCGTCAGCGCCTGCGCCGTGGCCGGTGACGAAGATCACGCCTTGCGCGTCACCGCGCTGTGTGACGGGAATGCCGAGCGCGGCCGGCGCGGCGATACCCGCGGTGATGCCGTTCACGACCTCGACCGGAAAGCCGGCCGCGCCGAGCGCGGCCAGCTCCTCGCCGCCGCGGCCGAACACGAACGGATCGCCGCCCTTGAGCCGCGCGACGCTCCGGCCCGCGCGCAGGTGCGCGAGCATCGCGGCGACGATCGCTTCTTGCGGCGTCGATGCATGGCCGCCGCGCTTGCCGACGTGCTCGATTTGCGCGTCGGCGCGCGCATGGCGCAGCACGTCGGGGTTCACGAGATCGTCGACGAGCAGCACGTCGGCCATGCCGATCGCGCGCACGGCCCTGAGCGTCAGCAGGTCGGCGTCACCGGGGCCGGCGCCGATGAGCCAGGCGCGGCTCATCGCACGCGGCACGGCACGCACCGTGTCGAAACAGTGGAAAGGAAAAGGCGGGCGGCACATCGGCGGCCGGCGGACAGGCAATGCATGACGGATCGGGCGAAGCCCGCGCGAACGCGGGCGGAATGCGCACCCCATCCGTCCCCCGCGGATCGGGCGTTCGGCGAGCATCGGGCTCGCCCCTTGCGTCGGCCGGTATCCGGGCTGGCCGCTTGCCAGGCCGCAGCCTTCCCGCCCCGGTGAAGGGCAGTGGCATCGCGGGCGGCCTGGGCGCGTGCGCGGGGAGCGCGTCGCGCGGGCGGCGTACCGTTGCGGGGACAGCACAGGCCGGGCGGATGTCCGCCTCCTGTTTCCCGTTTAACTGCATGCGCGGAATGCGCATGCGAGCACCGAACGCGGCGCTACGATAGCACACGGTTCGCCCGCGCGAACCGGCCACCGACGGCCTCCGGCGCGGCGCACGGGCGGTGCGCAACGCAGTCCGGCCGCCCATGGCGCCTTGACGCTCCCCGCACCGCCGCCTACACTCGCACGCGTTTTGGTGCTCGCGCGTGCCGCTCCGGTGCGCGCAGTTAAACGGGAAACAGGGAGCCTGCCTGCATCGCAGTCGAGCCAACCTGTGCTGCCCCCGCAACGGTAAGCGAACGTGTCGCGCGCAACGCGATGCAGCGCCGCTTCGCCGCCTGTCTCGTGCAGGCGGACGACCGCCACTGGATGCCGCGTGCATCCGGGAAGGCGAAGCGGCGTGTTCGCCAGCCCGGATACCGGCCTAAACATTGGGGTTCAGCGCCGCGGGGAGGCGGCGCATCGTCCACGGCCGCAGCAGGCCCGACGCCCGGTGTTTCCCGCTGTCTGCGCCGATCGGCCCCCGCGCGAATGCGCCCGGGCCGGCGCGGCGAACGGCAGGCGGCGCGGGCAGGGCCGGCGGCAGCCGTGTTGGCATTCACGATGTCGACCGTTCGCAAGGAAGCACCATGTCCGATTCGTTGTTCCGCCCGTCGTGCGGCTGTCCGCGCGGATCACGCGGCGATCTTCCTGCGCTTCGCCCGCTGAATTGCCTCGCCGCCACCGACGCGACGATCCCGTCCTGATTCCCTCTTCGACACCGGACCTACCATGACCCTACGCAAGCTTCCCGTCACGATCGTCACGGGCTTTCTCGGCAGCGGCAAGACGACGCTGATGCGCCACATCCTGCAGCACGCCGAAGGCCGCCGCATCGCGGTGATCGTCAACGAATTCGGCGAACTCGGCATCGACGGCGAGATCCTCAAGGGCTGCGGCATCGGCTGTGAGGATGCCGAGGGCGCGCAGGGCGAAGCGTCGGGCCAGCTCTACGAACTCGCGAACGGCTGCCTGTGCTGCACCGTGCAGGAAGAGTTCTATCCGGTGATGGAAGCGCTCGTCGAGCGCCGTGCGGACATCGACCACGTGCTGATCGAGACGTCGGGCCTCGCGCTGCCGAAGCCGCTCGTGCAGGCGTTCAACTGGCCGACGATCCGCAACAGCTTCACGGTCGACGCGGTCGTGACCGTCGTCGACGGCCCGGCCGCCGCGAGCGGCCAGTTCGCGGAAAACCCGCAGGCCGTCGACGCACAGCGCCGCGCCGATCCGAACCTCGACCACGAATCGCCGCTGCACGAACTGTTCGCCGATCAGCTGTCGTCCGCCGATCTCGTGATCGTCAACAAGGCCGATCTCGTCGGCGATGCGGAATTCGCGCAGATCGAAACCGCGATCCGCGACGAGATCCCGCCGCAGGTGAAGATCGTGCGCGCGACGCGCGGCGAGCTCGACCTCGCGATGCTGCTCGGTCTCGAATCGGCATCTGAAGAAACGATCCACCTGCGTCACGATCATCACGGCTCGGCCGACGACGGCGATCACGATCACCATCACGACGAATTCGACTCGGTGGTCGTGTCGGGCGACGCCGGGACGCGTGAGGCGACGATCGCCGCGCTGCAGCGGGTCGTCGAAGCGCACACGATCTACCGCGCGAAGGGTTTCGCCGCGCTGCCCGGCGCGCCGATGCGGCTCGTGATCCAGGGTGTCGGCCGCCGCTTCGACAGCTATTTCGACCGTCGCTGGCAGGACGGCGAAACGCGCGCGAGCCGCTTCGTGCTGATTGGCGAGGATCTCGACGCGGCCGCGCTGCAACGCGCGTTCGACGCTGCGTGCGCGGCAGAGCCGCAACAGGCGTAACACACGATGCATCTGTTGCGCACCACGCCGGGCGGCTTCGTCGACGATACGCAGGGTGTCGTCCGGATCGACCAGCAGCCGGCCGACATCGTGATCCTGAGTTCGGCCGACACGACGCTGTCGCTGCTCGCGAGCGTCGTGCCGCAGTTGCCGGCCGGGTTCCCGAGCGTGCGGCTCGCGAACGTCACGTTCCTGCGCCAGCCGGCGTCGGTCGATTTCTACGTCGACGACGTGCTGCGCCACGCGAAAACGGTCGTGATCGATCATCTCGGCGGCGAAGCGTACTGGCCGTACGGGATCGAGCAGGCCGTGTCGCTCGCGTCGAAGCGCGGGCAGCAGCTCGCGATGTTCTCTGGCGACCTGCAGGAAGATCCGAACCTCGTCGCGAAGAGCACCGTCACGCCGGATCTGTGCCGGCTGTGGTGGCGCTACCTGCGTGAAGGCGGCGTGCACAACGCCGACGCGCTGCTGCGCAGCATCGCCTTCCATACGCTCGGGTTCGGCGACGAACCCGAGTTGCCGCGCCCGCTGCCGGCCGCCGCGCTGTATCACCCGGCGCGCGACCGCGCGAGCGTCGACGACTGGCGGCCGCGCTGGACGCCCGGTGCACCCGTCGTCGCGATCCTGTTCTATCGCGCGCACTGGCAGGCCGCGAACACGGCCGTGTTCGACGCGCTGGCCGATGCGCTCGTCGACGAAGGGCTGAATCCGCTGCCGATTGCGGTGACGTCGCTGAAGGATGCGGTGAGCCGCGAGGTCATCACGCAGCTCTGCGACACGCACGACGTCGCGCTCGTACTGAACACGACCGCGTTCGCGGCCGGCGCGATCGACAGCCCCGAACACGACGTGCTCGCCGGCGACGCGCCGGTATTGCAGGTGATCCTGTCCGGCGGCAATCGCGACGCGTGGGTGGCCGACAACCAGGGCCTGCATGCGCGCGACATCGCGATGCACATCGCGTTGCCCGAGGTCGACGGCCGGATCGTCACGCGCGCAGTGAGCTTCAAGGGGCTCGCGTATCGCTGCCCGCACACCGAAGTCGATGTCGTGCGCTACCAGCCCGACGCCGAGCGGATCGCGTTCGTCGCTGCGCTTGCGCGCGGCTGGTGCCGGCTGCGCACGCTCGACAATGCCGACAAGCGCGTCGCGCTGATTCTCGCGAACTACCCGCAAAGCGAAGGGCGGATCGGCAACGGCGTCGGGCTCGACACGCCTGCGTCCGCGCTGCGCGTGCTCGCGGCGCTGCGCGACGCGGGCTACGCGCTGGCCGACCTGCCGCCCGACGGCGACGCGCTGATCGCCCGGCTCACCGAAGGCGTGACCAACGACGCGGCCGTGCATGCGTTGCGGCCCGCGTTCCAGAGCTTTCCGCTGGCCGACTACGTTGCGCGTTTCGCGCGGCTGCCGGCGTCCGTGCGCGACGCGCTGAACGAACGCTGGGGGCCGCCCGAAGCCGACCCGACATTGCGGCAAGGGCGCTTCACGATCGCCGGCTGGCGCGCGGGCAACGTGTTCGTCGGCATCCAGCCGTCGCGCTCGCGCGGCGAGAACGATTACGCGAGCTACCACGACGCGGATCTCGTGCCGCCGCACGCGTATCTCGCGTTCTATTTCTGGCTGCGCGATGCGTATCGCATCGACGCCGTCATCCATCTCGGCAAGCACGGCAATCTCGAATGGCTGCCGGGCAAGAGCGTCGCGCTGTCCGACGCGTGCTGGCCCGACCTGACGCTCGGGCCGCTGCCGCACCTGTATCCGTTCATCGTCAACGATCCGGGCGAGGGCAGCCAGGCGAAGCGCCGCGCGCAGGCCGTGATCATCGATCACCTGATGCCGCCGCTCACGCGCGCAGAAAACTACGGCCCGCTGCAGGATCTCGAGCGGCAGGTCGACGAATACTACGAAGCGCTGATGGTCGATGCACGGCGCGCGAAGCTGCTGCGCAAGACGATCCTTGCGACGATCGCCGAACATCGTCTGCATGACGAACTGAGCGTGTCGCCGCCGCGCGATGCGGGCGACGAGGATGCGCTCCTGACGCGCGTCGACGCATGGCTGTGCGAACTGAAGGAAGCGCAGATTCGCGACGGGCTGCACGTATTCGGCATGTCGCCGGCCGATCGCCAGCGTCGCGACACGCTGCTCGCGCTCGCGCGCTTTCCGGTTGGCGACGGCAAGGGCGCTCGCGCGGGGTTGATCGGCGCGCTGGCGCGCGATCTCGCGCTTGGCGACGACTTCGATCCGCTCGCGGCCGACTGGGCCGCGCCGTGGGCCGGCCCGCGCCCGGCGGTCCTGCAGGCGCTCGACGCATCGCCGTGGCGCCATGCGGGCGATACGCGCGAGCGGCTCGAACGGCTTGCTCAGCAATGGCTGGACGGGCTGTGTACGGCCGATGGCGGCAACCCTGACGCCGACGCGATAGCGTCCGGCGAATGGCCGCACACGCTCGCGGTGATCGAGCGCGTCCGCGCGACGCTGCTGCCCGCGCTCGACGCGTGCGGCGGCGAGGAAATGCGCCAGCTTTTGCGCGGGCTCGACGGCCGCTTCGTGCCGCCGGGGCCGAGCGGCTCGCCGTCGCGCGGCCGCCCCGACGTGCTGCCGACCGGCCGCAATTTCTACTCGGTCGACACGCGTGCGGTGCCGACGCAGGCCGCCTGGTCGCTCGGCCTGAAATCCGCGCAGCAGCTGATCGAGCGGCATCTGCAGGATCACGGCGACTATCCCCGCGCGATCGGCCTGTCCGTCTGGGGCACGGCGACGATGCGCACGGGCGGCGACGACATCGCGCAGGCATTCGCGCTGCTCGGCGTGCGACCGAAATGGGCGCACGGCAGTCATCGTGTGACCGACTTCGAGATCCTGCCGATCGAGATCTTCGACCGGCCGCGCATCGACGTGACGCTGCGTGTGTCGGGCTTCTTCCGCGATGCGTTCCCGAACCTGATGCATCTGTTCGACGCGGCCGTGCAGGCGGTGGCCGCGCTCGACGAGCCCGAGGAACTGAACCCGATCCGCGCGCGCATCGAGCGCGAACGCGGGAAATGGATCGCGCAGGGCGTGGCACCGGACGAAGCGCGGCGCCGTGCCGGCTGGCGCGTGTTCGGCGCGCGGCCGGGCAGCTACGGCGCGGGGCTGCAGGACCTGATCGACCAGCGCCGCTGGCAGACCGACGCCGATCTTGCCGATGCGTACCGCCAGTGGGGCGGCCATGCGTATGCGCAGAACAGCGCGGGCGACGCCGCGGCCGACGTGTTCGGCGAGCGGCTCGCGACGATCGACGTCGTCGTGCAGAACCAGGACAGCCGCGAGCACGACATCCTCGATTCGAACGACTACTACCAGTTCCAGGGCGGGATGACGGCGGCCGTCCGGCACCTGTCCGGGCAGCAGCCGAGCATCTACCACGGCGACCATGCGAACCCGGTCGCGCCGAAGATGCGCACGCTGCGTGAGGAAATCGCGCGCGTGATCCGCTCGCGTGTCGTCAACCCCAAATGGCTCGACGGCGTGAAGCGTCACGGTTACAAGGGCGCGGCCGAGATGGCCGCGACCGTCGACTACCTGTACGGCTACGACGCGACCGCACGCGTGCTGTCCGATCACCAGTACGCGCTCGTCGCCGACGCGTACCTGTTCGACGACGCCACCCGTGCATTCCTCGAACGGCACAACCCGAAAGCGCTGCACGGCATCTGCGAACGCTTCGTCGAGGCGATGCAGCGCGGCCTGTGGCAGCAGCCGGGCGACTATCGCGAGCGGATCGAAGCGGTCTGGCTCGCGAGCGAACAATTCCAGGAAGGGGGACGGCGATGACCGATCCGACGACGCACCGCACCCGCGCGGTCTTTCCGTTTGCGGCGCTGGTCGCGCAGGATGCATTGCAGCAGGCGCTGCTGCTCGCCGCGATCGACCCGTCGCTCGGCGGCGTGCTCGTGAGCGGCCCGCGCGGCACCGCGAAATCGACCGCGGCGCGTGGCCTCGCGGAGCTGTTGCCCGAGGGGCAATTCGTGACGCTGCCGCTGTCGGCGAGCGACGAACAGGTGACGGGCACGCTCGATCTCGCGCATGCACTGGCAGAAAACGGCGTGCGCTTCCGGCCGGGCCTGCTCGCGCGTGCGCACCTCGGCGTGTTGTACGTCGACGAAGTGAACCTGCTCGCCGACGGGCTCGTCGATACGCTGCTGGACGTCGCCGCGAGCGGCGTGAATATCGTCGAGCGCGATGGCGTGTCGCACGCGCACGACGCGCGCTTCGTGCTGGTCGGTACGATGAATCCCGAGGAGGGCGAGCTGCGCCCGCAACTGCTCGATCGCTTCGGGTTGATGGTCGAACTGGAGAACTGCTTCGACGCCGCGCAGCGCGAGCGGATCGTGAAGGCGCGGCTGGCATTCGATCTCGATCCGGATGCATTTCGCGCGCGTCATGCGCCCGCCCAGCGTGAACTCGGTGACCGGATTCATGCAGCGCGCGCACGGCTGGCGACGCTCGATTTCGACGATGCGGTCCATGCGCGCGTCAGCGCGCTGTGCATCGATGCGGCCGTCGACGGGCTGCGTGCCGATCTCGTGATGCTGCGCGCCGCGCGCGCGCTGGCGGCGCTGGAACAGGCCGACGCGGTGACGGTGTCGCATGTGGAGCGCGTGGCGCAGGCCGTGCTGCGGCACCGGCGCCATGCGGGTACGCCGCCGTCGCACGGATCGCCGCAACCAAACCGTGAACGCGACGATGGTTCGCCGCCGGATGCGCGCCAGCGGCCCGACAACCGACAGGACGAGACACAAGGCGATGCATCGGCGTCCCAGGGCGACTGGGGCTACTTGCCGCCCGAGCCGGCTGGCCTGCGCGAAGTCAAAGGCGTCGTGCCGCTGCCGCTAAAAAAACGCTGAGCCATCGAGCCGGCGCCGCCGCGAACGCCGTTCGCGGTCCTCGATGGCAGTCAGGCGCAACCGCGCGCTTACCGGGCACGGCACGCGCGGGCAAGGCCGTTGCGTGGCCGGCGACGCTCGTCGCGAAGCGCGGTGGACCGCTGTGTCATGAGCATGTGCGCTTCCGGAAACGCGCGGGCACGCCGCAGGCGCTGCATTGCTTCGTGCTCGACTGTTCGGCGTCGATGCTGTCGCACGACCGGCTCGCGCTCGCAAAGGGGCTGATCGTCGCGTATTTCGATCAGGCTGCACGCGAGCGTGTCGAAACCGCGCTGATCTGCTTCGGCGGTCAAGGCGCCGCACGGCGGTTCGGCCCGGCCGTGCCGCGCTGGTGGAATGCGCGCTGGCTCGAACCGGTCGACGGCGGCGGCGGCACGCCGCTCGCGGACGGCATCGCGGCCGCCACGCAGTTGCTCGCGCGCGATGCGCGGCGCGAGCCCGGCAAGCAGCGCTGGCTGTGGGTGCTGTCCGACGGGCGCACGCGCGAGACGGCGGCAAAACCCGCGGCGGCCGATCACGTCGTGTTCGTCGACTTCGACGATGCGGCCGTGCGGATCGGGCAGGGCGCGCGGCTTGCCGCCGCATGGGGCGCGCAATGGATGACGGCGGACGCGCTTCGCACGGATCTCGCGGGCTGATGGCCGGCCGGCGGTGCGATATGATCGCCGCTTCTGCTTCTGCCCACTGGAAAAACCCGCCATGCAAGTACTGGTCGATGCCGACGCGTGTCCCGCCGTCATCAAGGACATGCTGTTTCGCGCCGCGCGTCGTGCCGAAATCTGCGTGACGCTGGTCGCGAACCAGTTCCTGCGCACGCCGCCGTCGCCGTTCATCAAGGCCGTGCAGGTGCCGGCCGGCTTCGACGTGGCTGATGCGCGCATCGTCGAACTGGTCGAGGCTGGCGATCTCGTGATCACGGCCGACATCCCGCTGGCTGCCGCCGTCCTCGACAAGGGCGCGCATGCGCTCGACCCGCGCGGCAACTGGTTCAGCCGCGAGAACATCGAGGAACGCCTGTCGACGCGCGCGATGATGGATCAGTTGCGCAGCGCGGGCATCGACACCGGCGGCCCGGCGCCGTTCAGCGCGCGTGACGGCAAGGCGTTTGCCTCGCAGCTCGACCGGTTTCTGGCGCGGCACGGCAAGTCTTGAGGTCGGGGCGCGACGGCCGCGTGTCGTGACGCGTCCAGCGTGGGGGGAGCCCCGCACGCGCTACAACGCCGGATCGCCGGACCGCCGGATCCACATCGAATCGCGCACGTCGCCCGGGCCGGGGTGCGTGATTGCGTCGACGCTGCTATCGTGGCGCAAACGACAATCCAACCCAGGAGTGCACGCGTGACACCGACTCAACTTCTCATCCCGACCTTCACCCACATGCTGAGCGCACAGACCGCGTGGCTCGACAAGGCTGTCGCGCACCGGCAGGCCGCGGGCGACGCGCCCGACGCGGCGATGACGTTGAGGCTGGCGCCCGACATGTATCCGCTCGCGGCACAGGTGCGCTTCTCATGCTTCCAGGCGATGGAGCCCGTCCACCGGCTGCGTGGCGAGCCGTTGCCGGCTGCGCTGCTGGCCTTGCGCGAAGCGGGATGGAATGCGGATGCGCAGCCCGGCACGCTCGCCGACGCGCAGGCGATCATCGCGGGCACGCTGGCCTTTCTCGGCGAACTCGCGCCGGATGCGCTGGATGGCGGCACGGCGCTGCCGATCGCGCTCGAGCTGCCGAACGGGATCGCGTTCGACATGACGGGCGAACAATATGCGCGCGACTGGGCGCTGCCGCAGTTCAATTTCCACGCGATCGCCGCTTACGCGATCCTGCGCCACCATGGTGTCGAACTCGGCAAGGCCGACTACGTGCCGCACATGCTCGCATACGTACGACCCGGCACGATTCCGCAAGGGTGAACATCGAAGCGACATGACACGGGCACTGTTCATCTGCAGCCGCAACCGGCTGCGCAGCCCGACGGCCGAAGCGGTATTTGCCGCGTGGCCCGGCATCGAGACCGACTCCGCGGGCCTCGCGCCCGATGCGGACGCGCGGCTATCCGCCGAGCAGCTCGACTGGGCCGATATCGTGTTCGTGATGGAGCGCGCGCACAAGGCAAGGCTGTCGACGCGCTTCGGACCGCATCTGACGGGCAAGAAGATCGTCTGCCTCGACATTCCCGACCGCTACGCGTTCATGCAGCCGGAACTCGTCGCGCTGCTCGAGCGCAAGGCCGGCCCGTTCCTGCGCGCGTGATCGGCGCGGGCAGCGCCGCCGTCAACGAAGCGGGCCGTTGACGATCGCCGAAAAACAGTCGAGACGCAGCATCTCGATGATCTTGCGCGTCGGCACGCTCGCATGGAGCGTGTCGAGCCGGTCGACGGTGAACCACTTGCAGCGGGCGATCTCGTTGCTCGCGCGCGGCGTCAGGTGTGCCGGCACCTCGACCACGAACACGTGATGGAGCTTCGACAGCCCGCCGAACTGCACCGCATAGTCGAGCGCGAGCCCCTCCAGCCGCGTTTCCTCGGCCAGTTCCCGCTGCGCGGCTTCGAGCGGCGTCTCGCCGCGCCGGATCGTGCCGCCCGGCAGCGACCAGCGCGACGCCGTGCGGGCGACGAGCAGCACGCTGCTGCGCTGGCGGCACACGATCGTGGCGCGTTCCTTGGTGACGGCGAGGGTATCCGGCCCGGTGCTCATGTTCGGCAAAACAGGTGCTGAATCGTGGAGAAAGTGCGCGTCGGCGGCGAGTTGTCCGGCAGCGGGCCGCGACGGCGTGCAGGCAGCCGCACCGATCTTACCGGCCGTTCGTGACAGTTCCGTGCACGGCGCAGCGCGCCGGACACGGCGTCATGCGTGCGTATAGATCCCGCTGCGCACCGGCTTCGCACGGCGCGAACGGCGCTTGTGAACGGCGCGCCGATGATGCGGCGATGGCGCCGTCGCGTGCCGGCGCGCAGGCGCGGGCCGGGCAGCGGGCGCACCGGCCCGCGGTGCAGCGGCGGGCATTTGCGTCTGTCCTTCGCCGAAATGGAAAGTCTGGGTTTGCGCGTGTGCGACGCCCAGCGTCGACGCCAGTACGAAGGCCGCCAGCCACAACCGTTTCATGAATATTCCGCCTTGCTTTTGTCAGGATGAAGGGAGTCCGCCAGCTTAGCGAAGGGCGGGGCGCCACCGCAACCCGCCCGCGTTCGGTGTCGTCCCCACTTGCGCTCGGCGACGTTATCCGCGCGGCAGGCGGGTGCATCCGGGCTTGACAACATAATTCCCGAGTGTGAATATAAATTCACACACAAGAATTATTCGTCGAATCCGGAGAGGCGTGGCGCAGGCGCCAGGCCACCGGAGCCGGCAGTCCGATCAACCGGAATCAGGAGCGGGACGCATGGCGGAACACGAGCAGCAGGGCGCGCTGGCGGGATTGCGCATCATCGATCTGTCGCGGGTGCTGGGCGGCCCGTACGCGACGCAGATCCTCGCCGACCACGGCGCGGAGGTGATCAAGGTCGAACCGCCGTCCGGTGACGAAACGCGTACCTGGGGGCCGCCGTTCGACGGCGACACCGCGTCGTATTTCCTCGGTGTGAACCGCAACAAGCTCGGCGTCGCGCTCGACCTGACGCAACCGGCCGACCGCGAGCGGCTGCTCAGCCTGCTCGAGCACGCGGACGCCGTCGTCGAAAACTTCAAGATCGGCACGATGGAGCGCTGGGGGCTCGGCTTCGACGCGCTGCACGCGCGGTTTCCGCGCCTCGTCTATTGCCGCGTGTCGGGTTTCGGCGCGGATGGCCCGCTCGGCGGGCTGCCCGGCTACGACGCGGCCGTGCAGGCGCTCGCGGGGCTGATGAGCGTCAACGGCGAAGCGGGCGGCGCACCGCTGCGCGTCGGCGTGCCGATCGTCGATCTCGTCACCGGGCTGAACGCGGCGCTCGGCGTACTGATGGCGCTGCGCGAGCGCGATGCGAGCGGCCTCGGCCAGTTCGTCGAGTCGACGCTGTTCGACTGCGCGCTGTCGATCCTGCATCCGCATACGCCGAACTACTTCCATTCGGGCAACGCGCCCGTGCGCACCGGCAACGCGCATCCGAACATCACGCCGTACGACAGCTTTCCGACGGCAGGCGTCGACATCTTCCTGGCGGTCGGCAACAACGGGCAGTTCGCGGCGCTGTGCGACGTGCTCGGCACGCGCGGCTGGCTCGACGATCCGCGTTTCGCCGACAACCGTGCACGCAGCGCGCACCGTGCCGCACTGCGTGCGCTGCTCGAAACCGCACTGGCCGCGCATGACGGTGCGGCGCTCGCCGAGCAGCTGATGCGCCGCGGCGTGCCGTGCGCGCCGGTGCTCGGGCTCGATGCGGCGCTCGATCATCCGCACGTTGCGCATCGGGAGATGAAGGTCGAGCTGGGCCGGCATCGCGGCATCGCGTCGCCGATCAAGCTCGGCCGCACGCCGGCGACGTACCGTCGGCCGCCGCCGGCACTGAACGAACACGTGGCGCAGGTGTTTGCGCACGACGACCACGACGACGACGATCGCCGGGACTGACCGGCATCGCGGCCGCCGGCCGCGCCGCGCTGCGGCGCAGGGCCGCGCGGTCCGGCACATCATCATTCGGACATCACGCCGGCTTGCGCACGGAAGACGCATGCCGGCTGAAGAGGAGACGCATCATGCTCGCATGGATCGGCGCGATCGCCATCGTCGCGCTGTTCGGCCTGATCATCACGAAACGGCTGTCGCCGCTCGTCGCGCTGATCGTCGTGCCGGTGGCCGCGTCGCTCGCGGCGGGCTTCGGGCTGCAGACCGGCAAGTTCATCGTGCACGGCGTGCAGAACATCGGCCCGATCGCCGGCATGTTTGTTTTTGCGATTCTATTTTTCGGAATCCTCACTGATTCGGGGATGCTCGACCCGATCATCGCGGGCGTATTGCGCGTAATCGGCTGCCATCCGCCGCGCATCGTGATGGGCTCGGCACTGCTCGCGCTGCTGATTCACCTCGACGGCTCGGGCGCGGTCACGTTTCTCGTCACGTTGCCGGCGATGATGCCGCTCTACACGCGGCTCGGGATGGACCGGCGGATTCTCGCGTGCGTCGCGTCGATGGCGGCCGGCGTCAACTTCCTGCCGTGGGTCGGGCCGATGCTGCGCGCATCGGCGGCGCTGCACATTCCCGGCTCGGTGATCTTCACGCCAATGATTCCGGTACAGATCGTCGGGCTCGTGTTCGTGTTCGGCACGGCGTACGTGCTCGGCGTGCGCGAGGCGAAGCGGCTCGGGCTCGACCGTGCCGGCGCGGCGTCGCTGGCGATCGCACCACGCGAGCTGACCGACGCCGAACGCGCGTTGCGCCGGCCGGGCCGCTTCGGGATCAACGTCGCGCTGACCCTCGTCGTGCTCGTGACTCTGGTGTCGGGCATCGTCGACCCGATGGTGATGTTCATGCTCGGCACGGTCGCCGCGCTCGTGATCAACTACCCGGATGTGCAGGCGCAGCGCGAGCGGATCGACGCGCATGCGAAGGCCGCGCTGATGATGGCGAGCGTGCTGCTCGCGGCCGGCGCGTTCACCGGCATCATGTCCGGCACCGGGATGCTGAAGGCGATGGCGGAAGTCGTCGTCGCGCACGTGCCGGTCGAGCATGCGCGCCACATGCCGTTCGTGCTCGGGCTGCTGTCGATGCCGCTCAGCTTGCTGTTCGATCCCGATTCGTTCTACTTCGGCGTGCTGCCGGTGCTCGCGGAGAGCGGCAAGCTGCTTGGCGTGCCGCCGATCCAGATGGCGCAGGCCGCGCTGCTCGGCCAGATGACGACGGGCTTTCCGGTGAGCCCGCTGACGCCCGCGACGTTCCTGATCGTCGGCCTGACCGGCGTCGAGCTCGCCGAGCACCAGAAATTCACGATTCCGTTCCTGTTCGCCGCCACCGTGCTGATGGTGTTCGCCGCGGTGATCGTTGGCGTGTTTCCGTTGTGAGCGCGCCAGACGTGCCGCTTCGTGGCCGTGCCCCGAGGGGCCAATCCTGCGAGGGGACGTTCCGCGGCGCGGCAACCCTGGCGCCGCCTGGCGCTTTTTTGAGAGCGGCGCGGCCGCTCGGCTTTTTCCGGGAGTGCAATCCATGCAGTTCGACCTGACCGACGACCAGCGCGCGATCGAAAGCGCGATCGAGAAAATCTGCGAGCGCTTCGGCGACGACTACTGGCTCGAACGCGATCGCGCGGGCGGCTTTCCGGCCGACTTCCACGCGGCGCTCGCCGAAGCCGGCTGGCTCGGCATCGCGATGGATCCGGCCCATGGCGGCGCCGGTCTCGGGATGACCGAGGCCGCGCTGATGATGCGCACGATCAGCGCATCGGGCGCCGGCCTGTCCGGCGCGTCGGCCGTGCACATGAACATCTTCGGGCTGAATCCCGTGCAGGTGTTCGGCAACGAAGCGCAAAAGGCGCGCTTTCTGCCGCCGCTGATCGCCGGGCACGACAAGGCGTGCTTCGCGGTGACGGAACCCGACGCGGGCCTCGACACCACGCACCTGACCACGCAGGCGCGTCGCGACGGCGATCACTATGTGCTGAGCGGGCGCAAGATCTGGATCTCGACCGCGCAGGTCGCGAACAAGATGCTGATCATCGCGCGCACGACGCCGCTCGACCAGGTCGCGAAGCCGACCGACGGCCTGAGCCTGTTCTACACCGACCTCGACCGCTCGCACGTCGAGGTGCGCGAAATCGAGAAGATGGGCCGCAAGGCCGTCGATTCGAACATGCTGTTCATCGACAACCTGCGCGTGTCGCGCGATGACCTGATCGGCAACGAAGGCGACGGCTTCCGCTATCTGCTGCATGGCCTGAACCCCGAGCGGATCCTGATCGCGGCGGAGGCGATCGGGCTCGGGCAGGCCGCGCTGCGCCGCGCGACGCAGTATGCGTGCGAGCGCGTCGTGTTCGGCCGGCCGATCGGGCAGAACCAGTCGATCCAGCATCCGCTCGCCCAGGTGTGGATGCAACTCGAGGCTGCGTGGCTGATGGTGATGAAGGCCGCGACGCGCTACGACGCTGGGCAGTCGTGCGGCGCGGAGGCGAACGCGGCCAAATACCTCGGCGCCGAAGCCGCGTTCCAGGCGTGCCAGACGGCCGTCGCGACGCTCGGCGGGATGGGTTACGCGAAGGAATACCATGTCGAGCGCTACCTGCGCGAGTGTATGATTCCGAGGCTCGCGCCCGTGAGTCCGCAACTGATCCTGTGCTACATCGCGGAGAAGGTGCTCGGGCTGCCGAAGTCGTACTGACCGTAGCGACCCGGCGGCCGGCGCCGCGCGCGGTTTCCCGTTTCGATTCAAGCGCTCGTCATGGACGTCAAACTCGTTGCCCGCACGCTCGACCTGTTCGAGCTGTTCGCCGCCGAACGGCGGCCGCTGCCACTCACCGAACTCGCGCGCCTGCTCGATGTGCCGCCGTCGAGCTGCCTCGCCATGGCGCGCACGCTCGTGAGCCGCGGCTATCTGTACGAAGTGCGCAAACGTGGCGGCTACTACCCGACGCGGCGCCTGCAGACGATCGCCGCCGCGATCGACGCGACCGATCCCGTCGTCGATATCGTGCATCCGCACCTCGTCGCGCTGCGCGACGCGAGCCGCGAGACGGCCGTGCTCGGCAAGATCCAGGGTGTGTCGGTCACGTACCTCGACGTCGTCGAGTCGGAGCAGGCGATCCGCTATACGCGCCAGCCCGGCGAGCTGCGTCCGCTGCATGCGAACTCGATCGGCAAGGCGATCTTCGCGGAACTCGCCGGCGATGCGCAGCAAACGCTCGGCGCACAGCTGGCGTTCGAACGCTTTACCGAGGCGACGGTGGCCGACCTGCCGGCGCTCGTCGCGCAAACCGCACGGTTTCGTGATCTAGGCTGGGCCGAGAACTTCGGCGAGAGCGCGCCCGAGCTGTCGGCGATCGCGGTCGCGCTGACGCTCGACGGCGACTGGTACGGGCTGTCGGTCGTCGGGCCGACCGAGCGGATCCGCCAGCATCGCGACACGCATGCGGCGCTGCTCGTCGACGCGAAGGCCAAGCTGCTGGCCGAGCACGCGCGCGGTTGACGGCGGGCAGGGCACGCCTGCAGCGGCCCTGCAAACGCGCCAGCCAGCAGGCCGTCCGCCGCCGATCGGGCAGCGATCGCCGCGAACGGCCCCGGATCCGCGAGCCTAACGACGGCCGATACGCGGCATCACGACTTCACCCACACACCGCCCGCACTCGGGTTGTCGCCTTGCGTCCACCATTTCGCGCAATACTTCGCGCCCTGGTACATCACGCAGGTGCCGCCTGAATACGCGGTCGTCGCCGACCACGTGGCCGTGCCGCCGCCGACCGGCTTCCATACGGCCGCCTGGCCGGGCACGTCGCCCTGCGTCCACCATTGCGCCTGGTACGTCGTCCCCTGGTAGGTGACCGTCGCGCCGGCCGTGTAGACCTGGCCGGCAGCCCACGGTGCGCCCGGCTGCGGCGTGCCGCCGTCCGAGCCGCCGCCGTAGTTCGGATCCTGCGTCACGCCCGCGCCCCATTTGCCGTCGAGCTGCTTGAAGATCGTCGCGAACGCGTATGGCTGCTGCGCGACGCCCGAGCAGGTCGGCGACGCATATGTGCCGCCGGACGGGCACGCCTGATCGCGGCCGACCGACCAGTTGCCGAAGAAACCGTAGCCGTTGGCGATCGCCGCATTCAGCACGCTTTGCGCATTCGCGAGCGTGAAGGTTTCGCCCTGCACGTCGTTCACGCCGATCATCGGCGTAACACCGACCATCTGCCAGAGCTGCGCATTGGTCTTCGGCTGGCCGGCCGACTTGAACGCCGTGTCGAGTTGTGAGTACAGCGCCTGCGCGGCGCTGATCGCGGCGGCGCCCATGTCGATGTTCGCGGGGCCGTAATCCATCGCCATCACGTTCACCGCATCGAACGCGGCCTGGTTCGCGATTGCCGCGTTGACCACGTTCAGGCCGTCCTGCGTGAGCCCGGTCGGCATCGTCGGCAGCGTCAGCGTGACGTGCAGCGGCTTGCCCTTCGCCGCATAGTCGGACTGCAGTTGCGCGACGGCCTGGAAGTTGCGCGCGACCGCGGCCGTGTCCTGTTGAGATGCGCCTTCGATGTCGAAATCGATGTGCGTGAGGCCGTACGTGTCGATCACGGTCTGGTACGCGCTCTTCAACGCAGGGACCGTCGAGCACGCCTGCATCAGCGGCGTACCGTTCGCCCCGCCGAACGACACCGCGACTTCGCCGCCTTTCGCGCGGTAGCTCGCGATCGACGTCGACAGCGCGGTCAGGAGGCCGCCGCTCGCGCCGTTGCCGATCGGCTGCACGCCGCCCCACGACGGCACGCAGCCGTTGCCCGCGACCACGAACGCGAGCGTGAATTGCTGGATACCTTGCCGGACGCCGATCTGGTCGACGAGCGGCGTCGGATAGAGCGTCACGTCGACGAAGGGCGCATAGACGCCGGCGCCCTGGGACACACTCGCCACTGCAAGCAGACAACCCGCGGCAACTGCACGCGGGATGAAACGCGGCAACACATTGTTGTTCATTGTGTTCTCCAAGTGGAAGAGGGATACGTTGGCCTGCGTATCGCCGCCGGTCGTGCGACCGGGCATGCCCGGCCGGCGGCGTGCCCATCTTGGAGGATTCGCGCTGAATAGTGAATGGTTAGGTGTTCTTTTTGTTATTTGATTCCCGATACGTAACGATCTTGCCGATTCGACACCGTTGCGCAACGCATCGGGCGGGTGATTTTCCCGATCGGCGCCCGCCCCGCGAGACGTGCCGCTTACGTCGATGCAGGCTGCGCGAGCGAGCGCGCCAGCGCAACGAAACGCTCGACGCATGCCGACGAAAACGGCTCGTTCCACGACACGATCTGCTCGACTGCGCGCGTGCCGGCGAGCGGCACGTAGACGACGCCCGGACGCTGCAGCGTCGCCGTGAAGCCCGGCACGATCGCGATGCCGCGTTCGGCGGCCACCAGCGACACGAGCGTTGTGATCTGTGCGGCGGTTGCCCCGATCCGCGGTGCGAATCCGGCCTGCGCGCACAGGTCGTCCAGCGCGGCGGTCAACGCCGAACCGTAACCGGGCGGAAAGGTGACGAAGGTTTCGCTGGCCAGTTCGGCGACGTCGAGGCTCGCACGGTTCGCGAGCGGATTACCGGCCGGCACGGCCGCGACGAGCGGTTCGCGCGACACGACGAGCGACGCGACCGGTACGCCGGGCGCGCCGTCCCACGCCCAGCCGAAGCCGACGTCCATCGCGCCGTCGGCGATCTGCTGGCGCTGGCTGGCGGTCGCCGCTTCGCGAAACGCGAGTTCGACGTCGGGCATCGTGCGGCTCGCGGCGCGGATCACGTCGGGGAACGTGTCGGACATCGGAATCGAGCTCGCATAGCCGATCACGAGGCGCCCGGCGATGCCTTGCGCGATCTTGCGCGCGCTCGCCTCGGCTTCGGCGGCCGCGCTGACGACGTGGCGCGCATGTTCAAGGAACAACTCGCCTTCCGGCGTGAGCCGCACCGCGCGCGTCGAGCGCTCGAACAGGCGCACGCCGAGATCGCTTTCCAGCGCGGCGATATGGCGTGTCAGCGGCGGCTGCGCGACGCGCAGGCGCAATGCCGCGCGGCCGAAGTGCAGTTCGTCGGCGACGACCACGAAATAACGGAGGCGGCGCAGGTCGAGCATTGTTGTCGTTCCGGTATCAATTGCGCTGAAAACGGTATTGGCGTGCACGCGGCGCGCTCGTCAGACTGTCGGCATCGACGACCAGGCATTTCCGATGAACGACAGGACCACGCGCATCGCGTTCTTTCTCTGCGGCTTCGCCGCGTTTCTCAATCTCTATTCGACGCAGGGCATCCTGCACGAACTCGCCGAGGCCTTCGGCGTCAGCGCGGAGCGCGCAGGGCAGGGCGTAAGCGCGACCACGATGGCTGTCGCCATTATCGCGCCGTTCGTCGGCGTGCTGGCCGCGCGCATCGAACGGCGCGTCGCGATCTCGCTGGCGGCGATGGCCGTCGCGTTGCCGGTCGTCTGGTCCGCGCACGCGGCGGGCTTTGCGTCGTTCCTCGGCGCGCGCTTCGCGGCCGGGCTGGTCATGCCGTTCATCTTTGCGCTGTCGATCGCCTATATCGGCGAACGCTTCGATCACGGCACGTCGGCCGAGATCAGCGCGCTGTTCGTCGCCGGCACGACGCTCGGCGGTTTCGCCGGCCGCTTCGTGACGAACCTGCTGACGTCGATGTGGGGCTGGCGGCATGCGCTCGATGTCGTCGCGGCGCTGTGTCTCGTCACGGGCGTCGCGATATACGCGAGCCTGCCGGCGTCCGGTGCGGTCGCGCGGCGGGTGTCGGGCCGCGATACGGATGCGGGGCCGTCGTGGCGCATCGTCACGCGCGGCCCGCTGCTCGCGTCGTTCGCGATCGGCGCATGCGTGCTCGCGTCGCAGGTGGCGACGTTCACGTTCGTCGGCCTGCGGCTCGCGCGGGCACCGTTCGGCTTCGGCACGGTCGAGATCGGCGCAATCTATGCGGTGTTCCTCGTTGCGGTGATCGTGACGCCGCTGGCCGGGCGCCTCGCGCGGCATCGCGGCCCGCGCGCGCCGGGGCTCGCGGCAGCCGCGCTCGCGATCGGCGGGGCGTTGCTGACGTTGTCGGACAGCGTGCCGGTGATCCTGGCCGGCCTCGCGCTCAGCTCGACCGCCGTGTTCGTCGAACAGGCGTCGGCCAACACGTTTATCTCGCAGGCGGCGTCGAGTGCGCGCTCGACGGCGATCGGTATCTACCTGTCCTGCTATTACTTCGGCGGCAGCCTCGGCTCGATCCTGCCGGTACCCGGCTGGCACCGGTGGGGATGGGCCGGCTGCGTCGCCTTCGTGGTCGTCGCGCAGGCCATCGTCGGCGTGCTCGTGTATCGGTTCTGGCGCACCGGCGGCACGGCCGGCATCGCGCATGCCGGCGCGCGCGACGGTACGCTCACGCGCTAGCCGAAATCAGCGATACCAGCGCGGCGTATAGACCCATTCGCGCGCATTGCCGATCGCGAAGCGCCGCGTCGTCGACGAGCCAACGATCACCATCGTACGCATGTCGACCTGATCGCCGCGCAGTGCGCCGAGCGTCGTCGTCGCAAGCGTCGCGCCCGGCCGGCCGATGTCGCGGCCGAGCACGACCACCGTGTCGGCCGCACGGTGCGCGCGCACGATGTCGAGCGCACGGTCGAGCTGCCACGGCCGCGCACGCGAGATCGGGTTGTAGAACGCCATCACCAGATCGGCCTGCGCCGCATGCCTCAGGCGCGTCTCGATCACGTCCCACGGCTTCAGGTTGTCCGACAGAGAAATCGCGCAGAAGTCGTGGCCGAGCGGCGCGCCTGCCTGCGCGGCCGTCGCGAGCGACGCCGAGATGCCGGGTTCGACGCGCAGGTCGACCGCGGCCCACTGCGGGTTGCGTGCTTCGTCGAGCGCCTCGAGCACGGCCGCGGCCATCGCGAACACGCCGGGGTCGCCGGATGACACGACCGCGACGCGCCGGCCTTCGGCCGCCAGTTCGAACGCATGGCGTGCGCGCTGCATTTCCTCGCGATTGTCGGTGCCGTGCACGCGCTGGTCGCCGCGGAAGGGGCCGGCCATGTTCACGTAGGTCGTGTAGCCGAGAATGTCGGTCGCTTCCGCGAGCGCGGCACGTGCGGCCGGCGTGAGCCACGCGGCGGCGCCCGGGCCGAGACCGAGCACGGTCAGGCGGCCGCGCGCACGGCCGAGCGTGGCGGGATCGACCGGATACGACGCCACCGCGCATGCGAGGCCGTTCGATGCCGGGCGCAGCGTGTGTGCGACACGCAACGTGCGGCCAAGCAGCGTGCCTGAATCGGCTTGCGCGTCGCTGTCGGTGTCGACGAAACGCAGCGGCACGCCGAGCGCTTGCGCGGCTTCCTCCAGCGTGGAGTTGCCGATCGCCGATGCCGGCGCGACGATGGCGGCGAGTGCCAGCCGCGCGAGACCTTGTGCGTCGAGCATGGCTTCGATGCGCGCGACAAGTGCGTCTTCCGCGTGTACTGCATCCTCGGCAACACCGACCACCACGCTGCGTGGATGGATCACGAGTTCATCGCGTGTGCCGCGCCATGCATCGGGCGTCACGCGGATCGCATGCGCTGCCGCATCGTCGCGCGGCAGCGCGACATCGTCGAGCCACGCCGCCGCGCCGTCGACGCGCGTCGAGGCACCCGCGAGCAGGTCGGACACGAAGCGCTTGCCCTGTGCGAGATCGGCCAGCGCATAGCCTTCGGGCGGATTGAGCACGCATGCGCCGAAGCGCAATTCGCCACTCGTCGTGATCGCGGGCGCGACGCCGATGCATTCGGCGATTTCGCGCGCGATCACGTTGACGCCCGTCAGCCCGCCGAGCAGCGGCACGACGGCCGAGCCGTCTTCCGCGACCGCGAGCACCGGCGGCTCGACGCCCTTGTCGGCAAGCGCGGGCGCGAGGCAGCGGATCACGATGCCGGCCGCGCACAGTGCGACGATCGGCAGGCCGCGCGCATAGAGTTCGCGCAGGTGTGCGCCGAGGTCGTCGAACGGCACGTCGGCATCGATGCGCGATGCGAGGCCATGCACGAGGGCGCCCGGGTAGCGCGCCTGGATGCGTCGCGCGGTGTCGAGCGCGCCCGCACCGAGAACCACGATCGCGGGCGGGGTCGTCATCCTTGCCATTTTTCCCCCGGCACGACGAGCAGCGAGAAATACGGCGACGCCATCGGGTCGACCGCGTCGAGCGGCACGATGCGCTGGTTCGCCATCGTCGCGCGCTCGACGTACAGCGCGCGTTTCGCGAGCCCGAGTTCGTCGAGCACGCGCCGCACCTTGTCGAAATTGCGGCCGAGTTTCATCACGACGGCCGCGTCGGCCCGCGCGAGCCGCTCGCGCAGCTCGTGCTCGGGCAGCACGCCGGACAGCACCGACAGGCTCTGGTTGCGATAGACGAGCGGCTGGCCGAGCACGGCCGTGCCGCCGAGCATCGCGCATACGCCCGGGATCACCTCGGTGTCGTAGCGCGGCGCGAGGCGGTCGTGCAGGTACATGTACGAGCCGTAGAAGAACGGGTCGCCTTCGCAGATCACCGCGACGTCGCGTCCCGCGTCGAGGTGTGCGGCGACGATCTCGGCTGCGGTGTCGTAGAAGTCGGCGATCACCGTCTCGTAGCAGAGCGGCGGCGGCAGTGCTTCGGTCGTCACCGGATAGACGAGCGGCAGTTGCGTCTGCCCGTCGAGCAGGTGCGCTTCGACGATGCCGTACGCATTGCCTTTCTTGCCCTTCGCGACGAAATAGGCGACCACGGGCGCCGCCTGCAGCACGCGCAGCGCCTTGATCGTCATCAGTTCAGGATCGCCGGGGCCGACGCCGACTCCGAACAGGCGTCCGCGCGCGGTCGTCATTCGACCTCCGTCGCGAGCGCGTTGACCGCGGCGGCAGCCATCGCGCTGCCGCCGCGCCGGCCGAGCAGCGCGACGTACGGCACGCCGCGGCTGTCGGCATCGAGCATCGCCTTCGATTCGGCCGCGCCGATGAAGCCGACCGGAAAACCGAGGATCAGCGCGGGGCGCGGCGCGCCGGCGTCGAGCATGTCGAGCAGGTGGAACAGCGCGGTCGGCGCATTGCCGATCACGACGACGCTGCCCGCGAGATGCGGGCGCCACAATTCGAGTGCGGCGGCCGAGCGTGTGTTGCCGAGATGGCGCGCGAGATCGGGCACTTCCGGCTCGCCGAGCGTGCAGATCACGCGGTTGTCGGCCGGCAGCCGCGCGCGCGTGATGCCTTCGGCGACCATCCTCGCGTCGCACAGGATCGGCGCGCCGGCCGCGAGCGCCGTGCGGCCCGCCGAGCCGGCGCCGGCCGAGAAGCGCAGGTCGTAGACGACGTCGACCATCCCGCACGCATGGATCACGCGCACCGCGAGTTTCTCGAGGTCGGGCGGAACCTGCGACAGGTCGGCCTCGGCGCGGATCGTCGCGAACGACTGGCGGTATATTTCCTGCCCGTCGCGAATGTAGTCAAGCATCGGTGGTGTCCTGGCTGTGCCGCGCGCCCGTCAAACGGGCCGCGGCCTGGTCAATCGTCAGATGGCGCGCGAGCGGGGCGCCGAGGCCCTCGGCCGCGTCGCGCCGGTAAAGGTCGTAATGCGCGGGCGCCACCGCGACGAGCGTATGCGTCGCGGGATGCGGCAGTGCGCAATGGCGTTCACAACCGGTCAGGTGCACGTCGACCGGATGGCCGATGCGCGCGGCGAGTGCGAGTGCGTCGTGTTTCGTGTCGGCGCGTGCTTTCGCACAGCCTGCGCTGCCG
Organism: Burkholderia cepacia; assembly: GCF_029962485.1. NCBI lineage: Bacteria > Pseudomonadati > Pseudomonadota > Betaproteobacteria > Burkholderiales > Burkholderiaceae > Burkholderia > Burkholderia cepacia. Next base: position 1,843,026 of record NZ_CP073637.1, read on the forward strand.
GTGCAGGCGACGAGCGTGGCAAGCGGGTCCGATGGCCGGCACACGAGGCCAAGCGACGCGAGTGCGTCGAGCGTGGCCGGTGCGCGTTCGTTCGGCACGCCGTGCAGAAACACGCCTTGCCACGGTGTCATCGACAGCGTGCCGTCGCCATCGGCTTCGGCCAGCGCGGCGAGCCGTTCCAGCTGCGTCGCGTCGAGCCGCCCGAGCACGCATTGCGCGCCGACGCTGCCGCGCGCCGTATCGAGCGACGGGCGCATGCCGAAACGCAGTGCCCAATCGGTGCTCGTGCGCCGCCAGCTGGCGAGCGCGGGATCGGCCGTGAGCGGGAAAGTCAGGTAGTGCTGCGCGCGTTCGAGTAACGCGCGTTCGCCGTACGTTGCCAGCAACGCGCGCATCCGCGTGACATCGGCTGGCGCGAGATCGAGGAACGCGAGCAGCAGTGCGCGGACCAGCGCGACCGCCTGATCGGGCGACACATCGACCGACGCAGGCCGGTCGCCATCCGCGACCGGCGGGCAGCCGGCCAGCCCGGCCGCGATGCGTACCGCGCCGTCGGCACGGCGCCACGCGGCCAGCCAGATGTCGTGCGGATGATCGAGCGCCGCCACCGATTCGCCGCCGTCGAGCTGGATCGAGAATTTGGGCGACAGCTCGCCGCGGCGCGGCTCGCTGGCCAGCATGTCGAGCAGCGGAATGGCGATTGCGTGGCTGTCGATGAGCGCGGCGGGATCGTGCCCGGCGAGCGGGCTGAGCATGATGTTGCGGACGTCGTCGCTCGCGGCGAGCGCGGCCGTATCGTTGGCCGAACCTGCCGCTGCCTCGGCCCGCGGGCCGAGCCCCGCATCGAGCAACGCGCGCGTCAGCGCGTCGGCGGCACCGTCGCGAATGCCGCGCAGCTGGAGATTCGCGCGATTGGTCGCGTCGATCGCGCCGGAGCCGTACGCACGTGCGGCGGCGGCAATCGCGCGCGCCTGGCGCGCATCGAGCCGGCCGCCCGGCAGCTTGATCCGGCACAGCCCGCCGTCGGCGGCCGCGACCACGCGCACGAGCCCCGGGCAAGCCGACGGGCGCACGACGGGCGACGCAGGAATCGAATCGGGGGCGGAACTCAACGGGATACCGGGACAGTGTCGCGCCGCGGCCAACGCATCGGTACACCCCGCCCGACGCCGACTGGCACGCACGCACTTTCTGGCCGGCAGGTCTCCTGGCTGACAGGTCGGCGCCGGCTCCCGGCCTTCCCGGTGAAACCAGTGGCATGAAGGGGAGATCGGCTCGCTGTCTACAGTTGCGGGGGCAGCCACAGCGGCGCGTGGCGCGCCCTGTGTTCCCTCTTCGGCCCCGAAGGGCACCGGCGAACGAACGGCCGTAGGATACCCGATTTTCACGACGCTCCGGCATCGGCGGGTTTGCCCTGCAGCCGCGTCGCAGCACGGCTGTGGCGGATTGCGCGAGCGCGCGCGGATGGTACGATTGGCGGCTCGACATCCGACCGGCGATCCGCCGGGATCCGCAATGATGAAACTCGGCAGGACGGAGCTGTTCGGCATGGGGATTGCGCTGGCCTTGCTGGGCATCCCCGCATGGATGCTGCTCGCATTCACGCTGATTCCGTTTGCGCCGTCCGCGCAGTGGCCGAAGAATGTCGGGCTCGCCGGCCTCGTCGTGCCGATCGTGGCCGGCGGAACCTGGCTGTTCAGGCGAGGCGGTGTGCGGCCACTCGTGTGGCTGCTGCTCGGCTGGCTGCTGGTCGCATCGATCGCCGGCATGTATCTGACCTTGCTGAACTACCTCGGCGGCGCGCCGCACGGCTGACATCGCGGCCGCATCGCGCGTCCGGGCAGGCGGTGGCGACGGGCGTCAACGAGTCAACGCGCGGCAGCACGACGGCCGCGCATCGCAACAAATTGCAGGGAATCGAACGATGGGGAAGGGTGCATGACGGCGTGGCTGACGGTAGTGGGCATCGGCGACGACGGTTACGCGGGGCTTGGGCGCAGCGCACGACGCGCGCTGCTCGACGCGACGCTCGTCGTCGGTGCGAAACGGCATCTCGACATGCTGCCCGCACGGCTGCGTGCCGAACGCGAAGCGTGGCCGTCGCCGTTCGATCTCGCGAGCGTGCTCGCGCGGCGCGGCTCGCCCGTTTGCGTGCTCGCGAGCGGCGACCCGATGCTGTTCGGCGTCGGCGCGACGCTCGCGCGCCAACTTTCCTCCGATGACTGGCGTGTGCTGCCCGCACCGTCGTCGCTGTCGCTCGCGGCTGCGCGCCTCGGCTGGGCATTGCAGGACGTCGGCGCGGTCTCGCTCGTCGGCCGTCCGCTCGCGACGCTTGCGCGGCATCTGCTGCCGGGCCGGCGCCTGTTCGTGCTGAGCGCCGACGGCCGCACGCCGGCCGCCGTCGCGGCCGAACTTGCCGCGCGCGGCTTCGGGCCGACGCGCATCAGCGTGTTCGAACATCTGGGCGGTCCGCTCGAGCGGCGTCTCGACGGCCTCGCGCAGGACTGGGCCGTTGCGGAAACGGCCGCGCTCAATCTCGTCGCGCTCGACTGCCAGGCCGGCCCCGACGCGCCACGTCGCGCGCTCACGCCCGGCCTGCCCGACGATGCCTACCGCCACGACGGCCAGCTCACCAAGCGCGACCTGCGCGCGATGACGCTCGGGCGCCTCGCGCCCGCACCCGGCGAACTGCTATGGGACGTCGGCGCGGGCAGCGGTTCGATCGGCATCGAATGGATGCGTGCGCATCCGTCCTGCCAGGCGATCGCGATCGAAGCGCATGCGGAACGGCAGCGCTTCATCGAACACAACCGCGACGCGCTCGGCGTCCCGGGCCTGCAGCTCGTCGCGGGCCGCGCGCCCGACGCGCTTGCAGGGCTCGCGACGCCCGACGCGATCTTCATCGGCGGCGGTGCGACGGCGCCCGGCGTGCTCGACGCGTGCTGGGCATCGCTGAAACCCGGCGGCCGGCTGGTCGCGAACGCGGTCACGCTGCAAGGCGAGATGGCGCTCGCCGCGTGGCGCGACGCGCACGGCGGCACGCTCACGCGCGTGTCGCTCGCGCATGCGGAACCGCTCGGCCGCTTCGACACGTGGCGCCAACCGCTGCCGGTCACGCTGTATGACGTGCGCAAGCCCGACACGGCCGAGGTGGCCGATGCGATCGACCCGGCCGGTGCGTCGAACCCGCCGAACGCAGTGGACGCGTGATGCGCGACGAAACCCCCGAACAACCCGCGCCGCTGCGTTTCGGCTATACGACCGGCAGCTGCGCGACCGCGACGTCGCTCGCGGCCGCGCGGCTGCTGCTCGCGGGCGAGGCGCACGATGCGGTCGAGATCGTGCTGCCGAAAGGGCAGCGCGTGATGATGCGGCTCGCGTTCTGCCGGGTCACGGCCGACGGCGCCGAAGCCGGCACGATCAAGGATGCCGGCGACGATCCGGACGTCACGCACGGTGCGCTGATCTTCGCGCGCGTCGCGCTCGCGGCGGCGCCCGGCGTGCGTTTTCACGCGGGGCCCGGCGTCGGCACGGTCACGCGCGCGGGGCTGACGCTGCCGGTCGGCGAACCGGCGATCAATCCGGTGCCGCGCCAGATGATGACGACCCACCTCGAAGCACTCGCAGCCGAGCAGGGCTATGCGGGCGGCTTCGACGTGACGATCGGCGTCGAAGGCGGCGAGGCGCTCGCGCTGAAGACGATGAACCCGCGCCTGGGCATCGTCGGTGGGCTGTCGATCCTCGGCACGACCGGCATCGTGCGGCCGTTCTCGTGTTCGGCCTATATCGCGTCGATCCACCAGGGGATCGATGTCGCACGCGCGAACGGCATCGCGCATATCGCCGCGTGCACGGGCAACGCGAGCGAGGACGCGATGCGCGCGCATTACCACCTGCCCGACATGGCGCTGATCGAGATGGGCGATTTCGCGGGCGCGGTGCTCAAGCACCTGCGGCGCGCCCCGGTCGCGCGCCTGTCGATGTGCGGCGGGTTCGGCAAGCTCAGCAAGCTCGCGGCCGGTCACCTCGACCTGCACAGTCGTCATTCGAGCATCGACCTGCCGCTGCTCGCGCAATGGGCGGCCGAAGCCGGCGCGAGCGATGCGCTGCAGGCCGCGATGCGCGCCGCGAACACGAGCCAGGAAGCGTTGAAGCTTGCGCAGGCCGACGGCGTGCCGCTCGGCGATCTCGTCTGCGCGCATGCGCTGCGCGTCGCACGCGATATCGTGCCGCCGTCGGTCGACGTCGAGATGTTCGCGATCGACCGCCAGGGCCGCTTCGTCGGGCAAGCGCGATGAGCGTACGCATCCTGCTGCTCGGCGGCACCGGCGACGCGCTGAAGATCGCACGCGCGCTCGGCCCGCATCACGTCTATAGCCTGGCCGGCCTCGGCAAGGTGCCCGACGACCTGCGCTGCGACGTGCGCGTCGGCGGCTTCGGCGGGGCCGCCGGGCTGGCCGCGTATCTGCGCGACGCAGGCATCGGCCTCGTGATCGACGCAACGCATCCGTATGCCGCACAAATCAGCGCGAACGCCGCTGTCGCGACGCGCGACACGGGTGTGCCGCTGTGGGCGCTGCGCCGCGCGCCCTGGACGCCGCAACCGGGCGACGACTGGCGAATGGTCGACGACTGGGCCGGCATCGAGGCCGCGCTCGCCCCGTTCAGGCGGCCGCTGTTCACGCTCGGCCGCGAACCGCTCGCGCACCTCGACACGATCCCGCCACACCAGTTCTGGCTCGTGCGCTGTCTCGACGCGCATCCCGGCAACGCGCATGCGCAGATCGTCGCCACGCGCGGGCCGTTCACGCTCGACGGCGAACGTGCGCTGTTCGCGCTGACGGGCATCGACGTCGTCGTCAGCAAGAACAGCGGCGGTGCGGCCACCGAGGCCAAGCTCGATGTCGCGCGCGAGCGCAGGCTGCCGGTCGTGATGCTGCGCCGGCCGCCGCTGCCCGATGCCGATCGCGCGTTCGACTCGGTCGCGGCACTGCTGGACGCACTCGATCCGGCCGCGCGCGCATGACGCGGCACGGCGGATCATCCAACGAATTGACGGAGAATTTTCGATGACGGTGTATTTCATCGGCGCGGGTCCCGGCGACCCGGAGCTGATCACGGTGAAGGGCCAGCGCCTCGTGCGCACCTGCCCGGTGATCCTGTATGCGGGCTCGCTCGTGCCGGCGGCCGTGCTCGACGGTCATCGCGCGGAGCAAGTCGTCAATACGGCCGAACTCGACCTCGACGCGATCGTCGCGCTGCTCGCGGCCGCGCATGCGAAAGGGCAGGACGTCGCACGCGTGCATTCGGGCGACCCGTCGCTGTACGGTGCGATCGGCGAGCAGATCCGCCGGCTGAAGGCGCTCGGGATTCCGTACGAAATCGTGCCGGGCGTGACGGCCACGGCCGCTTGCGCGGCGACGCTCGGCGTCGAGCTGACGCTGCCCGGTGTCGCGCAGACGGTGATCCTCACGCGCTTCGCGGGCAAGACGACGATGCCGGAAGGCGAAGCGCTCGGCGCGCTCGCCGCGCACCGCGCGACGCTCGCGATCCATCTCGGCGTGCGCCATCTCGCGCGTATCGTCGACGAAGTGCTGCCGCATTACGGCGCCGCTTGCCCGGTCGCGGTGATCTATCGCGCGAGCTGGCCCGACGAGGAACGCGTGACCGGCACGCTGGCGGACATCGTCTCCAAAGTGCAGGGTACGCAGATCGAGCGCACCGCGCTGATCCTGATCGGGCGCGTGCTCGACGCCGAAGGGTTCGCGGATTCGACGCTGTACGCGAGCGCGGGCAGCTGACGCGAGGCCGATTGCCTAGGCGCGTGCGACCTGCCGCGCCAGCCGCGGTGCAAACCCGGCCGCCAGCGCGAACAACACGACACACAGGCACGCCATCGCGATCCACGCGGGCGTCAAATCCGCGAGATGCTGGCGCACGAGGCCGGCCGCGAACGGAAACAACCCGGCGATCAAATAACCGACACCCTGCACGAACCCCGTCAGCGACGCGGCATCGGCCGGCGTCGCCGCATGGTCGACCGTGACGATCAGCGACAGCGGAAACAGCGCGCCGATCCCCGCGCCCATCAGCAGCGCGGCCGGCAGCGCAAGCGGTTCGGGTGCGGCCAGCATCACCAGCAAGCCGACGAACAACGACGCGATCGCCGCATGCAGCGCGGGCCGGCGATCGGGCAGGCGGTCGATTGCCGCCGAGATCGTCAGCCCCGCGACGACTTCCGCGAGCGTCACGCCGCCGAGCAGGCTGCCGGCTGCCGTCGGCGACCAGCCGAGCCGCATGTAGTACGGCGGCAGCCACGCGAGCACGAGCGTGTACGCGCCGGTCGCCACTCCGAAGAACAGCGCGAGCCGCCACGCGCGCGGCGAGCGCGACGGCTGCGCATGCGTTGCCGACGCCGGCCCGGCGGCGAGCGCATTGCCGCCGCGGCTCGCCAGCGGCCAGGCCAGTGCGGCGAGCGCCGCCGGCAACGCCCAGCCCGCGAGTGCGGCAAGCCAGCCCCAGCGCGCTGCCGCTAACGGCGCGACGACACTCGCCAGCACCGCGCCGCCCATGATCGACGTCGAATAGACGCCCATCGCGCCGCCGATGCGTGTCGCGAAATGCGCCTTCACGAAACCGGGCAGCAGCGCCTGCACCATCGCGATCCCGATGCCCGCACAGCAGGCGCTCGCGAGCAGCAGCCACGCGTGCTGCGCGCCGATGCGCGACACGCAGGCCAGCCCGATCAGCGCGACGCCGAGCCACACGCCGCCCGCGATGCCGGTCACACGCTGCAGGCGCCGCGCGCTCAGTGCGCCGAGCCCCATCAGCAGGATCGGGATCGTCGTCAGCAGGCTGGCCGCGCTGTCGCCGAGGCCGGTCGCGCGCTGGATCATGTCGAGCAGCGGGCCGACCGCGGCCAGCGCCGGCCGCAGGTTCAGCCCGACGAGCACGATGGCGGCAAGCCGCCATCCGGGGGAAGTAAAGCGATTCATCGCAAGGCCCTCGATATCGGTGCGCGGCTGCCCGCGAGGCGCCGCGCGTTTTTCAGGTAAAGTATCTCGACATCAAGATAAATGCTGATTTATCTCGACGTCAAGATAACTGGTGAGCCGAGGAGGGTTAATGGATCGAGCCGCGCATGCGCTCGCACAATGGCGCGCCGAGCGTCCGGATCTGGACGCGTCGTCGATGGTCGTGATGGGGCGGCTGCAGGAAGCCGCGCTCGTGATCGCGCGAGACCGCCTCAATCCGCTGTTTGCGCGCTACGGGATGCAGCCGGGCGAATTCGACGTGCTCGCGACGCTACGGCGCGGCGGGGCGCCGTTCGCGCTGACGCCGACCGCGCTGTACGACGCGTTGATGATGTCGTCGGGCGGAATGACCGCGCGTATCGACCGGCTGCAGAAAGCTGGCTGGGTCGAGCGCCGGCCGAACCCGGCCGACGGGCGCGGCACGCTCGTTGCGCTGACGGACACCGGTCGCGCGCTGATCGATGATGCGGTCGTCGCGCACATCGACAACCAGCGCGCGCTACTGGCCGCGCTGTCGGAGGCGGAACAGGCGCAGTTGTCGCAATTGCTGGGCAAGCTGCTGGCCGGGCTGGAAGGCGAGGCGCAGGACGCATGAGGCGTGCGCCCCGCGCGGGCAAAAAAAATGCCCGCCGCGCAATGCGGCGGGCGTGAGCAGACACGCGTGCCGCACCGCGCGAGCACGCGCTGCGGCGTGGCCGCTCAGCCGCGTGCCGGGATGTTGAGCCCGCGTGCGACGGCCGGACGTGCGACGAACGCGTCGAGCGCGCGCTTGACGTTCCGGAATTCGCTGAAACCGACCAGATCGCCCGCTTCGTAGAATCCGACGAGGTTGCGCACCCACGGGAAGATCGCGATGTCGGCGATCGTATAGGTATCGCCCATCACCCACTGGCGGTTAGCGAGATGGGTGTCGAGCACGGCGAGCAGGCGCTTGGACTCGTCGACGTAGCGGTCGCGCGGGCGCTTGTCCTCGTAGTCGCGACCGGCGAACTTGTGGAAGAACCCGACCTGGCCGAACATCGGCCCGATGCCGCCCATCTGGAACATCACCCACTGGATCGTCTCGTAGCGGCCGGCGAGATCCTTCGGGATCAGCTGGCCGGTCTTGTCCGCGAGATAGAGCAGGATCGCGCCCGATTCGAACAGCGGCAGCGGCTTGCCGTCGGGGCCGTTCGGATCGATGATCGCCGGGATCTTGTTGTTCGGGTTCAGCGACAGGAATTCGGGCGACAACTGGTCGTTCGTGTCGAAGCGCACGAGATGCGGCTCGTACGGCAGGCCGGTTTCCTCGAGCATGATCGACACCTTGACGCCGTTCGGCGTCGGCAGCGAGTAGAGCTGGAGACGGTCGGGATGCTGGGCCGGCCACTTGTGCGTGATCGGGAAGGCGGACAGGTCGGGCATGAAGGTTCGCTCGTCGAAGTGAAGGATCCGCGCTCCGCCGCGCTGCCACACGGATGGACCGCGGCGCGGCGGCGGGCCGGAGCGCGCCGAAAACGCCCACTGTAGCCGATCCCCGGAATCGATGCAGGCGTCGGCCCGCTCGTGCCGCGCCATCCCGCCTGAAGCCGCCCGAAGCCGCCCGAAGCCGCCCGAAGCCGCCCGAAGCCGTCAGAAGTTGTGCCGCAGCCCGATCATCGCGGCCGTCGTGCCGACGCCGGGCGCGACCGGCTGCCCGTACACGAGCATCTGGTCCATCGTGCCGCGGTTGTTCACGCGGCCGACCTGCGCATAGACCATCGTCCGCTTCGACAGGCTGTAGTCGGCTGCAAGCACGACCGCCGTCGAGCGGTTTTCCGAGCGGTTGCGGTCCTTCAGGTAGTACACGGCGGACGTGACCTGCAACGCGGGCGTGAAGCGATAGCCGACGCCGGCCGACAGCATGTCGAGGTTCACCTTGTCCGCGTGCGACGGATTCCTGCCGTTGCCGTACGACGCCGACACCGAAAAGTCGTGGATCGTGTACTTCGCGCCGACGTAAAAGAAGCGGTTGTTGTCGACGCCGGTCGGCGCGACGCCCGGCGCCGGATTCGTGTCGTGCCCGTTGTAGTAGACGGCCGACGCGTTCAACCCGTAGTTCGCATACCTGAGCACGACGGATTCGCGCGTGCCGCCCTGGAACTGCCCGGCGACGCCGCCCGGCGCGTATTCGAGCGCGATCGACGCGCCCGCGAACGTCGGCGACTGGTAGACGAGCGCGTTGCTGTCGTACAGCGCGCCGATCGCGCCGTTGGTGCTCGTGCCCGGCCAGCCGGCTGCGGTGTTCAGGCCGAGCCAGGCGGTCAGCACGCTGCCGAAGAACTGCGCGTTGCGCACGTCGGTGTCGGCCATCGCGTAGATCATCGGCACGATCTGGCGGCCGGCCGTGAACGAACCGAACGGGCCCGACACGCCAAGCGACGCGACCTGGTTGAAGATCGCGACGGCGCCCGGCGTGTCGCTCAGTTGCAATTTGCCGGTGCCGCTGTCGAACGAACCCTGCAGCTTGAAATTGACCTTGTAGCCGCCGCCGATGTCCTCGCTGCCGCGAATGCCCCAGAAGCTCGAATAGATGCCGCCGTCCTTCATGCGGAACACCTTGCCGGTATTCGGCGCGCTCGGGCTGAACGACGCGGCCGACGTGCTCTGGTACAGCAGGCCCGAGTCGATCACGCCGTAGAGCGTGACGGAGGATTGCGCGTGCGCGAGGGCCGAACAGCCGGCAAGCGCCGCGAGCGCGGCCAGTTTCGTCTTCATGGAGTCTCCGGGGTTGTCGTGGCCGGAACGGGTTCGAGCCCGTCCCGGTAAAGCGGGGAAACATCAAGGCAGGCGGGCAGGCGCGACATGGGGCGCCGGTGCGAGCCGTGCGGAAAGACTACGCAACGGCGCGTGGCCGCTCCCCCCCATGCGCGGGGGGCAGGGTTGCGGAGAATCGAAGGGGGAGGGCAGCTACGCTGCCGCGGGAGGCCGGCTCAAACGCGCGTCAAGGCGCGCTTTCGAGCAGCCCGAGCACCAGCGCACGGCGCACCGCATGCTTGCGCGAGCTGGCGTCGAGCTTGCCGAACAGGTTCTTCAGGTGCCATTTCACGGTTTCCTCGCCAACAGCGAGCGCGACCGCGATCTCCTTGTTCGAGAGGTTGCGCGCGAGCAGCTCGAGGATCGCGCGCTCCTTCGGCGTCAGCACGACGCTCGGCACCGCGCGCGGGCTCGCCACGCCGCGCGGCGCGGGCGGCACGATGCGCGGCTGCGGCAGCGCGTGCCGCGCGGGGCCGTCGCCGGCGGCCGCCTCGTCGCCGACGCGACGCGCCCAGTCGGCGACGGCCGGATGCGCGTCGGCGAGCGTGCGCGTGAGCCCGAACATGTCGGCGAGATTCATCGCCTCGTCGAGGAGCGCGCGGCCGCCGCGCCCCGACTGTTCGAGCGCGAACGCGCTGAGCGCCATGATCTCGATGCGCTCGCGCCCCATGCTCATTTCACGCGCCAGCACGGCCGCTTCGTCGAGCGCCGCGCTCGCATCGTCCCAACGGCGCGCGGCGAGCGCCGCGCCCGCGTGCGCGGTCGCCTGCAGCAGCACGACGGGGCGACGCCACAGCGGCCCGTGCGACGGAAACTCGGCCGCGGCGATCGCGTCGATCCGCTCGACGAGCGCATGGCAGGTCGCCTCGCGATAGCGCGCCGCGTGGATGCGCACCTGTTCGGCGAGGCTCGCGACCGACAGGCGCGGGAGCCGGCGCGCGACACCCATCGCATCGAGCGCTTCGAGCAGGTCGATCGCGCGGTGTTCGACACCGCGCAGCAACGCGATGCGCGCGGCTGTGCGATAGCCGAGCAGCACGGTGTCGGGCGTGCCGGCGTGTTCGAGCACGTCGAGCCGGTTCGCGAGCAACGCGGCGGCCTGGTCGACGCGGTCGGCCTCGTACGCGATCGCCGCGCACATCGCCGCGAGCATGCAGGTCAGCGGATGGCGACGCCCGAGATCAGCTTCCGCGCGCGCCAGCGCCGGCGCCAGCACGTCGTCCGCGAGCCGGATCTGGCCTTCGCGCAAGTAGCTCAGGCCCGTGATCAGCTCGCCCCAGCGCGCGACGTAGCCGAACCCGGCCGCCGTTTCACCGCGCGGCGCGGCCTGCTGGAACCGGCGTGCCTGCGCCGGTTCGCCGACGATGATCGCGCGCGCCGACAGCCGGTTCGCGTGCATCTGCGCGAGCCACGTCGCCGGCGGCGGCGTGAAGTCGGCCCACGGTTCGAACAGCTCGACGAAGCGGTCGATTTCGTCGGCGTAATACGCGGCCGCGCTCAGGATCAGCGCGCATTCGTAGCGCATCGCGGCCGGTGTGCCGTTATCCGCGAGGATGCCCGCGATCTGGCGCCGCGCTTCGACATGACGCTCGCCGAGCGCCAACGCCCACGCAACCGCAATCCGCAGCGTCGGGCGCTTGTCGAGCTCCGCGTCGGGCAGCAGGGCCAGCCAGTCGAGCACGTCGTTGATGCGGCCCTGCTTGATCGCATCCTCGAGGCAGCGCTGCGCGAGCGCGTATGCGGTCTCGAACTGGCCGGCCGCGTACGCGTGGCGCGCGGCTTCCTCGGTCATCCCGTGTGCGTCGAGCCATGTCGCAGCGCGTGCATGCAGCGTGCTGCGCTCGGCGTCGGCGCGGGTGGCCAGGCGGTCGCGCAGCGTGTCGCGCACGAGCGGATGCAGCCGGCACCAGTCCGAATCGTCCGAGGCAATGAACAGCGGCGTATCGCGTGCGAGCCGCGCGAGCCGGTCGGGCGCGTGCGCATCGTCGAGCAGCGCCGCGCACAGCGACGGATGCAGGCGATCGGCGACGCTCGTGCGCGTCAGGAACGCGGTGTCTTCCGCCGACTGGTTCGCGAGCAGCAGCTCGACGAGCCGGTCGCGCGTGCCGTCCATGCGTGCGGCGAGCGCATCGACCGCCTGGCGCGGATCGGCCGAGCGCGCCATCGCGGCCATCGCGAGCTGCAGCCCGAGCGGCCAGCCGTCGACGCGCTCGAACAGCCGCGCGCACGCGTCGGCGTCCACCCGTTGCGCAAAACGCGCGCCGACCAGCGCGATCGTCTCGTCGAGCGTGAAGCGCAGCCAGTCGGGGCCCGCGAGCGTGCATTGCCCGCCGGCGAGCAGGTCGCCGGCCGCGTGATCGAGCCCGCGCCGCGCCGCGACGACGACATGCAGGTTCTGCGGCGCGTTGTGCAGCACGTAGGTCAGCGCTTCGAGGCCGGCGGCCGGCAGCCGCTCGGCGTCGTCGACGATCAGCAGCGCGTCGATCGACAGTTGGGCGACTTCGGCGAGCCACGCGGTCAGGCCGTCCAGCGCGCGCGCCGCACCGCCCGGGACCAGTCGCCCGAAGCCCGGTCGCGCGCAACCGGTGCGCACCGCCTGGACGAGCCCCTGCAGCAGCCGCGGTGCGTCGTCGCGCTCGTCGGCCGACAGCCACACGACCGCGCGGCCGAGCGCGAGGGCCTCGCGGCGCCACTGCGCGAGCAGCGACGTCTTGCCGTACCCGGCCGGCGCCTGCACGAGCGTGACCGGCCGGCCGTCGAATGCTGGCGCGGCGAGGCTCAGCCGCGCGCGGGCGAGCAACTGCGCCGGCACACGCGGCGCGGTCGTCTTCAGGACCAGTTCGGTGGGGGGCGCGTCGGCGCGATCGGGTGGGTGGGCCATCGGGCTGCTGTCGGAGTCCGGCGCCGGCCGTGCAGGCCGGCGTCCGGGGTGGGCGTGGGGGGAAGGATCGGTCGAACCGCGCTCGCCCGTCAATCCCCCCCGAGACGAGTGGGGCCGCCCCCGCGCCGCGTCGATAGCATGGGTTCCGATGCATGACGAACACCACGAGGAGCCCACCCATGAAGATCGTATCGACCGGCACGCGGCGCAACGCGCCGACCGCCGGATAAGCGGAGCGGCACGATGTACCGCCATCTGCTCGTGATGGTCGACGGCGTGCCCGGCGGCATCGACGCGATCGGCCATGCGCTCGAACTGGCGCGCGCGGTCGGCGCACGCGTCACGTTCGTGCTGCCCGGCACCGCGCCGGACTCGCGTTTATCCGGAGCGCGGCTGCCGGAACACGGTGCGAAAGTGGAAGCCGCCGCCCGGGCGCAGGGCCTGTCCCATGCGATCGCGGGGGCCGGCCATCCGGGGGCCGGCCACCCGGCAAGCGGCGACGCATCGCCCGGCGCGCTTGCCGGCACGCTCGGCTGCGACCTGATCGGCGTCGCGGCGCTGCCGCCCGATGCCGATGCGGTGGCCTGCGCGCAGCGGCAGCAGTTGCTCGCGACGAGCGGCGTGCCGGTGCTCGTCTGCACGTCGCACCGGACGCCCGCCGAGGCGCGCGTGATGGCGCGTTGCCTCGACGCGCATCGCATGGTCGGCGTGCTGCTGCAGGCGCTGATGGCGTCCGGCGCAGCCACGAGCGGGCCGCAGCGGCAAGCAGTCGACGCGCAGCGTGCGCTGGCCTCGCTCGCCGCGCTGCAGAACGCGCGTTTCGGAACGGACGCCGAAGCGCGGCTCTTCGCGGTATTACGTGTCCGCGCGGAGTGCGTCGCGGCCGAACTGGACGAACTCGACCGCCAGCGGCAACGTGATGCGCAGGCGCTCGACGCGCTCGGCCGGATCGCCGCGGACGGGCTGCCGTCGGCCGCATTCGATGCGGCGCTCGCGCGCTATGCGCACGGCGCGTTCGAGCAGATGGGGCGGATGGAAGGCGTGATTTTTCCCGCCGCGCGGCGCTACCTGGGCGACGCCGACTGGAGCGAACTGGACGAACCGCCGGTGGACCGCGCAACCGCGACGCCGCCCGGCATGAATGAACCCGACGATGCGCGACGCGCATCGGACTGACAACATACGGAGAACACGATGGCACATGCAGTGCGATTCCACGAAACCGGCGGCCCCGACGTGCTGCGCTGGGAAGCAGTCGACGTCGGCGATCCGGGCGCCGGCCAGGTGCGCCTGCGGCACGAGGCCGTCGGACTGAATTTCGCCGACACGTATTTCCGCAGCGGCCTGTATCCGGTGCCGCTGCCGGCCGGCATCGGCGTCGAGGCGGCCGGCGTGGTCGACGCAGTCGGCCCCGGCGTGACGAACGTCGCCGTCGGCGATCGCGTGACCTACACGGGCTTCCTGAACACGCTCGGCGCGTACAGCACCGAGCGGCTGATCCCGGCCGCGCCGCTCGTCCGGCTGCCGGCCGGCATCTCGTGCGAAACGGCCGCCGCGATGACGATGCGCGGACTCACGTCGGCCTACCTGCTGCGCCGCATCCACGCGTTCGCGCCGGGCGACACGATCCTGCTGCATGCGGCCGCCGGCGGCGTCGGGCTGATCGTGTCGCAATGGGCGAAGCTGCTCGGGCTCACGGTGATCGGCACCGTGTCGAGCGAGCACAAGGCCGCGATCGCCCGTGCCCACGGCTGCGACCATACGATCGACTACAGCCGCGAGGACGTCGCGAAGCGCGTGCGCGAACTGACGGACGGCGCGGGCGTCGACGTCGTGTTCGACAGCGTCGGCAAGGACACGTTCGAAGGCTCGCTCGATTCGCTGAAGCGGCGCGGGCTGATGGTGTGCGTCGGCACCGCGTCGGGCCCGATCCCGCCGTTCGATCCGCAGCGCCTCGCGATGAAGGGCTCGCTGTACCTGACGCGCCCGGCGCTGGCCGACTACATCGCCGATCCGGCCGAAAAGAACGACCTGGCCGGCGAACTGTTCGCGCACGTCGCGGCCGGCCGCATCAGGATCGAGATCAACCAGCGCTATGCGCTGCAGGATGCCGCGCAGGCTCACCGCGATCTTGAATCGCGCAAGACGACCGGTTCGTCGGTGTTCATCGTCTGAGGAGACGCGCATGCGAGTCGAACCCCTGACCTGCGCGATCGGCGCGGAACTGCTGGATGTGAGCCTCGCCGACGCCGTGCACGACGACGGCCTGTTCGCCGAGATCCGCGCGCAGTTGCTGCGGCATCGCGTGCTGTTCCTGCGTGACCAGGACTTCACGCGCGCCGAGCACGTTGCGTTCGCGCGGCGCTTCGGCGAGCTCGAGGATCATCCGGTCGCCGGCAGCGATCCCGAGCACCCGGGGCTCGTGCGGATCTACAAGTCGCCCGACCAGCCGAACGACCGCTACGAGAATGCGTGGCACAGCGATGCGAGCTGGCGCGTGGCGCCGCCGTTCGGCTGCGTGCTGCGCTGCATCGAGGGTCCGCCGGTTGGCGGCGACACGATGTGGGCGAACATGGTGCTCGCATACGAGAACCTGCCTGACCACGTGAAGCAGCAGATCGCCGACTTGCGCGCGCGCCACAGCATCGAGGCGAGCTTCGGCGCGGCGATGCCGATCGACCGCCGCCTCGCGTTGAGGGCGCAGTACCCGGACGCCGAGCATCCGGTCGTGCGCACGCATCCGGAAACCGGCGAGAAGGTGCTGTACGTGAACGCGTTCGCGACGCATTTCACGAACTTCCACACGCCCGGCCGCGTGCGCTTCGGCCAGGATGCGAACCCCGGCGCCGGCCAGTTGCTGCAGTACCTGATCAGCCAGGCCTATATCCCCGAATACCAGGTGCGCTGGCGCTGGAAGAAGAACAGCGTCGCGATCTGGGACAACCGCAGCACGCAGCATTACGCGGTGATGGACTACCCGCCGTGCGTGCGCAGGATGGAGCGCGCGGGCATCGTCGGCGACGTGCCGTTCTGAGCGCGCCCGCACCTTAACCGACTCGCAACCCTACACACGACGCGCCGGGCTCGCCGCCTGGCACGGCGGGATACGCACGCCCGTACGCCTGCACTAAAACGATTTCCACTGGAGGACGACATGCAATTTCTCGACGATTCGCTGCACCCGGAAAACCAGGACAAGGTGGTCATCACGGTCGCGCCGTATGGCCCGGAATGGATGCCCGCCGATTTTCCGGAGGACATTCCGGTGACGATGGACGAGCACGTGCAGAAGGCCGTCGACTGCTACAACGCAGGCGCGACGGTGCTGCACCTGCATGTGCGCGAACTCGACGGCAAGGGCAGCAAGCGGCTGTCCAAATTCAACGAGCTGCTCGGCCGGCTGCGCGAAGCGGTGCCCGACATGATCCTGCAGGTTGGCGGGTCGATCTCGTTCGCGCCGGAAGGGGACGGCGCGGAAGCGAAATGGCTGTCCGACGACACGCGCCACATGCTCGCCGAGCTGACGCCGAAGCCCGACCAGGTGACGGTCGCGATCAACACCGTGCAGATGAACATCACCGAGCTGATGAACCGCAAGGACATCGCCGGCACGTCGCTGAACGAAGCCGCGCTGTGGGACGCGTACCGCGAGATGACGGTGCCGGCCGGCCCCGGCTGGGTCGACGAACACCTGCGTCGGCTGCAGGCGGCCGGCATCCAGCCGCATTTCCAGCTGACCGGCATGCATGCGCTCGAAACGCTCGAGCGGATCATCCGGCGCGGCGTCTATCGCGGCCCGCTGAACGTCACGTGGGTCGGCATCGGCGGCGGGTTCGACGGTCCCAATCCGTACAACTTCATGGAATTCGTGCGGCGCTGTCCGGACGGTGCGTGCATCACGCTCGAATCGCTGATGAAGAACGTGCTGCCAATCAACACGGTCGCGATGGCGCTGGGCCTGCATCCGCGCTGCGGGATCGAGGACACGATCATCGACCAGAAGGGCAACCGGATGACGTCGGTGCAGCAGGTCGAGCAGTGCGCGCGGATCGCACGCGAACTCGGCCGCGACATCGCGACCGGCAAGGAAGCCAAGGCGATCTACCGGATCGGCGTGCAGTACGACGGCATCGACGAGACGCTCGCGCAGCTCGGGATGGCGCCGAACCGCCGGCCGGGCCAGGTGAGCGTGCCGCTGCGCGCGGCCTGACGCGCTGCGCATCCGGGCGGCCCGCCAGCGCGGCAGCCGCCTGCCGATCGTTGTGGCGCGGCACCCACCCCTGCGCATGATGCAGGGCGGACTCCGGTCGACGGAGCGGGGCCGCGCAAGCCGCGCCGGCGCATTGCCGCCCCGGTGCCGGAGGAGACACGCATGTTGATTCATCATGTCGAGCCGTCGCTGCAGGACCTGACGGCCACCGAGCGGCGCGCGCCTGCGTATGCGTGGCTCGTGTTCGGACTGACCGTCGGGCTGCTGCTGTCGGACTACATGTCGAGGCAGGTGCTCAACGCGGTGTTTCCGCTGCTCAAGCACGCGTGGGCGCTGTCGGACACGCAGCTCGGTTCGCTCTCCGGCGTCGTCGCGCTGCTGGTCGGATTGCTGACGTTTCCGCTGTCGGTCCTCGCCGACCGCTTCGGGCGCGTGCGCAGCATCGTACTGATGGCCGCGTTGTGGAGCGTCGCGACACTCGGTTGCGCGCTGTCGACCAACTACGCGGAAATGCTGGTCGCGCGCGGCCTCGTCGGGCTCGGTGAAGCCGCGTACGGCAGCGTCGGCGTCGCGCTGATCCTCAGCATCTTTCCGGCCCGGCTGCGCGCGACGCTGACCGGCGCATTCATGGCAGGCGGCGCGTTCGGCTCGGTGTTCGGGATGGCGCTCGGCGGGCTCGTCGGTGCACATCTCGGCTGGCGCTGGTCGTTCGGCGTGATGGCCGCGCTCGGCATCGTGCTGCTCGTCGCGTATCGCAGCGTGGTGACCGAGCGGCGGCTCGCCGCGTGCCGCATCGAACCGTGCCGGCGCGACGCCGACGCGCCGCGCGACCTGCGCGGCAGCGTGCGTGCGCTGATGTCGGGGCTGTTCGCATCGCGCTCGGTGATCTGCGCGTATCTCGGCAGCGGCCTGCACCTGTTCGTGCCGGGCGCGCTGTTCGCGTGGCTGCCGAGCTACCTGAACCGCTACTACGCGATGGCGCCCGACCGCGCGGCCGTGCTCGCGGCCGGCTTCGTGCTGATCGCGGGTGTCGGGATGGTCGGCTGCGGGATCGTCACCGACCGCGTCGGGCGCGCCGACGGCTCGCGCAAATGGCTGACCGCGATCGCCTATTGCGTATTGACGGGCATCTGCCTCGCGATCGCGTTCCGGCTGCCGCCGGGGCCGCTGCAGCTCGCGCTGATTTGCGCGGGCATGCTGGTCGGCGCGGGCGCGTCCGGCGCATCGGGTGCGATGGTCGCGAACCTGACGCCGGCCGCGATCCACGCGTCGGCCTTCGCGACACTCACGCTCGCGAACAACCTGCTCGGCATGGCGCCGGGCCCGCTGCTGACGGGGTGGGTCGCCGATCGCGCCGGTCTCGTCGGCGCACTTCAATGGATTGCCGTCGTGCCGCTCGCGGCCGCCGTGCTGTTCGCAATCGGACGCGCAAGTTACGCGGCCGATCTCACGCGCGTCGAACGTGAACGGCGCGCGTCTCAACTTTCCTGAACCACCCCGGAGGCAGCATGACCCTGGCGACCGCGCCCACCATCCTGATCGTGCCCGGCTTGCGCGATCACGTCGAAGACCACTGGCAGACGCATCTTGAACGGCGCTTGCCGAACGCGCGCTCCGTCGCGCCGCTCGAAGCCGACAAGCTGAGCCGCGCCGCACGCGTCGCGGCACTCGATGCGGCGCTCGCCGAGATCGACGGCCCGGTGATCCTGGTCGCGCACAGCGCGGGCGTGATGATTACCGTGCACTGGGCGCGTCAGGCCACGCGCGCGATTCACGGCGCGCTGCTCGCGGCGCCGGCCGATCTCGATAGCCCGATGCCCGCCGGCTATCCGTCGCCCGACGCGATCGACGCACATGGCTGGACGCCCGTGCCGATGCAGCGGCTGCCGTTCCCGAGCATCGTCGCCGCGAGCCGGAACGATCCGCTCGCGCGCTTCGAGCGCGCCGAGGCGTTCGCGGCCGGGTGGGGCAGCCAGCTTGTCGATCTCGGCGAAGTGGGGCACTTGAACCCGGCGTCCGGCTACGGCGAGTGGCGTGATGCGGAACGGTTGATCGAAGAGGTGAGGACGCTGGGTGAAGACGACTCACGCGTGAGGAACTGATACTCGGGCATCGTTTGCCGTCCTCCGGCCGTTTTCGTCCATTCATCGGACGCCATGAATGACAGCGACGCGACCGCTACATCCGATTGACGAATATTCAGTCGATCGCTGTCGTTTTTTTGGGGCGGAATGCTGTCATGGATACCAAACGAAAGGTGCTGTACGGCGTTGAGTTGAAACCCCGCACGATCGTCCGTCCCACCAACAAGGTCAAGGCTTCGTCCGAAGCCGAGAAGAGCGACGTGCTACGCGCGGCGCGAAAAGTCATTTCCGAACACCGCGATGTGTCGATCGCTCTAAAGGGCCGCTGATTGAGCGGACCGGCCCAACGCTGACGGCACCGAGCCAGTCGGAGGCCCGTTGAATCCACTTCGCCAGGATTGACCCAATGGAGATATGACGTCGCAAGACGACAGCGTGCCCAGCCGCGATCCCCGGCCTATCTTGCCCGGTAACCAAATTATCATCCACCGGAAGGTGTTTGTCAGGGAAAGTCCCGCCCCGGGCTGCTCGGGTTTTTGTTGACCGACATCGTATAACGCCGTCATGATTTCCTGAAAAGAAAGGTCCCATCCACCGACCGAAGTGAGGAGACATGAACACCACCACGATCGCTCGCCGTGTCCGCCGGATCGCACTCGCACTGGGTTTCACGCTGTCTGCCGCGGCGGCCGTCGCGGCTCCCGTGTCGCTGAATATCGTCGATGTGGCGGGCAACCTGCAGCTCACGCAGAAGGCCATCGAGGCGTTCCGGGACAAGAACCCGACCCTCGTGTCGAATGTCACGTTCACGAATGCGCCGGCGCCGCAGCTGCCGGGCAAGATCAAGGCGATGCAGGCGGCGGGGCGCTCCGACATCGACCTCGTGCTGACGGGCACCGACGCACTCGCCGCCGGCATCGAACAGAACCTGTGGCTCAAGCTCCTGCCCGACGACGCGGCCGCGTTCCCCGGCGTGCTCGACAGATACGCGCCCGGCCCGCGCAAGATGCAGGACCTCGCGCAGGGCTTCGGCCTCGAAGTCACCTACATGCCGGCCGGCCCGCTGCTCGAATACAACCCGGCGAAGGTCAGCGACCCGCCGAAGACGCCCGATCAACTGCTCGCCTGGTGCAAGGCGCACCCGAACAAGCTGATCTACGCGCGCCCGGCGAACTCGGGCCCCGGCCGCACGTTCCTGATGGGGCTGCCGTACGTGCTCGGCGACAAGAATCCGCAGGATCCGATCAACGGCTGGGACAAGACCTGGGCGTTCCTGAAGGCATTGAACGACTGCGTGCCGTACTACCCGGGCGGCACGTCGGCGGTGATGAAGGAGCTCGGCGAAGGTACGCGCGACATGACCGTGACCGTCACGGGCTGGGACCTCAACCCGCGCGCGCTCGGCATCGTGCCGGCCGAGTTCAGGATCCAGGCGTTCGACAACATGACGTGGGTCAACGACGCGCACTACATGGTGATCCCGAAGGGTGTGCCGAAGGAAAAGCTCGACGTGCTGTTCAAGCTGATGAACTTCCTGCTCGAACCGGCGCAGCAGGCCATGACGTACGACGACGGCTACTTCTATCCGGGCCCGGCGGTCAAGGGCGTGACGCTCGAGATGGCCCCCGCGCACAGCCAGGAAGTCGTGCGCAAGTTCGGCCGCCCCGAGTACGCGAAGCTGCTCGCCGAGCGCCCGCACGTGCAGCCGCTCAGTGCGCAGGCGATGGTTGCCGCGTTCCAGAAATGGGATCGCGAGATCGGTTCGCAGAAGTCGAAGTGACGCCTGAACCGGCGGGCGCCACGGCGCCCGCGTCGATGGAGTTCGCGCAATGAAGCACAGTTTCGAACGGTTGCGGCTCGACGGCGTGTGTCGCAGTTTCACCAATGCGCAAGGCGCGCAGGTCGCCGCGCTGAACGGGCTCGATCTCGAGATCCGGCGCGGCGAATTCATCGCGCTGCTCGGCCCGTCGGGCTGTGGCAAGTCCACCGCGCTGAACTGCATCGCGGGGCTCCAGCCGCTGACGAGCGGTGGCATCTGGCTCGACGACACGCGCATCGACGTGCTGCCACCCGAGCGGCGTGGCTTCGGGATGGTGTTCCAGAACTACGCGCTGTTTCCGCACATGTCGGTGCTCGACAACGTCGGCTTCGGCCTCAAGATGCGCGGCATGCCTAAGCAGGAAGCGCGGCGGCGCGCGCACCAGGCGCTCGAACTCGTGCAGCTCGTCGGCCACGAGGGCAAGCTGCCGGGGCAACTGTCGGGCGGGCAGCAGCAGCGCGTCGCGATTGCGCGCGCGATCGTGATCGAGCCGCCGCTCGTGCTGATGGACGAACCGCTGTCGAACCTCGACACGAAGCTGCGCATCGAGATGCGCGCCGAGATCCGCCGCATCCACACGCAGCTCGAACGCGCGACGATCTACGTGACGCACGACCAGGACGAAGCGTTGTCGATGGCCGACCGCATCGTCGTGATGAAGGAGGGCGTCGTGCAGCAGGTCGCGTCGCCGAAAGACGTCTATACGCGCCCGCACAACCTGCACGTCGCGCGCTTCATGGGCTACCGCAACGTGCTGCCGTTCGCGCTCGAAGGAATGGCCGGCGATCACGTCCGGGTCGCCGCCGGCGGCGTAGAGCTCACGGGCGTACCGATGGCCGGCTTCGACGCGAAGGATGTCGTGGTCGCGCTGCGCCCCGACGACATCGAGCGCGCGGACGAAAGCGGCGACAACGCGTTCGACGCGACCGTCGAAACGGTCGAATACGGCGGCCGCGACTCGCTGATCCGTGCGGTCACGCCGTTCGGCGCGATCTGGGCGCGCGTCGCCGGCGAATTCGCGGAAGGCGAGCGGTTGCGGCTGCGCATCGCGCCTGCGCGTACGCTCGTCTACGCAGCGGAGCCGACATGAGCACGCTCGCGTCCGGCACGCCGCGCGACGCGAAGGCCTGGCTCGTCACGCCCGCGCTCGCGTTCATCGCCGCGCTGTTCATCTATCCGTTCGCGTACGGCCTCGTGCTGTCGTTCCAGCCGGTGAACGGCGGCGGCGCGCTCGCGAACTACGTGCAGTTCTTCACCGATACCGCGATGTGGCCGACCGTGCTCGTCACGCTGAAGCTCGCGGTACCTGCCACGCTGCTCAACGTCGGCATCGCGGTGCCCGTCGCGTTTGCACTGCGCCGCCATTCGCCGTACCAGAAGTTCGTCACGACGCTGCTCGTGATTCCCGTCACGCTCGGCACGGTGCTCGTCGCCGACGGGATGCTCACGTATTTCGGGCCGAACGGCTGGTTCCCGCAGGCGCTGCAGGGGCTGCACCTGTACACCGACGAAGTGCGCCTCACGCACAACTACTGGGGCGTGCTGCTGTCGCTGATCGTGTCGGGCTTTCCGTTCGCGTTTCTGCTGATGCTGTCGTACATCAGCGGCATCGACCCGACGCTCGCGCGCGCAGCGGCCACGCTCGGCGCGAACCCGTGGCAGCAGTTCCGGCAGATCTACCTGCCGCTGCTCGTGCCGGGGCTGACGATGGCTGCGTGCCTGTCGTTCGTGCAGGCTTTCTCGGTGTTCCCGTCGGCCGTGCTGCTCGGCGCGCCGGCCGGGCCGACGCGCGTGATCTCGATCGCGGCGGCCGAAGCCGCGTTCGAGAGCTACGACTATTCGCTCGCGTCGGCGATCGCGATCGTGATGGGCTTCGTCCAGCTGCTGGTGGTCGCGTCGATGCTCGGCGCGCGCCGCTTCTTCTATACGGGCGCGGTGACGGGAGGCAAGGGCTGATGGCGACCGACAACCATGCCGCTCGCGCGTGGCCGCCGAAACCCGACGCGCCCGACGCACGGCCCGTCGACGCAGGGAAACCGCACCGGATGAAAAGCAACCTCGCCGGTCGTGCGTGGAAGGCGCTCGTCTGGGGGCTGATGGCGTTCTTCCTGCTGAACGTGCTGCTGCTGATCGCGACCGTCGCGGTGAACTCGGTCGCGACGCGCTGGTTCGGCACGCCGCTGCCGCAGGGCTTCACGCTGCACTGGTACGCGAAGGCGTGGGAGGACTTCCAGCTCGCGAGCGTGCTGTGGGTGACCGTCGAGGTCGTCGGCGCGGTCGTGCTGCTGTCGATCGCGCTCGGCGTGCCGGCCGCGTATGCGCTCGCGCGCGTGCAGTTCCGCGGCAAGCGCTTCGCGCTGCTGGTGTTCCTGCTGCCGCTGATGGTGCCGCCCGTCACGTACGGGATTCCGATGGCGACCGTGATGTACAAGGTCGGGCTCGCCGGCACGCTGCCCGGCGTGATCCTCGCGAACCTCGTGCCGGCGCTGCCGTTCGTGATCCTCGTGATGACGCCGTTCATCGAGCAGATCGACCCGAACCTCGAAGCCGCCGCGCGCATCTTCGGCGCGAACACGTGGCGCTATTTCCGCTACGTGCTGCTGCCGCTGCTGGTGCCCGGCATGCTCGCGGCCGGGTTGCTCGTGCTGGTGCGCACGATCGGGATGTTCGAGCTGACGTTCTTCACCGCGGGGCCGAGCACGCAGACGCTCGTCGTCGCGCTGTATTACGCGGTGTTCTCGACCGGCGTGCGCGCGCCGCAGTCGATCGACGCGATGGCGATGATCTACATGGCCATCACGCTCGTATGGGTCGTGATCGCGCTGCAGTTCGTGAGCCCGACGCAGCTGGTCAGCCGCGTGAAGCAGGAGCGCCAGTAGGCGAGGGCGTCGCACGGTCGTGCCGGGCATCCGTGCAATTGGTTACAAATGGATACCGCGCCCGGCGCGCGGACGTTGCAGACTACGCGGCGTTCCCCCGATCGACGGATATCCATGAAGTTTCACACGCTGCTGACACTCGCCGGCGCATCGACGCTGCTGGCTGCCTGCAACCTGCTCCACGACGGCCCCGGATCGGGCGACGTCGACGCGGCCGTGCGCCACGCGCTCGAGGCGGAAAACCACGGCGGCCTGAACGCGCTGTTCGGCCAGCCGCTGCCGGTCTCGGCCGATGTCGTGTCGGCCAAGCCCGACGGCGACTGCAAGAAGCTCGGCGATCGCACGTACTCGTGCGATGTCGTCGTCACATGGCGCAATGCCGATTACTCGCCGTCGCGCGCGAACCTGACCTTCGTGAAGGCCGCCGACGGCTCGTGGCAGACGTCGGGCGTCGATGCGGCGCTCGTGACGGGCACCGCGAAATCGCTGATCGACCACATCGGCAAGGCGTGGCCGGGCAATGCGGCAAGCGGCGCGTCGGCGCCGCAGTGACGCACTGACGCGCCGGCGGCCAGTCTTCTTTCCCTTCTCCCGGTACGCGGCCTCGTCCTGGCGGGCCGCACCGTCTCGCGATTCGCGCTAAAAAAGGGCGCGAGCATCTGGCCCGATCTCGATTGAATGCATTCTCGGTATGCGGGCTGGCTTATAGGGAAAACCCTTATTTCGAGATATAATCACGGCCTAAGAGAAAGGTCGAACCATGCCTGAACGTTTCCAAACCCTTGAAAAATTTGTGTTTTCCCTCGTCGTGATGTCCGCCGTGATGTGCTCGGCATTCCTCGCGTACGAGCGTCACCCCGAGATCAAGATCGCGCTGCACGAAGGCGAAGCGCTGATGCGCGAGAGCGCCAAGTACTCGGTCATCTGCTCGCCGTCCAAGGTCGATCCTTGCGTCGAGATGTCCGCATACTGAGTGTCGTTTCGGCGTTGCCCCACGTCATCGTCGGTCTGAATTCCCTGAAGTAGCGCTCATCAGGTATTCGGAAACCGGTCGCGAGACAGGGCCGATGCACGAACCCGTTACGTGCCGAGTCGCTGGCGTAAGCAGCGCCCGAATTCAGCCGGCCCCGCTTCGAGCAATCGAGCGGGGCCGTTCTGTTTTTGCGTGCGGCGCTACACGACATGCCGCGGCTCGCCGCCGACGAACGCGGTAACGTTGTCGACGAGTTGATCGGCGAGCGCCTGCATCGCCTCGTCGCTCGCCCACGCGACATGCGGTGTCAGGATGAACGCCGGATGCGACAGGATCGCGTGGAACGGATGCGTGGCCGGCAGCGGCTCTTGCGTGACCACGTCGAACCCCGCGCCCGCGATCTGCCCCGACTGCACTGCGTCGACGAGCGCGCTTTCGTCCACGAGCCCGCCGCGCGCGGTATTGATCAGCAGCGGCCGGCGCGCCATGCGCGCGAACGCGTCCGCATCGATCAGGTGCCGCGTCGCGGGCGTGAGCGGACAGTGCAGCGTGATCACGTCGCTGTCGCGCAGCAGCGTGTCGAGCGGCACATGGTCGCCGCCCGAGGTCTCGCCGTGCGCCGCGAACAGGACGCGCATGTCGAGCGCACGGGCGATGCCGGCCACCGCGCGGCCGAGCACGCCGTCGCCGACGATCCCGAGCGTCGAGCCGGCCAGGTCGCGGATCGGGTGATCGAAGAAGCAGAACTGTCCGCTGTCGAGCCAGCGTCCCGCGCGCACCGCGTCGCGATAGGCAACGAGACTGCGGCGCAGCGCGAAGATCAGCGCGAACGTGTGCTCCGGCACCGTGCGGACCGCATAGCCGCGAATATTGCTCACGACGATGGCGCGCGCCGCACACGCATCGAGATCGACGATGTCCGTGCCGGTCGCGGCGATCGCGATCATCCGCAGTTGCCTGGCATCGGCCAGCGCCGCCGCGTCGAGCCGCACCTTGTTGGTCACGACGATGTCCGCGTCGCCGATGCGCGCGGCGATCTCGTGCGCGGCCGTCCGGTCGAACGTCTGCATCACGTGCGGAAACGGGAACGGCTTCAGCACGGTCTGCGGCGACAGCGTCGCACGGTCGAGAAACACGATCTTCGCGGGAGAGGAATCAGAAAACATGGCGGGTCTCGCTGACAGGCGCCCGGTGGCGCGAAACGGCTTCGATTCTGCCGGCGGCGCGCGCATCGTCGTTTGACCGTTGCGCGAGCGCGCTTTCCCGAATGGAAAGGCTGGCTCCCCGCACGACCGCCGTCGCGACGCACGTGCCGCCGCGCGCCTTTCCGTTTCGGAAAGGCTGGTTGAGCATCGATCGATTTTCGCGGCGCGCGAACGCCGTCATGATCGCCGTCATCGATCCCACGATTTCATCGGAGACAGCCATGACACGACCTCTCGACGGCATTCGCGTGCTGGAACTCGGCCAACTGATCGCCGGGCCGTTCGCGGGCCGGATGCTCGCCGAATTCGGCGCGGACGTGATCAAGGTCGAGCCGCCCGGCGTCGGCGATCCGCTGCGCAAATGGCGGCTGCTGCACGACGGCACGTCGGTCTGGTGGGCCGCGCAGTCGCGCAACAAGTCCTCGCTCACGCTCGACCTGCGCACGCCCGAAGGGCAGGACGTCGTGCGCCGCCTCGTCGCGGAGACCGACGTGCTGATCGAGAATTTCCGGCCCGGCACACTCGAAGGCTGGGGGCTCGGCTGGGACGCGCTGTCCGCGATCAACCCGGGGCTCGTGATGCTTCGTGTGTCGGGCTTCGGGCAGACGGGCCCGTATCGCGACCGCCCCGGCTTCGGCGTGATCGCCGAGGCGATGGGCGGCCTGCGGCACCTGACCGGCGAGCCCGGCCGCACGCCGGTGCGCGTCGGCATCTCGCTCGGCGATTCGTTGTCGGCGCTGCACGGCGTGATCGGCGTGCTGCTCGCGCTGCGGCATCGCGAACAGCAGGGCGGCAAGGGGCAGGTCGTCGACGTCGCGCTGTACGAATCGGTATTCAACCTGATGGAAAGCCTGTTGCCCGAATACGCGGCGTTCGGCGCGGTGCGCGAGCCGGCCGGCAGCAGCCTGCCCGGCATCGCGCCGACCAACGCGTACCGCTGCCGCGACGGCAAGTACGCGCTGATCGCCGGCAACGGCGACAGTATCTTCCGGCGCCTGATGGAGCTGATCGGCCGGCCCGATCTCGGCAACGATCCCGCGCTCGCGCGCAACGACGGGCGCGTCGCGCAGGTCGAGCGGATCGACGCGGCGATCGGCGCGTGGAGCGCGCGCCACGATCTCGACGCCGTGCTCACTGCGCTGAACGAAGCGCGCATTCCGTCCGGGCGTATCTACGACGTGGCCGACATCGCGGCCGACCCGCATTACCGCGCACGCGACATGATCGTCGACGCGGCGCTGCCCGACGGCACGCCCGTGCTCGTGCCGGGCATCGTGCCGAAACTCGACGCCACACCCGGGCGCATCGACCGCCCGGCGCCCGCGCTCGGCGCGGATACCGACGCGGTGCTCGCGTCGCTCGGCATCGATGCCGCGACGCGCGGCGACTGGCGCACGCGCGGCGTGATCTGAACCGGACCCAGGAGACGACGACATGAACGGGCAACGCAAACGGCTCTATATCCACGAAGTCGCGACGCGCGACGGTTTCCAGAACGAAGCGGCCTTCGTCGACACCGACGACAAGATCGCGCTCGTCGACGCGCTGAGCGCGTGCGGCTACGCGAAGATCGAGGTCACGTCGTTCACGTCGCCGAAGGCGATCCCGGCGTTGCGCGACGCGGAGGCCGTGATGCACGGCATCGTGCGCGCACCGGGCGTCGTCTATACGGTGCTCGTGCCGAACGTGCGCGGCGCCGAGCGCGCGCTGTCGTGCGGCGTCGACGAAGTGAATCTCGTGATGTCGATGAGCGAAAGCCACAACCGCGCGAACCTGCGGATGACGCGCGAGCAGTCGTTCTCGCAGTTGCGCGACGTGATCGACGCCGTGCGAGGCTCGCAGGTCGCGATCAACGTATCGCTGTCGACCGCGATGGGGTGCCCGATGGAAGGCGACGTGCCGGCCGAAACGGTGCTCGCCTGGATGCAGCGCTTCGCCGATCTCGGCGTGCACGGCTTCACGCTGTGCGACACGACGGGCATGGCCTTTCCGACGCAGGTGCGCGATGTGGCCGAACGCGCGCGCGAGCGCTTCCGCGCGCTGCAGCTCACGCTGCATTTCCACAACACGCGCGGGATGGCGCTGGCCAACACGCTTGCCGCGCTCGACGCCGGCATCGACCGCTTCGACGCATCGCTCGGCGGGCTCGGCGGCTGCCCGTATGCGCCGGGTGCGACCGGCAACGCGTGCACCGAGGAACTCGTGCACATGCTCGAACTCGACGGCTACGATACGGGCATCGACCTCGCGGCCGTGCTCGCGGCGTCGGCACGGCTGCCCGCGCTGATCGGGCACGATGTGCCGAGCCAGATCCTGAAGGCCGGGCGCCGCTCGGACCTGCATCCCGCACCGCACGCCGACGCCGGCGACATGCCCGCGCAACGCGCGTTTTCATGAACAACAGGAGCGACATCCATGGCGTTGATTGACCACCTCGACCATCTCGTACTGACCTGCGTCGATCCGGACAAGACGAAGCATTTCTACACCGAGGTGCTGCAGATGCAGCTCGAAACGTTCGGCGCCGGCCGGCTCGCGTTCCGCTTCGGCAACCAGAAGATCAACCTGCACGTGCGCGGCGCCGAGTTCGAACCGAAAGCGCATGTGCCGGTGCCCGGCGCGCTCGACCTGTGCTTCATCGCATCGGTGCCGCTCGACGACGTGATTGCGCACCTGCAGCGCGTGGAATGGCCGATCGTCGAAGGGCCCGTCGAACGCACGGGCGCGACGCAGAAGATCCGCTCGGTCTACGTGCGCGATCCCGACCTGAACCTGATCGAGATCTCCGAGCTGATCTGACTCGGGCGACAACAGGCGGCGCGTCCATCAGTACACGGCGTTCGCAGTCCTTCGCCGAAAGCGGACAGGCGGACGCCGCGCCCGCCGATTCCGGATAGCAGGCCGCGGTCACGCTGCGGATAATGGTGCAACGGCGTCGGCCCGGCCGACGCCTTGGCAACGCGCACGGCGAAGCTGTCCCGCGCATCCGCAACCCGACCCAGGCGCTCCCGAATGACGATCCTCTATCGCGGCATGGACCGCGCGGCGCTCGACGCCGCCTACCTGAACACGAAGGCTGTTGCCGATTTCCCGGCGCTGCTCGCGTCGTGCCAGGCCCGTAGCGTCGCGCTGTACGACGCGACGCCCGGCCGCCGCAACCTGCGTTACGGCGCGCAACCCGCGCAACGCTTCGACTGGCTGTCGTGCGGGCAGCCCGGTGCGCCGCTGTTCGTGTTCATCCACGGCGGCTACTGGCAGCACTGCACGAAAGAGGACTTCGCGTATGCGGCGAGCGGGCCGCTCGCGCGCGGCTTCGACGTCATCCTGGCCGAATACACGCTCGCGCCGATCGCGACGATGACCGAGATCGTCGCCGAGATCGGCACGCTGCTCGATCATCTCGCCCGCGACCCCGACGGCCTCGGCACCGTGCAGCGGCCGATCCACCTGAGCGGCCACTCGGCGGGCGGCCACCTGACGGCCATGCATCGCGCGCATCCTGCCGTCGTGTCGGCGCTCGCGATCAGCCCGCTCGTCGATCTCGAACCGATCTCGCTGTGCTGCCTGAACGACAAGCTGCAGCTCACCGCGCGCGAGATCGACGCATGCAGCCCGTTGCGTCATGTCGGGCCCGGTGTGCCGACCGTCGTGGCGGTCGGCGACGCCGAACTGTCCGAACTCATCCGGCAGGCAGACGAATACGCGACGGCGTGCGACGCGGCCGGCGAACGGATTGCACGTACGTGGCTGCCCGGCATGAAGCACTTCGCGGTGCTCGACGATCTCGCGCGGCCCGACGGGGCGATGCTCGCCGCGTTGCAGGCCATCGCCCCGCGCTAGCCGCACGCCGTATCGCACGAGTCCGGCCGCGCGTATGATCGGCGTCAGGCCGGTGCAATATGGCGTGCGCCGCACGGCCTTCCCAGGACCCACGACATGGTGAACCCGCTTCATTTCGATCTGCAGTCGCTGCGCGTGTTCGCGCTCGTCGCCGAGCACGGCAGCCTGACGAAGGCGGCCGAACACGGCCAGCTCACGCTTTCCGCGGTCAGCAAGCGGATTGCCGAACTCGAAAGCGTGACCGGCAGCGCGCTGTTCGTCCGGCATGCGCGCGGCGTCGAGCTCACGCCCGCCGGCCGTGCGCTGCTCGATCACGCGACGAAAGTGATCGAGCAGGTCAACCGGATGGCGCACGAGATGAG
Source organism: Burkholderia cepacia (assembly GCF_029962485.1). Lineage (NCBI taxonomy): Bacteria > Pseudomonadati > Pseudomonadota > Betaproteobacteria > Burkholderiales > Burkholderiaceae > Burkholderia > Burkholderia cepacia. Next base: position 1,873,088 of record NZ_CP073637.1, read on the forward strand.
CGACTACGTCGCCGGCGTGCGCGGCCACATCCACGTGTGGACCAACACGTCCGCGATCGTCCAGTTCCTGCCCGCCGATCTCGCCGCATTCCTCACCGACAACCCGGGCATCAAGGTGAGTCTGGAGGAGCGGCTGAGTCACGAGATCGTCGACGCGCTCGCGTCGGGCAAGGCCGATCTCGGCGTATTCGCCGACAACGTGCCGGCCCCCGGCATCGAGCGGCGGCTGTACCGGCGCGACGAACTCGTGCTGCTCGTACCGCGCACGCACAGGTTCGCCTCGCACGACAGCATCCGCTTCGCGGATACGCTCGACGAGGACTACGTCGGCCTGAGCGACGGCAGTTCGCTGCTCGCGCGCATGACCGACGCCGCGTTCGCGGCCGAGCGCTCGCTGAAGCTGCGGATTCAGGTATCGAATTTCGACGGCGTGAGCCGGATGATCGAAGCGGGGCTCGGCATCGGCGTGCTGCCGCGCGATGCGGTGACGGGCGAGCGCGCGGCACGGCTCGGTATCGTGAAGCTCGACGATGCGTGGGCGACACGCTCGCTGTGGGTCGGCGTGAAGGCGGGTGGCGTGCTGACCACCGATATCGCGAAGCTGTTCGATTTCATGTCGGCACGCTGAATGCGATGAAACGGCGATGCACGGGCACGCTTGCGCGCCACCCCGTGCTGATCGCCGCATTACACCGGATTGATCTCATCCTGGCTGCGCCGCGTGGTCAGCGGCCCGAGCACGCGCAGCGTCACCGCGACGATGCCGAGTGCGACCGAGATCGCGCCGAACATCGCGCCCGCGCCGTAGCTGGCGAGCACCGGCAGCAGCACGAACGGCAGTGCGCCGCTGACGATCCGCGACAGCGCATAGGTACTGCCGATCGCCGTCGAGCGCACGCGTGCCGGGAAGATCTCGGCCTGGTATACGTGATACGCATTACTGAACACGTTCGACGCGCAGGTCGTCAGGAACCCGAAGCCGACGATCAGCACGGTATTGCCCGAATACGCGAAGCACAGCCCGAATACGGCGATCGACAGGATCGACACGATCACGAGCGTGCGGCGTTCGATCCAGTTGAGTAGCGGAATCGACAGCAGCGACCCGATTGGATAACCGATGAACGACAGCGCGATGAACAGCGTGCTGTCCGTCACGTCGAAGCCGCGGCTCTTCACGACCGTGCCGGCCAGCGTGCCGAACCCGTAGTAGCCGAAGCCCTGGAACAGGTGAAAGATCGCGAGCATCACGTAGCGTGCGCCGTACGGTTCACGACGCAGCAGCGCGATGCGCTCGCCGAGACCGAGCGGCCGCTGCGGCTCGACCGGCTCCGCGAACTGCTCGGGCACACGCACGCCGGCGCTTTCCGCGAAACGCCGCAGCGCCGCGTGCGCGTCGGCCGTGCGGCCCTGCGCGAGCAGCCAGCGCGGGCTCTCCGGCAGCCGGTGCTGGACGAGCAGCACGTACACGGCGCCGAGGCTGCCGATCGCGAGAATGATGCGCCAGCCGGCCACGCCGGCCACATTCAGCGGGTTCAGCCACAGCGCGAGAAAACCGACGAGCGGCACCGCGACATACGAAGTCGTATAGGCCCATGCGGCAAGCCGCCCGCGCTTGTCCTTCGGCAGGATTTCGGACAGGAAACTGTCGGCGACGGGATAGATCGCGCCGACGCCGATGCCCGTCAGGAAGCGGCAGGCAACGAGCATGTCGGCGTTCACCGAAAACGCGCCCACCAGCGAGAACGCGCTGTACCACACGAGCGTCAGCAAGAACGCCTTGCGCCGGCCGATGCGGTCGGCGAGGCTGCCGAGGCACATCGCGCCGACGAACATGCCGATGAACGCGGACGCCAGCAGCAGCTTGAAATCGGCGCTTTGCCGGCTCAGCCCGTATTCGTTCTGCAACGCGGAGCCGATCGTGCTGACGAGGAAGATCTCGTACATGTCGAAGAACAGCCCGATGCCGATCACCCAGACGACGAACCGGTGCAATGCACCGACCGGCAGGTCGTCCATGAAATCGCCGAGCGTGATGCGACGGACGGGGAGGGCCGCCGCGTCGGCGCCGACGCCGGAAGAAGCGGCCGGCAGTCGGGCGGACGCAGGTCCACCCGCGTTGCCGCCGAGATCGAGGGATTGGCTGTTCATCGTGTCTCCTGATTTTCGATATGCCGTGGCGCGCGGCCCGGCCGTTTTCGGCCGGCGTGACGCGTCCGGCCACACGACACGGCGGCAGCCATTGCAGGGTCCGGGAGAGGGCCAGATGTGCACGCTGCGCCGATCGTCCGACACATGGTGGGCAAATCGGCTGCGCGTGATAATTGCGGATGTTTCAAGCGTCCTTTCCCGGGCAGAAAGGGTAGGAACGCGCGGCGGCCCGGATTCGCGCGGCAGGCCGTTGCAGCCTGCGTCGCACGCGGTGGTGTACCGAAAGCGGTGCGTCACCCCGCAACCTGACGGACCGGGAAAACCATGAGACCCGTCGCGTGGCCGCCGGTGCAACAGCCGTCGGCAGCGACACGGTCATGCTCGATCGGCCGGCACGAACGCCGGCCCGTGAAACACGCGCAGGGGGGGCCCGTGCGCCAGCGCAAAGTGCTGCATCCGTCGCTGACGAATCGCGCTCTCGAGGCGATGCTGCTGCGCCTGGATCTGCCGCCGCCGACAGAAACACACGCTGTACGGTACGAAGTCCGGGGCGGCGATGTCGTTGTGCGCGCCGGTACGCCGCGTGTCACCGCGGCGTACCGGCGACACGCATCATTTCAGCTCCGGATTCTGCTGCGTCGCGCACGCGCGCAGCGCGGTGACGAGGTCGTTTTTGCCGAGCTTCTCGAACAGATCGGCCATCTCCATCTGCGCGACGGGATCGCCTTCACGCGCCGCACGCCAGCGCAACGACGCGATCATCCCGCTCATGCGCTCGCCGGGCGTTTCGCCGTCGTAGCCCGACATCGCCTGCAGCACGTCCGCGAGCTTGTTGTAGCCGGCCGGCACGTGATGCACGAGCAGCCACGCGATCGCCGGCTGCGCACCTTCCCAATCCTCGTCTTCGAGCGAACTGTTGACCAGGCGCGCGGCCGCGCGCCACGAGCCGAGCGACGCAGCCCTTGCATAGGCCTTGTCGGCTTCTCGGCCACGTGACGACGGCGCCGCGTCGAACGCAGCCTGCGCAGCGGCCGACGGCGGCGGCAGCGCGAGCTTCGTGCATTGGAACGCGCCCGCATCGGGTGCGTTGCCGGGCAGGTCGGCCCAGTGCACCTGGTCCTTCAGTGTGCGATCAAGCGTCGGCCGCACGTCGCTTTCCTTCATCGACGCGAATACCCAGTCGGTACGCACCTGGCGCGCGGCGTCCCAGTCGCTTTCGGCCGAGGCATGTTGCGCGAACGCGAGGCAGGTAGCTACGCAGCCGATCCGGAACAGCTTTCGGGCAGGGGATTTCATCGTGGACTCCGGTCTCAATGCGCGACGATGATGAATGCCGTGAGCGCGATCGGGAGCAGCGCCAGGCCAAGCAGGCCCACAGCGCCATCGGCCGCTATCGTGAGCGGCGACAGCGCGAGCTTCGCGCCCTGGCCGAGCAGCGACGGCCGCTCGATGACCTGGACGTCGTACTCGTGATTGAATGCCTGCGGGAACGACGACGGCGTGACGTCGTTCGGCTGGTAACGCTTGCCGCTGATCGTGCCGCGCTCCGTCAGCTGGTCGCGCTTGTCCTTGAAACCATCGGCGAGCGCACGCTCGCGAAGCTCGGAGCCAGGGGGCGCATCCTTGCGCGAAAGCTGCAACGTGTAACGCCCGGAGATCTTGTCGCCGTGCGTCTCGAAATCGTCGAAATCCGTATACAGCTTGGGACGATAGGGTGCCGTGAGGTTGACGGCGAGGGCCGGCGGCACATCGAAGATGTAGTGGTACTGCTTGCCGATCACGACCAGTTTCTTCCCGTCCGAACTGATCAGGAACGCCGACAGCGTTTCCCGGTATTCCGGGTCCTTCATCATGCGATTGGTGATCGGGCCGATATTGACGTTGTTGCAGCCGGCAAGCATGCCGGCCGCCGCCACAGCGGGCAGCGCGAGGAATGTTCTTCTTTTCATGAATGCTGTGATGGTGTTGTTGGATTTGACAGCGGAGCCGCATGAATGTCGGGCGCAGCGTTCAGTGAACGCTGCGCGCTGACGGCCTTGGATGCGGTTTCTCCGTCCGCTATTCTAGGGGTGAAACCGGAAACCCGATACATGCGGCCAATGCGACGCGCCAAGCTCGCGCGTCGGCCGTCAACAGGAGACAAGCAACATGAATCAACCGACCCATAACCGGACACTGTTGCGCACCCTCGGTATCCGCGCACCGATCGTCCAGGCGCCGATGGCCGGCGTCAGCACGCCGGCGCTGGCCGCCGCCGTGTCGAACGCGGGCGGGCTCGGCTCGCTCGGCGTCGGCGCGACGAACGCCGACGGCGCGCGCAAGATGATCCGCGACACGCGCGCGCTCACCGACCGGCCGTTCAACATCAACGTGTTCTGCCACAGTCCGGCCCACGCCGATGCGGCCGTCGAACGCGCGTGGCTCGACTGGCTCGCGCCGGTGTTCCGCGAATACGGCGCGACGCCGCCCGCGTCGCTGTCGGAGATCTATACGAGCTTTATCGCGGACGACGCGATGCAGGCGATGCTCATCGAGGAAAAGCCGGCTGTCGTCAGCTTCCATTTCGGGCTGCCTGACGCTGAGGTAATCGCCGTGCTGAAGCGCGCGGGCGTCACGCTGTTCGCGGCCGCGACGAATCTCGACGAGGCACGGCAGATTGCCGCCGCCGGCATCGACGCGATCGTCGCGCAGGGCATCGAAGCCGGCGGGCATCGCGGCCTGTTCGATTCGACCGCGCACGACGATCGGCTCGGCACGTTCGCGCTGACGCGCCTGATCGTGCGCGAATGCCCGCTGCCCGTGATCGCCGCCGGCGGCATCATGGACGGCGAGGGCATTGCCGCCGCACTCGCGCTCGGCGCGCAGGCCGCGCAGCTCGGCACGGCGTTCGTCGCGTGCCCGGAGACGTCGATCGACGACGGCTATCGCCGCGCGATTCTTGGCGACGCCGCTCGACGGACGACGTTTACATCAGCGATCTCGGGCCGGATCGCGCGCGGCATCGCGAACCGGCTGACCGCGCTCGGCGACACCCCGGACGCGCCGGCCACGCCCACGTATCCGATCGCCTACGATGCAGGCAAGGCGCTGCACGCGGCCGCGAAAGCGAAGGGCGAATTCGGCTACGGCGCGCAGTGGGCCGGACAGGCGGCGCCGCTGGCACGCGCGCTTCCTGCCGCCGAGCTGTTCGCCACGCTCGAACGCGAAACGCGCGCGGCGATCGAGCGGCTGCAGCACGCACTCGACTGATCGCGCGAGCCGCAGATTTGCAACGTTCTGTATCTGACAGAAACGCGGATACAGCGCGATACAAGCGCCGCGCGCGGGTTCGCTATAAAGCAGGCATGACCTCTTCCGGAGTCCATCATGTCTGCAACGTGGTTCAAGGGATCCTGCCATTGCGGGGCCGTCAAGTTCGAAGTCCGGGCGGCCATTACGCCGGCCGTTCGCTGCAACTGCAGCCTGTGCCGCCGCCGCGGCGCGCTGATGAGCCCGATGTTCGCGGCCGCCAACCTGAACATCATCGAAGGCGAGGGCGCGCTCACGTGCTACCGCTTCAACACGCGCACGGCCCGTCACTATTTCTGCAGCCGGTGCGGCGTCTATCCGTTCCATCAGACGCGGAAAGACCCGGCATGCTGGCGCGTCAATCTCGGCTGCCTCGACGGCATCGATCCGTATGCGCTCGACGCGACGATCGCCGACGGCGCGAGCCTGTCGGTCGTGGAGGACGCATGAAACGCTGGCTGATGATCCTGCTGTTTGCCGCAGGCGGGCTCGCGACCGAAATCGCGCATCCGGTGCAATGCTCGCTGCTGTCGGTCAGCCGTCAGCCAACCGGCAAGCGCCGCCGGCAGGGCTGAGGTCACATCGGTTCATCGAGAACGATTATCATGCTTCCGATAAGATCGTATGCGATATATAATGCGATCGTCTGCGACCGTTCACGTCGCTGGAGGAAGCCCATGAAACCGACCGAAGCCCCATCGCCTGCCGCGCCGAAGCTGTCCGAATTCCTGTGTTTTGCGATCTACTCGGCGAACCTCGCTTTCGGCAAGGCGTACAAGCCGATCCTCGACGAGCTCGGCCTGACGTACACGCAGTACATCACGATCATCGCGCTGTGGGAGCAGGACAACCAGACCGTCGGCCAGCTCGGCGAGAAGCTGTTCCTTGAATCCAATACGCTGACGCCGATCCTGAAGAAGCTCGAAGCGATGGGCTACCTGGAGCGGCACCGCGATCCGTCCGACGAACGCCAGGTGCTCGTCAGCCTGACGAAGAGCGGCCGCCGCGTGCGCGAGAAGGGGCTCGACATGAATCTGGTCGAAGCCACCGGGTTGAAGCCGGACGAATTCGCGAAGGTGCAGAAGGCGATCGTCACGCTGCGCGGCAACCTGATCCGTTCGACCGAAGCGTAATCAGATGAACCATCGGCGGCCGGCGCGTGCCACGCGTCGGCCGCATCGTCATGCGTGCGCGTCGCCCAGCACCAGCAGGCGCATCTCGCGACGCACGACGAAACCGAGCGAGACGTAGCGCTCGATCGCCACCTGGTTCGTCGTGAGGACGTGCAGGAAAGGCGTTTCCGAGCGTGCGCCGATCGACGCAATCAACGACCGGATCAGGCGCGCCGCGAGACCTTGCCGCCGGAATGCGGCCTCCACGCACACGGCGCTGATCTCCGTATACCCGTCGAGCTGCATCCGCTCGCCGGCCATCGCGGCCAGCCGGCCTTCGCTGCGTACGCCGATGTAGCGGCCGAGCTCGAACGTGCGCGCGCCGAACGGGCCCGGCTGCGCCGAGGTGGTCAACGCGAGCATGTCGGGCACATCAGCTTCGCCGAGCGTGACATGCGCCGACTCATACGCCGGATCAGGCGTTCCTTGCCAGACCATTTGCAGCAATGTCGCGCGCCGGATGACCGGCAATCCCGCAGGCGGCTCGATCTCGTTCGGCGTGACGAGGGCCGTTGGCCCGTGCGCGGCGACCAGTTCGCGCAGCGCGTCGAACGAAGCCGCGCTCGTGTCGGCGATCGCGGCGAATGGCGCAATGGCCGCCGGAAACCGCCACGCGCGGTCATTGCCGATTGCAAAGCGGCGCTGCTTGCCCGTGAGGGCGTTCCAGACAACCCGGTCGAGCACGTGCGTATCGCCTGTCGTGGTACCGGTCGTAGCATCCCGCATCGGGTGCTCCTCGATTGATGGTGGGGTGCCGCACAGCATAGACCGGTTCGGTCGCGCAGGTCGCACTGTCGATCCGGATTCCGTTACCCTCAATAACAAAAGCGCATGCGATTACATCGCATGCGCTTTTTGCGACTGAGATTGGCGACTGTTTTCGTCGCGCGACGCTCAATGGCCGAAATAAATCGAGCGCTCGGCCGTGCGAACCACGTTGCGGCTGCCGGATTGCGTCGCGCTGCCGGCGTCGCTGCCGTAGCCGGCTGCCTGCGTGTCGGCCGCGACGGCGCCGCTGTCGTGAATCCGGCTCAGCGCCGCCTGGATATTGTCCGGATAGTTCGGATCGTTGGGGCGGTTCGGCAGGTAGCCGGCCTGCTGCAACGCGGCCAGTTCCGCCCGCACCTGCGCGCGCGTGACGGTGCTTTCGCCGGCGAACACCGGGGTGGCGACGGAAGCCGACACGGCAACGAGGAGGGCTGCAATCAGTTGGGTCTTCATCATTTACCTCGACAGGGGAAACAGGGTTTCAGAAGTTGCGCACCGCACGCCGGCCATCGGCGCCGCTCGCGGTTTCATTCAATGGCCGAAGTAGATCGAGCGCTCGGCGATGCGCGTCGCAGGCCGGTTGCCTGACTGCGTCGTGGCCTCGGTGTCGCGGCCATAACCGGACGATGCGGACGAATCGGCCGCCACCGCATCGTTCGCGTGAATGCGCGTCAATGCGGCCTGCAGGTCGTCCGGGTAATGCGGGTCGTTTGCACGGCCCGGGCGATAGCCGGCTTGTTCGAGCTGGACGAGTTCGGCACGCACCTGCGCGCGGGACACGACGGCCTGGTCGGCGAATGCCGGTGCAGCAGCGGAAGCGGAAACAGCGACGAGCAGGGCAGCGATCAATTGGGTTTTCATCATTCACCTCGATAAAAAAGGAACCGGGAATTCGGACGGGCGGCGTTCGGCCGCCCGATACAACGTTCAGTTGATACGGATATCGACGTCGATGTTGCCGCGCGTCGCTTTCGAGTACGGGCAGGTCTGGTGCGCGGCATCGACGATCTGTTGCGCGACGTCGCGATCGAGCCCCGGCACGCTCACGTTCAGCCGGGCCTGCAGGAAGTACGCGTTGCCGCCGGTGCCGAGATCCACTTCGGCGTCGACCGCGAGATCGGCCGGCAGCGTGACCTTCGCGGCACGCGCCGCAAGCTGCATCGCACCGATGAAGCAGGCCGACCAGCCGGCTGCGAACAGCTGTTCCGGGTTGGTGCCGGTGCCGGCGCTGCCCGGCGACGACAGCTGGATGTCGAGGCGGCCGTCGGAACTGCGCGCCGCGCCGTCGCGGCCGCCGGAAGTCGTATGCGTCTTGCCCGTGTACAGCACTTTTTCGATCTTGCTCATCATTTACTCCGTCAGTTGAGGTTTGTTTCAGATGCGATTCGATCGCATGCGATGCAGTTTGGTCGCGGCGACCGCTTACATCAAGCGCATTCGATTAAATCGCATGCGATATTTTGTATTTCAATGTATCTGGAACGTGTCGAGCCTTTCTGGATAAGGATTTCGAGTGATCGCCCCCTGATATCGAACGGATCGATGAACGTGCCGGATTCAGGGCAGGGCACACGAAAACGCCCGCGAGACGGGATGACCGACCCGCAGGGCGGCCGCTCCATCATGCTGCGTCGATCTCGGCGATCACGACGAGGATCACGGCCGCATCGGCCGGCAACTGGCGCTGGGAGAACGCCGAACGCGCATGTCCGGCCTTCTCGCCGAGCACGGCGGCGAACAGGTCGGATGCACCGTCGACCACGGCCGGCTGCCCGAAAAAGCCGTCGGCCGAGCTGACGTGTCCCTCGACGCGGACGATCTTGCGCAACCGGTCAAACCCGCCCAGATGTTTGCGAATCTGCGCAAGCACATTCAGCGCCGCCAGCCGCGCCGCGAGCTTGCCTTCGTCGACATTCAACTGCTCGCCGACGCGGCCGGTGTAGGCGACCTTGCCGTCGACGAGCGGCAGTTGGCCCGACACGAACAGCAGGTTGCCGGCTTCGCTGACGGCCGTATAGCTGCCGAGCGGAGTCGGCGGTTCGGGTAACGCGAGGCCGAGTTCGGCCAGTTTCTGTTCGATGGTCATGTCATGCTCCTGGTGGAAAGTGGTCCGGGTGATCGGTGTTGCCTGTCAGTCACTGTAGTTAGGCGACCGAAGCCGGTAAATGTCAGCGGCGCAATTGATTCGGGACGCCATGTAACGAATCACGCGCGCGGTGTTGGCTGGTTTCCCGCGCAATATTCATGCACACTCGTCGCTCCATCGCGCGCCATACGCCGAAGACGGCAGGAACCGCCCCATGCAACGTAAATTCGACGACCTGCTGCTGGGCAGCATCGAGCTGTTCTGCCTCGCAGCCGAACTCGGCAGCTTCACGCTGGCGGCCACCGCGGCGAGCGTCACGCCGGCCGCAGTCAGCCGGTCGGTCGCGCGGCTCGAAGAGCGTCTCGGCGTGCGGCTGTTCGTACGCACGACGCGGCAGATTCGCTTGACCGACTCCGGCCGGCGCTATTTCGAGCAATGCCGCGATGCGCTGTCGCAACTCGTCGACGCGGAACGCGAAGCGACCGGCCAGCAGGCGACGCCCGCCGGCGTGCTGCGAATCAGCATGCCGACGCCGTACGGGCACTATCGCGTGCTGCCGCTGTTGCCCGCGTTCCGCGAGCAGTATCCGGACGTGCGCGTCGAAACCCACCTGAGCAACCGCAACATCGACTTCGCGGAGGAAGGCTTCGATCTCGCGATCCGCGGCCGCGCGCCGGCCGATTCGAACCTGGTCGCGCGCAAGCTGGAAGATGCCGAACTCGTGATCGTCGCGACACCCGGCTACCTGAAGCGGGCGGGCACGCCGACCGCGATCGACGATCTGCATGCGCACGAATGCATCCAGTTCGAACTGCCGAGCAGCGGGCGGCCGATTCCATGGCTGTTCGACGACGGATCGGACGAACTCGACGTCGCGACCACCGGCAGCTACGGCACATCGGGCGACGTTCTGGCCGGCGTGACGCTCGCACGCAGCGGTGCGGGGCTGTTCCAGACCTACCGTTTCATCGTCGAACAGGACCTGAGCGCCGGCACGCTGGTGGAAGTGCTGCCCGGTCTCGGCGGCCGGTCGCGGCCGTTCATGCTGCTGTACCCGCATGCGCGCCATCTGTCGTCGCGCGTGCGTGTGTTCGTCGACTTTCTCGTCGAGCAACTGGCGCGTGCGCCCGCCAGGCAGGCGGGCAAACCACGCGCCAGGCGAGCTGCCGTACCGCGCTAGGCCGGCTCGGCGCCCCCGTGCCGAGGCTCAATGCCCGGCGCTCTGGCCGCCGTCGACGTGCAGGATCTCGCCCGTCACGAACGGCGCCGAATCCAGATAGAGGATCGCGTCGACGATGTCGCTCATCTCGCCCATGCGGCCAACCGGGTGCAGCGACGCGAGCGTCGCATGCGTATCGGGCGCATGCATCGGCGACTTGATGACGCCGGGCGACACAGCGTTCACGCGGATCCCGGCCTTCGCATACTCGATCGCGAGCGACTTCGTCGCCGCGTTCAACCCGCCCTTCGTCAGCGACGCGAGCACCGACGGCACGTTGCTGTTCGCGTGATCGACGAGGCTCGTCGTGATGCTGACCACATGCCCGCCGCCATGCTTCTGCATCGCTTCGATCGCGCGCTGCGTGACGTGAAAGAAACCGTTCAGGTTGACGTGCGTGATCTGCGCGTAGTCGTCCGCAGTGTATTGCGTGAACGGCTTCGCGATGAACACGCCCGCGTTGTTGACGAGCGTGTCGACGCGGCCGAAACGTTCGATTGCTGCGTCGACGACGCGGCGTGCGACTGCCGGATCGCCGATATCGCCCGCGACGGTGACGAGATCGGGGGCGCTCGACGGGCCGATCGAACGGGACGTCGCGACGACGCGATGGCCGCGTGCACGGAATGCGTTGACCGTCTCCGCACCGATGCCTTGCGACGCGCCGGTGACGATGATGACTCTGGATGTGCTCATGATGTACCTCGACAGGTGAATGGTGTTCGGCTTCAGTGCCGACCGGATCGATGAATCCGATGGGCAAACTGTAGGCGTGCCGGTCACGATTTCGAACACCCACCGTGGTGCAACAGTCTTGCGTCACAGGAACAAATGTGGGGGAGGCCGGTTGCCGCGCCGGCATCGGTGCTGCCGCCACGGCGCCTGCGGCGCGGCAAATCGGCATGGGCCCTCGACGCCGCGCTCAAGCGCCCCGATGCGATGCGGGAGAACGTCGAAACGTGGCGCGACCGCGGCGAAGGGGCCGGTTTTCCGATGGCTAGGCGCTCCGGTTTGTCTGCCACGAAACGCGTAGTTGGATAAAACGATGCGCCTATCCGGATAACTTTTCTTATCACAACAGTGCGATTAAAAATCCAAACCCGTCGTTTCAAAAACGCGCCTGACATCGAACATGTGGTCGACTCGAAGGGCAGGGAAGCAAACGCATGCCGTCAATCCGGCGAATCCTTCGAGCGTCGAGAAAAAATGCCACCAGCCGTGACCGTCACCGCCATACGTCTCCGGCACGATCATGTCCCACGGTCCTTCGTGCCCGAGCCGCGTCGCGTCCTGTTCCTGCGCCCAGTCAAAGGGCATCTGTCATGTCTCCGGTCGAAGCGGCGCGGCCTGCGACGGCGCGCCAGCGATACCGACAAGGTCACGGGGGCACGGACAGCGCAGATACTGGCAGTCGTGGTAGTTGCCGCGCAGCGTTCGCGGGCAGGCAGCGCAGCGCGCATGCACCGGTGCGGCCAGCCGGTTTTGCTATATTGCTGCGAACAAGCCGCCTGGTTGTTTCGGCACGCAGCAACACCGTCATGCCTCGGTGTTGCGTCTGACTGCTACCCGTTCCCGAGATGTGGCCATGGATTACATCGAAAGCATGCGGATTTTCCGGACGGTGGTCGAACTGAAGAGTTTCGCCCGCGCGGCCGATCATCACGGCATGGCCCCGCCGGCGGTCTCGCGAACGATCGCGGCGCTCGAACAGCGGATGGGTTGCCGGTTGCTGAACCGGACGACCCGCCGGATCTCGCTCACGGAGGCGGCGGAGCGGTTCTACGAAAGCTGCGTGCGCATTCTCGAAGAGGTCGATACCGTCGAGGCGGAGGTCGGGAACCAGTCGCGCGAGGCACAGGGCGTGTTGCGCCTCGTCGCGCACGCGACCGCGACGATCCAGCGGCTCGTCCCGCTGATTGCCGGCTTCAAGCGCGCCCATCCGAAGGTCACGCTCGACGTCACGCTGACGGAGCGGCCGGTCGACCTGGTCGGGGAAGGGTACGACCTGGGCATCGTCGTTCCCTTCATGCTGATGAGCGAGACGACCGTCGTGCGCGTGCTCGACCGGATTCCGGTGGTCCTCGTGGCGACGCCCGACTACCTGAAGGCCGCATCGACACCCACGCATCCGTCAGAGCTGGCCGCGCATCACTTCGTCCCGTTGTCGCCGTCGATCCGCCGTCCCGATCTCCGTTTCCGCGTCGACGGGCAGGAACTCGCGATCGCGCTGAGCTTCGGCGTGTCGTCCAACAGTCCCGCGTTCAACCGCGAGCTGGTGCTGCAAGGGCTCGGCATCGGCATCACGCCGCGGGCGCTGGTCGAAAAAGACCTCGCTTCCGGAACGCTGCTGCGGCTGCTCGCCGATTTCCCGCTGGTCGACGAGAGCATCGAGCTGCAACTCGCTTACAGCAACCGGACGCTGCTGCCCGCCAAGGTGCGCGCCTTCATCGACTACGCGGTCGATTTCTTCGAGGCATCGAGAACCCGCTAAGCCGCGATCCGCGCGCCATTCCTGCACGCAGCGACAACAATCTGATAACTCGCGCGCCATCGTTCTCCGGCAGGCCGGCCACTAAGCTGTGCGCATGCACTCGATCGACCTCCTTGACGACGACTGTTTCGCGCTCCGCCAGGCTTCGCGGCATATCTCGAAGCTCTACGAGCACCATCTGTCCGCCGTCGGCATCACGCCCACGCAGTTCAGCATCCTGGGCATGCTCGCCGTCAGCGCGGGCCTGACCATGGTCGAACTCGCAAAAGCGATGGTGATGGACCGAACGACGCTGGTCCGCGCACTGAAGCCGTTGCTGCGACGCGGCCTGGTGGCGGCGCCCGCGCAAGGGCAACGCCGTCGCCGGCTCCAGGTCGTATTGACCGCGCAGGGCACGAAGAAGCTCGATGAAGCGACCGTCCACTGGGCAGCCGCACAGGCCAGCTTCGAACGCGATTTCGGTGCGCAACAGGCCGCTCACCTGCGCCGCGAACTGTTTCGCATGACGCTCGACACGTCCGACAGTTAGCAACCCCGGTAACTCATTCATGCCATTCCGGACATTGATGCGCGACACCTGGCTGGCTAACGTGTGCATATGCACTAATTAATCGTTCGACGACTGGATGACTCAAGGGAACCATGGAAATGAACACGACGACTTCTCACTCGCCCTCCCGGCCGCAGTCGGGCATTCGTAAGGGATGGATCACCGCCGCGGCGCTGCTCGCGTTCAGCCTGGCCGGCTGCGTGAACTTTGCCGGCATCCACAGCGACAAGCAGATGGCGGCCCCGACGAAGTTCGAATCGCAACAGAGCCTGCCGGCCGAAGGCGGCAAGTGGCCCGCGATGAGCTGGGCCGACCAGTTCGGCGATCCGCAGCTGCCGGCGCTGATCGACGAAGCGTTGCGCGGCAACCCGACGATCGACCAGGCGCGCGCGCGGATCGAGAAGGCGTCGGCCTACATCGGCACGGCCAGGTCCGCGCTTTATCCGAATGCCAACGGCAGCTATACGTGGACCCGCCAGCGCTACACCGCGAACGGCATCGTGCCGCCGCCGTACGGCGGCTCGTGGCAGAGCGAGAACAGCCTGCTGGCCAGCGTGTCGTGGGATCTCGACCTGTGGGGCAAGAACCGCGAGCGGCTGCGCCAGGCCGTTTCGTCGGAGAAGGTGGCGGACGCCGAAGCCGAGGAGGTGCGCATCACGCTCGCCGCGTCGGTCGCGAGCACCTACAACCAGCTCGCGCTGCTTTATGCACTGCGCGACATCCAGGTTCGCGAAGTCGCCAACCGCGAGACGATCGCGCACCTCACGGAAGGGCGCGTCAATGCCGGACTCGACAGCAACGTCGAGCGGCAGACCGCCTACGGCGAAACCGCGACGAGCCGCTCCAGCGTCAGCGATCTCGACGGCCAGATCAAGACCGTGCGTTACCAGCTGGGCGCGCTGCTCGGCGCCGGCCCCGATCGCGGCCTCGCGATCGCCGAGCCGTCGCTGCACGGCGGCGACGTCGTCGCGCTGCCCGACAACCTGCCGGCCGACCTGCTGTCGCGCCGGCCCGACATCGTCGCGGCTTACTGGAAGGTCGATGCGGCCGTTCACGACGTGAAGGAAGCGAAGGCCGAGTTCTATCCCGACGTCAACCTGTCGCTGGCGGCCGGGCTCGACGCGTTCGGCTGGGGACGCTTCCTGACGGCCGGCAGCCGGCAGCTCCAGGCCGCGCCGGCGATTCACCTGCCGATCTTCGACGCCGGTGCATTGCGTTCGCAATTGAAGGATCGCTATGCGGACTTCGACTACGACGTCGCGACCTACAACCAGACGCTGATCGGCGCGCTGTCCGACGTCGCCACGCAAGTCACGCAGATCCGCTCGACCGATCTTCAACTGGTCGATGCGCGCAAGGCGCTGGAGGCGCAAACCACTGCCTATCAGCTGGCCGTCGTCCGCTACCGCTCGGGGCTCAACCCGCAACTGCAGGTGCTCAACGCGGACGACAACCGGCTCGCGGCCGAGACGGCCGTCGTCAATCTCGAGATGGGCCGCCGCAGCCAGCAGATCGCACTGATCAAGGCGCTCGGCGGCGGTTTCGATGCGTCGCAGGCCGGCCTCGCCGCGACCGCCGACACGCCGATTCCCGCGCCGTCCCGGCCGGCCGCGACGAACTGATCGATTGCCTGCGCACAGGTAGCGCGTACCGAACGAACACCCCCGATTTCACCTTTGACTGGAGCCACTCATGAACACCCCCGATTCTCAGCCGACCGACGAGACACCGAAGACCCCGGGCAAGCGCAAGGCGCTGCTCGCGCTGGTCGCCGCATCCCTCGGCATTGCCGGCGTCGCGTACGGTGCGTACTACTTCCTCGAAGCGCGCTATCACGTCGAAACCGATGACGCGTACGTCAACGGCAACGTCGTGCAGATCACGCCGCAGGTGTCGGGCACGGTCATCGCGGTGAACGCGGACAACACGCAGATCGTGAAGGCCGGCGAGCCGCTCGTGCAGATCGATCCCGCGGACGCGAAGATCGCGCTGCAGCAGGCCGAAGCCGATCTCGGCCAGACCGTGCGCAGGGTGCACGGGCTCTATGTCGACGACGACAAGTACCGCGCGACCATCGCGGAGCGGCAGTCCGATCTCGCGAAAGCGCAGGACGACCTGCGGCGGCGCCAGTCGACCGGCATGACGGGCGCCGTGTCGGAGGAGGACATCTCGCATGCGAAGGACGCGGTCCGGTCGGCGCAGGCCGCGCTCGATGCCGCGAAGCAGCAGCTCGGCTCGAATCGCGCACTGACGGCGAACACGACCGTCGACCAGCATCCGGACGTGATGGTGAGCGCCGCGCACGTGCGCGACGCGTATCTGGCGTATTCGCGAACGACGCTGCCGGCGCCCGTGACCGGCTACATCGCGCAGCGCTCGGTGCAGGTCGGCCAGCGCGTGTCGCCAGGGGCCGCACTGATGTCGGTCGTGCCGCTGAACCAGGTGTGGGTCGATGCGAACTTCAAGGAATGGCAGCTGCGTCACATCCGCATCGGCCAGCCGGTCGAGCTGACGGCCGACGTCTACGGGTCGGCGGCCGTCTACCACGGCAAGGTGGCCGGATTCACGCCGGGTACCGGATCGGCGCTCTCGCTGCTGCCGGCGCAAAACGCGACGGGCAACTGGATCAAGGTCGTGCAGCGGCTGCCGGTGCGGATCGAGATTCCGCCCGAGGAACTGGAAAGGCATCCGTTGCGCGTGGGGCTGTCGATGACGGTCGACGTGAACGTGAAGGATCACGGCAGCGCCGGCCCGCAAGCCGATCCGCCATCGACCTACAAGACCGACGTGTTCGCGAAATACGGCGACAAGGCCGATGCCGCGATCGCCGACATCATCGCCGCCAACAAGTGATTTCCCGTCACCCGGCGCACACGTCGCCGGGCCGCGCCTAACCGGATGATCAACATGACCGCCAACCAATCGAATCCTCCTCCGCTGACGGGGCTGACACTCGCACTGGGCTCGCTGAGCGTGGGCCTCGCGGGTTTCATGACCGTTCTCGATTCCTCGATCGCGAACGTCGCGATCCCCACCATCTCGGGCAACCTCGGCGTATCGGTCGACGAGGGCACCTGGGTCATCACCGTGTTTGCCGCGGCGAATTCCGTCGCGATCCCGCTGACCGGCTGGCTGACGCAGCGGCTCGGGCAGGTCCGGCTGTTCGTCGGCTCGATCCTGCTGTTCGTGCTCGCGTCGTGGCTGTGCGGCGTCGCGCCGTCGCTGCCGTTCCTGCTGGGCGCGCGCGTGCTGCAGGGCCTCGTGGCCGGGCCGCTGATCCCGATGTCGCAGGCGCTCCTGCTCAGTTCGTGGCCGAAGGCGAAATCGTCGCTCGCGCTATCGTTGTTCTCGATGATCGTCGTGACGGGGCCGATCGTCGGGCCGTCGCTCGGCGGCTGGGTCACCGATAGCTACGCGTGGTCGTGGATCTTCTACATCAACATCCCGGTCGGACTGTTCGCCGCCACGATGGTCTGGTTCCTGTACCGCAAACGCGATACGCCCACGCGGAAACTGCCGATCGATTTCGTCGGCCTGACATTGCTGATCGTCTGGGTCGCGTCGCTCCAGATCATGCTCGACAAGGGCAAGGATCTCGACTGGTTCTCGTCGAACACGATCGTCATCCTGACCATCGTCGCCGTCGTGGGCCTCGTGTTGTTCGTCATCTGGGAGCTGACCGACAAGAATCCGGTGGTCGACCTGACGCTGTTCAAGCAGCGCAACTTCCTCGGCGGCACGATCTCGATCGCGATTGCGTACGGGATCTTCTTCGGGACGCTCGTGCTGCTGCCGCAATGGATGCAGGAGTATCTCGGCTACCGGGCCGTCGACTCGGGGCTCGCGACGGCGCCGCTCGGCATCTTCGCGGTGATCGGCGCGCCGATCATGGGCAAGATCCTGCCGCGCTCGGATGCGCGCATCATCGGCACGCTTGCGTTCGTCGGCTTCGCGCTCGTCTACTACATGCGCACGTTCTTCTTCACCGACATCAGCGAGGGCTACATCATCCTGCCGACGCTGCTGCAGGGCATCCCGATGGCGCTGTTCTTCGCGCCGCTGACCGTGATCATCCTGTCGGGCCAGCCGCCCGAGAAAGTACCGGCCGCGGCAGGCCTGTCGACCTTCGCACGGATGTTCTTCGGCGGCATCGGCACGTCGCTCGCGGGCGTCGTGTGGAACAACCGGACGATCATGCACCACGAGATCCTGACGCAGCAGGCAAGCCCGACCAACCCGCTCTTCAATGCGCAGATGGACAGCTACCATTCGCTGCTCGGCCTCGGCCAGGGCTCGTCGTATGCGTTGTTCGATCGCGTCGTGCAGTCGCAATCGGCGATGCTCGGGTTGAACGACGTGTTCTACGGCGCGGCGATCGTGATGATCATCATCATTCCGCTTATCTGGATCACCAAGCCGGGCAAGGCAGGGGGCGCGAGCGACGCGGCCGCCGCCGCGCATTGATCGAACACCGGAACGCAGGGAAGGCCGCGCCCGTATCGGGGCGCGGCCTTTTTTTCGTCCGACCTCATCGGAGGCGGTATCGCATGCGGCGCCGGTTCAGCGGATGACCGGCGGTCGCTCGACCTCGCTGTCGATCAATCGTCGTGCCGCATCGACCAGTTCGGCCTTCAGGCCGGCGACGCCGAAGGTCAGCGCCGACGCATACGCCCCCTCCATCAGCAGCGACAGCTGGTTGCCCAGCCGAACCGGGTCGTCGACCGCCAGCGCGCGGCACAGGGTGTGCAGGCGCGCGCGGACCTCCGCCTTGTTGGCGCACGCGATGACCGTGCCGGGATGGTCGCGATCGGGGAACTCCGTCGCGAGATTGACGAACGGACAGCCGCGAAACCGGGGCGTCGAGAGCAGGTCCGCGATGCCGTCGAACAATGCGTCGAGCTGCCTGCGCGGCGCACCGGCATGCGCGTCAACGATCGCGTCCCACCACGCCCAGAAGCGGCGGTTCTGCTCGTCCGCGAAGGCCGCGATCAGTTCGTCCTTCGACGCGAACGTCCGGTAGAGCGACGACTTCGATACGCCAGAGCGTTCGAGCACGGCATCGATGCCGATCGCGCGGATGCCATGTTGATAGAACAGCTCGATCGCGGTCTCGACCAGTCGTTCACGCGCGGAAGGCTCGCCGCGCTTCGGCGCGCCCCGTTTGGTGGTCGTGGTCGTTGTCGTCTTGCTCACCGGTGCCTCCGCGCAATCGTGATTGACAAAAGTACACCAAGCGCCCATTCTTCGTAAAGGTACAGATCGGTACCTTTATAGGTCGACGCATGTCGCGTGCCCGGCCTCGGCCGTCACTCACAGGAGCAGTGCAATGACGACATCAGGGAAAACGGCAGCAAACAAGGCGCTGGTTCTCGAGGCGATCACGGGCGTTTTCATCCACCGCGATCCCGCGGTGTTGGATCGGCTGTTCAGCGACGATTACCGGCAGCACAATCCGCAGATTCCGAACGGCACGGCGGCGATCAAGGCGCTGCTGGGCAACCTGCCGGCCGATTTCAGGTACGAGCCGGGGCTCGTCGTGGCGGAGGGCGACTATGTCAGCATCCACGGCCGCTACTTCGGCTGGGGTCCGGAACCGATGGTCGCCGTCGACATCTTTCGCGTGGAGAACGGCAAGGTCGCCGAACACTGGGACGTCATGCAGCAGGAAGTGCCCGCGGCGCAAAGCGCGAACGGCAACAGCATGCTCACGTCGGCGCAGGAGTAGAGGCCGGCATTGCGACGTGCCCGACGCGCGATCATGCAATCGCGTCGGGCGCGTGGAACGTCAGGGAAGAGCAGGGCGGTCGCCCGGCGCCGGTTCGGCGTGGAAATCGATGCTGCGGATGTCGATGGAAACCAGGAGCGGCTCGTCGATCTTCTGCGTCGCATCGTCGTACGCAAAGACGCGGCGCGACATCGGCACCATCACGCCGTGCACGTTGCGGTAGTCCGATGCATAGTTCGCGCCGCGTGCGCCGCCCATCACATCGACCGTGTAATCGTGGCGGCGCAGCAGCCCGTCTTCGCCGAAGTAGGACACCTGCTCGCGACTGTGGCTGGCAATCGTATCCGGGAACGTGACTTTCAGGCGCCGCCAGGTTTCGCCGTTCTCGTGCCAGTCGGACAGTTCTTCCGTCCGAAAACCCGGACGGGCGTAGAGAAACGGAATGGTCAGATAGGTCCAGAGCGCGTAACCGGTGAAGTACAGCGCATGCAGGCGATCCCAGCGGGTCTGCTGCGTATGGCCTTGGTAGGCGCTGCGCGGCGTGCGCCTTTCTTCGGGTGCCGCGCCGTTCGCGGCGTCGATCGCGACGACGTCCGGCTCGAACGTGCCGCGCCAGCCGCCGGCCCGCGACGCGATCTCGACCCGTTGGCGCCGCAGGTCGGCGGCCAGCTCGATCCCGTGGAACAGTCCCGGCTGGTCCTTCAGGTGCCAGACGGCGCCCCCGATATCGAGCGCCGCCGTCACCGTGCGGAACCTGTTCCAGTTGTCGATCCCGCCGTGGGCGTCGATTGCCTGTTCGAGCAACGTACTCATTGCATCCTCCGTGTGTCGGGCGGCCTGACGCGCGCGAATCAGCGCTCGTCGCCGAAGCGGTCGCCGAACATCGGATGGCCGCCGGCGGATTCGCTGCGTGCCGCCTCGTTCTGCAGCACGTCCCAGTGTTCGACCAGTTTCCCGTTCTCGATGCGCAGGATATCCAGCGCGATCAGCGCGACCGGCGACGCCGAATGGCTGTAGCGGCTGTGGATCCAGACGAAGTCGCCGTTGGCCGCGACCATGTCGTACTCGAAACGCAGGTCGGGCATCGAATCGACGAGGCCGAACAGGCCGTCGCGGCCGGCCGGTACGTGCTGGCTGTGCTGGACATACGAATCGGACCAGAACTGCGCGGCCTTCTCGTAATCCTTCCGGTTGAACAACGTGTCGAGCGCGTCGAGCACGAGCGCGACGTTCTTTTCTTCAAGTTCCTTCGACATGATTCGGACTCCGATGAGTTAAGGTGTCGTTTCGTTCGATCCGGTACGACACAACAGGGTGAATGGACAATCGTTCTCAGTGCATCTGCTTGCGCCGCGACTGCATGGCGCGGTCTGTCGTCATGCGACGGGAATCGGGTTATCGGCGATGAACTGGTTGAACTGCTCGACGAACGCGTGTTCGTTTGGCCCCGCGTTGTCGCGCAACGGCTTGCCGGCCTCGACCACCACTTCGGTCGTCGCGGTTTCAAGCAGTGTCAGCGTCTCGGCGATGAACGCGTCGACCGGCATCGCGCGCGGGTCGCCGCTCTTGTGCACGAGATCGGTGTCGACCCACGGCGGCGCGATCTCGAGCACACGCACGCTGGTGTTGCGCAGCGCGAAACGCTGCGACAGCGTGTACGAGTGGATCGCAGCCTTCGTCGCCGAGTAGAGCGCCGTCGCGGCGAGCGGCACGTACGCGAGCACCGAGCTGTTGTTGATGATCGTTGCGTCGGGCTGCCGCTTCAGGTGCTCGACGAACGCCGCGCTCACGCGCACCGGGCCGAGCAGGTTCGTGGTGACGAGCTGGACGGCCTGTTCGTCGTTGAGCGGCCCGGCCGCGTCGTCGAACGGCATGATGCCCGCATTGTTGATCACGACGTTCAGCGCCGGATAGCGTTCGATCAGTTGCGCGGCAACGGCGCGGATCTGCGCGGCGTCGCCGATATCGAGCTCGACCGTGTCGATGCCGGGGTTCTGCTTCGCGATTTCATCGAGCAGCGCCTTGCGGCGGCCGGCGACGATCACCTGGTTGCCGCGCCGGTGCAAGGCTTCCGCCAGCGTACGGCCGATACCCGACGTGCCGCCGGTGATGAAGATGGTGTTTCCGCTGAGTTTCATGATGCATGCTCCTGGGTGAGTGAAATGTGTCGACAAGACATTCGCGGCCGTCAACTGCCCGCGAGGTGGCGCTGGAGAAAACCGCTAACCGCGCGCAGCGTCGGCGCATGCGTCGCGATGCCGGCGCGCGTCGTACCGGCATAACGCGCGCATTCGGTCGGGACGCCCGCGGCAATCAGCGACGCGGCGTAATGTTCGGCTTCGAGATGCAACGGGTCGTGCTCGACCGTGGCGATGAACGTGGCCGGCAGACGGGCGAGGCGGCACGATTCGAGCGGCGCGGCATACGGATGCACGCGCTGCGACAGCGACGGCAGATACGCGCGATAGCTAGCCGCCAGCGTGTCGATGGCCGGCACTACGTCGGTCGTGTAGCGGCCGACACGCGTCATGCTCGGATCGAGCAGCGGCGCGATCAGCACCTGCGCACGGATACCGGTGTCGCCGCGGTCGCGCGCAATCGCGGCAACGCCTGCGGCGATATTCCCGCCGGCGTCGTGGCCGGCCACGGCCATTTGCCGCTTGTCCGCACGCATCGCACGGGCTTCCGCTTGCGCCCACCGCAGTGCCCGGTGCGCGTCTTCCACCGCGCTCGGGAACGGCAAGGCCGGCGCGAGCGAGTAGCCGACGGACAGCACCCATGCGCGCACCTGCAACGCGAGCGCTTCGCAGACGGCGTCGGTGTCGTCGAGCGAGCCGCCGGTGAACAGGCCACCATGGAAATAGAGGACGATCGACAGCGGGTGTTTTTGCGTCGGCGGCCGGAAGCTGCGCACGTCGATCGGCTGGCGATGGCCGTCGATACGGGCGTCTTCGACCTGCAAACCGGAAAGGGAAACGGTAGACATACCAGTCAACGCGGCTGCGTTCTCGTTTGCTTGAACAATGAACGCATTCTGGTTGTTACCGCGAAGCTGATAAATCTCGCGCTTGCCGCAACAGTGTTCTCTTCCTGAGAACAATGTGGCGGCCGTTGCCGGCGGGGCCGGCCTACGCTAGCGGCACGTCCTCGTCGCCGTCCGCGTCGATCTCGTCACCGTCCGGCGCATCGATGCTGGTTGGGCCGCAGCGGGCATCCGTTTCCGGCGTGCTGGACAGCCGCGGATCGTGGCGGAACAGCTCGGCGATCCAGTCGACGAACGCGCGCACGGTGGCGGACAGGTGGCGATTGTGCGGATAGACCGCCGAGATGGGCAGCGGCGGCGGCTTCCATTGCGACAGGATCTCGACCAGCGCCCCCGCTTCGAGGTGCGGCAGCGCGAGGAAGCGCGCGCCCTGGACGATGCCGAGCCCCTTCAGCGCGCCGCTCAGATAAGCCTCCGCATCGTTCACGGCGATCGAGCCGCGCATCTTCACTTCGACCGCGCGGCCGTCGACGTCGAACGTGAGCGGCATGATCCGCCCCGTGCGCCCCCAGTAGTAATTCACGGTCCGGTGATCGGCGAGTTCCTCGAGCGTGCGCGGCGTGCCGAACTGCTCGAGATAACCGGGGCTCGCGACCGTCACGCCCTGGTAGATGCCGACGCGTCGCGCCACGAGCGACGAATCCTGCAACGTGCCGATGCGCACCACGCAGTCGATGCCTTCCTGAACGAGGTCGAGCGGCTTGTCGCCGAGGCCGAGCATCAGGTCGATATCGGGGTAGCGTGCATGAAAGTCGTTCAGCGCGGGCATCACGATCACGCGCCCGAGCGCGCCGGGCATGTCCACGCGCAACCGTCCGCGCGGCGATCGGTCTTTGCCGAGGAACGAGTTTTCGATGTCGTCGAGATCCGCGAGCACGCGCACGCATCGCTCGTAATAGGCGGCGCCGTCCGCGGTCAGGTTCAGGCTGCGCGTGGTGCGCTGCAGCAGCCGCGCTTTCAGGTGGGCTTCGAGGCCCTGGACGATCACGGTCACGCGCCCGCGAGTCAGGTCCATCGTATCGGCTGCACGCGTAAAGCTTTTCGTTTCCACGACGCGCGCGAACACGCGCATGGCCAGCACGATATCCATTGTCCGGACCTTTCAGTACGACGCGTTGAACCGCTTGAAACCCGGAAGCGCCCGATACCCGCAGGCGGACGCACCCCGGGCCCTCAAGCCCAGCGCGCAGTCTAAACCGCGACGCGGCAGGCCGCCACACACGGTGGCCGCTTCGCAGCCGGCCCGATTCCGCGGTCGGCGCGCACCGGTCCGGTCGAGCGCGGACGAATGCCCTAAACTGGCTGCTCATCGCGTTGAAACACTGCCCGGGGAGCGTTCCGATGAAACTGGTAGGCCCGTGGTTGTCGGGGTACACGCGCCGCGTCGGCGTGACGTTGAATCTCCTGAACATTCCGTTCGAGCATCTGCCTTTTCACGCCTACCGCGAGCCGGAGCGCGTCGCGGCATTCAGCCCGATGAAGCGGGTGCCGGCGCTGCAACTGGACGACGGGCAGGTCCTGATCGACAGCGGCGCGATCGTCGACTACCTGGACAGCCTCGTCCCGGTCGAGCAGCGCCTGATGCCTGCCGGCGGCCCCGAGCGCGTGCGTGCGATGCAGCTCACGAGCTATGCCTCCGCGTGCTACGACAAGCTGGCACGTTATTGCGACGAACTGATGCTGCGCCCCGAGTCCCATCGACTGCCGCATCTGCAGGCCGGCTATGTGGCGCAGATGCAGGCCGGATTCGGCATGCTGAACGAGGCTTGCGGCGAACCGTGGATGCTCGGGGAGCGTATTTCGCAAGCCGACGTCATGTCCGTCATCGCGTTTCAGAGTGCAGCGACGGTCGTGCCGCAGGCGGTCAACGGCGACGCATTCCCGCAACTGGCGCGCGTCGCGCAGCATGCGATGCAGTCGGCGGCGTTCGCCTCGACGGTGCCCGACCCCGGCGATCTGCAGGCGTCGGGGTTGTCCGGTGCGAACAGCGGGGCATAGCGGCCACTTCCGCGTTGCCGCGCCATTGTTTCCGCGCGGCCAACTGTGAAGTCGTCCGCCATGTATTTATCGGGCAGGCGACCGTTCCGATAATCGAAGCCATACGGTCAGGTCAGGGCAGGGCGCGCGGCGATCCGGTCGCGACACGCCGGGCTCGCGGTTCACGGCGGAGGCGATGATGGAAACGATGGCGCTCGAACAGGCTGTGCACGGCAGCACCGAACCGGACGAACCGGCGCTCGGCATCCGGCGCATCTGGGCCGCGAAGGACGGCACGCCGATCCTCCTGCGTGCGATCGAGCACGGCGATCTCGACATCGAACGCGAGCTGGTCGAGCGGCTGTCGAGCCACAGCCGCTACATGCGGCTGATGTCGGCACGCAAGCCGACCGAAGACGAGATGATCCGATGGACCCGCATCGACCGCCGGCGGGAAGGCGCGGTGATCGCGACGATCTGGGCCGGCGGCCGCGAGCGGCTGATCGGCGTTGCGCGCTATGCGATGGACGAAGGCGAAACCGATGTCGTCGAGTGCGCGATCGTGATCGACGACGTGTGGCAGCAGCAAGGGCTCGGCCGTGTGCTGTTGTCGCGCCTGATCGAACTGGCGCGACGCTCGGGCATGCGGCAGATGGTCGGCACGATGTTGACCGAAAACGATGCGATGAAGGGCCTCGCGCGTTCCATCGGGTTCACGCTATCCCACCAGCCGGGGAGCGCATTCGTGACGGATCTGCGGCTCGACCTGGCTACCCGTCGGGGCGCTTGAAGGAGGGCGCTTGCGGGCATCCGGCCGCCGCCACACGCGGCGAATTACGCGGATTCCCCCGCTCTCGCCGGATCGTAGAACAACGCGAAGAGTTCGGACTGCGACCCGACACCGAGCTTTGCGTAGATATGTTTTTTATGCGCACGCACGGTCTCGAACGAGATCGACAGCTTCTCGCCGATCGCGCGCGTCGAGAACCCGCTCAACGACAGCATCGCCACTTCGATTTCGCGCGTCGTCAACGCGCCGCGTCCGTTCTTGCCGGTCAGCATGCCGAAACGCGCGTGCGGATCGGGGGCGTCGCTCTCCGTTGCGCGCGGCGCCTCCTTCACGGCGAACGTCTCGAAGCGCAGGCGCTGCTGCATCAACGACAGCACCCACGGCGTGTACAGCGTGAGCAAGGCCATCTCGCGGTCGTCGTACTTGCTCGTCTTGCCGAGTGAAAAACCCAGCGTGTGATCGCGATCGATCACGACGTTGAAATGCACTTCGTCGCCGACGATGTTCTTCTTGAAGTAGCGCTGGTAGTACTCGGTCATCCGGAAGTTGTCCGGCGCGACGTCGGCGAGCGTGTAGAAGCCCGACGCCTGCGTTTCGAACGCGGCGAGATAGAACGGATCGAGCTGGTAGAGCGCGGCCAGATAGTCCTGGAACATCAGGTCGACCTTGCCGTCCGGCATCGCCTGTTCGGCGAGCACGAGCGGCGCGGCATCGCGTGCGAAACGCAGCGCGACCCAGTTGTCGAAATCGAGGTGCCGTTCGAGCACGCGCGTGAGGCGCGCCCAGAAATGCGGGCCATCGAGGGCGTCGATGGCCGAACCGATCTCCCGATGAAAAGCGAGATCTCGCCATTCGAGGTCCATCGTGTCCTCCGGTGAGGGTAACCCTGGCGGGGAATTTCAGGTCAAAAATAATAACCCGATAATCGGCCTCACTTCGAAAGGCAGTGGCAGACGCTGCCGTTTCGCTCGACGAAGCGTCGTAGGCGCAATGCAATGGCTACGACACGCAGATGAAAGGTTACTGGAAGGAGCAGGTTTCATGCAGGTAGAACTCGCGCAACTCGCGCTGGTCGACGGCGACGTCGCCCACAACACGCGCAAGGCGCTCGACACGATCGGCCGCGTCGATACGGCAGGCGGCACGAAGCTGGTCGTGTTCCCCGAAACGACGCTGTCGGGCTTCCCGACGCGGGACAACGTCGCCGACGTCGCGCAGACGCTCGACGGTCCCGCGTTGTCCGCGGTACGCGACGCCGCGCGCCAAAAAGGCGTCGCGGTCGCCGTCGGCCTCGCGGAGCGCGACGGCGGACAGTTCTATAACACCACGGTGCTCGTCGACGAGCAGGGCGACATCGTGCTGCGCTATCGCAAGACCCATCTGTGGGCGTCGGATGTCGGCGTATTCACGCCGGGCGACCGTTTCGCGACCTGCACGTGGAACGGCCTGACGGTGGGCCTGCTGATCTGCTACGACATCGAATTCCCTGAGACGGCGCGCGCGGTCGGTGCGCTCGACGCCGATCTGCTGATCGTCACCAACGGCAACATGGACCCGTTCGGCCCCGTGCATCGCCGCGCGATCGCGGCGCGTGCGATGGAGAACCAGATGTTCGCGCTGATGGTGAACCGGTGCGGCTCCGGCGACGACGACCTGACGTTCGCCGGCCAGTCCGCGCTGGTCGATCCGTTCGGCGAGAGCATGCTCGAACTCGGCCGGGACGAGGCAGTCGTGCAGGCGAGCCTCGACCTGACGCGTCTCGAAGCGAGCCGCGAACACTACAGCTATCTGCACGACGCACGCGTGACGCTCGGTCTCGCGCCCGTCGAACAGCCGAACGGACGTCGCGCGCTGATGATCGACGCGCGACGTCACCGCGCCGGGTAATCCGGCTTCACCCGCTTGTCCCTCTGCGGCATCGCGCGGGCGTCACGCCCGGCGCGTGCCTGCCCATTCCATTGAAATGCCGGTTACAGGCATGCGTATCGGCCCCAAGGGCCCAGGAGATAACATGCAAGCATCGTCCTCCCACGAACCCGCGCGCCTGAAGCGCACGCTCGGCCTGCCGTCCGTGCTGCTGTTCGGCCTCGCCTATATGGCGCCGCTGATCGTCTACGGTACCTACGGCGTGCTCGCCAAGGCGAGCGACGACACGGCCGCGCTCGCGTACCTGCTCGCGCTGGTCGCCATTGCGTTCACCGCGCTCAGCTACGGCAAGCTCGCGCGGCTCTATCCCGCCGCAGGTTCTGCTTATACGTACACGCGCAAGACGTTCAACCCGCACCTGGGCTTCATGATCGGCTGGGCGACGCTGCTCGATTATTTTTTCCTGCCGATGGTGATCTGGCTGATCGGCGCGGCCTATCTGAACGCGGCATTTCCGCATGTGCCGACGTGGATCTGGATCGTCGCGTTCATCGTGCTGACGAGCGGCCTGAACATCTTCGGCATCGAACTGGCCGCGCGCTTCAACATCGTGCTGATGATCGTGCAACTGGCGATCGTCGGGATGTTCGTCGTGCTGTGCTGGCACTACGCATCGGCGGCGGCGGGCGCGGGCGGTATCGCGATGGCTGAGCCGTTCTTCAAGCCGCACGTGCCGTTCGGCGCGACGATGGCCGGTGCCGCGATCGCCGCGTACTCCTACCTCGGCTTCGACGCGGTATCGACGCTCACCGAGGAAACGATCGATCCGAAAAAGAACATGCCGCGCGCGATCCTGCTGATTGCGCTGATCGGTGGCGCGATTTTCGTGATCGCCGCGTACACGATGCAGCTCGCGCACCCGGGCGTCGAGTTCAAGGACACGGATTCGGCCGCATTCGAAGTCGCGAAGATGATCGGCGGCGACCTGTTCGTGACGGTGTTCCTTGCCGGTTTGATCCTTGCGCAGTTCGCGTCGGGCATCTCCGCGCAGGCGAGCGTCGGCCGGCTGCTGTATGCGATGGGCCGCGATGAAATCCTGCCGAAGCGCATCTTCGGTTTCATTCACCCGCGCTTCAAGACGCCCGCGATCAATATCGCACTGGCCGGCATCGTCGGACTGATCGCATTGAAGCTGGATGTCGCCACGTCGACGTCGTTCATCAACTTCGGGGCGTTCCTGGCCTTTACGGCCGTCAATCTGTGCGTGATTCGCCTGTACCTGTCGGGCAATCACGGCGAACGCAGGATCGGCGTGTTCGGCGGCATCGTCTTTCCGGTGATCGGCGCGGTGGCCGATATCTGGTTGCTCGTCAGCCTCGAGAAGACCGCGCTCGTGCTCGGCGTCGTGTGGTTCGCGCTCGGGCTCGTGTATCTGTGCTGGATTACTCGGCTGTTTCGGCAGGCGCCGCCGGAAGTGGCGATCTGAGCAGGGCGAGGAGGGGGCCGACGCGGTAGTTTCCACCGGCCGTCGTCGGTCGAATGGGATCCGCATCGATCGGTCGGCGATTTTGCCGCGACGGTGATTCTCAAGCGGCGCCGGCAACTCAGCGGTTTCGAGGACGCCGGCGATCGTCATCCCCGCGCGCACGACGCTGCGTTACAAGGGCGAACCGTTAGCAAGCGGTGTCGGGTATATTCAGCAAGTGCTCCATCATCAAGGTAGCCATTCAATGGAATCACGACGCAAGGCAGTGGGCGTGGTCGCGCCTGCGGGTGTGCCCGATCCGGAAGGCATCGCGCGTG
The DNA here is from genome assembly GCF_029962485.1 of Burkholderia cepacia. Taxonomy (NCBI): domain Bacteria; kingdom Pseudomonadati; phylum Pseudomonadota; class Betaproteobacteria; order Burkholderiales; family Burkholderiaceae; genus Burkholderia; species Burkholderia cepacia. The sequence goes on from NZ_CP073637.1 coordinate 1,902,017, forward strand.
GCATTGCGCTCGTTGAAAGTTGGGGCTTCGAGGTCAGGGCGGGCGCGCATCTCGGCAGCCGGTACCGCTATTTCGCCGGTACCGCCGAGGAGCGCGCGGACGACCTGCGGCGCACCCTGATGGATCCGTCGATCGAGATCGTGTGGCTCGCGCGGGGGGGATTCGGTTGCGCGCATTTGCTTGAGCACTTGCCCGACGAGATCGCAACGCCAAAGACGATCATCGGCTTTTCCGACGCAACGTCACTGTTCTGCGCACTCGCGGATCGGCCCGGCGTGCGTTTGCTGCATGGCCCGACATTTCACAGTCTGGCGACCAAGGTCGACGACGCGACGCGCGCCGACATTCGCGCTGTGCTGACCGGCGACGAACGCGCCGCGCTGAGTCTGCGGCATTTATCCGGCGCCCCCGGTGCAGTGCGGGGACGTCTGTGCGGCGGCAACGTGACGGTACTCGCGAGCGTCGCGGGTACGCGCTGGTCGCTTCGCTCACGCGACGCGATCGTACTGCTGGAGGACGTGACGGAGTTCGGCTACCGGCTCGACCGCAGCCTGACGCAACTGCGTCTGAGCGGCGCGTTCGACGGGGCCCGTGCGTTCGTGCTCGGGCAATTCACGCGCTGCCCGATCCCGGACGGCGCGGATTTCACGCTCGAGCAGATGCTTGTCGACGTGCTGGGCGGCTTCGGCCTGCCGATCTACTCGGGTCTGCCGATCGGACATGAACACCGCAACATCACTTGGCAATACGGCAACCAGGCTGCCATCGAGAACAGCGCGATCCGGTTCGTCGCGTAGCGTCGAGTCTAGAAGGTGATCGACAGCACCCGGTCAGCCGTCATGCTGTCCAATCGATTGTTGCTGGGCTTCGCGCGCCGTTGTGACACGAGACCTTGCGGCCCGTGCTCACGCAATCGGCCGACCAGTCGCCGGATCTGCCGTGTCGTCAGTCGAGTCGCTCGGCCGCGCGCCACGGCTGAAGCTTGCCGTCCGCGACGTCCTGAATGACCTTGAATCGATCCAGTTCGCGCATCGTCATCGTGATCGTGATCCGTTCCGTCGCAGCCATCGCAGCCTCCGACGCTGGATTGCCAGCGGTCGGTCAGCTTACGATGGGTCGAAAAGCGGACATTTGAACTTAGCTACTACAATCTGTTTGGGTGATAATTATGATTATGTCAAATACAAGAGCTAGCAATTCCGATGTCTTCTCACGGCACGCTGCAGGAGCTTCTCGACCTCATCGACGGCCTGTCCGTCAGCGATATCGCGTGAAAGTTGCGCTGCTGCATTCGCACTGTCCGCAACTACATCGCCGGCCGTTCACCGATACCGTGGCACCGCATTGAATTGCTTCGCCTGCTCGCGTGCGAAGCGCTCGGCGGACCTAGCGTTAGCGGCGCAGCCGAGAGCGTCGAAGCCCCTGTGTCGCCAACATCGAACCCGATACCGCTGCGCGCGTGTTCGGGCGAAATGAAATTGTGCCGTTGCAGTCGCGGTGCCTGGAATTGAACGACTGGCTCGGCGAGGAAGTCGTGAGCTTCGATCCGTACGCCATTCCGCCGGCGCCGCCGGCAGCATAAACGCCGACCCTGGCGACGTTACGTGTGCGCCGCAGCGCGGGCACGCGGGCGCGAGCGTGTCGGTGCCGGCACCGGTGCCGCTTCTGCCGCCTGCACGGTCGGTGCAACGGTCAGGTGCAATCCCAACGCACCGACGACCTTCATGATCGTTGCAAACTCCGCATTCCCACCTTCCGACAGCGCACGGTAAAGCGCTTCGCGCTTTACGCCGGACTCGCGCGCCAGCGCGGTCATGCCGCGCGCTTTCGCGACATTCCCGAGCGCGGCCTGGATCAGCCGCGGATCGCCATCTTCGAAGGCTTGCGCCAGGTAGTGACGAATCGCCTCTTCGTCCTTCAGGTACTTCGAGCCGTCGAATTCCGCCAGTTCGCTGATTTTCATACTCAATCCTCCAGTTCGCCGGCGATTTGCTTCGCCGCCTTGATGTCCTTCTTCTGCGTCGACTTGTCCCCGCCGCACAACACCACGACGATGATTTTTCCGCGCCGCACGAAGTAGGCACGGTATCCCGGCCCTACGTCGATCTTCATTTCGTTAACGCCGTCACCGACTGCGCGCCACTGGCCGAGGTTGCCGAGCTTCGCCCGCTCGATGCGCAGGCTGATTGCCGCGCTGCCAACCGGGTCGCGAAGCCCATCGAGCCAGTTATCAAATTGAGGGGTCGTCAGGACTTTGAACATGAGGCAATTGTAACCCATAGGGGACACTATAGCTACTGCTTTGTGCGGCTCGCCGGATCGGCGCGCGCCGTTGCTGGACGCGGCGAGGGGCGGCCGAACCCGCGGCCGTTTGCGCATCTTTTCCGCACGGTTTTTCTCGTTACTCGTCGGAGCCGTATGGAGGACCTCCACCGGCGTGCCTATCGACCGTCCTGCGACGGGTCCGACGCCGTCAGCGAGGCCTCTGTAGGGCCGGACAGCGTGCGGGATGGGCATGCCCGGGGACGGCAGGGGGTATCGGCACGCCGGCAGCGCCGGCGCCACCGCGCAGCCCCCTCCCCGCCTGCCCGCTCCATTTGTGGCACTTTCTATGCACCTGGCCGGCGGCCCGCCATCGCCTACTGGCGCGGGCAGCCGGCGGTTTCACATTGCCGGATATCTGTGCGTTTTTCAGTCGGAAATGACATCCGCCAACCCCTGATCCAACCGAAAAACAACCCGCTCCCACCTCAATCCACCTCCAGATCCCCGACCGTTTCCGCTCGCCGCGCGTCCCGCCGCATTCCCGCAGCCTGCCGGCCACGCCGGCCGGCGGACACCACCAAACGAAACGCCACCGGCGCAAAAACCAGCCCGAACATCGTCGCCGCCAGCACGCCTCCAAACGCACCCGTTCCGATCGACCGCCGGCTTTCCGCGCCCGCGCCCGTCGCCAGCACGAGCGGCACGACGCCGAGCAGAAACGCCATCGACGTCATCACGATCGGCCTGAATCGCGCGGCGGCCGCGTCGATCACCGCCTGCCGCAGCGGCACGCCACGCGCGGCCAGGTCCCGTGCGTACTGCACGATCAAAATCGCGTTCTTCGCCGCCAGCCCGACCACGGTGATCATCCCGACCTTGAAGTACACATCGTTCGGCATGCCGCGCGCGAGCGCTGCCGCAATCGCGCCGATCATGCCGAGCGGCACGATCGTCAGCACGGACAGCGGAATCGTCCAGCTTTCGTACAGCGCGGCGAGCGCCATGAAGACCGCGAGCACCGACAGCCCGACGAGCAGCGGCGTCTGCCGCGCGGCGACCTGCTCCTCGCGCGCCGCATCCACCCAGTCAAAGCCGATTCCGGCCGGCAGCCCGCCGGCGAGCCGCTCCATCTCCGCCATCGCCGCGCCCGAACTCGTGCCGGTCGCCGCCCGGCCGCTGATGTCGAGCGACGGATAGCCGTTGTAACGATTCAGCATCACCGGACCGATCGTCCAGTGCGGCGCGGCGATCGCCGATAGCGGCACCATGTCGCCGGTGCGGTTCGGCACGGTCAGCGCCATCAACTGCGTGTCGGTCGTGCGGGCGACCGGCTCGGCCTCGATGATCACGCGCCGCATCCGGCCCGACGCCGGAAAATCGTTGATGTAATTCGAACCGAACGTGCCGCCCAGGAGCCCCGCGATCCGCTCGAACGGTACACCAAGCGCATACGCCTTCGCGCGATCGACATCGAGCTCGATACGCGGCGCGTCAGGCAGGTCTTCGAAATGCACGGCGGCCAGCAGCGGATCCGCCTTCGCGCGTTCGGACAGTTGCTCGCGAGCCGCCTTCAACGTGTCGAGCCCGACCCCGCCGCGATCCTCGAGCCGGAACGTGAAACCGTCGGAATGCCCGATGCCGCGCACCGAGGGCGGCAGCGACGCCTCGACGTCGCCGTCGAGGATCTCGCCGAAACGGCGGTTGAGCCGGTCGCGCAGCGTCATCGCGTCGACATCGCGCTGCGCCCAGTCCTTCAGCTCGACGAACGCCATCCCGACGTTCTGCCCGCTGCCCGCGAAACTCCAGCCGATCACGCTCGTCACGTTCGCGATCGCCGGCTCCGCGCGCAGGATCGTCTCGACACGCTCGACGGTCACGAGTGTGCGCGCCTGCGTCGCGCCGGCCGGCAACTGGATCATCACCTGCAGCTGCCCCTGGTCCTCGGTCGGCAGGAAGCCGCCCGGCATCATCCAGTACAGCAGCCCACAGGCGATCACGAGCGCCGCGTAGACCGCGACGACGATACCGGTGCGCCGCACCGCGAACACGGCAACGCGGCGATAACCGGCCTCGACACGCGTAAAGCCCGCACCGAACCGGTCGGCCAGCCGCGCGCCGATGCCGCGGCGCCGCGCACGGGCGGCCCTGCCGTCGTGCCGCGCGACCGGCTTCAGCAGGTTCGCGCACAGCGCGGGCGTGAGCGACAGCGCCATGAACGACGACACCAGCATCGATGCGATCATCGCCACCGCGAACTGCCGGTAAATACCGCCGACAGTACCGGGGAAAAACGCCATCGGCACGAATACGGCGGTCAGCACCGCGGTCACGCCGACGATCGCCCCGCCGATCCGCTTCATGGCCCGGCGCGTGGCGTCGCGCGGCGACACGCCCTCCTCCATCACGCGGTGCACGCTCTCGACGACGACGATCGCATCGTCGACGAGGATGCCGATCGCCAGCACGAGACCGAACATCGTGAACACGTTGATCGACAGCCCGAACGCCCACATCGCGACGAACGCGCCCATCAGCGTGACCGGAATCACGACCGTCGGCACCAGCGTGTAGCGCAGGTCGCGCAGGAACAGCCACATCACGCAGAACACCAGCACGACCGCCTCGATCAGCGTCAGCACGACCTCGCGGATCGCGATCGTCACGAAATGCGCGCCGTCGAACGGAATCTCGATCGCCACGCCCGGCGGCAACGTCCGCGACAGCTCGGCGAGCCGCGCACGGATCGCGTTCGACGTTTCGAGCGCGTTGCCGCGCGGGCCGAGCTGGATGCCGACCGTCGCGGCCGGGCGGCCGTTCAGCCTTGAATAGAACGAGTAGTCGTCGCGACCGATCTCGACGCGCGCGACGTCGGCGACGCGCACCGCCGAGCCGTCCGTCTTCGACTTCAGCACGATCCGGCCGAACTCGTCCGGCGACGCGAGCTGCCCCTTGACGACGATCTGCGCGGTCAGCTGCTGGCCGCCCGGAAACGGCGCGTCGCCGATCGCACCGGCCGTCACCGTCGCATTCTGCGTGCCGATCGCCGCGATCACGTCGTCGGCGCCGAGGCCGTATTCGCGCAGCTTGTGCGGATCGAGCCAGACCCGCAGCGCCTCGTCGGCGTCCCACAGTTCGGCCGCGCCGACGCCCGGCGCGCGCTTCAGCTCGCGCAGCACGTAGCGGTTCAGGTAATCGCCGAGCTGCGCGGAATCGCGCTGGCCGTCGGTCGACGTCAGCGTGACGAGCATCAGGAACGTGTTCGCCGCCTTGAACACGCCGATCCCCTGCTGGACGACCTGTTGCGGCAACCGCGACTCGACCTGCTTCAGCCGGTTGTTCACGTCGACGAGCGCGATGTCGGGATCGGTGCCCGGCGAAAACGTCACGTCGATCTCGAGGTTGCCGTGACCGTCGCTGCTCGTCTCGTAGTACAGGAGCCCGTCGGCGCCGTCCAGGCTTTCCTCGATGATGCTGCCGACGTCGCCGTCGACCGTCTCGGTCGACGCGCCCGGGTACGCGGCGGTGATCACGACGCGCGGCGGCGCCAGGCGCGGATACTGGGCGATCGGAAGCTGTGGAATCGCGAGTACGCCCGCGACGACGATCGCAAGCGCGACGATCCACGCAAAGACGGGACGATCGATGAAGAACGACGGCATCGACATGCGTCAGCGCACCGCCGGCGTTTCGCCGCACGGCACGCGCGCGGCGTGGGCGCGCTGCGCCCGGTACACGTCAATCATCGGTTCTCTCTCGGGAACCGCGCACCGGCGCCAGCATCGACGACGCAAGCAGTGCACGCGTATACGGATGGGATGGCGCATGCAGCACGTCGAGCGTATCGCCCTCCTCGACCACGCGCCCCGCCTTCATCACGACGACCCGGTGAGCCATCGCACGCATGACCGCGAGATCGTGGGTAATGAACAGGTAGCTCAGTTTGTACTTCTTTTGCAGATTCGTCAGCAGATTCAGCACCTGTTTCTGGATCGACACGTCGAGCGCGCTCGTCGGCTCGTCCAGCACCAGCAGTTCCGGCTCGACCGCCAACGCACGCGCGATCGCGATCCGCTGCCGCTGGCCGCCGGAGAATTCGTGCGGATAACGCAGCATCGACTCGGCCGGCAGGCCAACCTCCTGCAGCAGCGCGGCGATTCGCGCACGCCGCGCGTCGCCGGCCACCTGCGGCCGGTGCACGGCGAGCCCTTCGCCGACGATCTGCTCGACCGTCATTCGCGGCGACAGCGAGCCGAACGGGTCCTGGAACACGACCTGCATCCTGCCGTACAGCGTGCGCCGGCCGCCCGTCGTCCGCAGTGTGTCGAGCGGCATGCCATCGATCTCGATCGCACCGGCAGCCGGCCGCTGCAGGCCGAGCACCGTCGCCGCCAGCGTCGATTTCCCCGAGCCCGACTCGCCGACGATCCCGAGCGTTTCGCCGCGCTTGAGCGACAGCTTGACGTCGTGCACGGCGCGGAACGTCGTCTTGCCGAGCACCGCGCGCCAGCCTTTCGACGCGATGCGGTAATCGACCGCGAGATCGCGCACGTCGAGGATCGTCTGCGCGCCGGCCGCGACGGGCTCGACGGCCCGCTGCGGCGCACTGTCGAGCAGCCGGCGCGTGTACGCATGCTGCGGCGCGGCGAACAGCGCATCGGTCGTATTCGTCTCCACCAGCACGCCCTGCTCCATCACGGCCACGCGCTGCGCGAAGCGCCGCACCAGGTTCAGGTCGTGCGTGATCAGCAGCACGGCCATGCCGCGCGCGGCCGCTTCCTGCTCCTGCAGCTCGATCAGCAGATCGACGATCTGCTGGCGCACCGTCACGTCGAGCGCCGTCGTCGGTTCGTCCGCCAGCAACAGCCGCGGCCGGCACGCGAGCGCCATCGCGATCATCGCGCGCTGGCGCTGCCCGCCCGAGAGCTGATGCGGAAAACTGTCGATCCGCCGCTCCGGCTCCGGAATCCCGGTGCGCCGCAGCAGTGCGATCCCGCGTTCGCGCGCGTCGCCCGGCCGCAGCCCCTCGTGCAACCGCAGGCTCTCCGCGATCTGCTTGCCGATCGTATACAGCGGATTCAGCGCGGTCATCGGCTCCTGGAACACCATCGCGATGTCGGCGCCGCGAATCCCGCGCATCTGCTGTTCGGTTTTCGCGAGCAGATCCTCGCCGTCGAACAGCATCCGCCCCGACAGCGTCGCCTGCTGCGCGAGCCGCAGGATCGACAGCGCCGTCACGCTCTTGCCCGAGCCCGATTCGCCGACGAGCGCAACCCGCTCGCCGCGGCCGATCGACAGGCTCAGGTCCTGCACGGCGGGCTTCGCGCCGAAGCGCGCCGAAAACCCGTCGATCTGCAGCAACGCGTTCGCCATCATCGCCCCCCGCCGAACGCCGAGCCGCGCGAACGCGTGTCGAGCGCGTTGCGCAACGCGTCGCCCATGAACGTGAGCAGCAGCAGCGTCACCACCAGCGCCGCGAAGGCGGAGATCGAGATCCACCATGCATCGAGGTTGTTCTTGCCCTCCTGAAGCAGCTCGCCGAGGCTCGGCGTCGGCGGCTGCACGCCGAGGCCGAGGAAATCGAGGCTCGTCAGCGACAGGATCGCGGCGCTCATCCGGAACGGCAAGAACGTGATCACCGGCGTGAGGCTGTTCGGCAGCACATGGCGCCACATGATCTGCGCATTCGTCAGCCCCATCGTGCGCGCGGCTTTCACGTAATCGAGCATGCGATTGCGCAGGAATTCGGCGCGCACGTAATCGGACAGCACGAGCCAGCCGAACATCGACAGCAGGATGAACAGCAGCCACAGCGACGGCGTGAAGATCGACGCGAAGATGATCAGCAGGTACAGGTCCGGCAGCGCGCTCCAGATCTCGATCAGGCGCTGGCCGATCAGGTCGGTACGCCCGCCGTAGAAGCCCTGCAGCGCGCCCGTCAGCACGCCGACCAGCACGCCCGACACGGTCAGCGCGAACGCCATCAGCACCGACAGCCGGAACCCGTACAGCAGTCGCGCGAGCACGTCGCGCCCGAACTGGTCGGTGCCGAGCCAGTTGCTCGACGACGGCGGCGCCGGATACGGCCGCGACGCAAAGTAGTCGATCGTGTCGTAGCGGTACCGGTTCGGCGGATAGACCGCGAAATTGCCGTGCGACTCGAGCTTCGCGCGAATGTACGGGTCGAGGTAGTTCGTCTTCGCGGGAAAGTCGCCGCCGAACTCGGTCTCCGGATAGTCCTTCACGATCGGAAAGTAATAGTGCCCTTCGTAGCGCACGAGCAGCGGCCGGTCGTTCGACAGGCCATCGGCGCACAGACTGAGCGCGAACAGCACGACGAAGATCACGAGGCTCGCATAGCCGAGCGGCTGCGCGCGAAAGCGCTGCCACGTGCGCCGCCACGGTGAAGGCGACGGCGCGCACGCGCGCTCAGTGGTCCAGGCGGCTGAACTGGATACGGGGGTCGACGAGGACATAGCAGATATCCGCGATGAGCTTGGTCAGCAGACCGATCAGGGTGAACAGGAACAGCGAGCCGAGCACGACCGGATAGTCGCGACGGATCACCGCGTCGTACGACAGTTGCCCCATCCCGTCGAGCGAGAACAGCGTCTCGATCAGCAGGTTGCCGTTCAGGAACGCGCCGACGAATGCCGCCGGCAGCCCGGTGAGCAGCGGGATCGCCGCATTGCGCAGCACGTGCTTCCACAGCACGTCGCGCTCCGGCGCCCCCTTCGCCCGCGCGGTCAGCACGTACTGCCGGCCGATTTCCTCGAGGAACGTGTTCTTCGTCAGGATCGTGACGATCGCGAAGTTGCCGATCACAGCCGCCGTGACGGGCATCACGATGTGCCACAGATAGTCGAGTGTCTTGCCGACCATCGTCAGGTCGTCGAAGTTGTCCGACGTGAGCCCGCGCATCGGGAACACCTGCCAGAACGTGCCGCCGCCGAACAGCATCAGCAGCAGCACGCCGAGCACGAAGCCCGGCACCGCGTAGCCGGTCAGCACCAGCACGCTCGTCACGGTGTCGAACCGCGAGCCGTTGCGCACCGCCTTCGCGATGCCGAGCGGCACCGACACGAGATACGTGAGGATCACCGTCCATAACCCGAGCGTGATCGAGACCGGCAGCTTCGAACGGATCACCGCCCATACGCTGCGATGCGCGAAGTAGGACTGGCCGAGGTCGAACGTCGCATAGCTTTTCAGCATCAGCAGGTAGCGCTCGAGCGGCGGCTTGTCGAAGCCGAACTGCTTGCGGATCTGCGCGATCTGCTGCGGATCGACGCCCTGGCTGCCGTGATAGCCGCCCCCGCCTCCGCCCGCGTCGCCCCCGCGTGCGCTGCCGTGCCGCAACTGCGCGAGGACCTGCTCGACCGGGCCGCCCGGCACGAACTGCGTGACCGCGAACGTGATCGTCACGACCCCGACCAGCGTCGGAATCATCAGCAACAGCCGCCTCAATATGTATGCCAGCATCGTTGTTCCTCGTCAGGCCGCCGGTGCAGGCTGTGCGGCCGGCTTCTTCACGTACCAGTAGTCGATGATCCAGTCCTCATATTGATAGGAGTCCGGCACGATTGCCGGATGACCGAGCGTCGCCTTGTACCCGATCCGCGCATTCGGCAGGTAGTACTGCGGAATCAGCACGTACAGGTTGATCAGCACGCGGTCGAGCGCGTGCGTGGCCGTCTCGAGATCGTCGAGCGTGTCGGCCGCGAGCGCCGCGCGGATCAGTGCATCGACGGCCTTCGACTTCACGCCCGGATAGTTCTCGGAGCCCGGCTGCGACGCTGCCGCGCTGCCGAAGCGGCGCGTCAGCTCCGCGCCGGGGATCGTCACGGGCAGGTAGATGTAGGTCGTCATGTCGTACTCGAAATTGTCGAGCCGCTTCAGGTAGACGGCGCTGTCGATCTCGTGCAGGTACGCGTGGATGCCGAGCGTCGCGAGCGCCTGCGTGTACGGCAGGATCAGGCGGTCCATGCCGGGCTGGTCGTCGATGATCTCGATCGTCATCGGCGTGCCGTTCGCATCGCGCAGCGCGCCGTCCCGGTAGTGCCAGCCGGCCTGCTCGAGCAGGTCGCGCGCTTCCTTCAGATTCGCGCGCAGCGAGCCGGGCGGCAGCGTCGACGGCTGGCCGATCATCGGGCCGAACACGGTCGGCGGCAAGATCGACCGGTACGGTTCGAGCAGCGCGAGCTCCTTCGCGCTCGGCACGCCGGACGCCGCGAACGGGCTCGCCTCCCAGAAGCTGCTGGTGCGGCGGTACTGCCCGTAGAACATCATCCGGCTCATCCAGTCGAAGTCGAACGCCAGCGCGAGCGCATGCCGCACGCGCGCGTCCTGGAACATCGGCTTGCGCAGGTTCATCAGGAAGCCCTGCATCTGCGCGGGTCCGTCCGGGAATTCGCCCTTCTTCAGCATGCCGTTGCGGAAATTCTTGCCGACGTACTTGCGCGCCCATTGCGTCGAGCTGTATTCCATCCGCGCGTCGACGTCGCCGGCCTTGAACGCTTCGAGCGACGTGTACTGGTCCAGGTACAGCTTGAACGACACGTGGGCGAAGCGGAACATGCCACGCCGCGACGGCAGGTTCGCGGCCCAGTAGTGCGGGTTGCGCACGTAGCGGATCTGCTTGTCGTTCCTGCGCTGCTCGATCAGGTACGCACCGCTCGCGATCGGCGGCACGGTCGCGATCTGGTCGAACGGCGGCCGTGTGCCGTCCGCGCGTTGCCCCCATTTCGGCGAGAACACCGGCAAGTCGCCCGCGATCAGCGCCGCGTCGCGCTCCGCGTGCTTGAACTCGAAGCGGATCGTGTGGCCGTCGACCACCACCGCGCGCTTGATGATCGAGAACTGCGCGTTGTAGAGCGGCGACGCCTGCGGGCTCGTCAGCGTGTCGAACGAATACTTGACGTCTGCCGCGGTGATCGTGTCGCCGTTCGAGAAGCGCGCGGCCGGGTTGAGGTGGAACGTTGCGGACAGCCGGTCCGGCGCGACCTCGACGTCGTCGGCGATCAGCGCGTATTCGGACGCGAGTTCGTCCCAGCTGCGCTGCATCAGCGTGTCGAACATCAGGTTCTTGATGTCGGGCGCGGGCGAGCCGCGCACGAGGAACGGATTCAGCGAATCGTAGCTTTGCGCTTCGTCGTAGTTCTCGAAATCGAGCGTGCCGGTGTCGGGCGCGTTCACGTCCGCGTAGTCGAAATGCGTGAAGTCCGGCGGATACTTCGGCTGGTCGTATTGCGAGATCGCCGGCACCGCGAGCGCGGCCCGCGGCATCGCACCGCCCGACGCGAGCAGCACCACGCAGGCGAACAGCGCGACCCGTACGCCGTCGCGCAGTCGCGCGTGCGCGCGCATCGGGCGCGTGTGGCGCGTGTGGTGCGACACGCGTGCCCATCGCCATTTCAACAATGTCATGGTCAGTCTGTCCGGAAGCGTGCGAGCGCGAAGCCTGCGCGCGGTCGATGCCTGTGCCGGACGCCGCGTGCTGGCCGCGTCCCGCCGGTAGTTCATGGTGCAAACGATCGAAACACTGCGCCGTCGCGCGCCCCGGTTGCGGGCTCGCGTGGCGCCAGGCGAAAAAGGGCCGCTCCAATTAAAGGGGGGGGTGTGGACGTGGAGCGGCCCGTCCAAGCCTGTCAATCCATCGCGGCCTCCGTCAGAACTTGTACGTTGCGCCGACCTGCGCGAACCGGCCGATGTACGAATACACCGACGTGTCGTACCCGCTCTGGTCCAGCGTGCCGTTCGCGAAGATCGGATCGTACGGCGGCGTGCGGTTGAAGATGTTGTTGATGCCGCCGTAGATCGTCCAGTTCTTGAAGCCCGTGTACGTCATCATCAGGTTGAACTGGCTGTACGAACCGACCTTCGACGGCGCGGGCGCCGGCAGCAGGTTCTGCGCATACGGGCCCGTGAACTCCCACGTCAGCGCCGCATCGAACTTCCGGTAGTTCCAGTCCAGCGTCGTGTTGCCGCGCCAGCGCGGGAAGCTGCCGCCGAACGGCTGAGTGATCGTGAAGTTGTTGCCCGCGCCGTTGACCGGCGTACCGCCCGGGAAGCCGATCTTGTAGCTGTTGATGTACGCCCAGTCGCCCGACAGCGTGATCGTGCCCCAGCCCTTGAGCGGCAGGCCCTGGCGGAACGTGCCCTCGAAGCCGTTCGTGTCGAGGTAGCCGAGGTTCTGGTACGGGATCACCTTGTACAGCAGCTGGCCCGTCGTCGGATCGGTCACGACCTGCGACGGCGTGCCCTGGCCGATCACGTTGTCGATGCGGATCTTGTACCAGTCGAAGCCGAGATCCGTGTAGCGGCTCGGCGACACCTGGAAGCCGATGTTGAAGTTGCGCGTGCGTTCCGGCGCCAGGTTCGGGTTGCCGACGGTGATCGACGTGTAGTTCTGGCCCGTGGCCGGATCGACCTGGATGCCGAGCGTCTGCGACTTGCTGTCCTCGACGAAGGTCGGCGCGCGGAAGCCGCGGTTGTACGACGTATACAGCGTGAGCGCCTTGATCGGCTGGTAGCGCAACGCGAAGCGCGGCGAGAAGGCGCCGCCCACGTCCGTGTAGTGGTCGTAGCGACCGGCCTGGCTGAACGTCAGGTTCTCGAGGATCGGCACGTTGATCTGGTAATAGACGGCCGCGACGTTGCGCTGGCCGTTCACCGTCTCGAGGTCCGGCGTGATGACCGCCCCGCTCAGGTATTCGGAGCCCGGCGTCAGCACTTCGCTCTGGTGCGTGAACTGCGCGCCGAAGCCGATACCGACGTCGCCGGCCGGCAGATGGAACAGGTTCGGCGTCGACAGCGTCGCGTCGATCGTGTCGAGCTTCGAGATGCCGAGGTTGTTCGCTTCCTGGTACAGCCCGTTGAACGCGTTCGGCGTGGCCGCCGGGTTCGCGAAATTCAGCGTGCCGTTCTGGTAGATGTTGTTCAGCGCATTGACGTTCAGCTGGTTCGTGAACACGTTCGACACCGTGCTCTGCGAATGACTGACCGACGTCGCCCAGTCCCAGTCGCCGTACGGCAGCGTGAACGACCCCTTGATGCCGGCGGCCGCGCGCCAGTAGTTGGCCCAGGTCTTTTGCGCGACCGTGTTCGGAAACGCGTAGGTGAGCGGCGTGGCCGCGCCCGTCGTGTTGTACGGGTTGCTGACCGGCACCGTGTAGTTGAACGGCGACAGCAGCTTCGTCTGCGGATTCCAGACGAGCGCCGGGTTCTGCGAGTTGCCGATCACGTTGTTCCACAGGCCGTCGTTGGTCGTGGTCGTGTTGTAGCTCTCGAGGAAATCCGCGAACGCGGTCGTCTTGTCGTCGATCTTGAAGTCCGCATGGAGCTTCGCGTTCAGGCGCTCGGTCATCGGCAGGATCGACGTGCTTTCGGCGGTGTTGTACGCGCAGACCGTGCCCGGCGAGCCGGCCGACAGCGAATTCGACGCGGCCGGATGGACCGAGCCGCCGAACGGGCAGCCCCCGCTCAGCGCCTGTGCGACGCCGCCGGGCATGTTCCAGTACGACGGCGCGAGCAGCGAGAAGCCGCCCGGCTTGCCGGTGAAGTCCTGGTTGCGCGTCGAATCGCGGTCGGCCAGCGTGAAGCCGTTCGACTTGTAGTAGCTGAGCGCGGCCGTCACGTTGAAGCGGTCGGCGTCCAGGTCGCCGAAGCCGCCGAGCACGCCGAACTTCATCGTGCCGTCGCCGTTACCGGCGTTGATCGCGCTGCCGAGGCTGCCGTCGAGCTGCAGGCCGCGGAAATTGTGTTTCGTGATGATGTTGACCACACCGCCGATCGCGTCCGAACCGTACTGCGACACGGCGCCCGTCTTCACGATTTCGATCCGCTCGATATCGTTGAGCGGGATCGTGTTGAGGTCGAAGAACGAATCGACGCTATTCGAAAAGAACGCGTACGGCGCGACGCGCTGGCCGTCGACCATCACGAGCGTGTACTTCTCGGAGAGGCCGCGCAGCGCGATGCCGGCTGCGCCGGCCGCAAAGTTGCCCGATTGCCCTTCGCCCCAGCTGTTCGCCGAGTTGGCCGCCGCGTCGCGCAGGAAGTCGGTGACGGTCACCGCGCCGCTGGCCTGGATTTCCTTCGGCGTGATCGTCTGCACCTGCTGGAAACCCGTCTTGTCGGCCTGCCGGATCAGCGAACCCGTCACTTCGAAGCGCTTGATCTGCGCGACCTTGCCCTGCCCGTTCGAACCGGGTGCGGCGGGCGTTGCTTCGGCCGCTGCACCGGATGCCGCATCGGGCGCCGCAGCCCCCGTTGCAGCGGCGGCGCCGGCCGTCCCGCCCGCCTGTGCGACGGTCACGGGCGCGCCGTTCGCGACCGCATCCGCGACCGCGACGGCGCCCGGCGCCGGCTGGCTCTGGGCGAACGCCGGCGGCGCCAGTGCGGCCGTCAACGCGAGTTCCGCCCAGACTATCCTCTTGATGGCCAACGCCAACACTCTCTGCTTCATCTTGTTCCCTCTCGCTCGTAGTAAGACCCCACCTGCTGTGCGCCGGAACCTTGTGAATTCCTTGCGCGTCCTGGGTGCCCGTGTACCGGAACCCGCGATTGCCACTCATTCGACCGCCATGACGCGAACGGATCGGCCTCGGGGCACCAGTGCCATTCAGCACGACCGGTTTTTCTGATTTTGATTCGCCATACTAATTACCTACAATGAGCGCATTGCCTGCTTCTTCCCGACCCGACGGACGGCGCGTCCTGCTGCACGCCCCTCCTTCGATCGGATACTTCTCCTTCGTCGCGGCCCGACGTGCGGCCGCCGCCGCTAGAACAGCCTCGGCGTGCCGACCCAGACGATCACCGCTTCTTCGTCGGCCGTGTTGTGCCACGCATGCGGCATCGTCGACTCGTAATGCGCGGTGTCGCCCTCGTTCAGCGTGAACGTGCAGTCCTCGAGTGTCAGCGCGACCTGCCCGCGCATCACGTAGACGAACTCCTCGCCCGCATGCGTGGTCATCTCGGACGGCGACTGCCCTGCCGGCATCCTGACGAGGATCGCGTCGAGCTTGCGGCCATCGACCAGGTTCGTCAGCCGGGCGAACAGGCTCGTCGAGTTCGCGAACTGGAAATACTGCAGCGCATTGCCGCGACATACCGAACGCGCTTCCGTCGGCGTGTCGATGAAGTACTGCATCGTCACGCCCAGCGCCTTCGCGATCCGGACCAGCGACGTGATCGACGGCGTTGCCCGCCCGCGTTCGACCTGCGACAGGAACGGCTTCGAAATGCCGGCGATGCCGGCGGTTTCGTCGAGCGTAAGTTTCAGGCGCTGGCGCAGCGCCCGGATCTTGTTGCCTAGCGACACGGCGACGAGCACCGACTCATCAGGGGGCACAACCATGGATGAACTGAGCCTCGCAGTCGAAATCGGTTTGATGTCGGCGATCCTTGACCGATGCGACGATGCGCACCGCCCGGCGCGATACGCGCCCGCGCACGGCAGCCGCGTGCGGACGGTGCGCGGCGCAGCACGGCACCGTCTCGGCCGGTCCTCGCTCGTCTCGCATATTTCATTCGGTTTACTAACTAACAAGATTGCCCCTTTTCCCTGTCTGACCTGACCGTCATGCACCGAAACGCTCGCGGCAGCACACCGCTTGCCGACCCGCGCCCGCAGCGTGCGCCGGCGCCCTGTCGTTGCGTTACCGGGATGCCACTGCCGTCCACAGCCTGGCCAGGTCACCGGAACCGTCGGTCCCCTTGACCGTGCGCAGCACCTGGACCGCGTGCGCCTTCTGGCCGGCCACGTAGTACGCCTCGCCGAGCCGCAGTCGCGCCGCGTCGGGATGTTCGAGGCCACCCTTCGCGATTGCCTGCTCCATCATCGGCAGCCCCTGCTGCGCCTGGCCCGCAAAGACGAGGTTCATGCCCGTGTCGAGCGGCGTTGCCGGCGTCGCGGCGTCTCCGCCCGCTTGCGCGCGCTTCGCGGCAAGCGCCTGCAGCCGTTTCTCGCGGTCCGCCTGCGCGTCCTTGCCGAGTACGCCCGACGCGAACCCCTGGTCGATCACCTGCTTGCCTTCCGCCGGCGATCCCGCAACCAGCGCGAGCTGCGTCATCTCCATGTACGCGTCGGCCGTCGCGAGCGATCCCGTCGCGCGCCGCAACCGGTAGATATCGAGGTCGAGCGACGACAGATACCCGGGCGTGCCGCGAATGGCCGTGATCATTTCGTCCCAGTACGCGGGGCTCGGATGATAGGCCACCAGCAGCCCGAGCGCACCGCGATACGCATTGCCGTCCTTCACTTTCTGCGCGCACGTCGCGAGCATCTGCAACTGCCCCTCGTCCGGTGCGTGCCCGCCGCTCGCCTGCGCATCGGTGCTCGCCTTCAACTGGCTCACGACCGGCGCGCAATCGTTCGACAGGTAATACGACTGCGTGAGCAGCGTGCGCATTTCGGGATCCGTGCCGCCTGCCTTCAGGTAACGCTGGGCGATCCGGATCGCCAGCGGGTAATTCTTCTGCTGGAAGTAGATGCCGGCCAGCGCGGCCGTCGTCCGCTGCTCGTCCTCGCCCGACAGCCGCCCCGAGCTCAGTACCGTCTCGTAGGCCTGCGCGGCCGTGCCCGTCTCGCCGGCCGCCATGGCTGCAGCGCCGCGCATCTCTTCCACCATGTACGTTTCGTACGGTGTCCGGTTTGGCACGGCAGCCGCCTGGGCGATCTTGCCGAGCGCGTCGCGATACTTGTGCGCGCGGTACAGCTCCTGCGCCGCCGCGAGCGGTTTCGCCACATCCGGCCGCAGCGCGTCCGCCGGCAATGCCGGCCGGCCGAGCGTGCAGGCCGCGCCGAGCGCCGTCACCGCCATGATCCGTTTCCATCGTCGCTGGTTCATCGGCTCGTCCGTTTCGTCATTGCATGAACTGTTCGTTACCGATCAGGCCGATCTTGGTCGCGCCCACGCGTTGCGCCGACGCCAGCACGGCCGCCACGTCCTTGTACGGCACCAGCTTGTTCGGTCGCAAGTGGATCTCCGCCTGCACGGGTTCCGCCGCGACCTGGGTCAGTTTCGCCTCGAGCGCCGAACGGTCCGGCACCGGTGCGCCGTTCCATGTCGTCGTGCCGTCGAAGTCGATGTCGATCTGCACGACTTCCGGCGGCGTGGCCGGCGGCGGCGGGTTGCCGACCGGCAGGTCCATCTTCACCGAATGCATCTGGATCGGAATCGTGATGATCAGCATGATCAGCAGCACCAGCATCACGTCGATCAGCGGCGTGGTGTTGATGTCGACCATCACTTCCGGTTCCGCATTGCTCCCGCCCGAAGGCACGTTCATCCCCATCGTCGACTCCTGTCGACCCACGTTAGCGCTTTAGCGCTTACGTGGGTCCCATGCTTTGCGGTCGACCCACGTTGGCGCTTTAGCGCTTACGTGGGTCCCATGCTTTGCGGTCGACCCACGTTAGCGCTTTAGCACTTACGTGGGTCCCATGCTTTGCGGTCGACCCACGTTAGCGCTTTAGCGCTTACGCGGGTCCCATGCCTTGCGGTCGACCCACGTTAGCGCTTTAGCACTTACGCGGGCCCCATGCCTTGCAGCCGACCCACATTAGCGCTTTAGCACTTACGCGGGCCCCATGCCTTGCAGCCGATCCGCGTCGCCACCTAACCGCCGCGTGCCGGCGGCTCCGTAATGAATGACAGCTTCGCGATTCCCGCGCGCTCGCACATCGTGACCACCCGGCCGATGAACTCGTAGCGCGTGTTCTGGTCGCCCCGCACGTGCACGCTCGGCTGGGGCTGCTGCTGCGACACGCCCTTCAGCTTCGCGAGCAGCGTCGGCGCGTCCACCAGCTGCTCGCCCCAGAAGAAATCGCCGTCGCGATTCACCGCGATCTCGATACTTTTCGGCGTCGTCTGCAGCGGCTGCACCGTCTCCTTCGGCAGCTGAAGCTGGATCGTGTGCGTCACGACCGGAATCGTGATCAGGAAGATGATCAGCAACACCAGCATCACGTCGACGAGCGGCGTCGTGTTGATGTTGGCGATCACCTCGTCGCTATCGTCCTGCCCGACGTTCATGGCCATCGCGCGTCTCCGTCAGCCGGTCAGTTCGCGAGCGAAGCCGCCGGCGACGCCGCGCGCACCGGGCGCCGGTTGCCGGCCAGCAGCACGGTGTGCAGCTGTGCGCCGAAGTTGCGAACCCGCTCCATCACCGACTTGTTGCGCCGGACCAGGAAGTTGTAGCCGAGCACCGCCGGCACCGCGACGGCAAGGCCGATCGCGGTCATGATGAGCGCCTCGCCCACCGGGCCCGCGACCTTGTCGATCGACGCCTGGCCCGCGATGCCGATCGCGGTCAGCGCGTGATAGATCCCCCAGACCGTGCCGAACAGCCCGACGAACGGGGCGGTCGACCCCACCGTGGCCAGGAACGCAAGCCCGTCCTGCATCCGGTTCGACACGTTCGTGATCGAGCGCTCGACCGACACGTCGATCCACGTGTTGCGGTCCACCGCTTCGAGCAGCGCGTCTTCGTGATGCTCGCCGGCTTCGATCGCGGTTTCGGCGATAAAGCGGAACGGCGACGCCTCGTCGAGCAGCCTGGCGCCCTCGGCCAGGGACGGTGCGGTCCAGAGCTGCGCGTCGGCCAGTTTCGCGCGCCGGTTCGCACGCAACTGCTCCAGGAACTTCGTGATCATGATGTACCAGCTTCCCATCGACATGATCACCAGCAGGATCAGCACGAAACGTGCGACGAAGTCGCCGTTCTTCCATAGCGCGCCGAGCCCGTACGGATTCTCGACCGCTTCCGTCGTGGCCGGCGCGGGCGGCGGCGCAGGCTCGGCGGCGGCCGGCACCGGAGCCGGCGCGGCCGACGGCGCCGCGGCCTGCGCCGATGTATTGGCCGCCCCGCTGGCTTGCGCATGGGCGAGCTGCGGCGCAACGAACCCGTCGACCACGGCGACGGACATCAACATGCTTGCCGCCAGCGCGGCCAGTGAACGCTTCGTCATACCCCACTCCAGTTCTTTCGTTGAACTTAATACCTAAGTTCGAGACGGTTTTCCCCGACCCGGCTCGCGCCGGGTCGCCCACTGCATCAATTCAGATTGAACGAGAACGGCACCTGGACCCGCACCGACTGGCCCTGTGCGACGCATTTGAACCGTTTCACGGTGTTGAACGCGGCGCGATCGAGGATCGGATCCGCGGACTGCGCGACGCGCTCGTTCGTGATGTTCCCTTCCGCATCCACGACAAACTCGATCGTCACGTCACCCGTGATGTTGTTTTCCTGTGCTTCCTTCGGATACTGGATCGACGCGCGCAGCGTGTCCGAATTCGGGCAGACGACCCCGACGTCATGGCTAACCGGCTTGGCCGGCGCCGGAGGCGCCACCACCGGCGCCTGCACGGCCGGCGCGGACGGCACCGGGGCCGACTGGTGCGTGATCGTCGCCTGGGGCGGCGCCTGCACCTGCACTTCCGGCGGCGGCACGAACGGCGGCGGCGGCGGCGCGAATTTCGGCGGCGGGAGTTTGACCACGGGCATCGGCGGTGGCGGCGGCGGCTTGACCGGCTCGATGATGCGGGTTTCGATCGGATGCTGGATCACCTGCACGACTTTCGTCGCGAGGCCGTTGAGCAGCGCGTAGATCAGCACTGCATGCAGCACCAGGACGATCCCGATGCCGCCGAACCGGCGCACCGGGTTCTGCTGCTTCTTGCCGAACTCTCTCGGACGCCCCAGCGTGGCCAGTCCGCTGTTCGATGTAGCCAGATGTTCTTCGACTTTCATGCCCACCATCCATCCCCCAAGCGATTCGCCCAGTTTCGGGTTGCGGCCGGCAGCGCAGCCAGGTCGGCAGCGCCACCGCATCACCCCGAAAATTTCATTTCAAATTCAATTAGCAATCCGAATTGAAAGAATTACATTCGAATTTCAATTAATTCTTTTCAAGGAATCGTTCCGGCCGGCGCGGCCCGGCTTTACGCCGGAAAACCACGCGCCTGCACGGTCAGGCAATTGTCAGCTGAGCTGGCGCCACCTCGTATTTCGTATGACGATTCGCCGTTCGTTACGCGGTGATGTCAATGGCGCCGTTCACTTGGGTGCAGAAGATAGCAAGGAAAAAATTTTGTCGTCAAACTTTATTTGATGCCCAAATACAAAGTTTGGAGGGTTTATTCAAATAATATTCCGGTAAGCACAAATCAAGTTTTTATTATTCAAATGGTAATTGATTTGTATGGGTATATTCGAAACCGGATATTAAACCCTTCCGACATAGATAAACGCATATTTCCCGCGTCGCAGCAAAAGTGACCGGCATTGGAGGCAACGAACCGAACGCATTCCGTCACCTCGCCAATGCCGGCAGCGGTCGTTCGACGCCCTCGTCACCGGTGTGGAGTCGCGCCAACATCGCATGCAGCGACACGTCGATGGCGTGACGCATCACTCGAAATATAAATAGGAATCCGACATAACACAGGCAATATGAAGATCGATCAAATCATCACAATACCACTTCGCATATCAAATTAACTGGTTTGAACAACACGCCTTTGACAGGCACACGCCCCTTCATCGGCGCGCACGCATGCGCGCCGCCTTCGCACGTCACCGCATTCGCCGTCCCGTCAGGACAGCATCATCCCCTGCATCTTGTGCGAAAAATGCGCGCGCTCGGCCGTCTCCATCAGCATCAGGAATTCGTCCTGCATCATGTGGATCAAGGCTTCGTGGTCGCCGGCCTCGAAATAGACTTCCGGCTGCTGCGCGAGACGTTCCTCGAGGAACGTCTTCATCCCGTACGCCATGCAGACCGGCGGCAACGCGCCCATGTCGCAATCCTTGAACAGCTCGCGCAATTCGACCTCCCGGGCGAGCACGAGATGGCGTCCCGTCTTCACCCAGAGATCCGACAGGCGCACCGCGTGCGTCGTCGGCAATACGGCGGCGACGTAGCCCTCGTCGTCCTCGAGGAGCACGGTTTTCGCGAGGCGATCGCCGGGGATATGCGCGGCGGCGGCCGTCTCCATGCTCGTATGGCTATAGGGGTGGTACACGACTTCGTACCGGGATGACTTCTGGCGCAGGCAATCCTGCAGGGTGGCTGATACAGGCATGGCACACCTCGTCTGGGCGAATCGGGCGAACGGAGTTCGCTCCGGATTTGTTCAGCATAGGTCGCATTCCGGCCAATGGAAACGCCGTCGCGCAGCACCGGCCCGGGTAGCCCGACACGCGGTTCCGCTCCCTGTTCGCGCGGCCCGCGCGCCGTCGCCGGCATGTGAAATCCGTGCCCGGAATATGCCTGGCAGGCCCTCTTTTCCTGCAGACGAATTCGGCTAGCAAGTGTGGCGGCGCGAATGCACCCATCAATGTGCGGGCGCCGCAAAACCGGACCGTTAGTTGCGTTTATGCGGAAACGCAAACCGATAACGCGCACATGTCGTCACGCCGTCCGACACGCGAAAGCCCGCCGCAGTGCCGGGCAAACCGCGCCGCCCAAGGCCGCACGGTGCCCTATACTGAGCCGGCCGCCTGCGATCCGGCGGCACCCACCCACTCCGGGAGCGATCATGCATTACCAGTTGATCTACGAACTCGTCGACGATTACCTGTCGCGGCGCGAACCGTTCCGTGCGCAGCATCTCGCGCTCGCGCAGGCCGCGACCGAGCGCGGCGAACTCGTGCTCGCCGGCGCGCTGGCGGAACCGGCCGACCAGGCCGTGCTCGTATTTGAAGGCGATTCGCCGGAGGCGGCCGAATCGTTCGCGCGCGCCGATCCGTACGTACAGAACGGGCTCGTGAAATCGTGGCGCGTGCGGCCGTGGCGCGTCGTGATCGGCAAGCACGCGCCGCGCTAGGTGCGCGGCGCGCCTACAGCCAACCTGCCCGCTTGAAACGCCACCACAGCGCGAAGTCGGCGACGACCATCACCGCGATGCAGCCGTAGAAGCCGTATTTCAGGTGCAGCTCGGGCATGTTCGCGAAGTTCATCCCGTAGATGCCGGCGATCATCGTCGGTATCGCGAACAGCGCGGCGAACGAGCCGAGCCGCTTCGTCACTTCGCTCTCGGCGAGCGAAATCATCCCGAGGTTGACCTGGATCGCCGTGACGACCATCTCGCGGCGTCCTTCGATCGTCTTCACGATCCGCTGCAGATGGTCGTACACGTCGCGAAAATACGCGGCCATCCCGCTGCACACTTGCGGAACGCGCCCGCCGGTCAGCTTCGCGAGCGGCTCCATCAGCGGCGCCGTGTGCTGGTACAGCAACACGAGCCGGCGTTTCAGCGAATAGAGATCCTCGATGATCGCGCGCGACGACGCCGGTGTCGCCTTCGCGAAGATGCGGTCCTCGAGTTCCTCGAGTTCGGCGCCAAGCGTTTCGAGGATCGGGAAATAGCGGTCGACGACCTGGTCCATCAGCGCATAGAACACGAATGCCGACCCCTCCTGCAGCAGATGCGGCTCGCGCTCGCAGCGCTTGCGCACTTCGCGGAAATCCTGCTCGCTATGGTTGCGGATCGACAGCACGTAGTTCGGGCCGACGAATACATTCAGTTCGCCGACCTTGAATTCGCCATCCTCGTCGAGCTCGACCGTATGCAGCACGGCGAACAACGAATCGCCATACTCCTCGATCTTCGGCCGCTGATGCCCTTTTCGGGCATCCTCGAGTGCGAGCTCGTGCAGTCCGAACTCCTCGCCCATCAGGTCGATTTCCTCGGGCGTCGGATCCTTCAGCGCGACCCACACGAAGCACTCGGGCTTCGACACGTAGTCGCTGATGGCGTCGATATCGATGTCGGCCAGCTTGCGGCCATCCTGGTATGCAGCGCAGTTGATCAGCATGTTGTCCGTGATGTTGCGATTTGCGCATCAGTTTACCGGTTTGCTGCGCGGGCGGCCCGGCTTGCACGGCACGCCGATATTGGTCATGATCGGGCTGCGTGCGCTGCAGCACGCACACCGGGGTACTTCGACAGGCCCGCGGCACCTGCGTTGCGCGACGCACAACGCCCGCGCGGCCCGACCGTCAAGGAGGCAGACCTATGTGGTATTTCTCGTGGATACTCGGCATCGGCGTGGCGCTCGGCTTCGGCATCATCAACGCGATGTGGCTGGAAGCGGAAGTGTTCTCGCGCGGCGACAAGCCCAACGACGCGTCGAGCCCGCGGCCGGGAGGCAAGGCTTCGTGACGCATCTGGTGTTCTTCTGCGGTCATGCCGGCACCGGCAAGACCACGCTCGCGAAGCGGCTCATCGGGCCGCTGATGCGCGCGACCGGCGAAGCATTCTGCCTGCTCGACAAGGACACGCTGTACGGCCGCTACAGTTCGGCCGCGATGGGCGCGCTCACGGAAGATCCGAACGATCGCGACAGCCCGCTCTACCTGAAGCACCTGCGCGATCCCGAGTACCATGGCCTGCTCGACACGGCTCGTGAAAATCTCGCGCTCGGCATCGGCGCGATCGTCGTCGGCCCGCTGTCGCGCGAAGTACGCGACCGGCGCATCCTCGACCGCGCGTGGCTCGGCATCGCGCCCGACATCGCGCTGACGGTCGTCTGGGTCCACACGTCGGAAGACGTCGCACACGCGCGAATCGTCGCGCGCGGCAACCCGAACGATGCGTACAAGCTCACTCACTGGGACGAATACCGGCAGCGCCGCTTCGTGCCGACCGGCCACGAATGCGACGGCATCGTGATGTTCGACAACACCGCGCCGTCCGACGCGGACGTCGACGCACTGCTGTACCGCATCGTGCCGCCCCCGCAACCCTCGACGATCGTCCCGCCGCTACCGGCCTGAGCGCGCCGCCCGGCCCGCTTCCCGCTTTCTGCTCTTCCCCAAAAAACAACGCCGGAAGCGCTGCTGCGCTCCCGGCGTCGTACGGCCCTCGTGCCAGAGGCTGGCGGTCGGTCAGGCAACCGCGTGCGCGCGCTCCATCGTGCCGCCTTCGTACAGCTTGCCGAAGCGGTTCGACAGGAACGCCTTCAGCGACACCTTTTCCTGCGGGATGAAACCGCTCTGCGGCAGCTTCTTCTCGCGGAACAGATCCAGCACCGCGCACATCGCGCCGGCCGTCGTGATCTGGATCGCGCTCATGTGCATCCCGCACACGTCCTTCGCGAAGATCTTGCGCGTGAACACGTCCTGCACGAGCTGGCCGTCCTTCACGCCCGTCACCGTGATGAACACGAGCACGACGTCCTGCTTCGTCGACGGCACCGCACGGCGCATGATCGACTTCAGCGTGTCGCGGTCGGTCGACAGGCGCAGGTCTTCGAGCAGGAACTGCACGAGATCGCGGTGGCCCGGGTAGCGCACCGACTTGTAGTCGAGCGTCTCGACCTTGCCCGACAGCGTCTCGCACAGCGTGCCGAGGCCGCCCGACGTGTTGAACGCTTCGTATTCGGTACCGTCGAGCGAGAAGTGCTCGAGGCCTTCGAGCGGCTGCACCCACTGCTTGCGGCCGTCGCGGATCGCTTCGCACGGCTGGCAGTATTCGTTGATCAGGCCGTCGACGCTCCACGTCAGGTTGTACTTCAACGCGTTGGTCGGATACTCGGGCAACGCGCCGACGCGCATCTTCACGTCGCGCACTTCGCTGAAGCCGTTCACCAGCTCATGCGCGGCGAGACCGATGAAGCCCGGTGCGAGGCCGCACTGCGGCATGAACGCACGGTCGGAGCCTTCGGCCAGTTCGCGGATCGCGTGGGTCGCGCGCACGTCTTCGGTCAGGTCGAAGTAATGGACGCCGGCAGCCTTCGCGGCAGCGGCGACGTTGACCGCGAGGTAGTACGGCAGCGCGTTGACGAGCGCATCGAAGCCCTTCACTGCTTCACGAATCGCGTTCGCGTCGGCCGAATCGACCCGTTGCGTCGCGATGCCTTCGCGCGACAGCTTCGCGAGCGCATCCGCATCGCGGTCGAACGCGACGACTTCGTAGTCGCCCGTTTCACGCAGCATGTGAGCAATGGTGTGGCCGATCAGACCTGCGCCGACGATGGCGATTTTCATGCGCTTATCTCCTGATGATGGGTTGGTGTTGTGAACGGCGTTGAGCCATGAACACAGTTTAGGGACGCGCAAAATCAGTTCCAAGACGAAGAATGATGCGAAACGACTGATAATTTCGACGTTGTGACGACACTTTTCGTCGAAACGTCGAAACGGGGGTTTTTCACCCGCTGTCGGCCCGCTATGGCTGGCCTAAGTCTCGCGATTCAGACTGCATGCCGATCACCCGATTTCCAAGGAGGCATCGCATGCAATCCCTGCCCGTCAACCGCACGTCGCACTGGCTGAACAAGGTGCCCGACGTTGCGCTGTCGTTCTGGATCATCAAGATCATGTCGACCACGGTCGGCGAAACCGGCGCCGACTTTCTCGCGGTCAACGCGGGCCTCGGCCAGAACGTCACGCGCATCGCGATGGCGTCGCTGCTCGCGATCGCGCTGTGGCTGCAGTTGCGCACACGCCGCTACGTGCCGTGGATCTACTGGCTCACGGTGGTGCTCGTCAGCATCGTCGGCACGCAGATCACCGACCTGCTCACCGACGGCCTGAACGTCAGCCTCTATGCGAGCACCGCCGCGTTTGCCGTCGCGCTCGCCGCGATCTTCTTCGTCTGGCATCGCGTCGAAGGCACGCTGTCGATCGAAACGATTGTCACGCCGCGGCGCGAGTTGTTCTACTGGGCCGCGATCCTCTGCACGTTCGCGCTCGGCACCGCCGCCGGCGATCTCGCGACCGAGGCGCTCGGGCTCGGCTTCACGCTCGGCGCGCTGTGCTTCGGTGCATTGATCGCGGCCGTGTTCGCGATGTGGCGGCTCGGCGCGAACGCGGTGCTGGCGTTCTGGATCGCCTACATCCTGACGCGCCCGTTTGGCGCGTCGCTCGGCGATCTGCTCACGCAGGCCCGCACGTATGGCGGGCTCGGTTTCGGCGCCGCGTGGACGAGCCTGCTGTTCCTGACCGTGATCGTGCTGCTCGTCGCCGTCGCGCAATTCGGCAGCGGCGCGCACACGCGTGCCGGCGCCGCCGAATGACACCCTTTTCCTTCCGTTCATTGCATCGAGGACACCCCATGCCCATCCCGAATTCCGTTTCCCGTCTCGTCACGGCCGCAGCCGCGATTGCCCTGCTCGGCGCCGCCGCCGGCTGCTCGAAGCAGCAGGATGCGAACGCATCGACTCCGGTTCCCGCCACGGCCGCCGCTTCGTCCGCCGCGCCCCGCGCGTCGAAGCTCGGCGATCTGTCGCAGTTCCGCACGATCGCCGCCGACGTGAACACGCTGGTCGGCAAGGGCGACCTGTCCGGCGCTAAAACACGCATCAAGGATCTGGAGATCGCGTGGGATTCGGCCGAGGCCGGCCTCAAGCCACGTGCGGCCGCCGATTGGCACATGGTCGACCAGGAAATCGACCGTGCGCTCGCCGCGCTGCGCGCCGACCATCCGACCCAGGCCGATTCGGCCGCCGCGATGAAGAACCTGCTCGCCGCCTTCGACCGGTTCGGCAGCCATTAAGCGCAGATCGGCGATGGGCCGGGCGCGCCGCACGTGACGCGCGCGCGGGAATCGCATACGCTGGCGGCGATCGCGCGGCACGGAGAACACGCATGCGAATACTGCTCGTCGAAGACGACCCGATGATCGGCGAGGCCGTCCATGCCGCGCTGAAGGACGCGTCGTACGCCACCGACTGGGTCACCGACGGCGGGCACGCGCTGACCGCGTTCGCCGCGCAGCCCTACGACCTGGTCCTGCTCGACCTCGGCCTGCCCGGCCGCGACGGGCTCGACGTGCTGGCCGGTATCCGCGCGAAGGACACCGGCACGCCGCTGCTGATCGTCACCGCGCGCGACGGGCTCGACGATCGACTGCGCGGCCTCGACGGCGGTGCCGACGACTACATCGTGAAACCGTTCGACATGGCCGAGCTGCTCGCACGGATTCGCGTCGCGATCCGGCGCCGGGCCGGTTCGGCCGCGCCGCTGCTGGGCAACGGGATCGTGTCGCTCGACCCGGCGACGCGCGAGGCAACCGTCGACGGACAAGCGCCGGTCGCGCTGTCGAACCGCGAATTCTCGCTGCTGCGAGCGCTGCTGGTGCGCCCCGGCGCGATCCTGTCGCGGCGTGAGCTCGAGGATCGCCTGTACGGCTGGGGAGAAGAAGTCGAAAGCAACGCGGTCGAATTCCTGATCCATTCGCTGCGCCGCAAGCTCGGCAGTACCGTGATCAAGAACGTCAGGGGGGCGGGATGGATGGTTTCAAGAAACGCCTGAACGAGTCGATCGGGTTCCGCCTGTCGGTCGCGCTGTCGGCCGCGATCCTCGTCGTCGCGACAGTTGCGGCCGCGTTCGCGTTTTCATCGGCATTCGACGAAGCGCACGAGTTGCAGGACGATGTGCTGCGCGAGGTCGCGACGCTGCTCGATCGCCAGCGCGCGCCTGCGGCGCATGCAGCGGGCACCGGGCCCGCACGCGAAAGCGACGAACTGTCGCGCGTGATCGTGCAGCCGCTCGGCGGCGATCCGCAACCACACGCCGACGGCTCGCCCCGGCTCGCGCTGCCGCCAACGCTCGCCGACGGGCTGCATACGGTCGATGCGGGCGGCAATGCCTATCGCGTGATGGTCCGTACGTTCGAGAACGGCGAGCGCATCGCGGTCGCGCAGGAGGCCGGCATGCGTGACGACGTCGCGCGCGAGAGTGCGTGGCGCACCGCGCTGCCGCTGCTGATCCTCGTGCCGATCCTGCTGCTGCTCGTTGCCGATCTCGTGCGCAAGCTGTTCCGCCCGGTCGCCGCGCTGTCCGCCGGGATCGACGCACGCGACGAACACGACCTGCGCCCGGTATCGGCCGAGCACGTGCCGGTCGAGGTGCGGCCATTCGTCGTCGCGATCAACCGGATGCTCGCGCGCGTCGCGCAATCGGTCGATACGCAGCGCCGCTTCGTCGCCGATGCGGCCCACGAGCTGCGCTCGCCGCTCACCGCGATGTCGCTGCAGGCCGAGCGCCTGGCCGACACCGACCTGCCGGACGATGCGCGCGCGCGGCTCGCCGCGCTGCGCAGCGGGCTCGACCGCAGCCGCCACCTGATCGGGCAGCTCCTCGCGCTCGCCCGTGCGCAAAGCGCGCCGGCCGCCCCGCCCGGCGCTGTCTCCGTGCATGCGATCTATCGCCGCGTGCTCGAAGACCTGATGCCGCTCGCCGATGCGAAGACGCTCGACATCGGCATCGACGACGGTCCGGACGCCCGCGTGCCCGTCGACGAACTCGAACTCGTGTCGCTGGTCATGAACCTGGTCGACAACGCGATCCGCTACACGCCGGCCGGCGGTCGCGTGGACCTGTCGACGTCATGCACGGACACGCACGCGTGCGTGACGATCGTCGACAGCGGGCCGGGCATCGCGCCGCAGGAACGCGAGCGCGTGTTCGATCCGTTCTACCGCGTGCCCGGCAACGCGCAAATCGGTTCGGGGCTCGGCCTGTCGATCGTGAAGATCCTCGCGGACCGGATGGGTGCCGACATCACGCTCGCATTTGCGGACGAACCGGCTTCGCGCGGGTTGCGCGTGTCGGTGCGGATTCCGCTCGCGCGGCCGTCAGGCGCGGCGCAGCCCCGCGACCGGACCGACGGCTGATTGGTCCGCTACGCGCGACCGGAACGTCAGCCGCCGATCGTCCCGCGATCGATCTTGCGCGACAGGATGATCGACGTCGTCGTGCGCTCGACGCCTTCGAGCGTGCCGATCTGGTCGAGCAGGTCGTTGAGCCGTTCGGGCGAATCGGCACGCAGCCACGCGACGTAGTCGTACTCGCCGCTCACCGCGCACAGCAACTGCACTTCGGGCATCCGGTCGAGCTTGCGCAATACGTCCTTGCCGAACTTCGGCGTGAGGATGATGCCGACATACGCGTAAATGCTCGCGTCGAGCACGTCCTGCCCGAGCCGGACGCTGTACCCGGCGATCACGTTGGTGCGTTCGAGCCGCGCGATGCGTGCGACGACCGTCGTGCGCGCAACGTCGAGCTGGCGCGCGAGATCCGCGACACTGGCGCGCGCGTCGGCTTGCAGCAGCGCGACGAGTTGCCGGTCGAGATCGTCGAGTTGGTCGAGGCGGGGTGGACGCATGAGGCTGGGCCGGTGCGCGACGCGCCGGCTGAGTGGAAGGTGACGCGATGATAGCGC
The DNA here is from genome assembly GCF_029962485.1 of Burkholderia cepacia. Lineage (NCBI taxonomy): Bacteria > Pseudomonadati > Pseudomonadota > Betaproteobacteria > Burkholderiales > Burkholderiaceae > Burkholderia > Burkholderia cepacia. Next base: position 1,931,461 of record NZ_CP073637.1, read on the forward strand.
CGAACGCCGGTGCGCCCAACCGGCATCGCCCGGGTTCGAACCTTTCAATTTCGATTCGTATCGGATGTAAGCAAGTGTCGCATTCACCGCTGCGCTGCACGCAACGTGCTACTAATAGCATGCGACGCGAGATGCGCGCTTGCGGCAGTTGCCGCCGCGCCCGCTCGCACGACACCACCCCGGAGAGCCAACCATGAAGAAAATCTCGCTCACCCTCGCTACGCTCGTCGTTGCAGCCAGCGCGTTTGCGCAAACCCCGGCCCAGCCGCAAGCGCCCGCCCAGGCCGCGGCCACGACGGCTGCTGCGTCGGCCCCGAGCGCCGAGCAGCGCGCGGCACACCACGAAGCGCGCATCGAGCAGCGCATCAAGTACCTGCACGACCAGCTGAAGATCACGTCGGCGCAGGAACCGCAATGGAAGACGTTCGCCGATACGATGCGCGACAACGGCGCGACGATGGGCCGCCTCTACAGCGAACGGATGGCCAAGCACGACGTCTCCGCGATCGACGACATGAAGCAGTACGCGGAACTGTCGCAGGCGAACGCCGACGGCGCGAAGAAGCTCGCCGACGCCTTCGCGCCGCTCTACGAGAGCTTCCCGGCCGAGCAGAAGGCGCTGGCCGACACGACGTTCCGCAGCTGGCTGCACCACGGCGGCGAGCACCGCGGCAAGGGCAAGGCGAAGGGCAAGGAAGGCAAGGCGGCAGCCGCGCCGGCCGCCAGCGCACCCGCGCAGCCCTGACGCCCGCCCCGCCGGCGCCGTACCTGCCCGCCCGGGCCGGACGGCGCCGCGCCTCTGCCGGCGATCGGCGCGCCACACGGCGCGCCGAATTCGGGATAAGCTCCCGGCTTTTCCAGCTTTCCCGCACCTCCCCGCCATGCTCGAACTCAAGCACCTCGACCTGCGTACCGATCCGCAGGCCCGTCGCGTCGTCAAGGACGAAACCGTCGCCGTGGCTTTCGCGGATGCCGACGGCGAACTGATGAGCCTCGAAGGCCCGAACCGCTATGTGGCGGGCGACGCGCTGATCACCGGCTCGACCGGCGATCGCTGGGTCGTGTCGCGCGCACGCTTCGACGCCAAATACCTGCCCGCCGATCCGGCGCTCGCGCACGGCGCGCCGGGCGCCTACCGGAACCGGCCGGCCGTCGTGCTCGCCCGCCGGATGGACGAGCCGTTTGCGATCGCCCGCTCGGAAAACGGCGACACGCTGCGCGGCGTCGCCGGCGACTGGGTCATGCAATACGCGCCCGGCGACTATGGCGTCGTCCAGGCGCAGCGCTTCGCGCAGGTCTACCGCGACGCATGATCCGCCGCGCCGGCACGAGTCCGGCGCCGTCGCTCACGCAAAGTCTTCGTCGAGTTCGAGTTCCGCGTCGCGCTCGACGGCCTCACCGGCCGCGTGCCGCTCCTCGAGCGACCCGAGCATCGCTTCCGTATACGCATGCAGCACCGCGTGGCTGCGCGCACGCTGCATCGGCTTGAGCGCCAGGTAGCGCGCCAGCGCCGCCGGCACGATGCGGATCGCGAGCGTCATCCGCTTCGGCGTCGCGCCGAAACGCATCGCGAGCCAGTGCACGAACAGGAAACGCCCGCGTGCATCGCTGCTTTCGGCAAAGCGCGTCTGCTCCGGGAAGAGATCGCAGATCACGCGTGCGAGCGCGTCGAATTCCGCGCTCTGGCATTCGATCAGATAGTCGTCCATTGCGCTCTCCCGTCAGGCCGCCGCACGCGACGGCCGGCACGTCTTCACCAGCACGACAACCAGCACCGCGGCCATCACGAAATACACGGCCTCGACCCACGCGGCCGGCAGCACACGCACCTGGTACAACAGCGTCGGCGCGGCCGCCAGCGCATGCAGCACGATCGCCAGCGGCAACACGGCCGCGCGGCCGGCGCGCACGCCGCGCCAGACCAGCACCGACAGCGCGAGCTGCACCGCGAACGCCGCGCAGCGTTCGAGCAGCAACAGCAGGATCGACTGTGCCGACAACGTCGCGAGCATCATGTGCAGACGCACCACGGTGTCGACCGGCAGATCGGACAGTTGCGTCTCGAGCTGGCCGCGGCTCGCGAGCCACGCGAGATACGACCACTGGCCCCATACGAGCACGCCGACGAACCAGGCTTCGGCACCGGCGTGACCGATCCCGTAGCCGATCCCGCGACCGTCGCCGGCCGATTCGCCATAACGGCGGTTCAGGAAGCGCATCCCGAGATAGCGGCCGACTTCCTCGAATGCGGCGGTCGCGAGCGCGCCGTACGCGACGAACGCGAGCGGCTGCGTCAGCCAGCCGTCCTCCGGCGTGTGGCTCAGCACGAGCCCGTGGAACGCCCGCTCGACGATCATCGCAAACAACGTGAAGACGGCGACACCGACGATCGTGTCGCGGCGGTTGAGCGCAAGCGGCTTGCGCAGGAGGCGGTAGAGGACGAGCGGCAGCAGCGCGATGATCAGCGTGGCGGCAATCAGCAGCGCCAGCGTGACGGGAGCGACAGTCATGTATTTCCTTGTTCGGGGCAGCGCACCTGACGCGCTGCGTGCCCCGAATGATACTCAGCTTGCGGTCGACGCGCGCGCACACAGCTCGCCGGGCAGCATCGCGACCCGCACGTCGCCCGCCGCGCCGTCGATCCGCTCGTGCACGAACTCGACGGCCTTGTAGCCGATTTCGTAGGTCGGCTGACGGATCGTCGTGATGCCGATCAGCTCGGCCCATTCGGGATCGTCGATCGACAGCAGCGCCGCCTTCTGCTGCCACGCGGCGCCGAAACGCGCGCGCAGGTGGCGCGCGATCGCGAGCGCGACCGGCGCATTCGCGGCGAACAGCGCCGCGCGCACGCCACGCCGTGCCGCGTCGTCGATGCGGGTGTCGATGTCGGCAAGCGCCGCCGCGGCGGCATCGGGCGAGTTCAGGTCGAGCACGACCGTCGGCGGCACCGGCAGCCCGCGCGCGTCCAGCGCCGCACGAAACGCGGCCTCGCGCACGCGCCGCGAGCTGACGCGCTCGAACGGCTGCACGACGAAATGGATCGCGTCGAAGCCGTGTTCGACCAGGTGCGCGAGCGCCATCTCGATCGCATCGGCGTTGTCGAGACCGATCAGGTCGGCCTCGAAGCCCTCGACCGTCCGGTCGACGAGCACGGCCGGGATGCCCGCGCCGCGCAGCGGGCGCAGCACGTCTTCGTCGGCGCCGAGCGCGTTGACGATCAGCCCTTCGACACGGTAGGTCGTGAGCAGCTGCAGGAAGCGCCGCTCCATCTCGACCTCGTTCGCCGCGTGACAGATGAGCGGCATGTAGCCGAGCGCATGGCACGCAGCCTCGACGCCCTGCAGCACTTCGACGGTGTAAGGATTGGTCAGGTCGGCCGCGAGCATGCCGAGCAGCCGGTTGCGGCCGCGCTTGAGCCCGCGCGCCATCTGGTTCGGCCGGTAGTTGAGCCGCGCGATCGCGGACTCGATCCGCTGTCGCAGATCGACGGACAGCACATGCGTCTCGCCGTTCAGATAGCGCGAAACGCTGGTCTTGCCCGTGCCGGCCTCGCGCGCGACGTCGCTGATCGTCGCCGGACGCGTCGTGGAAGGTTGCGAATCGGTCACTGTCGTGCCTCGCGACGTACGATCCGCGCCGCTTCGTGAGCAGACGGACCTTTGTTGTTGGAAACGTAAGCCACCCGGCGGACTCCTCTGTCTGAGCGCTTCTGCGCCTGCGCTGGCCCCGTGTCTGGCGGTCGATCCGCGCAAGTCAGTCGCGTGCAACGGCAGTCGGCCGCCCGGACCTGGCGCGGATCCCCGCCGCGCGACGCCACCGGCAGTGTAGCCGGGCCGTCGATGCGACGAGAGCGGGCGATCATAACGCAGCCAGCCCTCCCGCACCACGATCATCGACTCTAACCGCGCCGGCGCCGCACCGACCGGTTGCCCGAGGCGGCTCAGGCGTGTGCGAGCGCGTCCGGATTGACGAGATTCGTGCGCAGCGTGCCGGCCAGCGCGCCGACCAGGTTTTCCGCGGCGCAGCGCGCCATCGCGTGGCGCGTCTCGTGCGTCGCCGAGCCGATATGCGGCAGCGCGACGACATTCTTCATCTGCAGCAGCGGCGAATCCGCCGGCAGCGGCTCCTGCTCGAACACGTCGAGCCCCGCGCCGCGGATCGTGCCCGCGCGCAGCGCGTCGGCCAGCGCGGCTTCGTCGACCACGGGCCCGCGCGACGCATTGATCAGGATCGCGCCGCGCTTCATCTTCGCGAATTCGGGCCCGCCGATCAGGTGACGCGTGTCCGGCGACAGCGGCACCTGCAGGCACACGAAATCCGACTGCGCGAGCAGTTCGTCGAACGTCACGCGCCGCGCGCCGTATTGGGTCTCGGCTTCCGCGTTCGCGGAGCGGTTCGCGTACAGCACCTGCATCCGGAAGCCGAGCGCCGCGCGGCGCGCGACCGCGCCGCCGATCCGCCCGAGGCCGACGATGCCGAGCGTCTTGCCCTGCACGTCGGTACCGTACAGGTCGGGGCCGATGCTGCGATGCCAGTTCCCGGCCTTCACCCACTCGGCCAGTTCGACCACGCGCCGCGCGGAAGCCAGAATCAGCGAAAACACCGTATCGGCGGTCGACTCGGTCAGCACGTCCGGCGTATGCGCGAGCACGATGCCGCGGCGCGTCAGATCGGCGACGTCGAAGTTGTCGTAGCCGACCGAGATCGTCGACCACGCCTTCAGCCGCGGCGCGCGGTCGAGCATCTGCGGCGTGACCTTCAGGCTCGCGCCGATCGCGCCGTCCGCGTCGCCGAGTGCCGCGGCCAGTGCGTCGGCGCCGTCGGCCTGCACGACGTCCGCATGCTCGCGCAGGTACGCGAGAACGTCATCGGGCAGCGGCTTGTACGCGACGATACGGGGCTTCATGTTTCATTTTCCTTGCAGCGGCGCGGCGAGCGGATGCGCATCGCGCGCCTGGGGTTTGACGGACAGCGTGAGGATCACCGCGGCGACGAGCGCGGCGCTCATGAATGCATACGACGCGACAGGCGACCCGGTCGCACCGTTCAGGTAACCGACGAAGTACGAGCCGACGAACGAGCCGAGCGCGCCCATGCTGTTGATCAGCGCCATTGCGCCGCCGGCGACGTTCTTCGGCAGCAGTTCCGGCACGATCGCGAAGAACGGGCCGTACGGCGCATACATCGCGGCGCCCGCGACGACCAGCAGCGCATACGAGATCCAGAAATGCGACGAGCCGAGCGCGTACGACGCGGCGAACGCGGCCGCGCCGATCAGCAGAAACGGCCACACGAAGCCGCGGCGCGAGCCGACCTTGTCGGACGCCCACGATGCCGCGATCATCGCGATCGTCGCCGCGAGATACGGCAGCGCGGACAGCCAGCCGGTCGCGACCATCCCGAGGTCGGAACCGTTCTTGACGATCGACGGCAGCCACAGCACGAAGCCGTACACGCCGATGCTCCAGCAGAAATACTGCGCGCACAGCTTGATCACGGCCGGCGAGCGGAATGCCTCGCCATAGTTGCGCACGGGCTTGATCGCTGCCTGCTCGGCCACGAGCGCGGCGTCGAGGTCGCGTTTTTCCTGCGCGGTGAGCCACGGCGAATCGGCCGGCTTGTCCTGCACGAGGAACCACCAGCACACGGCCCAGATGACGGCCGGCACGCCTTCGGCGATGAACATGTGGCGCCAGCCGAATTCATGCACGAGATAACCCGACACGATCGACATCCACAGCACCGTGACCGGGTTGCCGAGGATCAGGAACGTGTTCGCACGCGAGCGCTCGTTCTTCGTGAACCAGTTGCTGATGTAGATCAGCATCGCCGGCATCACGGCCGCCTCGACCACGCCGAGCACGAAGCGGATCGCCATCAGCGACGGGATGTTGCTGACCACGCCCGTGAGCGCCGCGCAGCCGCCCCACAGGATCAGGCTGACGAACACGAGCTTCTTCACGCTGCGGCGTTCCGCATAGATCGCACCGGGGATCTGGAAGAAGAAGTAACCGAGGAAGAACAGCGCGCCGATCAGCGACGACAGGCCCTTGCTGATCCCGAGGTCCTGGTTGATGCCGGCCGCCGCCGCGAACCCGTAGTTCGCGCGATCGAGGTAAGCGAGGCTGTACGTGATGAAGACGATCGGCATGATCGTCCACCAGCGTCGGGCTGCAAGATTGGCTGCCATGAGAGTGTCTCCGTATGTCGGCCGGGCCTGGCGCTTCAGCGCCCGGCACGGCCCCATCCTTTAGGGAGTCGGCCGGACCTGGCGCTTCAGCGCTGGGGCCGGCCTCGAACAAAACTACGTGTGCGTCGCGCACGAAATGGATCCGCGGATTGTGCCGTGTCCGGCCTCTCATTGCGCGGTGACGGTTTCCTCTAAGCGATCGGCGCGATTGCTGACATTTTCGAGCCGGTCGAGGGCTTCACGCGTCGGCAGCCCTTCCGAATCGCCGATCACCTGGATCGCGAGCGCGCCGATCCGGTTGCCGCGCGCGACGGCCTGCTCGACGCTCCGGCCTTCCAGCAATGCGCTGACCACGCCGACCGCGAAACCGTCGCCGGCGCCGACCGTGTCGACCACCCGCTCGACACGCTCGCCCACGACCGTGCCCTCGCGGCCGTCGGCCGTACGGAAATACGCGCCTTGCGCGCCGAGCTTGATCACGACGCCGCGCGCGCCCTGTGCGAGATAGAAGCCCGCGATGTCGGCCGGCGTGTCGTACCCGGTGAGCTGCCGCCCTTCGGCGAGGCCCGGCAGCACCCAGTCGGCGAGCGTCGCGAGCGCGTTCAGCGTCTTCGCCATCACGTCGGCGGACGGCCACAGCGTCGGGCGCAGGTTCGGGTCGAACGAGATCGTCTTGCCCGCCGCGCGCATCTCGCGCGCGAGCCGGAACGCCAGCTCGCACGACGTCGCGGAAATCGCCGGCGCGACACCCGTCAGGTGCAGGTGGCGCGCGCCGAGCACGTAGTCGGCCACGTAGTCGTCGCACGACAGGTGGCTTGCGGCCGAGCCCTTGCGGAAATATTCGACGGTCGGATCGCTGCCGTCGTCGTTGCGCGACTTCAGCTGGAAACCGGTCGGGTAACGCGGATCGACGGTCACGCACGACGCATCGATGCCTTCGCGCGCCAGCGTGTCGAGCACGTAGCCGCCGAACGAATCGCTGCCCACGCGGCTCATCCAGCCGACCCGGAAGCCGAGCCGCGACAGGCCGATCGCGACGTTCAGGTCGGCGCCCGCGATCCGCTTCGTGAATTGCCCCGCGTGCGCGAGATGGCCGGGATCGGTCGCGACGAACATCGCCATCGCCTCGCCGTAGGTCACGACATCGAGTGCTGCTTTCATGAATGAACTCCTCGGGATCCTGCTGCCGTCACGCGGTCGCGAGCCACGCGACACGGCGGCATGCATCGCCCGCCAGATCGGTCGCGTCGAACGGAAACTCGATGCCGCGCGGCGCGTACGGCGGCAGCGCCGCGAGCACGCCGGTCACGAGCGCGTCGTCCGGCGCCGGCGCGGCCGCGAAACGGCGCGCGCCCTCACCTTCGACGGCCTTGCAATGAATGTATTCCACATGCGGTGCGAGCACCTGCGCGCAATCGAGCGGCGCTTCGCCCGGCCACTGCCAGTTGCCGATGTCGAACGTCATCCCGAGCGCGTCGCGCAGGCCGGCCGCGGCCAGCGCGTCGAACAGCCCGCGAAACTGCGCGAGCGCGCCGCCGACCGGAAGCTGGCCATTCTCGACCACCACGCGGGCCTTCGCGACGCGCGACAGCGCGACGATGTCGGCCGCGTGTGCATCGCCGGCAAAGCCGCCGAGCTGAAATTTGACGAAGCGCGCGCCGAGCGCGTCGGCTTCCGCGAGCGCGTCGCGCAATGCATCCGCGTCGAGCGCGCCCGTTTCCGTGTACAGCGTGGCCGGCGTCGAGTAGACCGACCACAGCCCGTGGGCGGCGATCTGCGCGCCGAGCGCGGCCAGCGCGCCGGGAGCCGCGTCGTCGTCCGACGCGAACAGTTCGCGCCGCACCTCGAAACCGGTCGCACCGGATGCCGCCACGGTTGCGACGAATGCGCTGTGGCCCTCCTGACGCACGCGGTCCATCCCGAATGCGCTCGCCACGATCACGATGTCTGCCATTTTGCCCTTTTTAACCGGAATGGAACCGGTTCCATTTGCTTGAGACGGATGGTGCGCCTCGCGTCAGGCCCACGCCATAGAGGAAATCCCTAAGATAGTGCACCACGCAGGTATTCACCCGACGGCGCGCAACACGTGTTCCCGGGGCGGCTTCGGCCGCTCAGGCGAGGTCCTGCGCGAGACTCATGTCGAGGAATTGGGCGGCCACGCGCGACGGCGCGCCGCCGTGCGGCACCAGAATGGAGAAATGTCGTGTGAGCGGTGCCGGCGCGAGCGAGCGCAGCACCAGCGCCGCATCCTGATGACGCAGCGACATCGCGGACACGAACCCGACGCCCATCCCGGCGCGCACGGCCTCCTTCACGGCCTCGACACCGGCGATCTCGAACGCGACGCGCATCGGCGCGCCGCCCTGCGCGAACGCGCGCTCGACGAGCTGCCGCACGGCGGAGCCCTCCTCGCGCAACACGAGCGGGTGCGCGGCGAGCGCATCGAGCGTCACACCCGCGTCGTAGCCGGGCGCGGCCAGCGGATGGCCGGCCGGCACAATCGCGACGATCTCGTCCTCGTGCCACGCATGGACGGCCGTGCCGGGCGGCAGCGCCTCGCCGGGCGGCCCCTCGATCAGCGCGATGTCGAGCGACGCCAGCGCGGCCACCACGTCGGCCGTATTACCGCTCATCGTCTGGATCGTCACGCGCGGCGCGAGCGGCTGGAACGCCGCGATCAGGTAAGGCAGCAGGTAGCTCGCGGGCGTCGTGCTCGCGCCGATGCGCAGCGTGCCAGCCTCGAGGCCGCGCACCGCGTCGCGAAACGCACGCGCCTGCGCGAACGTGTCGCGCTGCGCCTTCGCGTACTGCGCGAGCTGCTCGCCGACCGGCGTCAGGCGGATGCCGCGGCCGTCGCGCTGGTACAGCGGCTCGCCGAATTCGTCCTGCAGCAGCCGCAACTGGCCCGACACGGCCGGCTGCGACAGATGCAGCGCCACGGCGGCGTGGCTGATGTTCAGGTGTTCGGCAACGGCGGCGAACGTTATCAGTTGATCCGGGGTCATGGGGATAAATTATCGGATTTCCGGATAGTTTACGTCACAAATCACAATTTTTCATATTGATATAACGAAATTAGGATTACAGCATCGCAACACGTTCCATCACGGTGCTTCCATGTCCACTGCTTCGACTCCCCATCTCAGCCATGCCGCGCCGTCGGTGCGCGGCCAGTTGAACGGCGTGCTGTTCGTCGCGCTGTTCGCCGCCGCCGTCACGAGCCTGTCCCAACTTCCCGCGATCGCGGGGCTCGGCCTGTCGCCGCTGATCGTCGGCATCGTCGCCGGCGCGCTGTACGGCAACGCGCTGCGCGACGGCATGCCGGCCAGCTGGGCGGCCGGCGTCAACTTCTCCGCGCGCAAGCTGCTGCGCATCGCGGTCGCGTTCTTCGGGTTGCGCGTGAGCCTGCAGGAAATCGCGCAGGTCGGCCTGCCGGGCCTCACCGTGTCGGTGCTGGTCGTCGTCAGCACGCTCGTGATCGGCACCTGGGCCGGCATGAAGATCATGAAGCTCGACCGCGATTCCGCCCTGCTGACCGCCGCCGGCAGCGCGATCTGCGGCGCGGCGGCCGTGCTCGCGTTCGAATCGACGCTGCAGTCGAAGCCACACCAGAGCGCAATGGCCGTGGGCAGCGTCGTGCTGTTCGGCACGCTGTCGATGTTCCTGTACCCGATCGCATATCACGCCGGGCTGCTGAACCTCGATCCGGCCGGCCTCGGGCTGTTCTTCGGCGGCACGATCCATGAAGTCGCGCAGGTGGTCGGCGCGGCGAGCGACATCAGCCCGCAGGTCGCGCACGTCGCAACGATCGTCAAGATGACGCGCGTGATGCTGCTGGTCCCCGTGCTGCTGGTGCTCGGCTGGTGGCTCGCCCGCTCGGCTCGCGCGACGGCCGGCGGCGCGCAAGGCAAGCGCAAGGTGGCGGTACCCTGGTTCGCGCTCGGTTTCCTCGGCTTCGTGATCGTCAATTCGCTGAACGTGCTGCCGACGGACGTCACGCATACGCTGAACGTGCTCGACACCTTCGCGCTGACGATGGCAATGACCGCGCTCGGCATCGAAACCCGCGTGGCGCAGATCCGCGCCGCCGGCCCACGGGCGCTGATGACCGGCCTGATCCTGTACGTGTGGCTGATCGTCGGCGGCTACGGGATCACCTGGGGCGTCCAGCATTGGCTTGGCTGAGTTGCCCGCCCGTGACACTTCGCGCGCCGCGCCCGACGGGATGGTCCCGCGGGCGCGGCGCAATGCTATGCTTCGCGTCGTTTTCCATCGCCCTCTTTCAGCCGTGCTCTCGTTCCTGCTGAAGCTGCGCACTCGCGCCCAAAAGCTGTTCCGCCTGTCTGACGCCCATACGATGCTGATCTGGTCGGCCATCGTCGGCGTCGGCGGCGCCTTTGCCACGATGGCGTTCCGCGAAGGCATCGACCTGATGCAGCACCTGATCTCCGGGCAAAGCGGCAGCTTCGTGCAGATGGCGAAGCGCCTGCCGTGGTACGTGCGGTTCTGGATGCCGGCCGCGGGCGGCTTCCTCGCCGGCTGCGTGCTGCTGCTCGCGACGCGCGGCGACAAGCAAGCCGGCAAGACCGACTACATGGAATCGGTCGCGCTCGGCAACGGCGTCGTCCCCGTGCGGCAGAGCCTGTGGCGCAGCGTGTCGTCGCTGCTGACGATCGGCAGCGGCGGCTCGATCGGCCGCGAGGGCCCGATGGTGCAGCTCGCGGCGCTCGCCGCGTCGCTCGTCGGCCGCTTCGTGCACTTCGACCCGCCGCGCCTGCGCCTGCTGGTTGCCTGCGGGGCGGCCGCCGGCATCACGTCCGCATACAACGCGCCGATTGCCGGCGCGTTCTTCGTGTCGGAAATCGTGCTCGGCACGATCGCGATGGAGAGCTTCGGGCCGATGGTCGTCGCGTCGGTCGTCGCGAACATCGTGATGCGCGAATTCGCCGGCTACAAGCCGCCGTACGAGATGCCGGTGTTTCCGGCCGTCACGGGCCCCGAGGTCCTGCTGTTCGTCGTGCTCGGCGCGCTGTGCGGCGTGCTCGCGCCGCAGTTCCTGCACCTGCTCGACGCGTCGAAGAACCAGTTCAAGCGGCTGCCGGTGCCGCTGCCCGTGCGGCTCGCGCTCGGCGGCCTCGTCGTCGGCGTGATCTCGGTGTGGACGCCGGACGTATGGGGCAACGGCTACAGCGTCGTGAACCAGATCCTGCATTCGCCGTGGACCTGGCAGGCGCTCGTCGCGGTGCTCGTGTTCAAGGTGATCGCAACCTCCGCCACGGTCGGCTCGGGCGCGATCGGCGGCGTGTTCACGCCGACACTGTTCGTCGGCGCGGTGTTCGGCTCGCTGTTCGGTCTTGCAATGGAAGCGGTGTGGCCCGGCCATACGTCGGCCTATTTCGCTTACGCGATCGTCGGGATGGGCGCGTTCATGGCGGGCGCCACGCAGGCGCCGCTGATGGCGATCCTGATGATCTTCGAGATGACGCTGAGCTATCAGGTCGTGCTGCCGCTGCTGGTGTCGTGCGTGTTCGCGTATTTCGTCGCGCGCGCGACGGGCACGACGTCGATGTACGAGATCACGCAGCACCACCAGCAGGACGCGCAGGAGCGGCTGCGGCTGCGCACCACGCAAATGCGCGAGCTGATCCAGCCCGCGCAGACGGTCGTGCCGCTCACGGCGAGCGTCGCCGACATGACGCGCGTGTTTCTCGAATATCCGGTGAAGTACCTGTACGTGACGGACGATGCCGGGCGGTTTCGCGGCGCGGTCGCGCTGAAGGACATCACGTCCGACCTGCTCGACAAGCGCGACACGACCGACAAGACGGCCGCGCACTACGCGCACACACCGTTTCCGCTCCTCACGCCCGACATGCCGCTCGCCACCGCGCTCGAACGCTTCATGGCGTTCCAGGGCGAACGCCTGCCGGTGATCGAAAGCGAAGCGGAGCCGACGCTCGCGGGGGTCGTCTACAAGACCTCCCTGCTCGACGCGTACCGCAGGATGACCGGCGAGCGCTGACGCGCGCCGCCGCATCGCCCGCGCCGGTCAGTCCGGCGCGCGCCCCAGCACGACCCGCGCGAAGAATCCCGCCAGCACCGATTCGGCCACGTCGGCCGATACGTGCTGCGGATCGGCCGTGTAGTACGACTGCACGCCGTCGCACAGGCACATCAGCCCGAACGCGAGCGTGTCGGCCGGCAGCAGCAGCGGCGTGCCGGCCCGTTCGGCGAAGCGCTGGATGAACTCGGCCATCTGCACGCGCTTGCCATGCAGGAACTGGTTGAAGCGCACGCGGAACTTCGCGTCGCGCGCCGCCTGCAGCTTCGCCTCGCCCCACAGCAGCGAATATTCGTCGTCGCGAAACAGCGTGCGGTAATACGCGAGCGACATCGATTCCATCTGCTCGCGCGATCCGCCACCTTCGAAAATCGCCTCGAAGTCGGCCCGCACCTCCGCGTGATCGCGCTCCAGCAATTCCAGCAGCAGGTCGGACTTGCTGCGGAAGTTCGAATAGAACGCGCCGCGCGTATAGCCGGCCGCCGCCGCGATGTCCTCGACGCTCGCGGCCACATAGCCTTTCTTCAGAAAAATGCGATGCGCGGCTTTCAGCAGACGTTCGCGCGTCTGGTCCCTGCTCTGCTCGCGAGTTAAGCGCTGTGGTTTCATGGCGCGCAGTCTAGCACCCTTTCCCTTTCGGATTCATCTTTGCATTCAGATACAGGTGTGCATTAGAATTCGCCACAGTTTCTGAATCTGTTGTGCGCGCGCCCTGCCGGCGCCGCTTGGGGCAAGCGCCCGCCGCGCTTGCCGGCTTCGTTCCGCTCCACCTCACCTGGGGGTTTCGTGAATCGCTCCGGTTCCCGCGCCGCGCTGCTGATCGGCGCCGCGCTCGTCCTTGCCGCCTGCCACCCGAAAGAATCCGCGCCGCCCGCCCCGCGCCCCGTCGTCGCGCTGCCCGCGCAGGCCGACACCGCCGCGGCCGCGCGCACGCTGCCTGGCGACATCCAGCCGCGCTACGCCACCCCGCTGTCGTTCCGCATCGCCGGCAAGATCGTCGAGCGCAAGGTGCGCCTCGGCGACACAGTCAAGGTCGGCCAGGTCGTCGCGCTGCTCGATCCGTCCGACGTCGAGAAAAACGCCGCGAGCGCACAGGCGCAGCTCGATGCCGCAACGCACAGCCTCGCGTTCGCGAAGCAGCAGCTCGACCGCGATCGCGCGCAGGCGCAAGAAAACCTGATCGCGACCGCGCAACTCGAACAGACCCAGAACAGCTATACGTCGGCGCTCGCGCAGCGCGACCAGGCGCAACAGCAGCTCGCGCTCGCGAAGAACCAGCTCCGCTACGCGACGCTCGTCGCCGATCATGCGGGCTACATCACCGCCGAACAGGCCGATACCGGCCAGAACGTGTCGGCCGGCCAGCCCGTCTACCAGCTCGCGTGGTCGGGCGATGTCGACGTCGTCAGCGACGTGCCCGAGGCCGCGCTCGCGTCGCTCGCGCCCGGCCATGCGGCGACCGTCACGCTGCCGTCGCTTCCGGGCCGCCAGTTCGCGGCGAAGGTGCGCGAAATCGCGCCGGCCGCCGATCCGCAAAGCCGCACCTATCGCGTGAAGCTGACGCTCGCGACGCCCGACCCGGCCATCCGGCTCGGGATGACCGCGAACGTCGCGCTCGACGGCGCGCCGGCCTCCGGCGACGCACAGCCGGTCACGCTGCCCGCGACCGCGCTGTTCCACGACGGCGCGCAACCGGCCGTGTGGGTCGTGCGCACGAAGGACGACACGCTCGAATTGCGTCGCGTCGAGGTAGCGCGCTTCAACGAGCGCACCGTGACCGTGTCGCACGGGCTGCAGCCGGGCGAGCGCGTCGTGCTCCAGGGCGTGCATACGGTCAGCGCGGGCGAGAAGGTGCGCCCGATCGCGCCGCTGCATCCGGAGGACTTCGCATCGTGAGTACGCCGCACGAAGAAGGCCGTTTCAACCTGTCGGCGTGGGCGTTGCGCCACCAGGCGCTCGTCGTCTACCTGATCGCGCTCGCGACGCTTGCGGGCATCCTTGCCTACACGCGCCTCGCGCAGTCCGAAGACCCGCCGTTCACGTTCCGCGTGATGGTGATCCGCACGTTCTGGCCCGGCGCGAGCGCGCGGCAGGTGCAGGAACAGGTGACCGACCGGATCGGCCGCAAGCTGCAGGAAACGCCGGCCATCGACTTCCTGCGCAGCTATTCGCGCCCCGGCGAATCGCTGATCTTCTTCACGATGAAGGATTCGGCGCCGGTGAAGGACGTGCCCGAGACCTGGTACCAGATCCGCAAGAAAGTCGGCGACATCGGCTATACGTTGCCGCCCGGCGTGCAGGGCCCGTTCTTCAACGACGAATTCGGCGACGTCTACACCAACATCTGGACGCTCGAAGGCGACGGCTTCACGCCCGCGCAACTGCACGACTACGCCGATCAATTGCGCACCGTGCTGCTGCGCGTGCCGGGCGTCGGCAAGGTCGACTACTTCGGCGACCCCGACCAGCGGATCTTCATCGAGGTGAACAACGCGCAGCTCACGCGCCTCGGCATTTCGCCGCAGCAGCTCGGGCAGGCGATCAACGCGCAGAACGACATCTCGTCGGCCGGCGTGCTGACGACCGCCGACGATCGCGTGTTCGTGCGGCCGAGCGGCCAGTTCGACAACGTCGACGCGATCGCCGATACGGTGATCCGCATCAACGGCCGCACGTTCCGGCTCGGCGATCTCGCGACCGTCAAGCGCGGCTACGACGACCCGGCCGTCACGCAGATGCGCGCAAGCGGCCATGCCGTGCTCGGCATCGGCGTCACGATGCAGCCAGGCGGCGACGTGATCCGGCTCGGCAAGGCGCTCGACGCCGAATCGAAGGACCTGCAGGCGCAACTGCCGGCCGGCCTCAAGCTGGTCGAGGTGTCGAGCATGCCGCACGCGGTCGCGCATTCGGTCGACGACTTCCTCGAAGCCGTCGCCGAAGCCGTCGCGATCGTGCTGGTCGTGAGCCTCGTGTCGCTCGGCCTGCGCACCGGGATGGTCGTCGTGATCTCGATTCCGGTCGTGCTCGCGGTCACGGCCCTGTTCATGTACATGTTCGACATCGGGCTGCACAAGGTGTCGCTCGGCACGCTCGTGCTCGCGCTCGGGCTGCTCGTCGACGACGCGATCATTGCGGTCGAGATGATGGCCGTGAAGCTCGAGCAGGGTTATACCCGTGCGCGCGCCGCCGCGTTCGCATACACCAGCACCGCGTTCCCGATGCTGACCGGCACGCTCGTCACCGTATCGGGCTTCCTGCCGATCGCGCTCGCGAAATCGAGCACCGGCGAATACACGCGCTCGATCTTCGAGGTGTCGGCGATCGCGCTGATCGCGTCGTGGTTCGCGGCCGTCGTGCTGATCCCGCTGCTGGGCTATCACATGCTGCCCGAGCGCAAGCGGCACGCGCACGAGGCGCACCTGCCCGACGACCACGAGCACGACATCTACGACACCCGTTTCTACCGGCGGCTGCGCGGCTGGATCGACTGGTGCATCGAGCGGCGCTTCGTCGTGCTGCTGATCACGGGCGCCCTCTTCGTCGTGTCGCTGATGGGCTTCTCGCTGGTGCCGCAGCAGTTCTTCCCGAGTTCCGACCGGCCCGAGCTGCTGGTCGACCTGCGGCTGCCCGAAGGCGCGTCGTTCGCGGCGACGCTGCGCGAGACCGAGCGCCTCGAGAAAGTGATCGACAAGCGCCCCGAGATCGACCACTCGGTGAACTTCGTCGGCAGCGGCGCGCCGCGTTTTTACCTGCCACTCGACCAGCAGCTGCAGTTGCCGAACTTCGCGCAATTCGTGATCACCGCGAAATCGGTCGAGGATCGCGAGAAGCTCGCGACCTGGCTCGAAACCACGCTGCGCGACCAGTTCCCGGCCGTGCGCTGGCGCCTGTCGCGGCTCGAAAACGGGCCGCCGGTCGGTTATCCCGTGCAGTTCCGCGTGAGCGGCGACAGCATCGCGACGGTCCGCTCGATCGCCGAGAAGGTCGCGGCGACGATGCGCGGCGACGCGCGCACGGTCAACGTGCAGTTCGACTGGGACGAGCCGGCCGAGCGCTCGGTGCGCTTCGAGATCGACCAGAAGAAGGCGCGCGAGCTGAACGTCACGTCGCAGGACGTGTCGAGCTTCCTCGCGATGACGCTGTCGGGCACGACCGTCACCCAGTATCGCGAGCGCGACAAGCTGATCGCGGTCGACCTGCGCGCGCCGAAGGCCGATCGCGTCGACCCCGCGAAGCTCGCCGGCCTCGCGCTGCCGACGCCGAACGGCCCCGTGCCGCTCGGCTCGCTCGGGCGCTTCAAGCCGACGCTCGAATACGGCGTCGTGTGGGAGCGCGACCGCCAGCCGACCATCACCGTGCAGTCGGACGTGCGCGCCGGCGCACAGGGCATCGACGTCACGCATGCGGTCGACGCGAAGCTGAACACGCTGCGCGCGCAGCTGCCGGTCGGCTATCAGATCAACATCGGCGGCTCGGTCGAGGAAAGCGCGAAGGCGCAGAAGTCGATCAACGCGCAAATGCCGCTGATGGCGATCGCCGTGTTCACGCTGCTGATGATCCAGCTGCAGAGCTTCTCGCGCGTGCTGATGGTCGTGCTGACCGCACCGCTCGGGCTGATCGGCGTGGTCGCGACGCTGCTGCTGTTCGGCCAGCCGTTCGGCTTCGTCGCGATGCTCGGCGTGATCGCGATGTTCGGGATCATCATGCGCAACTCGGTGATCCTGGTCGACCAGATCGAGCAGGACATCGCCGCCGGCCACGGCCGCATCGACGCGATCATCGGCGCGACCGTGCGGCGCTTCCGCCCGATCACGCTGACGGCCGCGGCCGCCGTGCTCGCGCTGATCCCGCTGCTGCGCTCGAACTTCTTCGGGCCGATGGCGACCGCGCTGATGGGCGGCATCACGAGTGCGACCGTACTGACGCTGTTCTACCTGCCCGCGCTGTATGCGACGTGGTTCCGCGTGAAGCGCGACGAACGCGACCCGCAGGATGGCCCGCCGCCAGGCGGCAGCACGCCGGCCGCGCCGTCGGGAGCCTGACCATGGATCGATCGATGACCCTGAAAACGAAAGCCGTGCGGGCGCTCGCGGTGGCGAGCCTCGCCGGCCCGCTCGCGGGCTGTTCGTGGTTCGCGCCGAGCGGCGAGCCGCCCGCGATGCCGTCGCCCGCGCACTACGGCACCGTGCCGCAAGTACAGCAGACCGTGGCCGCGCAAGGCGTCGCGCAGCAATTCGAGGTCGGCGCGCAGCCGGTGCCCGACTGGTGGAAACAGTACCGCTCCGATGCGCTGAACGCGCTCGTCGACGAAGGGCTGCGCAACAGCCCGACGCTCAGCGCGGCGTCGCATTCGCTGGATGCCGCACGCGAACAGTTGCGCGGACAGATCGGCAGCTCGATGCTGCCGTCGATCGACGCGGGCGGCCAGGCCACGCGCCAGCGCGCACTCGGCGTGCCGATTCCCGCGCTTGGCGCGCCGACGCTGCTGTACGACACCTTCGTCGGGCAACTGCAGGCGAGCTACACGGTCGACCTGTTCGGCGTGTCGCGCTTCGCGAACCGCGCGCTCTCGAAACGCGTCGACGTCAGCGCGTTCCAGCTCGAATCCGCGCGGCGCGCGCTGGCCGCCAATATCGTCACCGCGTCGATCACGGTGTCGGTGCTCAATGCACAGATCAATACGACCGAGCGGCTCGTCGCGCTCGCGAACGACCAGGCGCACGATGCCGAACGCCGCTACGCGCTCGGTTCGGCATCGCGCAGCGACGCGCTGAACGCGCGGCAAAACGCCGACACGTTCGCGGCGAGCCTGCCCGCGCTGCGCCAGCAGCGCGACTCGGCGCGCCACGCGCTCGCGGTGCTGGTCGGCCGCACGCCCGACCAGCCGCCGGCCGACCTCACGCTCGCCGATCTGCACCTGCCCGAACAGGTGCCCGTCGTCGTGCCGTCGGACCTGCTGAAAAGCCGTCCGGACATCCAGGCGGCCGATGCGGGGCTGAAGGCGGCGGCAGCCGAAGTGGGCCTCGCGACCGCGCAGATGTTCCCGCAGCTGTCGCTGTCGGCGGCCATGGGGCAAGGCGGCTTCAGCTGGCCGACGATGCTGTCGGGTGCCGGCGCGATCTGGAACGTCGGCGCATCGCTGAGCCAGCCGATCTTCCACGGCGGCGCGCTGCTCGCGCAGCGTCGCGCGGCGAAGGCGACCTACGAGGCCGCGGTCGATCAATACAAGCAGGCCGTGCTCGGCGCGTTCCAGAACGTCGCCGATTCGCTCGCGGCGCTCGAACACGATGCGGAAGCACTCGATGCGTCGTCGCGTGCCGCGCTTTCCGCGCGCGGCGCATACGACGACGCGGCCGCCCGCGTGCGGCTCGGTGCGTTGCCGCCGTCGGCTGCGCGCGCGAGCGAGCTGCAGTACCGCAATGCGCGGCTCGACGAGATCCGCGCGACCGGCGCGCGGTTCGCAGATACCGCACGGCTTTACCAGGCAATGGGCACGCCGCCGACCGGCAAGGACGGCAAAACCGATAAAACCGGCCAAACCGGTAACACGGCCGGCGACAACGCAACCGGCCACGAAGCGCGCGCCGCCACGCCCGACGCCGCGCCTTCGCCGCAATAAGCCGGCCCGTCGATCGGGCGCATGCGGCACCCCTGCGCGCGCCCGATTGCCGAACTTCCGCTTGACCCTCACGTAGCGTAACGTTCGAGACTCCAGTGTGCGTACCGAACGGAGGAACGAATGCAACTGAAAGTGGGAGAACTGGCGAAACGCAGCGGGCTGACCGTCCGCACGCTTCATCACTATCACGCGATCGGCTTGCTGACGCCTTCGGCGCGCGCCGACAACGGCTACCGGCTGTACGACCGCCACGACATCGCCCGGCTCCACCAGATCCAGGCGTTGCGTCGCTTCGGCCTGTCGCTCACCGAAATCGGCGATCACCTGAACCAGCCTGGCACCCCGCTCGTCGAGCTCGTCGCGAAGCAGATCGCGCTGCTCGACCGTCAGCTTGCGCAAACCGCGCAGCTGCGCGAGCGGCTCGTGACCCTGCATGCGCAGCTCGCGGCGGGAACGGAGCCGGAGCTGGCCGATTGGCTCACCACACTGGAGTTGATGACCGTGTACGACAAATATTTCTCCGAAGAAGAACTCGCGCGCATGCCGATGTACCGGAAGAGCCAGGCGGGCGACGCGGAATGGATCGCGCTCGTCGGCGAGGTCCGTGCGCTGCACGACGCGGGCGTGCCCGCCGAAGACGAGCGCACCCGCACGCTCGCCGCGCGCTGGATGGCGCTGCTCGTGCGCGACACGAACAACGATCCGCGGCTGCTGGCGAAGCTGAACCTGATGCATGAGCACGAACCGGCGATGCAGTCGAAGATCGGCATTTCGACCGAGCTTCGCGACTATGTGCTGCGTGCGTCGTCGGAAACGAAGATGCGGATCTTCGAGAAGTATCTTGCCCCGGACGAGATCCGTTTCATGCGCGCGCACTACGGCGAACGCGCGATGGAATGGCCGCAGCTGATGGGCGACGTACGCGACGCGCTCGAATCGGGTGTGAAAGCCGATTCGCCGCAAGGCCGCGCGCTTGCGCGGCGCTGGCTCGAGCTGTTCTGCAGCTACGCGGGCCACGATCCGGCCACGCATGCGAAATTCCGCGCGGCGCTGGTGAACGAGCCCGCGCTGACGAAGGATTCGTGGACCGACGAGACGCTGATCGGTTTCGTGCGCGAGGCGATGGCGCAGCTGGCGCCTGCGCGCTGAACCTGTGACGAAACGAGCGGCACGCGGATTTCGCGCGCGCCGCCTGCACCGCATCGACGAGCCGGTCAGTCCGGCTCGCCGCCGCCATCGTCGCTGAACGCGAGCAGATCGCCGGGCTGGCAGTCGAGATAGCGGCAGATCGCCTCGAGCGTCGCGAAGCGAATGCCCTTCACCTTCCCCTGCTTCAACAGCGACAGGTTCTGTTCGGTGATGCCAACGGCCGCCGCGAGATCCTTCGAGCGGACCTTGCGGGTCGCGAGCATCACATCGAGCTTGACTACGATCGTCATCGCGCGCCTCAGACGAATTGCTGATGTTCGGCGTCGAGCGCGCTCGCCTGCCGGAGAATGTGCGCAATGACTGCGATGCAGGCCGCGGTGAACAGCGCGACGACGTACGGCAGGCCGAAACCGATGCTGATCATGCGCTGGCCGACCGGCTCGCGCATCGTCGCCCATACGGTCAGCAACGGCTCGCATGCGACGCTCAGCAGCACCCACAGGCCGATCGCGCGCCCCGTCTTGCCGAGATGGCCGGCAGCCTGCACCGAGAAATAGTCGCGGCGTGCGTACGTGCGGAACAGCGCGCGCAGATGACGAAGGCCGTTTGCCAGCGCGACGAGCGGCACGCTCGACAGCAGGATGCCGACCGCCTTCTGCCACCACGGGAATGCAGCGACATCGACGCGCAGGTCAGTCAACACCGAATTGGAGATGCCGAATACGAAGCCGGGCCCCGAGGCTGCGTTCAACGACGGAAACAGCCAGCACGCAGCGTTGAGCACCATCATGCCGACGATGAACCCCAGCGTGACGGTGGCCATCTGCTGGCTGATACGAGCGATGCGATCGGAATGCATGACGTCTCCTCGACGACGAATGAACGAGCGCCGATTGTACGTCGAAAATTATCGTAAAACGATAATTAATTGTCGTCTTATTGATATTTTTTATTGTTCGACATCCTCACCCCCGTTTCAATCGGCGCGTTGCGCGCGCCACGCCCCGATACCGGCCTAGTCGTAATCGCGCTCGCTGATCCCGCGCCAGTGCTTCGTCATGTAGCGCAGAAACGCGGGTTGCGCCTTCAGGTCCGCGTTCGGCACGGGCGCCGCGCCGCCGTCCATGAACTTGCCCTTGACCGTGACGGTTTCCTCGCCGCGCAGCACGTACTTCGTGCCTGCGTCGATCAGGAAGTATTTCACCTGATCGGCACTGACATCGCCGCGGCAGCCGATCTTGTACGCGAACAGGAACTGCTTGCGCCCGTTGCCGAGCAGGTCGCGCATTTCGATCGACTTCGGCACGACATCGAGGATCACGTCGACCGGGCATGCCTTCACGTAGTCGCGCACGGTCCAGTCGGGCCGGCCGTCGTGCGTCGCCGTCACCTTCAACTCGACGTCGTCGCCCGACTCGGCTCTGGCCAGCGTCACCGCGTGCGCGCCGGCCGCATCGGTCCACGCGTATTCAGCGGCCTGCGCCGGGTTGCACAGCACCGCGGCTGCGAGAAACAGGCAAGGCGAAAGGTAGCGTCGTTTCATCGGCGAAGAGGCAGGAACGGAACGCGCCATTATCGGCAAACCCGCGTACCGCTGCCAGCCGCGCGCAACACGCCCGATCAGCGCTCGCGCGAGCCGAGCCCGAGCGCCTTCATCCGCCGGTACAGCGTCCGCTCGCTCATCCCGACCTGCTCCGCGAGCGCCTTGCGCGTACCGTCGAACGTGCGCGCGATCCGCACAAGCTCCGCGTCCGACACGCCGCGCGCATCCTCCGCACGATCTTGCGGCGCGGCTGCTGCCGCGACGAGTTCGGCCGGCAGATGCTCGACACGGATCGTCCCGTCGTCGGCGAACAGGCACGCGCGTTCGAGCACGTTGCGCAGCTCGCGAATGTTGCCGGGCCATGCATACGCATCGAGGCATGCACGCGCGCGCTCGGTCAGCACGTACGGCCGGGCCGCGAACGGCCGCGCGCTCGCATCGCCCGCCTTGGCGCGCGCATTCGCGATCCGTCGCAGGATCGATTCGGCCAGCAGCGCGACGTCGCCGCGCCGTTCGCGCAGCGCCGGCAGCGGAATCGGAAACGCGTTGATCCGGTAGTACAGATCCTGGCGGAACCGGCCGTCGTCGATCATCTCGCGCAGCGGCTTGTGCGTGGCTGCGACGAGCCGGAAATCCGCGCGCAGCGCCTCGACACCGCCGACGCGCCGGAACGTGCCGGATTCGATCAGCCGCAGCAGCTTCACCTGCATGGGCAGCGGCACGTCGCCGATCTCGTCGAGAAACAGCGTGCCGCCCTGTGCGGTTTCGACGAGGCCCGGCTTGCGCTGGTTCGCGCCCGTAAACGCACCCTTTTCGTAGCCGAACAATTCGCTTTCGAACAGCGTCTCGGCAATCCCCGAACAATCGACAACGACGAACGGCCCCATCGCGCGATCGCTCGCCTCGTGCAGCGCGCGGGCGAACAGTTCCTTGCCGGTGCCCGATTCGCCGAGCAACAGCACCGGCAGCGTCGACGGCGCGACGCGCTGCAACGCGCCGAGCGCCGCATTGAACGCGTCGGCGCCACCGACGAGCCCCTCCGCGCTCGGCTGCGCGGACGCGCTGCGCACCGTCGTCAGCCGCTCGACATAGGCGATCACGTTGCCGTCCGCATCGAAGATCGGCCGCAGCTCGACGTCGACGTGCTCGGGGCCGCGCGGCGTGTGATGGATGTGCAGCACGCGGTTCAGCCCGCGCGACTCGAGCGCCTGCTTCATCGGGCAATGCTCGCCGGCCTGGTCGCACGGCACGTCGTAGTGATGCGAGACCTGGAAGCAGTGCCGGCCCACGTGCTCGACGCCCGCCACGCCGAACTGGCGCCGGTACGCATCGTTCGCCGCGAGGATGCGGTAGTCGGGATCAACGACGATCATCGGCTGCGGGTCCTGCTCGAGATAGGCGACGAGAGCGCGCACGTCGGGCATCGCGTCGCGACGCGGCACGGGGACGATCGGAATGGTGTCGTGCGGATTCATGCGAAGGCTCGCTCGGTGAAGAGACGCCCGGGCGGACTGCCAGGCTGACTGCCAATTCTGCCACGACACTGCCAGTTATGGCAGTCACCATTCTCGACCGGCCCCCGATCGCACGGTCACATCGCTGCCGGCGCGCCGAAAACCCGAGCCGAATCAAGCCGCTGGCGCATCGGCCGGTACCGCATCGCCGACTGGCACGTTTCTTGAGACAAAGATCCCGATTGCAGATGCAGAACCCGATCGAGGACACCCCGTGAGCAACGCACCCGCCCTGTCGGTCGAAGGCTTTTTCGACCCGGCGACCCACACCGTCAGCTATCTCCTGCTCGATACCGAGAGCCGCGCGTGCGCGCTGATCGACAGCGTGCTCGACTACGACCCGAAATCCGGCCGCACGCACACGGCCAGCGCCGACCGGCTGATCGCCCGCGTCGCCGAACTCGGCGCGGACGTGCACTGGCTGCTGGAAACCCACGTGCACGCCGACCACCTGTCGGCCGCGCCGTACCTGAAGGAACACGTCGGCGGCCAGATCGCGATCGGCTCGCACGTGCGCCGCGTGCAGCACGTATTCGGCACGCTGTTCAACGCGGGCCCAGGCTTCGCGGAGGACGGCCGCCAGTTCGACCGGCTCGTCGACGACGGCGACACGCTCGCCCTCGGCGCGCTGACGATCCGCGCGCTGCATACGCCGGGCCACACGCCCGCGTGCATGACCTACTGCGTCGACGACGCGACGCAGCGCGCGGCGTTCGTCGGCGACACGCTGTTCATGCCCGACTACGGCACCGCCCGTTGCGACTTCCCCGGCGGCGATGCGCGCACGCTGTACCGCTCGATCGCGCGCGTGCTCGCGCTGCCGCCCGACACGCACCTGTACCTGTGCCACGACTACCAGCCGGGCGGCCGCGACGTGCAGTTCGTGACGACCGTCGCCGAGCAGCGCCACGCGAACGTGCACGTGAAGGACGGTGTGACCGAGGACGATTTCGTCGCGATGCGCACCGCCCGCGACGCGACGCTGGCCATGCCCGTGCTGATGTTGCCGTCCGTGCAGGTCAACATGCGCGCCGGCCACCTGCCCGAACCCGAGAACAATGGCGTGCGCTACCTGAAGATCCCGCTCGACGCGATCTGAGCCTCACGCCCCGCCCCATCCGGAGAACCCCGACATGACCATCCGCAAGCTGACCGACGCGCTGTCGGTCTCGCCGCAGATCGCGGCGGCCGACCTGCCCGCGCTTCGCGCGGCCGGTATCCGCGCGATCATCTGCAACCGGCCCGACGGCGAAGGCGCCGACCAGCCGACCGTCACCGAGATCCGCGCGGCCGCCGCGCCGCTCGGCATCGACGTGCATTACCTGCCGGTCGATACCGGCAAGGTGACCGACGACCAGGCCGCGCAGTTCGGCGCGCTCGTCGCATCGCTCGACGGCCCGGTGCTCGCGTACTGCCGCAGCGGCACGCGTTCGGCCACGCTGTGGGCGCTGTCGCAAGCCGGGTTGCGGCCGCTGAACGACATCGTCGCCACCGCCGGCGCAGCCGGCTATGACCTGAGCGCGCTCGCGTCGCGTGTCGCGCAGGGCGGCCGCCACGCGGCGCCGGCCGTCGACGCGCGGCACGACATCGTGATCGTCGGCGCGGGCGCGGCCGGCATCGCGGTCGCGTCGAGCCTGCTCGCGCGCGACGCGTCGCTCGACATCGCGGTCATCGATCCGGCCGACGTCCACTACTACCAGCCGGGCTGGACGATGGTCGGCGCGGGCGTGTTCCAGCCGGACACCACCGCACGCCGGATGACCGACGTGCTGCCGCGCGGCGTGCACCGGATCCAG
Source organism: Burkholderia cepacia (assembly GCF_029962485.1). Classification (NCBI taxonomy): domain Bacteria; kingdom Pseudomonadati; phylum Pseudomonadota; class Betaproteobacteria; order Burkholderiales; family Burkholderiaceae; genus Burkholderia; species Burkholderia cepacia. The sequence goes on from NZ_CP073637.1 coordinate 1,956,336, forward strand.
GCCGCCGTCGCGGGCTTCGAACCCGACGCGCACACGGTCGTGCTCGAAGGCTGCCGCCGCATCGGCTATCGCAAGCTCGTCGTGTGCCCGGGGCTCAAGCTCGACTGGCACGCGATCGACGGCCTCGCCGACACGCTCGGCCGCAACGGCGTCACATCCAACTACCGTTTCGACCTCGCGCCCTACACGTGGGAGCTCGTGCGTGCGTTCCGTGGCGGCAATGCGCTCTTCACGCAGCCGCCGATGCCGATCAAGTGCGCGGGTGCGCCGCAGAAGGCGATGTACCTGTCGTGCGACCACTGGCGGCGCACCGGCCGCCTCGAAGCCGCGAACGTCGAGTTCCTGAATGCGGGCGCTGCGCTGTTCGGCGTCGCCGACTACGTGCCCGCGCTGATGGAGTACGTGAAAAGCTACGACATTGCACTGTCGTTCGGCCACAACCTCGTCGCGATCGACGGCCCCGCGCGCCAGGCGACGTTCACGCGCGCGCTGCCGGACGGCGGCAAGGAAACCGTCGTGCGCGCGTTCGACATGATCCACGTCGTGCCGCCGCAGAAGGCGCCCGACTTCGTACGGTCGAGCCCGCTCGCGGACGCGGCCGGCTGGATCGACGTCGATCCGGCGACGCTGCGCCACAAGCACTTTCCGGACATCTACGCGCTCGGCGATGCAACCAGCACGACCAACGCGAAAACGGCCGCGGCCGCCCGCAAGCAGGCGCCCGTCGTCGCGCACAACCTGCTCGCGTCGCTCGGCCGCGCGCACGGAGACGCCGCATACGACGGCTACGGCTCGTGCCCGCTCACGGTCGAGCGCGGCAAGATCGTGCTCGCCGAGTTCCTGTACGGCGGCAAGGTCGCGCCGACGTTCCCCGCGTGGCTGATCGACGGCAAGCGCCCGTCGCGGCTTGCGTGGCTGCTCAAGGAACGCGTGCTGCCGCCGCTCTACTGGAAGGCCATGCTCAAGGGCCGCGAATGGCTCGCGAAGCCCGCCGTCGCACGTTGACCGGAGCGCGATGACGTCATGTTGATTTCTCTCGTACTGGGCGGCTTCGTCGGCGCCGTGCTCGGCCTGACCGGCGCCGGCGGCGGCATTCTCGCGGTGCCCGCGCTCGTCGTCGGGATGAGCTGGCCGATGCAGCAGGCCACGCCCGTCGCACTCGTCGCGGTAGCGGGCAGCGCCGCGCTCGGCGCGCTCGAAGGTTTCCGCCGCGGGCTCGTGCGCTATCGCGCCGCGTTGCTGATGGCCGTGGCCGGCGTGCCGCTGACCACGCTCGGCGTGCGGCTCGCGCACCTCCTGCCCCAGCGCCTGCTGCTCACGCTGTTTGCGTTGACGATGCTGGTCGTCGCCGGCCGCCTGCTGCGGCAGGCGTTGCGGCACGCACCCGTCGACGCGGAAGCGTCGCCGCTGTGCGTCGGCCGCGTGAATCCCGATACGGGCCGGCTCGTATGGTCCTGGCCGGTCGGTGTCGCGCTGGCGTCGACCGGCGCGATGACGGGCCTGATGACGGGGTTGCTCGGCGTCGGCGGCGGTTTCGTGATCGTGCCGATGCTGCGCAAGTTCACGAACGTGTCGATGCATGGTGTGGTCGCGACGTCGCTGATGGTGATCGCGCTGGTCGGCACCGGCGGTGTGTTCGCGACGCTCGTGTCCGGCACGCGCGCGCCGCTCGACGTGACGCTGTGGTTCACCGTCGCGACCGCGCTCGGCATGGCCGCCGGCCGCGGCGCGTCGCGCCACCTCGCCGCGCGGCACGTGCAGGCCGGCTTCACGGCCGTGCTCGTGTGTGTTGCGCTCGGGCTGCTGGCGAAGGCCGCATTCGGCGCGTAAGCCGAACGCGGCGACGGATCCGCGTCCCCAAACAAAACGCCCGGCCCGACTCGTCGTCGGCACCGGGCGTTTTTCATTGCTGCGGGCAACGCAGCCGTCAGGTCGCGTACCCCGCGATCCGCTTGCGCTCCTGACGCAGCATCACGAAGTTCGCGATCACGACGCCGGCCGTCACCGCGACGATGAACAGCGTCGCGAGTGCGTTCATCTCCGGGTTCAGACCGAGGCGCACGCGCGAGAACACGACGAGCGGCAGCGTCGTCGAGCCGGGGCCCGACAGGAACGCCGACAGCACGAGGTCGTCGATCGACAGCGTGAACGACAGCAGCCAGCCTGCGATCAGCGCCTGCGAGATCAGCGGCAGCGTGATCGTGAAGAACACCTTCAGCGGCGTCGCACCGAGATCGAGCGCGGCTTCTTCCAGCGACGGGTTCAGTTCGCGCACACGCGACTGCACGATGATCGCGACGTACGAGATGCACAGCATCACGTGGCCGAGCCAGATCGTGAACACGCCGCGCTCGGCCGGCCAGCCGATCCACTTCGCGAGCTCGATGAACAGCAGCAGCAGCGAGATCCCCTGGATCACCTCGGGAATCACGAGCGGCGCGTTGATCATCCCGCTGAACAGCGCGAAACCGCGAAAGCGCCCCATCCGCGCGAGCACGAAACCGGCCCACGTGCCGATGAACACCGATGCAAACGCCGTCAGCACGCCGATCTTCAGCGACAGCCACGCGGCCGTCAGCAGCTCGTCGTCCTCGACGAGCGCCGCGTACCAGCGGAACGAGAAACCCGACCACACGGTGACGAGCTTCGACTCGTTGAACGAATAGACGATCAGGCTGAGGATCGGGATGTACAGGAACGCGAAGCCGGCAAACAGCGCCGCGAACTGCAGGTAACGATTCGGCTTCATCGACGGCCTCCCTGTTCCTTCGCCTGGAAGTGCTGGAACATCGCCATCGGCACGAGCAGCAGCAGCACCATCGCGCAGGTCACCGCCGACGCCATCGGCCAGTCTGCGTTGTTGAAGAACTCGTTCCACATCACGCGGCCGATCATCAGCGTGTTCGCGCCGCCAAGCAGCTCGGGAATCACGTACTCGCCGACCGCCGGAATGAACACCAGCAGGCAGCCCGCGATGATCCCGTTCTTCGACAGCGGCAGCGTGATCTGCACGAACGCCTTCCACGGCTTCGCGCCGAGGTCGTACGCGGCCTCGAGCAGGCGCAGGTCCATCTTCACGAGGTGCGCGTACAGCGGCATCACGAGGAACGGCAGGTACGAATACACCATCCCGATGTACACCGCGTAGTTGGTGCGGTACAGCTCGATCGGCGTATGCGTGAGGCCGATCCACATCAGGAAGTTGTTCAGCAGCCCGTTGTTCTTCAGGATGCCGATCCATGCATACACGCGGATCAGGAACGACGTCCAGAACGGCAGCATCACGCCCATCATCAGCAGGTTGCGGGTCGCCGGATTCGAGCGCGCGATGTAGTACGCCATCGGATAGCCGACCAGCAGACACAGCAGCGTCGTGATCGCGGCCACCCACACCGAGTTCACGTAGGTCGCGAAATACAGGCTGTCCGTGAACAGGAACGCGTAGTGCGACAGGTTCAGCGCGACGTGCACGACGCCGTCGGTGTACGACCCGAGTTCCGTGTACGGCGGAATGCCGAGCTGCAGTTCCGCGAAACTGATCTTGACGACCAGCACGAACGGCACGAGGAAGAACAGCACGAGCCACGTGAACGGCCCGGCGACCACCGCCGACGCGCCCGTCAGGTTGAAGCGCCGCACCGGCCACTCGAGCAGGGACTTGAACGCGTTCATGACGTCAGCACCACGCCGGCCGTCGCGCTCCAGCGCACGTAGATCTCGTCGCCGAGCACCGGCGTGTCGAGCTCGGAAATCGCGAGGCTCGACACGTTCGCGATCACCGTCTTGCCCGCGTCGAGCTTCACGTGATACAGCGAGTAGCCGCCCATGTACGCGACGTTGCTGATCTTGCCGCGCGCCCAGTTGAACGCGCCTTCGGGCGGCTTGCGCGTGAGCGCGATCCGTTCGGGGCGCACCGACACCGTGACCGGCATCCCGAGCGGGCCCGAGATCCCGTGGCTCACGTACAGCCGGCTCGGCAGCTCGGGCGATTCGATGTATACGTGGTCGGGTTCGTCCTCGACGGTCACGCCGTCGAACAGGTTCGTCGAGCCGATGAACTCGGCCGAGAAGCGGCTGTTCGGGTATTCGTAGACTTCGTTCGGCGAGCCGATCTGCACGATCTGGCCTTCGCTCATCACCGCGAGCCGATTGGCCATCGTCATCGCTTCTTCCTGATCGTGCGTGACCATGATGCAGGTGACGCCGACCCTGTTCAGGATGTTGACGAGCTCGATCTGCGTACGCTGGCGGATCTGCTTGTCGAGCGCGGACATCGGCTCGTCGAGCAGCAGCAGCTTCGGGCGCTTGACCAGCGAGCGCGCGAGCGCGACGCGCTGCTGCTGGCCGCCGGACAGCTGGTGCGGCTTGCGCTTCGCGTACTTGCTCATCTGCACGAGTTCGAGCGCCGACGCGACGCGTTCCTTCAGCTCGGCCTTCGGCGTGCCTTCCTGCTTCAGCCCGAACGCGACGTTCGACTCGACCGACATGTGCGGGAACAGCGCATACGACTGGAACATCATGTTCACGGGCCGCTTGTACGGCGGCATCTGCGCGAGGTCCTCGCCGTCGATCAGGATCTTGCCCGACGTGACCGTCTCGAGGCCCGCGAGCATCCGCAGCAACGTCGACTTGCCGCAACCCGAGCTGCCGAGCAGCGCGAACAGCTCGCCCTGGCGCACGGTCAGGTTGACGCTGCGCACGGCTTCGGTGTCGCCGAATTTCTTGACGACGTCGACGATCTGGACAAAGTTCTCGGCGCGCGCATCGGCGCCGGAGGAGGAAACGGAGAACGGCGCGCCCGCAACCGGCGCACCCGACTGGCTATTCATGATGTGCTGCTTCTCTCCTGCGTTAGACGAACAAAGCCCCCGGGGGCACCAGGGGCTTCATGACTGCTGGTTCACTTCGGCTCGCGTCAGCGGCCCGACTTCAGCTCGGTCCACAGACGCGTCTGCAGACGCTGGATTTCAGGCGGCAGCGGCTTGAGCAGGAACAGCGTCTTCACGACGTCGGCCGGCGGATAGACGGCCGGGTCGTTCGCGACGTCGGGCCGCACGTACTTGCGGGCCTCGGCGTTGGCGCTCGGGTAGTACACCGCGTTCGTGATCGCCGCGTGCACCTTCGGATCCTCGATGTAGTTGATCCACTGCAGCGCGGCATCCTTGTTCTTCGCATCCTTCGGGATCGCCATCACGTCGAACCACACCGGCGCGCCGCCCTTCGGAATGTAGTACTCGACCTTGTACGACTTCTTCGCCTCGATCGCGCGATGCTTCGCGATCACGACGTCGCCCGACCAGCCGAACGCGAAACAGATGTCGCCGCCGACCAGGTCGTTGATGTAGCCCGACGAGTTGAATTGCGTGATGTACGGGCGGATCTTCTTCAGCACTTCCATCGCGGCCTTGTAGTCGGCCGGGTTCGTGCTCATCGGATCCTTGCCGATGTAGTGCAGCGCCGCCGCGAACATCTGGTCGGGCGCGTCGAGCACGGACACGCCGCAGGTCTTCAGCTTCGAGATGTTTTCCGGCTTGAACAGGATGTCCCAGTTGTCGAGCGGTACCTTGCCGAGCGCCTGCTGCGCTTTCGTCACGTTGTAGGCAAGACCGGTCGTGCCGTACGCCCAGGGCACCGAGAACTTGTTGCCCGGATCCGCGCCGGCGACGAGCGCCATCAGTTGCGGATCGAGGTACTTGAGGTTCGGCAGCTTCGACTTGTCGAGCGGCGCAAAGATGCCGGCGGCGATCTGCTTGCCCGCGTAGTTGCTGGTCGGCACGACGATGTCGTAGCCCGAGCTGCCCGTCAGCAGCTTCGCCTGCAGCGTGTCGTCGCTGTCGTAGTTGTCGTAGCGGACCTTGACGCCCGACTGTTTCTCGAAGTTCGGGATCGTGTCCTTCGCAATGTAGTCCGACCAGTTATAGACATTGAGCTGCGTATCCTTCGCCGCTGCCGCCGACGCACCCACGCACAGCGCGAGCGCTGCGAACCGGCCCACTACCTTTGCTTTCATCCCGTTCTCCCTCCGGCCGGACGCGTTGCCCGGCTGCCGTCTGCCTCGTCATGACGGCGCATTCTGGCGCGCCGCCCCTCGAAAACCCCGAAAACTACCATCATTCGCGCCCCGTCACAAAAAAATCATGCCGGTGTCGCGCAAACGGAACAGATTCCCGCCGCGGGCCCGTCGGGCCGCCCGTGCAGCGGGGCGTTCCGGAAGAATTCTATCGGGTAATCGGCGGCTGTCCACCGGGAAAAACGGACGGCGGCGAAACTGCGTTCGCGTGCCGGACGCACGGCCGGACAGTCGTGCGTGCGCACCGGTACAGCATGCCGGGCGGCGCCGCCCGACCCGGCGGCCGCGATGCATTAAAATGGCGGCTGACGATTCAACTGCGCGAACCCTTCCGATGGCCTCCAATCTCCACGACCTGCCCGACAGCCCCTGCATCGGCGTGTGCTCGACCCTCTTCGACGAAGTCTGCAAGGGCTGCGGCCGCACGGCCGCCGAAGTATCGAACTGGGTGTTCCTGAGCGACGAAGAAAAGCAGGCGGTGTGGGAGCGCATCACACGCGAAGGCACCGCGATGCGCTTCCAGTACGACAAGCTGTAAGCCGGCCGCGCATAAAAAAAGCGGCATGCCAACCGACACGCCGCCAACCCCAACTCTGTTCTTTTCCTGCCGCGTCAGAACTTCATCCCGACGCCCACGCCAACGATCAGCGGATCGATGTGCAGCGTGCCGATGCCCTTGTCGCCCAGCGTCGCATCGGTGCTCATCCAGATCTTCTTCACGTCGACGTTCATGAACACCTTCTTCGTCACCTGCACGTCCACGCCGAACTGCAGTGCGGGGCCGAAGCTGCTCTTGTTGATCGACACGCCCTGCCCGCCGACGTTGAGCCCGTTGTTGTAGAAGTACGTGTAGTTCAACCCGGCGCCGACGTACGGGCGCACCTTGCCCGCATGGTTGAAGTGATACTGCAGCAGCAGCGTCGGCGGCAGCACGCCCACGCCGCCGAGATTGCCGAGGCTCGACGTCATCTGGTGCCGCGACGTGCCGAGAATCAGCTCGACCCCGAGGTAGTCGCGGATCATGTACGTGAAGTCGAGCTCCGGCACGATCGCGTTGTTCACGCCCGTGTTGATTGCGCCGAGCGTGTCGCTCGCGCGCTCGTTCGGCTGGATGCTGATCGCGCGAAGCCGAACCAGTACGTCACCCTGGTTGATGCCGTCTCCCGGCGACGCCGCGTGCGACAGCGAAGGCATCGCGAGAAGACTCGCCGCGGCAGCGGCAGCGGTGACACAAGTTCGAATCGTTTTATGCATGGTACGGACCCCCAAAGAATGGTTTCCATTCTCCCTGTAGGGTCTTTTCGCCATCTTGATATTGGTCAAGCCAGCGTAAACGTGGGACGGTTTGCCGCAGGCTCGGTCGTACTGCCGGTCAGCAGCAGGTCGAGCAGGTCGCGCACGCTGCGGATCGCACGGCCGAACGGCAACGCTTCGCGGCCGCGGAAGAACAGCCCGTTCGCGACGTCGCCGCGCAGCGCGGCCGCGAGCCGCGTGTCGATGCAGAAGTGGCCGAACTTCTCGATGCCGTCGCGCAAGCCGCATACGCTCAGGCATTCGAGCGCGGTCGGGCAGCGCTGCTTCAACGCACCGAGCTTGGTGCGGATGCGCGTCTCGTTGCGCAGGTAACGATCGAGCCACGGCGTTTTCACCGCGCGTGCGGGCAGCCCCGTCACGCTGACGAATTCGACGATGTCGTCGGGTGTCGCATCGGCGAGCACGCGCTTGAAGTGTGGATGCGCATCGCCCTCTTCCGTCACCGCGAACGGCGTTCCGACCTGCACGCCGTTCGCGCCGGCCGCGAACGCCGCGCGCACCGTGTCGTGACTGTTGACGCCGCCCGCAACGATCAGCGGGATCGTTTCGCGCTCGAGACCGAGCGACGCCATCACTTGCGCGGTCTCGTCGAGCACGCGCGCAAAGTCGAAGCGGTGATCGTGCATGTCGTCGATCTGCGTGACACCGAGGTGGCCGCCCGCGTGCGCCGGATGCTCGATCACGATCGCATCGGGCAGGCGCCCCTTCTTCATCCACTTCTTCAGCACGAGCGCGATCCCGCGACTGTCCGACAGGATCGGGATCAGCGCGATGTCGTGTCCTTGCGTGAGGTCGGGCAGATCGAGCGGCAGGCCGGCCCCCATCACGATCGCGTCCGCGCCCTCGTCGCACGCGGCGCGCACGTAGTCCGCATGCGCGCTCACCGCCTTCATCACGTTGACCGCGATCATCCCGCGCCCTTCGCTGTAAGTCTTCGCGAGACGGATCTCGCGTGCGAGCGCTTCGAGGTTCGCGGCTTCGAGCGTCACGCGATCGGGTTGCGCGCGGCAGCGTGCGAGCAGGTCCGCATGATGGTGGCGCAGGTCGATGCTCGCGATCGTGCCGACCGCGCCTTCGCGCGCGACGCTGCCCGCCAGCCGGTGCGCGGAGATACCGACGCCCATGCCGCCCTGCACGACGGGCAACAAGGTGCGGCCGCGAATCGTCAGCGGCGGAAAGGAAGTGCGTACGGTCATCTGAAACCTCGTCGGAACATCGGAACCGCGATGATCGACGATCCACCGACGCGCACCTTGACGGCCGTCAATAAAAAAACGGCACGCGAGCGTGCCGTTTTCGTTTCATGCCACGAGCAGTGCTCAGGCAGGCTTCGCCGGCTTCAGTTGCATCGACTTGTACTCGAGATACTCTTCGAGCCCGTACACGCCGTTCTCGCGACCGTGCCCCGACTGCTTGTAGCCGCCGAACGGCGCGGCGCCGTTCCAGATGCCGCCGTTGATGTCGACCTGCCCGGTACGGATGCGGCGCGCGACGCGCATCGCGCGTTCGTCGCTGCCGGCCCACACCGCGCCGCCGAGCCCGTACGGCGAATCGTTCGCGATGCGCACGGCTTCGTCTTCATCGCGGTACGTGATGATCGACAGCACCGGCCCGAAGATCTCTTCCTGCGCGATCGTCGATTTCGGATCGACGCGACCGAACACCGTCGGCTTCACGAAGAAGCCTTTCGCGAGCCCTTCCGGCAGGCCCGTGCCGCCCGTCACGAGTTCCGCGCCTTCATCGATGCCGCGCTGGATATACGCCTGCACGCGCTGCTGCTGCACGGCCGACGCGAGTGCGCCGAGGCGCGTCGCGTCCTGCCGCGGGTCGCCCGCGACGTACGTTTCGGCCGCGGCTTTCGCGATCTCGCGCGCTTCGTCGTAGCGTGCTTCCGGCACCAGCATGCGCGTATGCGCGGAGCAGGTCTGCCCCGCGTTCAGGTAGCACGCGTTGACCGTGCCCTTCACGGCCGTCGCGAAATCGGCGTCGTCGAGGATCACCGACGCCGACTTGCCGCCCAGCTCCAGCGCGACGCGCTTGACGCCCGCGGCCGCCAGCTCGGCCACGCGCTTGCCGGCACGCGTCGAGCCCGTGAACGACACCATGTCGACGTCCGGATCGGTGGCCAGCACTTCGCCGACGACCGGCCCGTAGCCGCACACGAGGTTGAACACGCCGGCCGGCAGCCCGGCTGCGTGAATCGCTTCGGCGAGCATGAACGCGTTGAGCGGTGCGACTTCGGACGGCTTCAGGACGACCGTGCAGCCAGCCGCGAGCGCCGGCGCGACCTTCAGCGTGACCTGGTTCAGCGGGTAGTTCCACGGCGTGATCGCCGCGACGACGCCGACCGGCTCGCGCACGACGAGCGAGTTGCCGACCTGTGCCTCGAATTCGAACGACTCGGCGAGCTTCGCGTACGCCTTCCAGTTGTAGATCGGGCCGCCGACCTGGATCGCGCGCGACAGCTTGATCGGCATCCCGACTTCGCCGGTGATCGACTGCGCAAGCTCCTCGCTGCGCGCCTGCAGATGATCGACGATCTTGCGCAGGTAGCCCGCGCGCGTCGCGGCCGGCGTGGCCGCCCAGGTGTCGAACGCCGCGCGCGCGGCGCGGATCGCGTCCTGCGCGTCGGATGCGACGCCTTCGGGAATCCGGCCGATCACGGCCTCGGTGCCCGAGTCGATCACGTCGATCGTGCCGGTTCCGGCCGGTTTGCGCCATGCGCCGTCGATGTAGAACTGGTCGTAGATTTTCATCGTTTTCCGCCTCCAGGGAAGCCGACATTCTAGCGATCGTTTCGGTCGGCCGGTGCGACGATTGACAGCCATTCGAAAGGACTTTAGCCTCGGCGCCTCATTCATCATAAGAAAGGAGAATGCCTTGAGCATCCTGACCAAAATCGAGGGCGGATATCTTCAGGTACTGCGCGTGATCGTGCTGTTGTTCGCGACCGCGGTGCTGATCGGCGGGGTCATTTTCGGCGCGGTCGCACTCGACGCGCGCCTGTCGAAGCCGCAGAAAGTCGAATCGGCCATCCAGGTCGATCCTGCATCGTTCGCGTGGGAGAACGACGCACCCGCCAAGGCCACGCCGGCCGCCGCCGGCGCCGCGGCCAAGGACGACGGCGCGTCGCCCGCGCTGCGCCTGTCGACGCAGTTGTCAGCCATCGTGCAGAAGCACGGCCGCGCGGCCCTGTCGCCCGATTACGCGGTCGACCGCGACGCGTACGAGCCGTCGTTCCAGCGCGTGCTCGGCGACGACGACCATCCGGATATCGGCTACTTCGAGCAGCAGATCGCGTATCTCGACAAGGTGCTGTCGCGCGCGGACGTCGCGGCCGGCGTGAAGAAGAAGGTCAACGCGCACGGCGACGAGTATGCGCGCGAGCAGGCGTACACCGATGTGGTGTCGGCCGTCATCCGCGATTTCTCCGAGCGCTACGACGCACGCCGCACCGCGATCGAGAACGAGAAGAAGGCCGCGGAAGACACGGCCGCCGAGAACGGCCAGACCGCGCGCTACGCCGGCGCCGCCGCACTCGTCGCGCTGTATTCGTTCGTGTCGCTCGCGGTGCTGATCATCCTGATCCGCGTCGAGCGCAGCATCCGCTCGATCGCGCGCGCCACGCACACGCCGAGCTGAACGCCACGCGTCGGCAGCCCGCCCGTCGGGCTGCGGCGGGCCCGGCAACGGGCCCGCTTCGCGGCGAACGCGGCCGCTCTAGGCCGCCCGTTCCCCCGCTTTCGCGCACTTTCCTTTCCCGCCACACCTTCCCTCCGCCGCCGGCCGTGAACGCACGCGCCGCGTCCGTCTCGCCGCCGCCACGTCAGCATCCGCCCGGGTGCGCGGGCAGGCCCGCATCGTGCTATGTTTTTATTATCGGCACCGGCCCATTGCAACCGGCGCCGCCCGGAATCGACGCATTTCGTGAGCGCTGCCATGACCGACGCATCCCATACCCTCGGCTCGCAAGACCGCCTGGAGCTGCTTTGCTGGCTCACCTGCGGCAACCTCGGCGCGTTTTACCTCAACGAATCGTGGCCGGACGCCTCGTTCCAGGTCCAGGCCGCGCACCGCTGGCTCGACCGCCATCACCGCCAGGCCGACTGGCTCGCGGTTGCCAAGCTCGCGGCGCTCGCGCAGGACATCGCGAAACGGCATGCCGGATTCGTCGATGCGTCGTGGGCGCGCGACGCAGTCGAGGAAATCGTCGATACCGACGATCTCGACTACCGCGCGAAACTCGTGCAATGGGTGTACGAAGACTGCTGCAAGGCGCTCGCGGACAAGCGGCTGGCCGATTGAGCCGCCTGCGGCGCCGCGTGCGCGCGGCCACGGCATCGCATTGCGCGACGGCCTTTCCGCCGCTTCGGACGTAACAGTCCGAATAGCTGACGGAGTACGGCGCACGCGCACCGCCCCCTCCGATACTGGCACACGCGAGGCGTGCCGTTGTGCTTACAGCAGCGACTTCGCCTGCGTCAGCACCTTGTCGCAAATCTGCTTGGTCACCTGCTGCTTCAGGCCGCCGCCGCTCAGATCGAGCTTGCTGCCGCCGCCGGCGTCGAGGATCCCGCTTGCGCCGCTCGTATAGCCGCTGTCCGACGACGCATTGCCGCCGAGCTTGCCCATCAGCGCGTCCTTCACCGACGCTGCGCCGCCACCGGACGCACCGCCGAGATAATTGTTCTGGATGCAGAACTGCAGCAGGCCCGCGACGTTGCCGGTGCTGCCCGGCGTCAGCGACGCACCGCCGCCGCCCGTCAGCGCGCCGCCGAGGCCGCCGAGGTTGCCGAGCGCACCGCCCGCACTGCCGCCCGAATCGCCGCCGCCGACCTGTTTCAGGACATCGCCAAGCTGCGCATGGGCCACCGAAAACGGTGCGAGCAATCCGATCAACGCGCCGGCAACGGTCGCGCGGTATAGACGTGCATTCATGTGAAGCCTCCCGGTTGTGACTGCGTGAGTACCGCGAATCGAATCCAAGGATACTCAATCAACCCGTACATGACAGCCTTCATGCACGGTCTGAAACGTCAGGCATCGTGATATCGCGGCGATTTGACAATGCTTGACGGCGTGCCGGCCGGCATCGCAGGCGCGACACGCGATCGAATGCGGGCGCGGTCGATCGCCATTCCGGATCGCCTGTGCGCATGAAGCGTCATAGAATCGTCGTCGCCGGCCGTTTGGCCCCTCCGGCCCGATCTCAACCTCGACCATGAAGGTGCTCGCGTGGCGCTCGCCCATCGAATTCTGCTGATCGCCGGCGCATCGGCTGCGCTGCTCGCCGGTTCCGGCGCTGCCGGTGCGGCACCCGCATCGGCATGCCCGTCGCCTTCGTTCGACCGTTATCCGGCACCGGCCGCCGGCGCGCCGCGCAAGCCCGCCGCATCGCCCCGGTTGACCAGCAAGGAAGCGCGCCTGTACCGCACCGTGATTCGCGACGAATTCACGCAACCGGCCAATTTTGCCGGTCACTATCGCGTGGCGATCTGGGGTTGCGGAACGGATTGCCGGAATTTCGCGATCGTCGACAAGGTCACGGGCGCGACGTACACGATGCCGGGCGTGACAGCCATCTCGGGCGTGATGGGCAACGACGACGAGCGCGTCGATTTCCGCGCCGGCAGCACGCTGCTGATCATCGCCGGCTGCTTCAACGACGAATGCGACGACAACCACGCGAAGGCGGCCCGGTTCTTCTACGAATGGACCGGCACGCGCTTGCATCCGGTCGGCACCTGTCCGCTGGCCATCGAGCCCATTCAGTAGCCGACACGACTTGCGCTATCGTTCCTCCGGTACACCTTTGACGGCACGCCCGCCCGCGATGTCCATTCACCTCAGCTTCGACGACGGTCCAGGCCCGTCGACCCCTCCGTTGCTCGACGTCCTGCGCGACGCATCGTGCAAGGCAACTTTCTTCCTGCTCGGTAAAAATCTGGCGGGCGCACTCGACGTCGCCGCGAGCATGGCGCGCGAAGGCCACCGGCTCGGCAATCACACCCATTCGCACGCAAGGCCGGGCGCACTGGCGCACGACGCACTGATCGACGAGATCGAAGCGACCGACGCACTGATCCGCGATGCCTATAGGGCGGCCGGTGTTACCGCGCCGGACGCGATCCCGCTGCGTCTTCCGTACGGGCTGATGCCGCAGGACGATCGCGCCGGCGTGCTTGCGCGCCTGCGACGCGAACACACGGGCTGGACCGCGATACTCGACGACTGGCAGCGACCGGCACCGTCGCCGCAGGCGCTGTTCGACGCGATGTGCGCGCATGTCGACGCCAGCACAGCGCAGCATCGCGATGTACTGTTCTGCATGCACGACGGGTCGCGACATGGCGAAGCGCGGCCCAACACGGTCGAAGCCGTCCGCCTGTTCCTGAATCGGCGGGACTGACGCAACGGCCGGTCAGCTTCCCGGCGCCGCATTGTCCAGCAACTGTCGCCAGCCACCGAGGAATCCGATGCCGGGCCCCGGCATCCACAAGCCGCGCTGCGCCGCCTCCAGATGAATCAGCGTCTGGTCGGCGCAGAACAGCATCATCAACGCATCGCGATTGGCACGCATCCAGTCCGGCACACCATCGGCTCGCGTCCGTGCATAGGTGAGCAAGCCAGCCTCCCATCGCTGCGCGTTGAACACGAAACGATCGTCCCGGCCCGCGTCGCGCGACAGTGCGAACAGCGCAAACGCCGCCTCGAGCCACTGCACGCCCTGCCCGGCATCGTCGAAATCCAGCACGCCGTTCACCGCAGGCCCGACATACAGCAGGTTGCCCGCGTGATAGTCGCCGTGCAGCCAATGCACGGGCCCCGTCAGCCAGTGCGCGGCAGCGGCGAGATGCGCGCCGATCCGCCGGATCACCGTGTCGTAATCGCCGCTCAAGTCGCCCGGCAGCACCGGCATCGCGCGTACCGCCACGCGCGCATGACGCGCCGACAGCCACGCCAGCGGCGTCGATTCGCTTACGGGTACCGCGGCCAGTGCCGCATGCAGGTGCGCGAGCGCGCGCATCGCATCGATCGCACCGGCGTGCGCGTCATTCGGCAGGCCGGGGTGACCGTCGATATGCTCGAACAGGTGCAGCCAGCTTCCATCGTCGATCTGCACACCGGATTGCGCATCGACGGTCGGCCGCAGCCGCGGCAGCGCGGGCAATGCCGGCGCTGTACGCGTATCACCGAGATGACCGAGTATCGACGCCTCGCGATGCACCTGCTCGACCGGCTTGCCGGACCATGACACGCGCAGCACCGCGCGCCCCGCATCGCACTCGACGAGATACGTTTTGTTAGTATGGCCCGATGCCAGCGCCTGCACGCGTGCCGGCACGATGTTCCAGTACCGGCGAAGCCACGGTTCCAGCGTTTTCACGTCACTCCTACTCGTTGCATTGACCATGTCAGAGCGTCCTTCGGCCCGCATGCGGGACATCAATATCGAATGGCTCACGCGCGCCGCCGAATTCGACCATCTGTTCCAGACGCGCTGGCTCGGCGAGCGCTTCTTCCATCTGCCCGGCGACATGCTCGCGCTCCAGGAGCTGATCTGGCGCGAGCGCCCCGACTGCATCGTGCAGACCGGCATCGCGGCGGGCGGCGGCGTCGTGTTCTCCGCGTCGATGCTGGAACTGGCCGGCGAGCACGGCCGCGTGATCGCGATCGAGCCGCGCCTGCGCGACGACGTCAGGCAGCGCCTGCAATCGCACCGGCTCGCCCATCGCATGACGCTGATCGAAGGCGAATCGTGCGCAGCCGACACGCTCGCGTCGGTACGCGCGCAGATCGGCGACGGCGCACGCGTGATGGCGATCCTCGACCTCACGCATACACACGCACACGTGCTGCGCGAACTCGAATGCTATGCGCCACTCGTGACGGCCGGTAGCTACGCGATCGTGATGGATACGATCATGGAGTATCTGCCCGAGTCGATGTTCGACGGCAAACCGTACGGCCGAGGCAACAACCCGGCCACGGCCGCGCGTGAATTTCTCGCGCGCGACGACCGGTTCGAAGTCGACTCCGACATCGAGGACCGCGTGCTCATGACGCTGTCGCCAGGCGGTTTCCTGAAGCGAGTGCGCTGATCAGGCGCGCAGCCTCCGCCGAGCCGTCGCGCACGTAGCTGTCGCGGATGCGTGCCGCGTGCTCGCGCAGCGAACCGGGACGCAACAGGCGCTCGAGCGCCTCGGCGATATCCACAACGCCGGCCTGCTGCAGATCGAGCACGCACCCCGCGCCGGCCCGCTCGACGAAGTGCGCCGAATGGAACTGGTCGTTACAGAACGGCGACAGCAGCATCGGCACGCCGCACGCGAGCGATTCCATTACTGAATTCGCGCCGCCGTGACTGACGAATGCATGCGTGCGTTGCAGCAGCGCCAGTTGCGGCGCATAACGCACCGCGATCACGCGCTCGTCAGCGGCCGGCAGCAGATCCGAATCGACCAGTTCACCCACCGACAGCACCAGTTGCGCCGACGTCGCCCGCGTCGCGTCGATGACCTTCGCGAACAGGTCCGGATGGTAGTAAAGCTGGCTGCCCAGCGACATGTAGACGAGCGGGCGATCGGCGTCGATGCGCTCCCACGGAAACGCCGTCTCGTCGCCGCGCGGGCCCGACGGCATCGCAGGGCCGACCAGTTCGACACCTGGCGGCGGCGCACCGACCAGCGCGTCGGTCGTGAACGCGAGCGTGAGGTGCGGCGACAGGACATCGCAACCGCGAAAGCGCGCGTCGAGCCCGTAGCGCGCGAACAGGTTCGCGCGTTCCGGCGCGAGCCATCGCACCGTGCGCAGCAGTTCCGAATCGAGATCGTCCGGCAGCACCGGATTCAGCGAATTCGACATCGACACCCACGGCAAGCCTTCCAGCTCGGCGGCAATCGCTGCCGCATAAAGCAGCGGATCGATCACGACCACGTCAGGTCGCCAGTCGCGCAGCACCGCGCGGATGCCGTCCACCTGCGACGGCGCAAGATCGATCAGCAGCGTGCGGATCCAGTGCCGCAGCCAGCCGGCATCGCGAATGTTCGCGGCGAAGCTCGCGCCGCGCGACAGGTCGTGGCGCTCGGGTGTCTCGCGCGGCCCGACGAACACGATGCCGCCGGCGCCATCGAGCTGTTCGCTGATGTCGGCCGGCGCGTAGAACGCGACGTCGCAGCCGGCGGCGCGCAGGTGCTGGGCCGGACCGATGCATGGGTTGACGTGGCCTTTCTCGGGCACCACGCAGAACAGGATGCGTTTCATGAGCGACTCAGGTTGGGCGATGCGCGGCATCGAGGTGAAGGTGCTCGAGATAATCGAGGATCAGTGTCAGCGTCGCCCACAGCACGCGTTCGGTATCGGCCTGCAGCGTGGGGGCGGCAAGGCCAAGCGTGTCGGCCAGCACATGCGTGCGGTCGCGATCGAGCAGCGCGCCGAGATCCATCGCCGGCGCGAGCCGCCCGCGCTTGGGGCCATGCACCAGACGGCCCGGCAGGTTCAGGCGCGCGCCGAGATCGCGCAGGCATTGCTTGTTCGGGTCAGGCGCGATGCTCGTCAGATGCGCGACGACGGCCGCATCGACGAACGGCGGATGCAGGTCGACCGACGCCGCATCGAACAACGCGTGGCATAGCGGCAGATAGTTGGCCGACCGGTCACGGCGCAACACCTGATCCGCGCCGTCGCCGGTAATCGCGACCTCGATGCCGTCCGCGGCCATCGCCTCGGCCAGCAACAGCTTCGCGACCGGATGCAGGTTGAACATCGGTTCCTCGACCGCATGGGTCGTTCTCGGCAGCGCCGCGACGAAATCGGCCTCGTTCGCGCGGACGATCTTCACGTTCGCCTGCATCTGCGTGGCCAGTTCGAGCGCCGCGTCGAGTTCGCAGTAGTCGGGCATGTCGGTCGCGAGAATGTAGGCCGTCACGTGCGGCAGTGCGCCGAGTTCGCGCAGTTGCGCGAGCAACAGCGCCGAATCGAGCCCGCCGCTCAGCGCCAGTGCGACGCGCTTGCCGCTGTCGAGCGCGCGTTGCAGCGACGCGCGCAGCACGGTGTCCAGATCGGCGTACTGTGGCCGTTCCGGCGACGGCTGCACCGCCAGCCCTTCCGGCGAACGGATCAGCGCGTGCCCGGGCGGCACCGCAAGCACGTCGCGCAGCACGGTGCGGCCGACGAGACGCTCGCCGCTCAGGTAGCCCGCGATGGCCGCCGTGTCCGGCGCACCGGCCGGTTGCCCCGCCGCACGCAGCGCGGCGCGAATGCCGGACGCCGACACGCCGCTGCGCGGATGGTAGTGAAGACGATCGAAACCGAACGGGTCGCGCGTGCCGACGATCATGGATAACGGGCCTTCAAGGTGTCCACTTCAATGCGTTTCAGGATGCGATGCGGCGCCACCGGCGCGCTGCCGCCCTGGCAATGCAGGCACGCTTCGAGCGGCGCCTCGCGTTGCAGATAGGCGAGCATCGCGTCGAGCATGCCCGCGTCGTCGCGCAGCGGCAGGCCGTCGGCCTGAAAATCCTTCTCGCCCTTGTAGAGCGTATGGAAATGCGCGGGACGCGTGCACGTGTAGAACATGCCGTCGCGAATCATATGGCAGCGCTCGCGGATCCAGCAATCGTGATAGAGGCGCTGCGCTTCGTCGCGGTCGGTGCCGGGCTGTGCGCGATTCATCGTCGTGAACACGTCCTGCACCTTCCAGTTCAGGCGCACGTCGAAACGCGCGGCCTGACGCTCGACGTAGGCGACCAGGTCGGACGAAAGCGCCGGCTTCGGATAGCGCGAGATCGTCAGCGCATCCACCACCTGCCAGAACGCGTCCGGCATCTCGCCGAGCTTCAGCCCGTTCGTCGTGACGGAGATCACGGGTGCGATGCCCGTCGCGCGCACGCGTTCGACCAGTTCGACGAGCGCCGGATGCAGCAGCGGCTCGCCGCCGACCAGCTTGAACATGCGCGGGCTCAACACCTTCGCAGCCTTGCGCAGATCAGCCTCGATCGATTCGGGGCTCGCATGCCACTCGGGCAACAGCGGCGACAGCGAGCAGCATTCCGCACAGGTCAGGTTGCAATGATCGACGATATGCGCTTCCAGCGAGCGCGTGCGGACGCGACCGTTTTCGACGCGGTAGTCGCGATCGAGCGGCGGCGGGAAGACATGCTGCCGCTCGCCGGACGGTGACGGATTCGGGATCGTGTTCGGATTCGCACTCACTTCAGGTTCCTGCTTCCGTGCAACGGGAAAAGAAATCGACGAGATGGCCACGCGCGTCCACCATCGCGGACGCCATCGTCACCGCGCCGCTCAGGTGCGACGCGAAGCGCGACGGATCGTCGAGCCAGCCTTGCACGACCCACAGCTTGAGCGCGTGCTGCAGGCATGCGGCATCGACCGCCCACGCGATGCGCGCGGGACTCACCGGCCGTACCCGCTGGTATCCGCGCACGAACGCTGCTGCCAGCTGAGGCGCTTCCAGCGGCAGATGATTCAGGCACCGCACCAGTTCGTACTCGCGCGGCGCGCCAATCGACGCTTCCCAGTCGAGGATCAGCGGCGGCAGCCTGCCCGTAAACAGATAGTTGAACTGGTTGTAGTCGTTGTGGATCGGGTGTTGCGGATCGTCGGCGGGAAACGCATCGATGCTGCCGGAATAGTAGCGGTCGAGCATGCGCAGCGCGAGATCGACATAGCGGCGCAGGTTCTCGGTGTTGTCGTTCGAGCGTGCGTGATTCAGCGCATCGAGCAAACTGCGCCGCACCGCATCCGCGTCGATCGCGGCCAGCCGCGCGCGGATCGTGTCGAGCTGCGGCAAACAAAGCTGCTCAAGGCTCAGATGCAACGCCGCCAGGCTCGCACCGAGTGCATCCCATTCGGTCGGTGAAAACGTATCGTAGGTTCTGAACTGCCCGGCTTCCCAGCGCGTCAACATCGCGTGCGATCCTTGCCCCGTCCACAGCGGCTCGCCGGACGTCGTGCGTTTCAGCGTCTGTACATGGAATCGGGGATCGCCGTGCGTTTCGAGGTGCGCGAGGACAGCAGCCTCCTTGGTCGCGCGTGCAAGATGTTCGGACGCATAGAGCTTGACCGCCACACCACCGCCACTGTCAGTCGGCAAATGCCATACGCGATCGCTGACGCGGCGCGGCGCCTCGCTGCGGCCGAGCGCATAGGCATCGCGAATCTCGTCGAAGGTAGCGGCGAGCGCGTCCATTCAGATGTGCTCGGCCGGCCCGTGCCGATACGGATGACCGGTCAGGAACGTGTTGTGCCCGACATAGCGCAGCTTGTACATCGCCGGCCGGAACAGCACCGAAGGATCGTTGTTCGCGATGCCGAGCAGCGGATACAGGTCCTGCCGCACGAAGAATGCGTTGTTGCCCATGTCGTCGCAGCAGACGAGTTCGTAACCCTTCTGCCGGCCGAGATGCACGAGCGATTCGAGGCTCGCGCCGTAATAGGTCGAGCCGTCCCATTCATGGTCCGGATTGAAACACATGACCCAGCGCTCGGGTGGCGTGTAGTACGGGTTGTATTCGATCACGACGATGCGCGGCTTGAACGCTCGCAGGCCGCGCCAGACCCAGTAGTCGTTGCCGTCGATGTCGATCGACAGCAGGTCGAAGTCCTCAGGCGTGTTCGCATCGGCAAGCAGTTGATCGATCGTGTCGGGCTGGACGCGATCGTGATGCAGCAGGACGCGCTCTGCACCTGCGTAGTGCGCGGCAAGCTTGCCGAACCGGTACGCGCTGCCTTCCACCAGCACGCCTGCCCAATCCTGCTCGCGAAGCAGCCGTGCGGTGTTGCTGTTGCGCAGGCCGTCACTCGCGCCGATATCGACGCAGAAGCGGTTGGTCGGCGCGATCCGCTCCATCAGCCGCGCGAGGATGCTTTCCTCTGTGCCCTGCGCGTACAGGCTTGGCGCAAGGCCGGACAGATCGAGCGGGAGAGGATGGTCCTGCATCGAGATGCGGCTCCGGGTCGGAATGGGGAATGGTGGCGTACGTTCGGAGGGTAATTTACCCGAAGTCGATTGAGCAGAGGAAACGGGAATGCGCGACGCTGCCGGGCTTCGGCACAAGCGGAAATGAAAAAGCCCGCCAAGTGCAACTCGGCGGGCCTCTCGGATACATCAGCTCAGGTACGACTCAGGACACTTACTCCTGCCCCTGACTCGTCAGGAACTCCTCGTAATTCCCGCCGAAGTCGAACAGCGTGCTGTCCGTGCGCACTTCGATGATCCGGTTCGCCAGCCCGCTCACGAATTCGCGGTCGTGCGACAGCCAGACCCAATCTGATTTCCTGTAACTATCTGGAGGTCAGAATGGCATCTATCGTTCAACGTGGGTACAAATGGCAAGCCAAAATTCGGGTCCAGGGCCAGCCCATCCGCTCCAAAACTTTCGATACGAGGGAGGCTGCGGAGCAATGGGCGGCCGAACAGGAGGCTATCAAGCCAACTCCCAAGCAGCCCCGTAAGGTCCGCGAGAAGCCCCCTACGCTCACCGTGGGAGACCTCTTTGCACGGTACATCAAAGCCCCTCTACCGGGCCGCCGGAATGTCGAATGGGAGCGCGGAATATGCCGCCGCTTCATCCGCAACGAAAAGAAGCTATGCGCCGTCCCAGCCACGAAGCTGGACAAGCCGCATTTGGTCGAATGGCGGGATCGTCGTATCGGAGAGGTTGCTCCTAGCACGGTAATCCGGGAGCTAGACGCCATATCCGCCGTGTACCGCCTCGCTATAGATGAGTGGGCCGTGGGTCTGACCGTCAATCCGACCAAGGGACTACGCCGGCCCAAGCTCCCGCCTCCCCGCGACGTGAGGCTTGCCATAGGCGACGACGAAAAGCTGATCGCATCCGCTATCGACTACAACCGGGAGATTGCCCCAGCCATCGTTCTGGCAATTGAGACAGCCATGCGTCAGGGTGAGATAGCCAAGCTCCGCTGGGAGCACATCGACCTGGACGCCCGGACGGTTCTGCTACCTATGACCAAGAACGGGACACCCCGAAAGGTTCCTCTATCGAGCCGGGCAATCGAGGCTCTAACGTGGTGTCCTCCGCCGCATCGTGGTCGCGTGTTCAAGCTCACGCAGTCGGCCATGAAATACGCATTCAGTCGTGTACGCGAAGAGTGCGGCCTCGGGACAATCCATTTCCACGACCTACGACACGAAGCGACAAGCAGACTGTTCGAAAAGGGATTGAACGTCCTTGAGGTAGCGACAATAACCGGCCACAAGAACCTCAAGCACCTGCAGCGATACACGCACCTCCGAGCTGAAGACTTAGCGAAAAAGCTAGGCTAAATCGCCGCTTCCGTCAGGGCCCCGTACCGCTGGTTGGCAAGCGACCGGCAAGAAAAAACCCGCGTCAGCCTGAGCTGACGCGGGTTCTTGTCTGGTCGGGGCGAGAGGATTTGAACCTCTTCGAACCCACGGTGGAATAAGGCTCTCCGGGGAGTGTGTCGGTCAAAACCGCCGTGGAAATTGACACATTCGACCCTAGCATAGCACCCGCTGCGGAGCGGCACCTCGGCAGTAGGGCGCCCTCGGACACGGCCCCCCCTCCGTGGGCCGAGTTGGGTAGCGCATCGACCCTCCGACAGGTTGCCTCTGCCGCGAGCAATATCCGCTGGCCGCGATTCCACTTCGTTCGCGCAAACGCCTGCCTTAACATGTCTTGGTGAGCCTTGCGCGAAACCGCCACAATCAACCTGCGGCTATTTTTTCGCCGCTCCCATAGCCTCTTTAAGTAAATCCAGTATTTTATCGGGATTGACCTTTTCCATGGCCTTTCCAATTATGTCATTTATTGGCGTAGCAGGCTCATCCTTAGATAGGACACGAGTTGGATTAGCCCCAAAATTCTTAATGGCATACTCTCGAAGCAGTTTTATCATTTCTGAATCGTCACCCATCTCGTTACGGTAGCCAACGAAAGCGTGCGCAGCCGCCTCCTTGAACGCGTAATCTTCGCTCAATCGCAAACAATGCCCATATTGCCGAGCAGCAAACCAAGTCAGCCAAATTATCGGGCTTGCCACAATGAAACGCAGGACGGCTGCAACGACTCCCGTGACCTGGCTTTTCGTAGCAGCAGCTGATGATGCTCCAGAGCCTATCGCTGCCGCTGAGCTTGCCGTCGCCGCTAACACTTGTGCCGCCGACGAACCTAACGGATTAGCAATAAATTCATGCGTAATCCAAACACCAACCGCCAGTAGAAGCGTGATTCCAATCCCAAATAAAATCGCCCAGTTTTTCTGGTTTTTTTCAAGCCTCTCCCGTCTGGTCTCAAAAGATTTCGCAAGAGCAACCTTGCTCGCCCCCTGAATCGTCCCTTCAACAACTTTTCGATACTCCTCAAATTCATTAATTAAATTTCTTTGTTTTTCAGTTGCTGATGCCAGCTCCGTCGCATATTGCTCCACTCGTTGACGCTCCGCCTCTGCCGTTGCCGCGCTGCCTTGAGCATTAGTTTGCGCAGTACTTGCAGTTCTTTCATGGCCGGCGATTTTTTCGACAGCATCCGCCATATCTTGACTGGCTTTTTGGGCTCCCTGCAATAATCGGGCGGTGTGCTCACTGTCCTCGGCGGCCCGTTTAGCGGCAGCAAGTACCTCATTGGCGTTGGCGAGAATTTCCCGGAACTTAGGATATTTCGCCTCCGCTCCATCTAGAGAGGGAGGCAGTAGCCACGCCAGGGCGGCCCTTATCTGCCAAAGGAAACTATTCAAGGGGCCACAATTCTGAGAAAGCCACTGAGCGCCTTGCTGTTTCGCAGTATTCATGTGATTGGAAATTTGTTGCGTGCTGCTCGTCACGCTAGGCCAATGTATTGCCCGCATAGCGAGGTCGGCCGAGCTACTTTCAACAGATTCCACTCCTCGAAGTGCAAACGCGAACCAGTCGGTCAGCGCATCTGGGCTCGCAACAACGCCGTTGTTTAAGGATATGGATACAGGTAGAGCGCTCGACAGTTCATCCCACTGTTTTTTGGCCCCCCTAAGGATGTCAGTTGTTGGTGTTTGTTTATCGTCCGCCATGGTCACCCCTCTTATTCGATTTACTCACCCGTTATGCACGTGCTGCTCGCATCGGTGGCCGGATGGTCGCCACAAAGCCCAAGTTTGCCACTATATCCCGCCCATCGCGGCGAACATCGGACACCGCGCAGAGGCGGGCGTGGTGTTGTGGCTTTACTTGGCGGGAGCGACCTGAGCGGCCGGAGTACCTAGACCTATTGGCGCTCGCTCCGCCCGCCCCACTTGAGCTGCGTCGTACTTCGATTGAATTTCGCGGCGTTTCATCGTGCCCGCAGACAACTTAGAAAGCATTTTGGGAAGGTCACGAAACGGATCAATCTGTAGGCGGAAGCCGTAGTTGAGCGTGTACTGGTTGTGGTCCCGGTCGTACACGGCGAAAACGCCAGGCGGCAGGTTGTCCTTGAAGAACGCTGCGGCGGCCTTCGGGTCCGAGGGGATTTCACCAGCGACCTTCCCACCACCACGGCGCTGCTGCACATCACGCAGGGCCATGTCGGGGTTGTCGTTTCAGCAAAAATCAGAGGTGAGCAAGTGCCCGCGTTTGCGAAAAAAAACGCGCTGGAAAAGAAAAACCCCGCTCAGTGGCGGGGCTTGGTTGGCCGGTTAGGGCCTACTACCTTGTGTCGGTTTAATTGTCGTTACAGCAAAAAGCCGGTAGGGCCTCTACCATGTGCGGAGTTAATCCGCGAACCCGTAGGCATGCGCCAGGTCCGGGTCTAGCGGCGTGAGCATCTCGGCCACCAGAGTCTTATGGAGGATTTCCTCGGAGGTCTGGTGACGCATGTGGCTCTCGATGCCGGCCGCTGACAGGATCGCCTCCTGTTGAACCACAAGGGCGGCTCCTGCGGCACGGAGGTCCCGACGACTCGCCCGGACACCCTCGGCCTTCAACAGCCGCGCTGCGGTGTCCGCCGCTCGATTGAGAACGGGCACGATATGCGCCGGGATAGCTCGTAGTGCGGTATGGCGCTTGGTGCTCAATGCCGCCGCTGCGGAGCCTGCTGCATCAATCAGCCTCGCCTCCACGTCGGCGGGAATGCGGTAGGCGCGGATGGTTTGTTTCGCGTTCTTCTTCTGCATAGCTTACCGTGTTGGTATTGGTGTTACTGCCGCTCGGCAGTCGCCTCGCACATAGCTGAATCCAGCGCGGCGTACTGCATCTCCAGGGCGTCCAGTTCCTTCGCGAGCCGCAGCATCTGGTCTTCCATCGACGCAGCCCAATGCAGCGCAAGTTCTCCAGACGCCATGCTGGCAATGCCATGACGAGCAAACGCAAAGTGGGCGTCGGACGCTGCCCGTTCGCTTTCGGGTTTCACGAGCCACGCATGATCGCCGTGCAGTCCGGCGTGAGAAAACGCAATACGTGCGCGGATGAGCTGCGTATGCGGTCCAGTCATTTGCTGACCTCCTCGGGGTTGACCGTACTTGCGGAATTCAATGCGCGGGAGATAGTGGCGAGGCCTACACCAAAGTGTTCCGCGAGAGATCGCACGGAGCCGCCGTGTTCCGCGTGATACGCCCGGACTTCTGCGTAATCGACGGCGGGCTTCCGGCCCTTGTACTTCCCTTCAGCTTTGGCTACGGCTATCCCCCGCGCCTGCATCTCGCGCCGGTTCAAATAGTCCGCTGCGCCCTGCGCCGCCATGAACGCCAAGAGCGCGTCGCGAATCCCGAGCCGCAATGGGTCGGTCTCTTGCCCGTCGAACACCATGCCGTTGAGTGTGCATTCGACGCGAACGCCCTTCTTCATCAGGCGTTGCATGGTCTCGTGGAGTTCGTCGTAGCGCCGCGAGATGCGGTCGAGCCAGCGAACCACCAGGACCCCGCCCTTGCGGAGGTCGCGCTCTACGTGCTGCCACTGTTCGCGCTCGGCGGGCGGGACGTGATACCCACTCACCCCTCCATCTACAAACACATCGTCTGCGGCTATGCCCTGGGCGGCTGCGTCTGCGTATTGGCTCGCGGCGGTCTGCCCGTCGAGCGTCGATACACGCCCGTAATAGATACGTCTCATATGCTGCCTTACCTCGTTCCGTTGAAGTGGTGTTTCGAATTATCCATTGTTCCGAAAATCTGTCAACTTCAACGGAACGGAAATGCATGGCCGTTGCGCGTTCGCTACAGGTATACCCGAACGGAACGCGGCGACGCTCGTCGGCTAAACGTTCACTTACCACCTTGTTTGTAAGAAAATTGGGGGGCTTGGCCGCAGCTATGCCGTACAAATAACGTACCTTTTATATTGAAGGAAAGGAGCAGTAGTGTCAGAAGCACTGGATGTTGCAGCGGAAGCAATCTTGGCGAATATGCTCAGGGACTTTGTCCAGCGTTCATTGGATTCCCGCGCATTGCATGACGGGTATACGGGGCCGCTTATCTCCGCGCTCCAGCAAGATATTCTTGCTTCCGGGAATTACACGAGCGTTGATTTCGACCTAGCTCTAAAACAGTTGGAAGATCAGAGGTTCGTCCAGACTGGGCCGCGGAAAGCCTACGAAAACGACCCCAGTTCGTCGCTCGTCTTTATCGGCAGCTACTCTACGCGAGAGTATGCCTATCTAACCGAAAGCGGGTACCGACGGGCGAAGCCCTCACCTAGCTCGCGCGAGCACGGCCAAGGCAGGACCAATGTTCATATATCCGGTGGAACGTTCAACCAATCTCAAATCGGAATTGGCGATAGCGTGAGTCAGCATCTGAGCGTGGATGTCTCGAACGACACCAAAACCATCGAATATCTGCTTGATCTGCTCAAGCAATCAGGGCAGCCGGTGAACGACGCAGCGCGAGCGCACATGGCTGAAATGGTCAGCAAAGCGAACACTGGTGATCTTCCTGCGGTCAAGCCTTTATTTAAGCGCATCTTCGGGACAGCGGTGGACGGCGTGAAACAGACGGCATGGGGTGTTCTCACTGCGATCATTACCAGTCAAATGGGATTGAGTTAGCCGCACCGCGTCCCTCCAGTCACGCCCGTGCTGTCTTCGTGCCGCCTGGGTGTCTCGCCGGGAGGCCATGGGGGGATTTCGGCTCGCGAGGCCGGGGACACCTTGCCACGCATTTCTGGGAGAAAAATGAGGCTGCTACAGTTTTCAAGGGCGTCGGCCATTGACTCCTGATCAAAGCGGCCCGAGTCATCTCAGCCTAAACGGCTTTGCAGGCCGTCATTTTTTTACTCAGTATCTTGGCTAGATTAACCAACCATGTTGACCAACGTTGCCCGTGCGCTCCAGATCGAACTCTTTCCGTTATTATGAGAACTCCACATCACAAGGAAATACAAATGGCCGAGCAGACCAATGCCCCCCGCGAGGGCGAACAGGTAGCGCCGCAACACGTCATCACGACCGCGGAAAATGACTGGTTCCTTCAATCGTTAGTAAGCATAGTCAATGCCAGTGATATGGAGATTGGCATTACGCTGTTTGTCAGTGGTGCACTCGTCAGCGGCCAACTTGTCGGCGGCAAGCACTATTTCGAAGGCTTCGCGTCCGAGTTCGCAACCGGATTCGACGATCCCGAAGTGGCAGCATCATTCAAAAGAAACTTCGAGAAATACGGCGAGATATTTGTCGAGCCGGATGGGACGTACAAGCAAGATTTGGAAGCACCTCACTTCATCCACCTTAAAAATGCGCGAATGTTCCACCCGGGTGGAAAAGCGATTCCTGACAATCGTGGAACATGGTGGCGTGGTCGAATCCGGGAAATTTCCGGATTCAGCTTGGGCTCACTTAGCCAGAGCTAAACAAGCGATCAAAAGTCCACTGCAGTCTGCAGTTCAAGGATGGAATGACTGCAGGCTTGTCCAGCATGGCTCCTGCCCCTTGCTGCAGCAAATTTGTAGCAAAAAAGCCCGCTTGACGCGGGCTTTTGTGCTTTTGGGCATCGGCCCCATCCAGTGATGGAAACTTCTTGCAATGCCCGGTGATGCAGCAGTACCAGCAGCACCTGCGGCTTATCCGACAATGCCTAGCGTACAAACCTACGCCCAGACCTATGCTCATGCTTGCAGGGAATGGGGCGTTATCGACCCAGAACCGCCGTTCGCTGGATCAGACTTTTGGCATCGGGTATCTCCGCATCGGTGCACTGGCATGCTCAATCCGGGTTACGAGGCTGCGCTACTCATTATTGAACTCGTTGTAGCGGTCTTCGTCATCAGGCTCTTCGGCATAATAATCGACGGGGTCAAAGGTAAGGGTCTTAGTAAATTGACTACCGAAGCCCGCCGCGAAAAGTTGATTATGGCCCTTGATAGTGAGCCCACATGCTTTACAGATGAGTTCGGTGGGCAACATCAAAGTCCTAACCACCATTTCGTCGTGTTCCAGCACAGGTGGCTGCTGTCGAAATCCTTCGCCCAGCAGCAGCGCCTTTGAATTGCACGACGGGCAGTCGATTACGTGGCCAAGATTTGGTCTAGCGACGCTCGCCGCGGTCTTTGCCAGTTCATCCCTTTCGTCTTGCGCCTTGTTTTTCCAGACTTCCGCGTGCGCATTGATCAAGCCTTTGACACTTTTGGCTGTTTCATCGGCAGCAGCCGCGAGCATCTTCACTGCTGCGTCGGCTTCGTCTTTGCCGAGAAAATCTCGGAGCGTCTTCTTTTGGAACCTTAGCAACACCTGCGTCGCCTCGAAGAAGCGAGGGAGCCAAGTGTGATTGGCGAGTTTGGAAAAGGGTAATCCGCCGCTATGCAACTCCTCATTTCGCTTGTTGGCCAAACCCTTGCAAAATGATTCGAGTTCTTTGGTGAAATCCGGAATGATCTGTTCGCAACGTAGCAGTACCTCAGAAGTCTGTATCGACTTCGGCACATAGTTTTTTACCTTGGGTTCGAAACCGAAGGCGTAGAGCAGATTCCGACCGTCGGGCTCAGACGCGTCAGCGAGAAGCGCTGGATGGACAAACGCGAGGGCCGACCGAGCCAAGAATTCGAGGGCGAGCGATGCCCAAAAAGGAAATAGGTCGTCTTCCCGTGGTGCCTCAAAAGCCTTGTCTACATAGGCCCGCGCTTTGCTCCACAACAGATCGTGTGTCCAGAGCGACTGCGGATTTGCGTTACCCATCGTTCGATACCCCTACCATCACTCGTTGAATTGTTCTCTGACTCGCTGGCTGACCAACCGCAGGGCGTGCGTGTAGCATTCGCCAGTTGTCTAGGATCAGTACATCGTCAGGCGAGCGCCAGTTTATCTGAACCGGCCGCTGCGCCAACTGGTTGCGGAGACTCGCTGCTATTTCCGCCGCGACAGTTTTGGCGAGTGGCCCGTGCGGCGACATGGTACAAACGTCCCAACGTATGCCGGATTCGCCGCGATGTTGGAAGAACATTGAGCAAAGATACGGCTCGCGTACGCGGGACACTCGCCACAGTGCGCGCCCCCAATCTTCGCGCTTAATCATATCGACCAGTTCGAGGCTATCAACAAGCAAGGTAGGCACCGACTCATCGACCACCGACGCCCGCATAACCAGGTAGCGCGGAGGCAGCGGCCAATGCGCCATATCGGTATGCAACGGGAACTCGCCCAGCCCGTATAGGGAACTCGTCGTGTTTGGTCGTGCGGCTGCCTCGTTCACTGGTCGCAACGACTGAACGACCGGCGTCCCCGAGCCTGAGACCGGTGGGCCGAGCAGTTGTGCAACGGCGTATATATCTGCCGCCCAAGCTGGATCGTGGTGAAATAACCATCCATGATCGACAAGGGTTCTCGTATGTTCTGCGGCGAGTGCAATCACGTCTTGTGTCGAGACTGGGGGAACGGCGATTGTATGCTGCCGGGAAGCAAACTTTACAGGCAGCGTCGAGTCACAGATCTTTCTGTAGCGTGCAGGCAATGACGGATAGCTGAAATTGGCCGGACTGAGTCAGACGATCTGACGCTGTCCGCTTCGTCTAAACCTAGCCTTATACACGTCTCTTTATCGCGGTGTTCACCTTGTAGATAAGCCGCGCAGCCTCGTCTAGTGCCGCGGCGCTGCGTCGAGCGTCCCGCGCGGATTCTCGGAGCAAGGCCGCAGCCTGTTGAAGCGCGGCGACATCAGCATCTGTTACACGGTCACCATTGGCACGCCCAGATGCTACGGCCGCTCGTTTGTTTGCCCATCGCCTTATGACCGTTGGACTCGCCATGTCGTCCGGTAGCTCCCCGAGTGTCTCCATGTTCGCTGCTAACCAAATAGCATCTTGCCGAGTCGTGAATACGATTTCGTCAAAGCCGTGAGCCGTTACCCACGCAGAAAAGGACTGATTCGATACGCACTTACGCTTTCCAGTCGCCAGCGCCTCACCGACCTGGAGCCACCAGCGCCTGTGCGCGTCCTGCGACCGCTCGCGCCTTTCCCTGGCCTTGTCACCTGCTCCCCGCGATAGGGCGCGGCGTCGCGGGGCACCCTCTTGAAGTCGTTCCCAAGCGTCCTGCCCGCGTGCCACGACGGGATCATCCGATCTCTTTGGCTGCGGCGGTTCAATTCGGCTTACCACTTCAGGAGAACCTCGAACGCTGGCCGGAAGCCGATAACCACAATCGCTACCGGGACCGCTACTGCAAGCGGCACCCACCACGGCATTCGGGCGAGTCGCCGTGTTTCCTCGAACTGCCGTTCCGCTTCGTCCAATAGCTGCATGGTAAGGGCACGAGACCTCGCGGCGAATTCCTCGCTCCGGCGCAAACGCATACGGCTCCCCCTGAGTGTACAGGTGATGGTTCCCGATTCTAACTCTCGCCCACTTCGCGCCAGGATTGACGCTGCTCAGCGGCGGCCGCTTTGACGCGGGACCAGGCGCGTCCTCTTTTGCAGGGGACACCCTGCGCCCCACCAGATTGCATCAGATACGGCCGGTAGCTCTGAGCCACCTCTTATAGATCGAAGGGACCCCTGAGCGGTCAACCTGTGCTGAGTTATTCGGCGCGGGGGCACGGGCCACGCGATGTAGCCGATGGGCCGCCTGGGTACAACAAAAAGCCCGCCGAGTACAACTTGGCGGGCCTCTTGGGTACAATTGGGTACATCAGATTGGGTACATTCGACGGAGATTACTCCTGCCCCTGACTCGTCAGGAACTCCTCGTAATTCCCGCCGAAGTCGAACAGCGTGCTGTCCGTACGCACTTCGATGATCCGGTTCGCCAGCCCGCTCACGAATTCGCGGTCGTGCGACACGAAAATCAGCGTGCCTTCGAACTGCTCGAGCGCGATCTGCAGCGACTCGATCGACTCCATGTCCATGTGGTTGGTCGGCTCGTCCATCAGCAGCACGTTGTGGCGGCCGAGCATCAGCTTGCCCCAGATCATGCGGCCCTTCTCACCGCCCGACAGCACCTTCACCGACTTCTTGATGTCGTCCGACGAGAACAGCAGGCGGCCAAGCGTGCCGCGCACCATCGTTTCGTCGTCACCGTCCTTGCGGTACTGGTCGATCCAGTCCATCAGCGTGATGTCGTTCGGGAACTCCTCGTACGTGTCCTGCGGCATGTAGCCGACATTCGCGTTCTCGGACCACTTCACCGTGCCGTGCTCCAGCGCAAGCGCGCCGAGCAGCGAACGCAGCAGCGTCGTCTTGCCCGCACCGTTCTCGCCGATGATCGCGATGCGCTCGCCCGGCTGAACCGACAGGTTGAAGTTCTGGAAGATCGTGCGCTCGTACTTCTTCGTGATGTCTTCGGCCACCACCGCGACGTTGTGCAGCTTCTTCTCGAACTCGAAACGGATGAACGGGTTCTGGCGCGACGACGGCTTGAATTCCTCGATCTTGATCTTGTCGATCTGCTTCGCACGGCTCGTTGCCTGGCGGGCCTTCGACTTGTTCGCCGAGAAGCGGCGCACGAAATCCTGCAGCTCGGCGACGCGCTCCTTCGCACGCGTATTCGCCGCGGCCTGGCGCTCGCGCGCCTGCGCCGATGCGAGCATGTAGTCGTCGTAGTTGCCCGGCCAGACCTTCAGCGTGCCGAAGTCCATGTCGGCCATGTGCGTGCACACCGAGTTCAGGAAGTGACGATCGTGCGAAATGATGATCATCGTCGAGTTGTACTCGTTGAGCGTTTGCTCGAGCCAACGAATCGAGTTGATGTCGAGGTTGTTGGTCGGCTCGTCGAGCAGCAGCACGTCCGGCTTCGAGAACAGCGCCTGTGCGAGCAGCACGCGCAGTTTCCAGCCCGGCGCGACGTCGCTCATCGTGCCGGTGTGGAATTTCTCCTCGATGCCGATGCCGAGCAGCAGCGCGCCTGCGCGTGCCTCGGCGTCGTAGCCGCCGTATTCGGCGAACTTGCCTTCGAGCTCGGCCGCGTGCATGTAGTCGTCGTCGGTGGCTTCCGGGTTCGCGTAGATCGCGTCACGCTCGGTCATGGCGGCCCACATCTCGGTGTGGCCCATCATCACGACGTCGAGCACACGCACGTCTTCGTATGCGAACTGGTCCTGGCGCAGCTTGCCCAGGCGGACGTTCGGCTCCAGCGCGACGTTGCCGGCGCTCGGCTCGAGGTCGCTGCCGAGGATCTTCATGAACGTCGACTTGCCACAGCCGTTCGCGCCGATCAGACCGTAGCGGTTGCCCTCGCCGAATTTGACCGAGATATTCTCGAACAGGGGCTTTGGCCCGAATTGCATCGTGATGTTGGCAGTAGAAAGCACGGCAGGTCCCGTTAAGAGAGAAATCGACGGAAAACCGTGTATTTTAGCAGGTGTCGGAGAAACTGCCGACCGCACCGCCCCGGCAGCGCTTTCCGGCCCCCTGGCCCGCCGCCCGGCGGCCCCGCCAACCCGGCGGCACGCGCCCCACTGCCGCCCTACCGGAATCCCGCATCATGCCTGCCAGCCAGCTTCGCGAACAACTCGTCGGCGCGTGGCGCCTCGTGTCCTACGAAGTCCGTCCGCGCGACGGTGGCACGGCCACCTATCCGCTCGGCCGCGACGCGCGCGGCTGGATTCTCTATACGCCGGACGGCTACATGTCCGCCCAGCTGATGGCCGCCGGCCGGCCGCCCTACGCGAACGGCGACCCGCACCACGGCACCGACGAGGCGTGCGCGGCGGCCGCCCGCGGCTACATCGCCTATTCCGGCCCCTTTCAGGTCGCCAACGACGGTACGCTGACGCACGAAATGGACGTCAGCCTGTTCCCGAACTGGATCGGCAACGTCCAGCAGCGGGTCGCCGTGCTCGACGGCGATCGCCTGCAGCTCGGCCCCGCCGCCCCGGTCCGGCTCGACGGCCGGGAGGTCGACGTCCTGCTGCTGTGGGTGCGCGCGGGCCGCTGACGCCCGTTACTTGCCGGCCTTCGCGGCCGCCCTTTGCGCCGCCTTCGCGTTCATCTGCCCGAACAACTCCGAGCACGGCACATCCTTGTTGTTGCTCGGTGCGATCAGCGGAATCAACGCCGCGAACGGGTTGATCAGCCCGAGCCCGACCATCGCACCGGCGCGCAACGCGAGCGCGGTCGCATCGACGCCGACGTTCGGGTTCTTGAACGTGCCCTTCGCATACAGCGGCGAGCGCAGCGAGAAGATCCGGAAGCCCTTCGTGTGCGGGTGGATCTTCAGGTCGAGCGATTCGTCGCGCAGGTTGATCGGGCCGTCGACGTTGATCAGCGCATCGTCGGTATCGAGCGCGAACACCTTCGGGTCGAGAATCCCGTTGGTTGCGACGAAGTCGATCGCCGCGCAGTTGATCTTCACGTCGTTGTTGCCGAACAGCTTCTCGTAGACGACGTTGGCGACGTTCAGCCCCGCCGCTTCCATCAGCAGGCGGCTGATGCGGCCGTCCGTCACGAGCGCCTTCACTTCGCCGTTCGACGTCGCGGCGAGCGCGGCCGGCGAGTTGCCGGTGGCCGACAGCGACGCGTCGCCGTTGATCTCGCCGAGCGCCGACTGCATCACCTTCTGCGCCGGGAACAGCTGCTTGAGCTTCAGGTGCCGCGCGGCCACCGTGAAGCGGCCCTTCAGCGGCGTGCCGCTGCCGTCGAGATGCGCGGTCGTCGCCAGCGTGCCGCCCGCGACGCCGAACTGCAGCGGCTCGAGCGACAGCACGCCATCCTGCATCACGATGTGCGTGTACAGGTTCGTGATCGGCAGGTTCGAACTCTTTACCAGCTTGCGGCCCGTGAACTTGACGTCCGCGTCGAGCGCACGCCAGCGGTCGGTGCGAAACGTCTCGACCGGCAGCACGCGGCTCGACGGCTGTTTCGTCGTGTCGCCACGCTTCGCCTTGCTCGCGGCCGTATCCGCGCCGATCACGGGTGCGAGGTCGGAGAACTGCAGCAGGTTCGACACGAGTTCGCCCGACAGCTTCGGCCGCGGCTCGCGCTGCTCGTACACCAGCGTGCCGCCGAGATCGCTGCCGCCGACACGGCCGTTGAAGTTCTCGTAGCGGAACGTGCTGGCCTTCCGCTTGAAGTTGCCGATCAATCGCCCTTCGGTCGCGTAAGGCGGCGTATCGGGCAGCGTGATGCCGCTGAGCTGGTAAAGGTGCGACATCGACGTGCCCTGCAGCCACAGCCGCAGGTCGATCGCCGCGAGATGCATCGGATCGGTCAGCGTGCCGACGATCGCGAGCCGCGTGTCGCCGGCCTTCACGTCGGCCTGCAGCGGGAATGGCCGCGACGCGTCCTGGATCGCGAGCACGCCGCCGAGCTTGCCGGTCCCGTTGATCGGCACGTTCTTGTAGCGGCCGTCGACCTTCAGCCCGAACGCATAGGTCGGGCCGGACGGCTTTGCGGGTGCGGCGACGCCGCTTGCGCCAGATGCGGCAGCAACGGCCGATGCGGAAGAAGCGGAAGAAGCAGGTGAAGCGGACGAACCAGGCGAGCCGGAAGCAGCCGAAGCAACGGAAGCCGCCGCCGATGCGCCCGTTGCCGACGACGCACTCGCCGCCGACGCACTCGACGCGGCCTCCGCGTTGGCCTTCGCGCTCAGTTGCGCGGCGCCATGCTTGCCGACACGCTGCGCGGACGCCGCACGCGACGTCTGCTCCTGCTCTTTCAGCACATCGCCGAGCGGGATCGGCTGGCCGAGCGTATCGATCGCGACGGTCAGGTCGGCCTTCGTGATCGCATCGCGATACGTGACGGTGCCCTTGGCAAAGCCGAAACTTTCGAGCCGCACCTTCCACGGCGACGGCTGCGACGATTGCTTGAACTGGAAGGTCCACGTATTGCGGCCGTCGGCCAGCCGCTCGAGGTCGACGGCCGGATTGACGACATCGATCGACGGGATGACGATTTCATGCGCGAGCAGCGGCAGGATCGCGAGATCGAAGTGCGCGGCATCGAGCGTGACGAACTTGGGCGTCTTCGCCCAGTCGGGGTTGCCGATCTCGAGCTGCGTGGCCGAAAAACTCGGCCAGGGCACCCAGGCACGCCAGCCGGTTTCGCCGTCAGGGCGGCGCCAGCCGACCTTGAGATCGCCGTTGATTGCGAACGGACGGCCGAGGGCGGCACTCACCTGTTCGTTGACCCACGGCTTCGCGCGGTTCCAGTCGAACGTGAAGAGAAAGACGCCGGCCGCCGCGATGAGCACCGCGACGATACCGACGATCCATGCAGCCGATTTGCCGATGGCTCGGGTAAGCGTCATGGCGGTTCCGTTGTTGTTCTGAAATGTTGCCGCACCATGCCGGGCCGCGTGCGTGGACGAACGGCGCACGACACCCGCGGCTTTTCAATCGGTATTATGACGCACGCCATGGTGACGTTTCGGCGCCATTAACGCTTTTTTTCATTTGTGACATGACAGCCCCCACCGGCCTCATCGATGCACAGCGCATTACACGGCGCGACGCCAGCAGCGGCAAGACCCTGCTCGCCCCGACCGATTTCAGCCTCGCAGCGGGATCGCGAATTGCTATCACGGGACCATCAGGATCGGGCAAGAGCGTGCTGCTGCGTGCGCTCGCCCTGCTCGATCCGCTCGACGGCGGCCACATCCTGTGGCGCGGCCACGGGATCCGGCGCAGCGCGATCCCGCGCTACCGGCGCAGCGTCGCGTACGTGCGCCAGCGCCCCGCGCAGATGGACGGCACCGTCGAATCGCAATTGCGCTATCCGTATTCGCTCGCGATCTATCGCGACGCGTCATTCGATCGCGCGCGTGCCGAGGCACTCGCCGCGCAGGCCGGCCGCGGCCCCGACTTTCTCGACAAGCGCGCGAGCGACCTGTCCGGCGGCGAAGCGCAGATCGCGGCGCTGCTGCGCGTGCTGCAACTCGATCCCGACGTGCTGCTGCTCGACGAGCCGACCTCCGCGCTCGATCCCGAATCGGCGCGCGCGATCGAGGCGCTCGTCGGCGCGTGGTTCGACGCGGCGCCCGACGCCCGCGCGTACATGTGGATCTCGCACGATCCAGCCCAGGCCGCGCGGATCGGCACGATGCGACTCGTGATGCAGGCCGGCGTCATGCATGTTGCGAACCCGACGGAGGCTGCGCAATGAGCCCAGCACTGCAGGACCTGAGCCTCGTCGACGTCGGCATCGCCGCCGCGCTCGTCGCCGTCAACGGTGCGATCTCGGCGGCGCTGTCGCTCGGCCTCGGCCGCAAGCTCGCGCTCGCGGCGGTACGTACCGTCGTGCAACTGCTCGCGATCGGCTACGTGCTCGGCTGGGTGTTCGGCCATCCGCACTGGTACGTCGTGCTGCCGCTCACCGCGCTGATGACGCTGATCGCCGGTTTCGCCGGTGCGGGCCGCGGCAAGCGCACGTATCGCGGCCAGCGCATCGACAGCATCGCGTCGATCTGGTTCAGCAGCTGGTTCGTGGCGGCGGTCGGGCTGTTCGTCGTGATCCGCATCCATCCGTGGTTCGCGCCGCAATACGCGATTCCGATCCTCGGGATGATTCTCGGCAATACGCTGACGGGCGTGTCGCTCGGCGTCGAGCGGATGATGGAAGAGCTCACGGCGCGCCGCGACCGCGTCGAAACGGCGCTCGCGCTCGGCGCGACGCGCTGGGAAGCCGCGCAGGACGCCGCGCGCCAGGCCGTGCGCGCGGGCATGCTGCCGACGCTGAACCAGATGGCCGTCGTCGGCGTCGTGAGCCTGCCGGGGATGATGACGGGCCAGGTGCTCGCCGGCCAGTCGCCGCTGCAGGCCGTGCGCTACCAGATCGTGATCATGTTCCTGATCGCCGCGGCGTCCGCGCTCGGCACCGTCGGCGCGGTGCTGATGACCTATCGCCGGCTGTTCTCGGCCGACCACCGCTTTCTCGCGTCGCGGCTCGAAGAGCGCGCGCACTGACGCGCGCGGGTACCGTGCGATGCGTTCGCGCGGTGGGCGATCAGCGCACGACGCGGCGCTTGCCGATCGCCTGCCGCAATGCGGCCGCGACGTCCGCGTCGGGCGCGAGCCCCTCGACCGACGCGACGAGCCGCACTGCGCGCGGCGTCGTCACATAGGCCTGCGCGCCGACATAGCCGCCGCTGCCGGCCGAGCGTGTCGTCACGACGAGTGCCTGTGGCGCGCGTGCGCCAAGGTCGGCCGTGAATGCATCGGTGACCGTACCGTCACGCGCATGCAGCGCGCCCGTCACGTAATCGTCGGTATCGAAGCCCGGTGCCGCATGTGCGGTCGAATACACACGCACCGCGTAGCTGCCGGTCGAGCACGGTTCGAGCGCGCCGCTCGACACGACGGCCACCTGTTGCCGCGACGGCAGCTCGACTTTCTTCACGAAACCGCAATCGTCGGCCGCGTGCGC
This sequence comes from Burkholderia cepacia, assembly GCF_029962485.1. Classification (NCBI taxonomy): domain Bacteria; kingdom Pseudomonadati; phylum Pseudomonadota; class Betaproteobacteria; order Burkholderiales; family Burkholderiaceae; genus Burkholderia; species Burkholderia cepacia. The sequence continues at coordinate 1,993,456 of NZ_CP073637.1, forward strand.
ATGCACGGCGACGAGTGCAACGACAGACAGCAGCACGCGCATTCGAAGTTTCATCGGGAGTCTTGCGGGAAGGAAAGGATGCGGGCGAGCATAACGTGACATCTGCATGACGTCACGCACCGCTGCCACACGGCAGCGGCACCATGCCGCGAAGAAGGCATCGGGAAAACATCGGAACGGCGGCACGCAACGCTCACGTGCCGCCCCGTTCACGCCGCCCGCCGAATCCGTTGCGCACGCACCGGACGAAATGCCGGCCCGCGCACGCCGCTCAGCGCTTGATCGACACCGTCACCTTGGTACCGTCGCTCATCGCCACGGACTTCGACCCGCCGTTGGTCGGAATCGACACCCACTTGACCTGGCTCAGCGACACGACGTCCGGGCACTGCAGCGACTTGCCGCCGGCCGTCACGCTGCGCGTGCCCTTCGGCGCGGCCGCCTGGAAGCTCATCTGCACGTTGGCGACACCCTTCGCGTCGACCGACGGCGCGAGCCGCACCTGGGTCTGGCGCACCATCGCACCGTTTGCGTCGCGCGGCAGGTTGTCGGCGTTCGGGCAGCCGTCCGGCATCGCGACCGCACCACTCGGCGGCACCGACTTCCAGTTGAAATCGTCCGTCTCGCCCGAGCGGATCTTGCGGGTCTCCTGCGTGTTGCCGAAGGTCTTCGAGTCGACCTTGACGGTGTATTCGAGCTGTCCGGTACCGCCGCCCTTCAGGCTGCCCTTGACCGGCGGCGCCGCGAATACGCTCGCGCTGACGCACGCCGCCGCGAACACGACCGACCACGATGCGGCGACTGACAAGCTGCGTTGGCTCATGCTGACCTCCTTGTAATGCGGCGGCACGCGCGTGCCGCGCGGTTTTCGATGCATGATGCGCTGCCAGTCTACCGCCAAGCGCGGTGCAATGCGCCGCAAACGCATCGGGTGTTACCCCGCTTGCATTCGCGGCGTCGCAACCTTACGCGGGCGACGCCTTCAGAAACCGCTCAGCACGAGCTTGCCGATCGAACGCCCGGCCTCGAGCAACTGGTGTGCTCGCCGCAGGTTCGCCGCGTTGATCGTGCCGAGCTGTTCGCCGAGCGTCGTGCGCAGCGTGCCGCCGTCGACGAGCCGCGCGACTTCGCCGAGGATCCGGTGCTGCTCGATCATGTCCGGCGTCTCGAACATGGCACGCGTGAACATGAATTCCCAGTGAAACGCGGCACTCTTCGCCTTCAGCAGTTCGACCGGCACCGGCTTCTCGTTCTCGACGATCGTGCAAATGCCGCCTTGCGGCCGGATTACTTCCGCAGCGGCAGGGAAATGACGATCCGTATCGTTGAAGATCAGCACATAGTCGACGTTCGGGTGGCCAGCCTCGCGCAGCTGCGCAGGCAGGTCGCCGAAGTGGTCGACCACCGCATCCGCGCCAAGCGAGCGCACCCAGTCGGCCGACGCCGGCCGGGACGCGGTCGCGATCACGTGCAGCTTGCCGAGCGTCTTCGCGAGCTGGATCGCGATCGAGCCCACGCCGCCCGCGCCGCCGATGATCAGCACCGACTTGCCGGCGTCCGCGCCCTGCGGCGACACGTGCAGCCGGTCGAACAGCGCTTCCCACGCGGTCAGTGCCGTGAGCGGCAGCGCGGCCGACGCGGCGAAGTCGAGCGTGCGCGGCTTCAGCGCGGCGATCCGTTCGTCGACCGTGTGGAATTCGCTGTTCGCGCCGGGCCGCGTGATGCTGCCCGCGTAGAACACTTCGTCGCCGGGGCGGAACAGCGTCACATCGGCGCCGACCGCGACCACCGTGCCGGCCGCATCCCAGCCGAGCACGCGCGGCGTCTCCTCGACCTGCGACTTCGGCGCGCGCACCTTGGTGTCCACCGGATTCACGGAGATCGCCTCGACCTTCACGAGCAGGTCGCGCGGGCCCGGCACGGGCCGCGGCAGCTCCACGTCGAGCAAGGCTTGCGGGTCGTCGATCGGCAGATAGCGGGTCAGTCCAACGGCTTTCATCTCGATACTCCTTTCAGGGAATCCGGGCGGGCTGCGGCGCAGCCCCATGAACGTCATCGTAGGCAACCCGATCCTTCGAGAAAACCGCTATATTTCCTGAAACATTTTCAGGAATTTCAGAACAATGGCGACCGATCCGATTCCGGCTCCCGACAAACCGCTCGACCTGCTCGACGTCGCGCTGTTCGTGCGCGCGGCGCTGCTCGCGAACGTCACCGCGGCCGGGCGCGAGTTCGGCGTGTCAGCGGCTGTCGCGAGCGCGCGCATCGCGCAGCTCGAACGCCAGCTCGGCGCACGGCTGCTGCACCGCACCACGCGCCGCATCAGCCTCACGCAGGACGGCGAGATCTTCATGACGCGCGCCGACGCTCTGCTGTCGGCCGCCGACGCCGCACGCGCCTCGGTCGGTCATGGCCGCACCGAGCCGTACGGACGGCTGAAAGTGTCGATGTCGTCGTCGTTCGGCCGCCAGCACGTCGCGCCGGTGATTCCCGCGTTCCTGCGCCGCTACCCGTCGGTGTCGCTCGACTTGCGGCTGTCCGACGAGATCGTCGATCTCGTCGACGACGGTTACGACGTCGCGATCCGACTCGGCGCACTGAAGGATTCGACGCTCGTCGCGCGCAAGCTCGCCGCCAACCGGCGCGTGCTGTGCTGCTCGCCCGCCTATCTCGCCGAGCACGGCGCGCCGCGCCATCCGGCCGATCTGACGCAGCACGAATGCGTGATCCTCGGCGACCAGCGCGACTGGTCGTTCGCGACGCCGCAAGGCCCGCTGACCGTGCGGGTCGGCGGCCGGCTCGTCGCGAGCAACGGCGAGGCGATTCGCGAAGCGCTCGTCGACGGCTTCGGAATCGCGATCAAGTCGACCTGGGATGTCGGCCCGCTGCTCGCGAGCGGCGCGCTCGTCACGGTGCTCGACGACTATCCGTTCGCGGAAGACGTCGCGATCTGGGCCGTCTATCCGAGTCGCGCGCACGTGCCGCTGAAAACGCTCGCGTTCATTGCGTTCCTCGCCGAGCATTTCGGCGATCCGCCGTACTGGGACGGCCAGGACGCGCGATAACCGCTGCGCCGAACCCGGTTTCGATCCGCCCCCGACCGCCCCGCGCGGCCGACCGGCTACAATGGCGCGTTCGCGACGCAAGGGCCCGACACCGGACGGGGCCCGCGTCCGCAGGCGGCCGCCCGTTGGCCGCGCACGCATTTCATTCGTCTCCCAACCATCCCGTCATGACCCACAACCTCGTCATCCAGAGTCTTGCACCGCTGTCGGACGCCCATCACAAACCGCTGCTCGCGCTATCGCGTGGCACCCGCATCGTGCAGACCGACGATCACGCGCTGCGCATCGAAAACGCGAATCCCGCGCAGCGCCTCGACATCGACGCGTATTGCGGCACGCACGCGCTCGACTTCGCGTTCGTCGAGGCCGGCCGCACGCTCGGCGATTTCGGGCTCACCGTGATGGACATGGATTCGACGCTGATCACGATCGAATGCATCGACGAGATCGCCGATTTCTGCGGGCTGAAAACGCAGGTCGCCGAGATCACCGAAGCGTCGATGCGCGGCGAGATCCGCGACTTCAACGAGAGTCTCACGCGTCGCGTCGCGCTGCTGGCCGGCCTCGACGCGCAGGCACTCGAACGCGTGTACGAGGAACGACTGCAACTGTCGCCGGGCGCCGAGACGATGCTGGCCGGCGTGAAGGCCGCCGGCATGAAGACGCTGCTCGTGTCGGGCGGCTTCACGTTCTTCACCGAGCGGCTGAAGGCGCGCCTCGGCCTCGACTATGCGTACGCGAACACGCTCGAGATCGTCGACGGCAAGCTGACCGGCAAGGTGCTCGGCGAAATCGTCAACGCCGACGTGAAGGCGCGCCTGCTGCGCGACACGTGTGCGTCGCTCGGCCTCGCCTCGAGCCGCGCGATCGCGATGGGTGACGGGTCGAACGACCTGAAGATGATGGCCGAAGCCGGGCTGTCGGTCGCGTTCCACGCGAAGCCGGTCGTGCGCGACGCGGCGACGGTCGCGTTCGACCATGTCGGCCTCGACGGGCTGCTGCGGCTGTTCTGATCCTGCCGCACCGCCCATGAAAAACGCCGGCGCGATGTCGCATCGCGCCGGCGTTTCGTTTTTCCGCGGGACCTTGGCGGCCCGCGATCAGCCGAGTACGCCCTGCATCGCGCGTTCGATGTCCGCGCGCAGGTCGGCTTCGTCTTCCAGGCCGACATAGAAACGCACCAGCGTGCCGCGATGCGGCCAGTCCGGACGCATCGACGCGACGTCGTAAGGCATTGCGAGGCTGCATGCACCGCCCCAGCTCCAGCCGATCGCGAACAGGTCGAGCGACTCGACGAAGCGGTCGATCTGCTCCGCGCTGTAGCGTTCGTCGAACACCACCGAGAACAACCCGCCCGCCCCCGTGAAATCGCGCATGAACGACGCGTGCCCCGGGCAATCGGCGATCTGCGGATGCAGCACCGCCGCGATCTCCGGCCGCGCCTTCAGCCATTGCGCAAGTGCGAGCGCGCTCTTGCTGTGCGCGTCGAAGCGCACCTGCATGCTCGGCAGGCTGCGCAGCACGAGCGAGCAATCGTCGACCGACACGCCGATCCCGCAGCGCATCCGCGCAAGCTTCAGCTTCGCGTGCAGTTCGGCATTCGCGGTAATCGTCGCGCCCATCAGCACGTCGCTGCCGCCCGACTGGTACTTGGTCAGCGCCTGCACCGAGATGTCGACGCCGTGATCGAACGGCTTGAACGCGAGCCCGGCCGAGAAGGTGTTGTCGATCGCGGTGACGATGCCGCGCGCCTTCGCGGCCGCGGTGATCGCCTGCACGTCGGGCACTTCCATCGTCACCGAACCCGGCGCCTCGATCCAGATCAGCCGCGTGTCCGGCTGGATCAGGTCGGCGATGCCGGCGCCGATCAGCGGATCGTAGAAGCGCACAGTGATGCCGAAATCCTTCGCGAGCCAGTTGCCGAAATCGGCGTTCGGCCCGTACACGTTGTGCGGAATCAGCACGTCGTCGCCCGCTTTCACGATCCCGAAGTACACGTTCATGATTGCCGCGAGGCCCGACGGCTGCAGCAGCGCATGCGTGCCGCCCTCGATCTCGGCGAGCCGCTGCGCGAGCGCGAGCGACGTCGGCGTCGCGTGCAGCCCGTAGCGCCACTGGTTGTCGTTGTGCCAGACGAGCGCGCGCATCGTCGCGAGATCGGGAAACACGACCGTCGACGCACGTGCGACCGGCGGCACAAACGACCGGAAGCCTTCCGGAATGACGTCGTCGGGTTGAACGATACGGGTTTGAAGTGCGCGCTTGGGAGTGGATGCAGTCATGACAGGAAGCCGGGCACGAGGCCGTTCGGTTACGGAATATGTCGCTAGATTAGCCAAAATCGGCGCGCTTGGCCCGGTACAATGCGCGCCGCGCCCGCCAAGCCAGCGCGCGCTCAGTCGCCGGTGCGCAGGTTGACGACGCCACCCACCGTCTCGATTTCCTGCACGCGGCCGTCGCGCACCTGCAGCGCCGCGCGCTTGCCTGGCGCCAGGCGCAGCACGACCGGCTGCGGATCCGACTCGTCCGAGTTCATCCGGTCGGCCTTCAGGTCGCCCGTCGTGTCGAAGCGCCCAACCCACACGCCCGTGATGTTCGTGCCGTCGTTCGATTCCTCGATCTCGAGCGTGTCGCCGTCGCGATCGCCCGCGAGCAGCACGACCTCGCCCGTATCGGCGAACTGGTACTCGCCGTGCACGCCTTCCTCGTCCGTCTTCGGGCCGAGATGCACGACGATCGGTCGATCGCCAAGCGTGCCTTCGTAGCGCGGCAGGCGGGCGAACTCGGGATTCGGCTTCAGCGGCCGCGCCGCTGCCGGTTCATCCTGCTGCACGCCCGGCGCGACGGCCTGCGCCACGACCACGCGCGGCATCGCGAGGCCCGCTGCCAGCGCGCCTGCGACGACGAGCGCCCGTTGCCATTCCGAATATCGACCCACCTTGTATTGCTCCTTGCTTCAGATTCGCTCGAAAATCGCGGCGATGCCCTGCCCGTCGTGCGGGGCCGTGGCCGGCGTACGCGTGGCGCGTCAGCCTTGCATCAGGCGTTCCACCGCGTCGCGGTGCGGAATCGGTGCGACCGCGCCGTAGCCTGTCGTCGACAGCGCCGCCGCTGCATTCGCATAACGCGCGGCCGCGAACGGATCGTCGCCCGCGACGATCCGCGCGACGAACGCGCCGCCGAAGCAGTCGCCCGCGCCCGTCGCATCGACAGCCTCGACCGTGAAGCCCGGCACGACGCGCCGCTCGTTCGGCGTCGCGACATACGCGCCTTCCTTGCCGAGTTTCAGTGCGACGACCTGCGGCCCGTGCTCGAGCATTGCATCGACGATCGCATCGCGATCGTTCGCGCCCGTCAATGCCGTGACGTCGTCCCAGCTCGGCAGGCAGATGTCCGTCTGGCGCAGCGCTTCGCGCATCACCGCGCGGGCGCGCGGCAACGGCCACAGCTTCAGGCGCAGGTTCGTGTCGAAGCTGACCTTCGCGCCGTGGCTGCGCGCATGGTCGATCGCCGCAAACGCCGCGTCGCACGCGGCCGTGCTGATCGCGAGGCTGATGCCCGACAGATGCACGGCCTTCGCGGTCGCGAGCGCATCGAGCGGCAGGTCGCCTGTGGCATAGCGGCTCGCCGCGGAGCCCGCGCGCAGATAGTCGAACTGGTGACCATCGGCGCCGTGCGTGACGAAATACACGCCGGTCGGCGCCGTGCGATCGACCCGCACGTACGTCGTGTCGACGTGTTCCGCCTGCCACATGTCGGCCAGCAAGCGGCCGAACGGATCGTCGCCGATCGCCGACACGAAGCCCGTCGTCGCACCCTGGCGCGCCGCCGCGATGCAGAAGTTCGACGTGTCGCCGCCGAAGCCCTGCAGGAATTCGGGATGGCCCGGCTGCGACTGGTTGAATTCGATCATCGCCTCGCCGAGCGCGAGGATCTCCGGAAATGCGGCGGTCATCGCTTACACCTCGCCCCACAGATCGTGACCGTCGGCGCCCGTGATCTTCACGGATACGAAATCGCCGACCTTGTAGCGCTTCGATGCCTTCGTCGCCGGTTCGACATAGACGACGCCGTCGATTTCCGGCGCATCGGCTGCCGTGCGGCCGATACCGCCTTCCTCGCTGACTTCGTCGATCAGCACCTTCAGCGTCTTGCCGACCTTGCGCTGGATGCGGTTCGCCGACACTTCCTCGGCGACTTCCATGAAGCGCGCGCGGCGTTCCTCGCGAACGTCATCCGGGAGCGCGCCGTCGAGTTCGTTTGCCGTCGCGCCTTCGACCGGCGAATACGCGAAGCAGCCGACGCGATCGAGTTCCGCCTCGCGGATGAAGTCGAGCAGCGTTTCGAACTGCTCTTCCGTCTCGCCGGGGAAGCCCGCGATGAACGTGCTGCGGATCGTCAGGTCCGGGCAGATCTCGCGCCACTTCTGCACGCGCTCAAGCACCTTTTCGGCGTTCGCCGGACGCTTCATGCGCTTCAGCACTTCCGGATGCGCGTGCTGGAACGGCACGTCGAGGTACGGCAGCACGTGCCCCTTGAACGGGCCTTCGGCCATCAGCGGAATCACTTCGTCGACGCTCGGATACGGGTACACGTAGTGCAGGCGCACCCATGCGCCGTACTGTGCCGCGAGTTCGCCGAGCGCGGCGACCAGGTCGGTCATGCGCGTCTTGATCGGCTTGCCGTTCCAGAAGCCCGTGCGGTACTTCACGTCGACGCCGTAAGCGCTCGTGTCCTGCGAGATCACGAGCAGTTCCTTCACGCCCGACTTGAACAGGTTCTCGGCTTCCAGCATCACTTCGGCGACCGGGCGCGACACGAGGTCGCCGCGCATCGACGGGATGATGCAGAACGTGCAACGGTGGTTGCAGCCTTCGGAGATCTTCAGGTACGCGTAGTGGCGCGGCGTGAGCTTGATGCCGGCCGCCGGCACGAGGTCGGTGAACGGGTCGTGCGGCTTCGGCAGGTGCGAATGCACGGCTTGCATCACTTCGCCCACCGCGTGCGGGCCGGTGACGGCGAGCACCTTCGGATGGACTTCCTCGATCAGGTTCGAGCCGCTGGCGCTCGACTTCGCGCCGAGGCAGCCGGTGACGATCACCTTGCCGTTCTCGGTCAGCGCTTCGCCGATCGCGTCGAGGCTTTCCTGTACGGCTTCGTCGATGAAGCCGCAGGTGTTCACGACGACGAGGTCGGCGCCGTCGTAGGTGCCGGAGATTTCATAACCTTCGGCGCGCAGCTGCGTGATGATTTGTTCGGAGTCGACGAGCGCCTTGGGGCAGCCGAGGGATACGAACCCTACTTTGGGGGATTGGGACATCTGGATGTGTGGGGGCGTGGCAGCAAAAGCGTGAGTTTACAGCGATTTAGGGGTGGCGAGGCAAAACAGGCGGCCGGCGACTGCATCGACCGTCAAATCGGATGCGCGCCCCGCCAACGCCCCGTCATGCGAGGCATGCTTGATATGTCCCTTCATATTGAAGCAACGCATTGCCGTCCGATCAGCCCGCGCGATGCCCAAACAAAGGAACTTGATGCGCTAACAGCGCCACGCTTCTTTCCGATCCCGGTGTACTTCATTCGCAGGCTTTCGACCGAAAGGAAGGCGAAACGCAGCCTGCGTTCACGATCTTTCATGGGCGAGTCGCGCCGACGAGTACGACCGTTCTGCCCCAAAAATTCGAACTCGTCTCATTTCACGATGATGGGGCGCGAAGTAGCATCGCACCTGAGTCTCCCCGCCCCGTCTGCATTGCCACGTGGGGTCGAATTTGGCTCACCAGCTCGCCACGAGGCCGGGCTGCCTTCGATGTCACGAAGTCGGGCCGCACGAGCCTATCGATTGCGGTCGTGCGTCGATCGCCTTTACCCTGGAACGGGATGCCGAATGAAGGTCACCACCTTGTCCGCACTCGCGCGCCGACTTGCGCTTCTGGTCGCCGTACCGGCCTCGATGAACGCCGAGGCCGCCACGCCGACGATGGCAGAACCGGCACGGCAGCATGCCGCCGGAGTCAATGCGGGCCGATGGCCCCAAACCTCTTCGCGTGCGACAGACTGCCCAGTCGCGCCTCCATTACCGCCACGCTCGACCGGTGCACCGGCGACGAGTCCCGATTTTCCGCCGGTGTTTCAGCGTCGAACAGCCTCCTGCCTACGTTGTTTGCCGGCAAACCCGAGGGCGATGCGTCATCGAAGAAGTCCAAGCCTGACAATCGCTTCCAGGTGATCTGCACATTCAACGGAGATCGCACCGTCTGTCGTTACGCATCGACGGTCAAACAACGCATGGCCGTCAACGGACGCATCACGGCATTAATGTCCCCGCAACGCGCCATCGATCAACGTGCATCGGAAAATATGAAAGACTTCACGTTCGCCGCGCTCGACGCATGGCAGGTCAACTGACCGTCGAGCCGGCACCCGATCTTCCGCGTTCATCCTGCCTACACGAAAGGACGTTCCATGTCAGTACGACGTTTGATATGCACCGGGCTCGCGCTGTGCCTGTTGATTGCAGGCACGGCGATGGCCCAACCCGTCGACGTAGCGGGCTTTACCCACGTCCGCTCCCTGGGCGGTATCGACGAATACCGTCTGGATGCCAACGGTCTCACCGTGCTTGCCTTGCCCGATCCCGCTGCGACGGTGGTCAGTTTCCAGGTGTTGTACCAAGTGGGTTCACGCAACGAAGCCACCGGCACGACCGGCGACACCCACCTGCTCGAGCACCTGATGTTCAAGGGCAGCCGGCACTACAACAAGGCGCTCGGCAATTCACTGAACAGCTACATGGAGCGAGTGGGCGCGACCTTCAACGCAACCACCTCGATGGACCGCACCAACTACTTCGGCACGCTCGGGCGCGATGCGCTGGAAGGCTACATCGCCATCGAGGCCGACCGCATGCGCAACCTCCTGCTGCGCCCGGAAGACCTGGCGAGCGAGATGACGGTGGTACGCAACGAGTACGAGCGAGGCGAGAACAGTCCTTTCACCGCCTTGTTCCAGCAGGTCATGGCCACGGCTTACCAGGCACACCCCTACCACCATCCCACCATCGGCTGGCGTAGCGACATCGAGCATGCGAGCGTGGACAAGCTGCGCCGCTTCTACGACACCTTCTACTGGCCAGACAACGCCACCGTCATCCTGGTCGGCGATTTCCGGCAGGACCAGGCGTTGGGATGGGTCAGGCAGTATTACGGCGGCATCCCGCGCGCGCCCAAGGCCATTCCCGCTGTCACGACCGAAGAGCCGCAGCAGCAGGGGCCGCGAAGGCTGGTGCTCAAACGTGCGGGTGCAACGGGCAATCTGATCATCGCCTTCAAGGGGCCCCGCGCACTCGACCCCGATGCGGCTGCCTTGACCGTACTGGGCCTGGTATTGAGCCAGGGCAAGAGCAGCCGGCTGTATCACGCACTGGTCGACACCACGGTTGCCACGCAAGCAGGCGCCAGCTTCCACGCGCTGCGCGATCCCGGTCCGTTCGTCGTGACGGTTAGCCTGCCGCCCGACGCGAAACACGAGCAGGCCGAGAAAATCGCCTGGACCGAACTGGAGCGTATCAAGACCGAGGGCGTCACTCGCGAGGATATCCAGCGCGTGCTGGGGCCGTACCGGGCCGATCAGATCTACCAGCGTGACGGCGTCCGCTTGACGTCCGCCCGATTGGGCTACGCGGTCTCGCTGGGCGACTGGACACGGTTCGTCACCGAGCTTGAAGAACTGGAGAAGGTGACGCCCGCCGACGTGCAGCGCGTCGCCCGCAAGTACCTCATTGAAAATCAGAGCACAACCGGCTGGTTCGTTCCGGAGCAATCTTCATGAAGCATGTTCGTTTCAACCATCTGCGGACGTGGTTCGTGTGTTTCGCCGTGCTGTGGCTGCCTGTTGCGGCTCAGGCAGGCATCGCCGACCGCGTCGTACGCGCCCAGGCCGGCAGCATCGCGCTGCTGACCTATCCGATGTCGCCGCATGAAATGGTGTCCCTGTCCGGTGTCATGCCCTTGGGCGACGCCGACGCGGCCAGCAAGACAGCCAATCCGGCCGTGCCCCTGCTGACCGGCATGTTGCTGCAGGAAGGCAGCGCCCGTCGCGACAAGGTGGCGATCTCCGCGCTGCTGGACAGCCTGGGTGCGCAGTTGTCGTTCCAGTCCGACGGAGGCTACGTCGGCATACACGGCCAATGCCTGACCAAGGATCTGCCGACGCTGATCGACCTGATGGCCGAGCAGTTGCGCCAGCCAGCCTTCAAGCCGGAGGAACTGGCCAAGGCCAAGACCCGGCTGGAGGCCGCGGTCCGTAACGCCGGAGAAAACCCGTCGGTCCGGGCCAGCGAGGCGCTGTATCGGTCCATCTACCCCGACGCGCACCTCAACGCCCCAGTGCCGCGCGAGCGGATGCTCGAGGCCATTGCCGCTGCCACGCTGGACGATATCAAGGCGTTTCATCGAACCTACTACGGACCGGCACATATGACGCTGGTTGTAGTGGGTGGAGCGGACCCGCGTCGCCTGCAATCGATGGTGACCGAGGCCTTCGCGGGCTGGAGCGGTGGCAAGGACCTCGTGCGACAGAGTCCACCACCCAAGGCGAGCCAGGCCGATACGCAGCGAATCGCGATGAAGGACAAGGCATCCATCAGTGTGATGCTCGGTCAGGCCATCGACCTGCGCGCCAACGATGCCGACTACCTGCCCTTGAGCGCGGCCGTCAACGTCCTCGGGAACGGCTTCACTGGCCGGCTGATGGCGAGCGTCCGCGACAAGGAAGGCCTGACCTACGGCATTCGTGCCAGCCTGTCCGGGCTCTCCCTGATGGACGGCGGATTCTTCATCACCAGCAGCTTTGCCCCGCCCCTGCTGGACAAGGGCGTCGCCAGCACGCGCCACATTCTTGATGCCTGGTGGAAACAAGGCATCACCCAGGCGGAACTGGATGCACGCAAGGACGGCATGATCGGTCGCCATCAAGTCGCGATGGAAACCACTGGGCAGATGGCCGCCATGCTCAGCCAGACGGTGCTCCAGGATCGCCCCCTAAGCGACCTCGATACCTATCCGCAGCGCATCCGCGCCCTGACCGTCGATCAGGTCAACACCGCCATCCGCAAGTATCTGAATCCCGACAAGATGGTGTGGATCGAGGCCGGGACGTTTGCGGAGAAATAGTACGCAGCCTGCTTGTCGTTTCATTCCTACCCGGCCTCGCCGGATCGCTGCTATCGAGTGGGCAAGCGAAGAATCCGGTCCGTTTCCGGAAGCGAGCCGGCTTTCGTTTTTGGCGTCAGGAAGCGTACTCTGCCCGAGCCGAGTTAACGCTCGCTCGCGCAGCGCAGCCGAAGCATTAGTTGCTACCGCGCTGCACTGCCGTGAGGTCGAACCAATTTCCTTCCCGGTCCTAGTTGGAAAATTCCGGCTTTTGACGCTGCGGGCCGTTGCAACCACTGTCGTCGGTGGCGGTCACTCCACCAGCCATCCGGCCTCGCCCTCGACCAGGGTGCCACCATGGCTGGTGGTGTCGCCCTGGCGCGCCAGCGGCTGGCCTTCGATCTCCGTGCCGGTCGAGCCGGTTTGAATCACCGCGCCGCAACTGATGCGGTCGCTCACGCGTGCCACGGCTCGGCCGTTGATGGCGGCAGACTCGGCGCCGCTGACGACGGTCCCCTCACCGTGGATAGGACAGCTGTGTCGGTGGCCGACGAGTACGATAGGCCGCATATCAAGCTCCTTATGATTTGGACTACTTATCCATCACGGGGATCGCGTGCTGAAGCCTTCGTTGCCCTCGGAAGACACGCCCTCCAAGGCTTCCGCCGGCGGCGCTGCGCTACGCACGTTGAACACGCGGCACACCGCGTACCAGCACTAGGCGGAGAACAGGTTGTAGGGGAACAGGATCAACCACATCGGCAGCAGCCAGTTCCTCTTGCCTTGCCACTCGCCCGGCTCGCCGCTGCGCCATGAATGCTGCCAGCCGCTATGCGAAAATTGAGGCTTCCAGTCTCTTCAATCAGCCATATCGGGGCCCGTATGACTACCCACATCACGATCGAATTCACCGAACACGCAGCGGAAGCCATCGGCGAGCAAACCAGCACCAGTTTCTCCTACGACCAGGGTGCGCACGTACCGCAACCGGGCGACTTCGTCGAACTCGAGAATTCGCGGCAGACGTTCCTCGTGATCGGCCGCGTGTTTTCGCTCAAGGCGAACTACAGCGCCGTCAAGCTCGTACTCGACCTGCCACCGTCGGACGACGACCAGGACTTCAGTCCCGCGCACTGAACGACAACGAAACGCATGGCCTCGGTCTGAGCCGCTGGTCATGCGACGCACGCGTGGGTGACATCGCAGCCGATGATCGATCGACATCGGCTGCGCATGCCCTCCGCCGACGAACAATAAAAATGCCCGCCATGGCGGGCCTTGCTGGAACACGGAGCGTCACACGTTACCGCGCATCCGGAAACACCGACGCAGTCAGACACCGCTCGAACCACACCGCATCGTCGCCATCGCCGATCGGCCACATTTCCGCATCGAGTTGCGGCAAACCGGTTGCCGGTGCGGGCGCACGCTTATCGTCACCGGACACCCCCGCACGCATCCACCCCGATTGTGCGCCCCCGTTATCGCACGCATGCCCATGCGCCTGCGTCTCGCAGAACGCCACCGGGCGCACCTTCCCGCCGTCGGCCGCGCTCACCGAGCGGTACTGAAAAACCGCGCCGGTCGCCCAGTCCTCGCTCTGGCTGCAGACGCGCGCACGATGCTGCACATGAACCGCGCCGAAACACGCATATGAAACGTGTGCGCCGCTCGCATCGTCGGGAATGAAATCGCAGTTGCCATCGAAGCCGGTCAACGGGCCGCCCGTGTATTTCGCAAGCCACTGGCGCTCGGCCAACGCTCGCGCGACCAGTCCTTTACCGGACTGATCGTCCAGCTCGGTGCTGCGTCGGTCGATTGCCTTGCGCACTTCATTGACGGCTAGCGGATGGCCATCGTAATCGGCATCGAGACGGTTGTTGCGCGCGGCGATCCAGCGGCGCTGGCTGCGCTCGAGCATGTCGCGAATAGCGGCATCCGGCGCGGCCTTCAGCGCGCCCGCATAGGCCGAATTCATTCGCGCATCGGCTGCCCGCAGCACGGGGCTCGCGCAGATGCGCTTCTCGACTGGTTGCGCGGCCTTCGCGCAATCCATCGCCAGGGCCGGCAAGGCCAAACCCACGCCACACATGAACACCGAAGCAAGACCGGCCAGCCTGACGGTCGATGCCATTCGAATCCTTCGCATGCGCTCTCTCAGTTAGTTTGTTGTTCTCGGCCGCGCCGGATCGAAGCAGCATCGCCTCTCTCGCTTGCCCGGAACCGGTACCGCGCGTTGCCGTGCAGCGCCGCTCCGGGTGCGACAGGCACACACCCGCACCGGGTCGAACACACGCCTTCAGGCGCGGCGTGCCCCGGCTGTCATTCACAGGTGACTGGATCTCGATCGACTGGACAACGGTCATGCCCGCCCCATCCGCGGCGCGAGCATGTCGTGCCGACGATCACGAACGATCGTCGGCGATATCTTTCGGCAGGCGGCAGCCGCGCATCGTCGTGCCCGGGCACGCGATCGGCCGACCCGCGCCACCTTGCTTCGCGGCACCGACGCCCGACGGCTCGCGCCGCCGCGGCCGGCCTGCCGCGACATCGCTACTTCTTTTCCGGCTCCGGCGCACCCGGCTGCTTGAACGGGAACGTGCTGAACATCGACTTCGCCTGGTTCTGCATCTGCTCCTGCATCTGCACGAACATGTTCTTCGACTGCTCGATGTAGCTGGTCATCATCCCTTGCATCATCGGCGCCTGCATGTTCATGAACTGCGACCAGACTTCCGGATTCATCGCGTTGCCTTCGTACAGGTTCTTCGACTGATCCGCGAGCTTGTTCTGGATGTCGATGAACGCCTGGATGTTCTTTTCCAGGTACGTGCCCATCATTCCCTGCATCGCATGGCCGTAGAAACGGATGATCTGCGACAGCATCGACGACGAGAACATCGGCACGCCGCCGCTTTCCTCTTCGAGGATGATCTGCAGGAGGATGCTGCGCGTCAGATCTTCGTTGGATTTCGCATCGACGACCTTGAAATCCTCCTGCTCCAGCACGAGTTGCTTCACGTCGGTGAGCGTAATGTACGTGCTTGTCTCGGTATCGTAGAGCCGGCGGTTCGGGTACTTCTTGATGAGCCGTTCGGCCGTCTTCTTTGTAGTAGTCATGTAACGCCTTTCAGTGCAGCGTAGCGCAAGTGACGAATCCCCGCCGCCCGAATCCGGGAGGCGGGGGCCTTCGGAACACACCCGGCTGCGCGGCCACCCGGCCCGCGCAGCCTGGGCGTCAGCCCATGTGCAGGCCGCCGTTCAGCGAGAAGTCGGCGCCCGTCGCGAAGCCGGAATCGTTCGACGCGAGCCACGCGACGATCGAGCCGATTTCTTCGGGCCCGCCGAGACGTCGCACCGGGATCGTCGCAACGATCTTCTCAAGCACGTCGGGGCGGATCGCCTTCACCATGTCGGTGCCGATATAGCCCGGCGACACGGTGTTGACCGTCACGCCCTTCGTCGCGACTTCCTGCGCGAGCGACATCGTGAAGCCGTGGATGCCGGCCTTCGCGGTCGAGTAGTTGGTCTGGCCGAATTGCCCTTTCTGGCCGTTCACCGACGAAATGTTGATGATGCGGCCCCAGCCACGTTCGACCATCCCGTCGATCACCTGCTTCGTCACGTTGAACAGGCTCGTCAGGTTGGTGTCGATCACGGCCGTCCAGTCTTCATGCGTCATCTTGCGGAACACGACATCGCGCGTGATGCCTGCGTTGTTGACCAGCACGTCGATTTCGCCGACTTCGGCCTTGACCTTGTCGAAGGCTTCCTTGGTCGAGTCCCAGTCGCCGACGTTGCCTTCCGACGCGATGAAATCGTACCCGAGTGCCTTCTGGTCCTCGATCCATTTCACGCGGCGCGGCGAGTTCGGGCCGCAACCCGCGACGACCTTGAAGCCGTCCTTCAACAGACGCTGGCAGATGCTGGTGCCAATGCCGCCCATCCCGCCCGTTACGTACGCAATTCGCTGAGACATGAATCTCACTCCATTTTTTGGTTTCGAGAGCTGCCGAGGCCCCCTCTGACTTCACGTGGCGCCGGCCGAAGCCGCAATCGGCCGGTGCCCCGGATTCGGTTCGACGGTAACGAACGGCCGGTTACGGGCGCTCGACCGCGAGTGCGACGCCCATCCCGCCGCCGATGCACAGCGACGCCAGCCCGCGCTTCGCATCGCGCTTGACCATCTCGTGCAGCAGCGTCACCAGGATCCGGCAGCCCGACGCGCCGATCGGGTGACCGATCGCGATCGCGCCGCCATTCACGTTCACCTTCGACGTGTCCCAGCCCATCTGCTTGTGCACCGCCAGCGCCTGCGCCGCGAACGCCTCGTTGATTTCCATCAGGTCCAGGTCGCCCGGCGTCCAACCCGCGCGCTCCAGGCACCGGCGCGACGCCGGCACCGGGCCCATGCCCATCACGCTCGGATCGACACCCGCGTTCGCGTACGCCTTGATCCGCGCAAGCGGCGTCAGGCCGAGGGCCGCCGCCTTCTGCGCCGACATCACCAGCACCGCCGCCGCGCCGTCGTTCAGCCCCGACGCGTTCGCCGCCGTCACCGAACCGTCCTTCGAGAACGCCGGCTTCAGCCCCGACAGCGATTCCGCCGTCACGCCGTGGCGCACGAATTCATCGGTGGCGAATTGCAGCGGCTCGCCCTTGCGTTGCGGGATCGACACCGGCACGATCTCGTCGTTGAAACGGCCGGCCTTCTGCGCGGCTTCCGCCTTGTTCTGCGACAACGCCGCGAACGCATCCTGCTCTTCGCGCGTGATCCCGTATTCCTTCGCGACGTTCTCCGCCGTGATACCCATGTGGTACTGGTTGTACACGTCCCACAGGCCGTCGACGATCATCGTGTCGACCAGCTTCGCGTCGCCCATCCGGAACCCGTCGCGCGAGCCCGGCAGCACGTGCGGCGACGCGCTCATGTTCTCCTGGCCGCCCGCGATCACGATGTCCGCGTCGCCCGCGACGATCGCGTTCGCCGCCAGCATCACAGCCTTCAGGCCCGAGCCGCACACCTTGTTGATCGTCATCCCCGGCACTGCCGTCGGCAGCCCGGCCTTGATCAGCGACTGGCGCGCCGGGTTCTGCCCCGAACCGGCCGTCAGCACCTGGCCCATGATCACTTCGCTGACCTGATCGGGCTTCACGCCCGCACGCTCCAGCACCGCGCGGATCACCGTCGCGCCCAGCTCGGGCGCCGCAATCTTCGCAAGCGAGCCGCCGAATTTGCCGACCGCGGTCCGCGCGGCCGATACGATCACTACGTCCGTCATTTCCCTGTCCTCCAGGCCCGCACGACACGGCGCATCGTTACCGGCCCTGTTAAAAAAACTGCGGTGCACCGGACAGCGTGCGCCGCTGTCCGGTTTTCGTCAATCGCGCTGCAACACGTAGCGTCCCGGCGCCGGCTCGATCACCGGGAACTGCGCGGAACCGGCTTCGGCGGGCGGCGCCACCTTGCGGCCGCCGTACTGGTCGAGCCATTCGACCCACGTCGTCCACCAGCTTCCCGGCTGTTCGGCCGCACCGGCGAACCAGTCGTCCGCGGATTCGGGCAGGTCGCCGTCGTTGATCCAGTAGCTGCGCTTCTTCTTCGCCGGCGGATTGATCACGCCCGCGATGTGACCCGACGCGCCGAGCACGAACTTAAGCGGGCCCGACAGGATCGACGTCGATGCGTAGGCCGTCTGCCACGGCACGATGTGATCCTCGCGCGAACCGTAGATGAAGGTCGGCACGTCGATCAACGACAGGTCGACGGCGTCGCCGCACACGGTCAGCGCGCCCGGCTCGCGCAGCTTGTTCTCGAGATAGGTATTGCGCAGGTACCACGCGTACATCGGGCCCGGCAGGCTCGTCGAATCGCTGTTCCAGTACAGCAGGTCGAACGGCGCGGGCGTGCGGCCCTTCAGGTAGTTGTCGACGACGTAGTTCCAAACGAGATCGTTCGGACGCAGGAACGAGAACGTGTTCGCAAACTCGACGCCGCGCATCAGCCCCGGTTGCGTGCCGTTCTTGCCGCCGATGGTCTGCTCGCGCATCTGCACGTGCGCCTCGTCGACGAACACGTCGAGGATGCCGGTGTCGCTGAAGTCGAGCATCGCGGTGAGCAGCGTCATCGACGCGGCCGGATGTTCGCCGCGTGCGGCGAGCACCGCGAGCGCGGTCGCGAGCATCGTGCCGCCGACGCAGAAACCGAGCGTGTTGATCTGCTCGCGTCCGCTGACCTGCTGCACGGCGTCGATCGCCGCGAGCAGCCCTTCGTTCATGTAGTCGTCCCACGTCTTGTGCGCGACCGATGCGTCCGCATTGCGCCACGACACGAGGAACACCTGATGACCGTTCGACAACGCGTGCGCGACGAGCGAATTCTCGGGCTGCAGGTCGAGGATGTAGAACTTGTTGATGCACGGCGGGACGATCAGCAGCGGCCGCTCGAACACCTTGTCCGTCTTCGGCGTGTACTGGATCAGCTGGATCAGGTCGTTCTCGTAGACGACCGCACCTTCAGTACACCCGAGGTTCTTGCCGACCACGAACTGCGATTCGTCGGTCTGCGAAATCTTGCCGCGCTGCAGGTCGCCGAGCAGGTTCATCATCCCCTGCCGCAGGCTTTCGCCCTGCGTTTCGAGAATCGATTTCTGCGCGTCGGGATTGAGTGCGAGGAAGTTGCTCGGCGCGGCGGCGGCCGTCCATTGCTGGACCGTGAAGCGGATGCGCTCGCGCGTCTTCGGATCGGTCTGCAGCGAGTCGGCCAGTTCCTGCAGATAGCGCGCGTTGAGCAGATACCACGCCGCCGCAAATGCATGCGCGGGCGACGACTTCCACGCATCGCCACTGAAGCGGCGGTCCTTCAGTTCGGGGGATTCGAGCTTCGCGGCCGCGGCCTGCTGCATCAACGTCATGCAATCGCGCGCGTAGTCGGCCTGCAGCGCTTGGAGCCGTTCGGGCGGAATCGCGGCAACCGGCAGCTTCAACCCCGCGAACGGCGACGCCATGCCACCCAGCCCCGCGAGG
Organism: Burkholderia cepacia; assembly: GCF_029962485.1. Taxonomy (NCBI): domain Bacteria; kingdom Pseudomonadati; phylum Pseudomonadota; class Betaproteobacteria; order Burkholderiales; family Burkholderiaceae; genus Burkholderia; species Burkholderia cepacia. Next base: position 2,012,699 of record NZ_CP073637.1, read on the forward strand.
CCGCCGAGATCGGGCATCGACGGCATCTGGAACGGAAACGACGCAGGAAACTGGAATGTCGCGAACGGATTAACGGTGGCCGATGCAGACGCGGCGCGCGCGGGATCCGCAAAACCGCGCCACGCGTTCAACCACGACTCGAACATCTGCTGCATCGGCTGGGCGGCCGGATCGAAACCGGTGCTGCCCGCGGAAGTGCCCGCCTGAGCGGACGTCGACGAATTTTTCGATGCTGTCATTACCTGCCTTACCGGTGATTCGTGAGCGTCAATCGTGAAATCCTGCTCGCGCGCGGCGTGCCGGCTGCGAGCCGGGCCGTCATGCTCTGGAGAGGCGTCTCCAGATTCTGCCGCAGTGCGGTATTTTTATCATTATCGTTTTCCCCATGTGAAGCGCCAAGTCAAACCGCTGAACATTTCTGCACGGAGATAATCCGCGTGCAACAGGCGGGACAAGGGTTCCGGCGAAACATAAAACATTTTGTTTGGCTTGACTTCGGGATTTTTCATTCAGTTGCGCGTGCCACGCCGCATTGCCGTCTAAATATCGAAATAACCCGATTTCGCGACGCAACAAACCCCGCGCGCATGCACATGCCGTCAATCGGCCAGCCAGATCACCGCTGCCATGCGGCCCGTCACGCGATCGCGCCGGTACGAATAGAAGCGTGCATGTTCGGTGACCGTACAGGCCGTCCCGCCGCTCACGTGCGCCACGCCCGCACGTGCAAGACGCAGGCGCGCGAGCGCGTAGAGATCGGCGAGAAACTTGCCGGGCGCGCCGTCGATCGCGACGAACGCGAGCCGGGTTTCATCATGCTCCGACTGCGGAGCCGTGTCGAGAAACGCGTCGCGCACGTCCGCGCCGACCTCGAACGCCTGCGGGCCGATCGCCGGCCCGAGATACGCATGCAGCGTGTCCGTCGCACCGCCGGCGAGCGCCGCGACGCGTGCCGCGGTCTGCTCGACGATGCCGGCCGCGAGCCCGCGCCAGCCCGCATGCGCGGCACCGACCGCACGGCCCTGCGCGTCGCACAGCAGCACGGGCAGGCAATCGGCCACCATCACGACGCAGACGGCGCCGGCCCGGTCCGTGACGCTCGCGTCGGCCTGCACCGGCGCTGCAGCCGCGGGCGCCGCCGCGATCACCTCGTCCGCGCGGACGATTTCCGCGCCGTGAACCTGCTCGAGCCACGCGGCGCTCGACTGACCAGCGAGGGCGAGCAAACGTGCGCGATTCGTGGCGACATGGGCCGGATCGTCACCGGTATGCAGACCGAGATTCATCCCGCCCGGCAGCGCGTCTCCAGCCTGCCAGCGCCCGTACGAGCCTTCGCTCACGCCGCCGTCGCGCGTCGTGATCAGCGCACGCACCCGCGGCGACACCTGCCAGTCGGGCTGTACGCAGTCCTGCCACGTCAACGGCGTCAGGTTCGTCATCGGCACTCACGCCTCCTCATCATCGTCCAGGTACGGCTCGTCATCGTGATACTCGCCGCCGAAATCGTCATCGTCGTAGACACCATCGCCGTCGTCGAATTCCTCGTCGCCCTGCCCGAAGCCGAGCGCCGCGACGAGGGTGTTCATGTCGTCCGGCAGCGGGCAGCGCCACTGCATCGCCTTGCCCGTGACCGGATGCACGAGGCCGAGCCGCCATGCATGCAGCGCCTGTCGCGCGAACCCGTCCGGCAGCGGCGTGACCGAGCGCTTGCCGCGCGCCCGCCCGTAGACGGGATCGCCGAGCAGCGGGTGCCCGGCGTGCGCGCAGTGCACGCGGATCTGGTGCGTGCGGCCGGTTTCGAGATCGCACTGGATCGCCGAAACCGGCTGACGTTGCCACAGACATGTGTCAACCGTGCGGAAATGCGTGCGGGCGGGCTTGCCCGACGCGCCCGTGACGACGGCCATGCGCGTGCGCTCGCGCGGATCGCGGCCGATCGGCGCGTCGATCGTGCCTTCCTCGGGCATCGTGCCCCACACGAGCGCGAAGTAGCGGCGCTTCACCGTGCGGGCCTGCAACTGACGCACGAGGTCGGTCTGCGCGGCCAGTGTACGGGCCACCACCATCAGGCCGGACGTTTCCTTGTCGAGCCGATGGACGATGCCCGCGCGCGGCAGGCCGGCCGCCGCGTCGCCGTAGCGATGCAGCAGCCCGTTGAGGATCGTGCCGCTCCAGTTGCCGGCGGCCGGATGCACGACGAGGCCGGCCGGCTTGTTGATCACGACGAGCGCATCGTCCTCGTAGATCACGTCGAGCGGTACGGGCTCCGGCGTGAACGCGAGCTGCTCGGGCAGCAGGTCGGGCACGAGCTCGATTTTCGCGCCGAGCGGCACCGGCTGGCGGATCTTCGCGGGCGCGCCGTCGACCAGCACGCGCTGCGCCTCGATCCAGCTCTGCAGGCGGCTGCGGGAGAATTCGGGGAACAGTTGGGCAAGCGCCTTGTCGAGGCGTTCACCTGCGAGCGACAGCGGCACTTCGACGACGCGCGGCGCATTGTCGACCGCCGCGGACGGCACGACGGGCGGCTGCATTGCGTCGCCAACCAGATCGTCATCGAGGGAATCCCCCGACGCAGCGTCGGAGAGCCGATCGCTTGGGCTATAATCTTCGCGATTTGGTGTGCCCGGCTGGGCATTCTGCGAACTTGAACGGGTCATTTAGACTGGGTCACCGAGACTTGAAGCTAGGACATGCGAGCATGATGAATTCGACCAAACGTACGGCCAGAACCGTCGCCGCCCGGGCTGCGGCGGTAGCGGCCGTGGCCCTCATCGCCGGCTGCCACGGCTTGCCGCAGAAGCAGGACGAGACGGCTACCTGGTCGAATAACAAATTATACTCAGAGGCCCAGGACGCACTGTCCGGCGGCGACTGGGGCAAGTGCGCGAAATATTTCGAATCGCTGCAAGGCCGCGATCCGTTCGGTCATTTCGCGCAGCAGGCACAGATCAACGTTGCATACTGCAACTGGAAGGACAACGAAGCGGCAGCCGCCGATCAGGCCGTCGACCGCTTCATCCAGCTCCACCCCGATCATCCGGATATCCCGTACGCGTACTACCTGAAGGGGATGATCCACTTCAACGACGATCTCGGCCTGTTCGGGCGCTTCTCCGGCCAGGACATGAGCGAACGCGATCCGCAGGCGCTGCGCGAGTCGTACGATGCGTTCAAGGTCGTCGTCGACCGCTTCCCGAAGAGCAAGTATGCGCCCGACGCGGCAGCGCGGATGCGCTACATCGTCAACGCGCTCGCGTCGCACGAAGTGCACGCGGCCGACTACTACTACCGTCGTGGCGCCTACGTGGCGGCGATCAACCGCGCCCAGCTCGCGATCAAGGATTACAAGGGTGCGCCGGCGATCGAAGACGCACTGCACATCATGATCCTGTCGTACAACAAGCTGGATCAGCCGCAACTCGCCGAGGACACGAAGCGCGTGCTCGCGGGCACGTTCCCCGACAGCCCGTACGTCACGGGCCATTCGCGCCCCGGCGCGAAGAAGTCGTGGTGGCAGTTCTGACGAACGCGCGACGCAACGTCCGTTGCACGAACAAAAAACCCGGCCATCGAGCCGGGTTTTTTATTGGCGTCGCATATTGGCGCCGCAGGTGCGACACGCGCGGCCGAAGCCGCGCGTATCGTCACATGCGTTTTTCCGAGCGGTGCTCGTCGAAGAAGTCCTGCACGACCGCGATCTCGCGGGTGCGCTTGAACGGCGGCAGGCTCTGCCAGATCCGGCGCCCGTAGGGCTTGTCGACGAGCCGCGTGTCGCAGATCATCAGCACGCCACGATCCGTCTCCGCGCGAATCAGCCGGCCTGCGCCCTGCTTCAGCGTGATCACGGCCTGCGGTAGCTGGTGCACCGCGAACGGACTCAGGCCCTTCTTCGTCAGCGCGTCGAGGCGCGCGGCCAGCACCGGATCGTCCGGCGGTGCGAACGGCAGCTTGTCGATCACGACGAGCGACAGCGCGTCGCCGCGCACGTCGACGCCCTCCCAGAAACTCTGGCTGCCGACCAGGATTGCATTGCCGTACGCGCGGAAACGGTCGAGCAGCTCGGTGCGGCTCGCATCGCCCTGCACGAGCAGCGGCGTGTTCCAGCCGCGCGATTCGATGACATCGCGCAACTTCGACGCGATCCGGTCGACCGCGCGCAACGTCGTGCACAGCATGAACACGCCGCCGCCGGATGCCTCGATCGCCGGCAACGCGGCATCGAAGACGGCATCGGTAAACGCCGGCGAAGACGGCTGCGGCAGGTTGCGCGGCACGTACAGCAGACCTTGCGACTGGTAGTCGAACGGGCTCGCGAGCGTCATCGAGCGACGCGAACTGAGGCCCATCTGCGCCGCGTAGTGAGTGAAATCGCCGCGCACCGACAACGTGGCCGACGTGAACACCCATGCACGCGGGACGCCCGCACGCTGCTTCGCAAAGATCGGCGCGACCGACAGCGGCGTTTCATGCAGCTGCACGGTATGCGCGAACACCTCGACCCAGCGCACCTTCTCGTTCGGATCGCCGTCGGCGCTCGCCTTGTCGCCGGCCGCTGCCGCGTCGGCCTTCGCGGCCGCTTCCGCCGCACCGGGCGCGACCCAGCCGGCCAGCAGATCCTGCAGCTCGCGCGCGCGCCGCAGGCACGCGCCGAGCGATTCCGCGCGTTCCGCCTGGCTCGCGAGCGCCGACGCGAGCGCATCGAGCGCGACGTCGAGCGCGTCGAGCGCGCCGAACATCGGGTGATCGTCGCCGAGTTGCGCGAGCGACATGCGGACGATCTGGTCGTTCGCGAACGCGAGGCGCAAGTCGCGCGCCGCACGTTCGAGATCGCCGCCGAGCTTCACCCACTCGACCGCGTCGCGCGCATGGCCCAGGCCTTCGGCCACCGTGTCGCGTGCGAGTTCGAGGATCTGCGTGGTCGACAGCGTCTCGCCGAAGAACAGCGTCGCCGTCTCCGGCAGCTGGTGCGCTTCGTCGAAGATGACCGTGTTCGCGTTCGGCAGCAGCTCGGCCATCCCGGTGTCGCGCAGCATGATGTCCGCGAAGAACAGGTGATGGTTGACGACGACGACGTCGGCCTGCTGCGCCTCGCGCCGCGCCTGCATCACGAAGCATTCCTTGTAATGCGGGCATTCCTGGCCGAGGCAGTTGTCGCGCGTCGACGTAACCATCGACCACACGGGTGCCGTTTCCGGCACGCTCGCAAGCTCGGCCTTGTCGCCGCTCTTCGTGATCTTCGCGAAGCGGACGATTTCCTGCAGATACGCGGTGTCCTGCCGCGACGGCAGGCGGCCGTTGTCGGCCGTGCGTTGCAGGTAGTAATGGCACAGGTAGTTCGACCGCCCCTTGAGCATCGCCACCGACACCGGCACCGCGAGCGCGTTGCGCACGGTCGGGATGTCGCGCTGGAACAGCTGGTCCTGCAGGTGTTTCGTGCCGGTCGACACGATCACCTTGCCACCCCACAGCATCGCGGGCACGAGATACGCATAGGTCTTGCCGGTACCCGTACCAGCTTCGACGATCAGCGTGTTGTCGGCCGCGTCGCTATCGGATTCGGCTAGCGTGGCGCCGTCCGCGCCCGGTTCGGCCGCCTTGTCGCCGTCGCCGAGGCGGCGCGCCGGCCGCTTGCGGGTTTCGAAGATCTCGGGCTCGGGCATCCGGCGCGCGGACGCTTCCATCGCGGACGCGACTGCCCGCGCCATCTCGATCTGGGACGTACGCGGCCGATAGCCGTCGAGCGCGCGCGCCAGCAACCCGCCTTCGCCGAAGATCGTGTCGAGTTCGTCGACGCGCTTGCGGCTCAGCTCGAAGGAGCCTTCGGGCGCACGAACGCGCCCGGCGGACGATGTGTCACGCCGGGCATCGGGGGTGGCTTCAAGCGGTGAATTCAAGGCAAGCGTTCCTGTGTCCAGCGCCCTGGCGGCGCCGGCGCTTGCCAGGCCGCGCTCAGGCGCGCTTATCCGGTTCGAGCTGCGATTGCAGCAGAATGATTTTGTCCTTGGCTGCCAGCTTTTCCTTCTTCAGCCGGTGCAGCGTGATGTCGTCGATGTCGGAGTGTCCTTCCTTCAGCTCGATCTCCCGAGCGAGCTGCTGGTGCTGCTCCTGCAATGCAGCCAAACGGTTGTGCAATTCCTGCTGCTGTTCCGTGTGACGGTTTTGCATAGTTGCCTCCTCATCGAAGCAGCGCGACGGCTGGCGTGCCGACGCGCCCGAGACTGATCCCGATCAATCCAACACGTTACTGCCCCTGCTGCTGTTGCTGCTTGGCCTTCTCGGCCGCTTCCTGCTGACGCCGCTCGACATCGGCCTTGTGCTGCGCGGCTTCCTTCTGCTTCTGCTCATAGCGCGTGGCGTTGTCCGCCCGCTCCTGCGCCTTCTGCGCCGCCTGCTGGTGCGCCTGGTCGAGCTTGCGCTGGAAGTCGCCCTGCTTCTGGTCGTATGCCTGCTTGCTCGCGGCACGTTGCGGCCCTTCCGCACCGCGCTGCGCCTGCTTCAGTGCATTCTGCTCCTGCTTGTCGCGGAACGCAGCCGCGTTCGCCGCGTCGTTCGCCGCCCGCTGCGGCGCTTCCGCTGCGTTCTGCGCCTGCTTCAGCGCCTGCTGCTGGTCGCGCTGCTGCGCGCGCACCGCACGCTGCTCGTCGTTGAGCGCGAGTTGCTCCTGACGGATGCTCGCGCGCTCGTCGCGCATCTGGTCGCGCGCCTTGCCGAGACAGTGATTGACGAAGAATTTGCTGTAGCAATCGTGCTCGGCTACCGCATAACGATAATCGTTTTCCGCGGTGCGTTGATTGAGCACTTTTTGACGGGCGTCGAAATCCGGTGCGGCGGAAGCTGCACCGGGCGCGGTCGCGACGGCGTCCGGCGCGGTTGCAACCGAGGCCTGCGCGAACGCGCCGGAAGGCCCGGCAGACAAAGCCGCGGCGAGCGCTGCGCCGAGCGCGACGAGAGAAATTCGGGAAGTTGGCAACGTCGTAGGAAAGCTGCGGGACATGTGTCAAATTCTATCACCCCCGGCTGGACGCTCCGCCATTTATGGCAAAATGCCCCGCTTCACTCACCCGCGGCATCTGGCCCGTCGGGCCCGCCATGCAGCCCGCCGCTTCGGGCCTGCCGGCCCGCGCCGCGATTTCAGCAGGCAGATCATTCACGACATGACGGAAACCGTAGCACTCAAGATCGTACAGCGCATCGCCACTGAACTGTCCGTCCAGCCGCGCCAGGTCGCGGCGGCCGTGCAACTCCTCGACGAAGGCTCGACCGTTCCGTTCATTGCCCGGTACCGCAAGGAAGTGACCGGCAACCTCGACGACACGCAGCTGCGCCAGCTCGAGGAACGTCTCCTGTATCTGCGCGAGCTCGAGGATCGCCGCGCGACGATCCTGTCGAGCATCGACGAACAGGGCAAGCTGACGGACGAGCTGCGCGCCGCGATCGATACGGCCGACAGCAAGCAGGTGCTCGAAGACCTTTACCTGCCGTACAAGCCGAAGCGCCGCACGCGTGCGCAGATCGCCCGCGAGGCCGGCCTCGAGCCGCTCGCGCAGGCGCTGCTCGCGAATCCGCTGCTCGACCCGCAGGCCGAGGCGGCCGCGTATGTCGACGCCGACAAGGGCGTCGCCGACGTGAAGGCCGCGCTCGACGGTGCGCGCGACATCCTGTCCGAACAGTTCGGTGAAACGGCCGAGCTGCTCGGCAAGCTGCGCGACTACCTGCACAACCAGGGCGTCGTGTCGTCGGCCGTCGTCGAGGGCAAGGAAAACGAGGAAGGCGAGAAATTCCGCGACTATTACGACTACGCGGAAACGATCAAGACCGTGCCGTCGCACCGCGCACTCGCGCTGTTCCGCGCCCGTAACGCAGGCGTGCTGACGGTCAAGCTCGGCCTCGGCGAAGAGCTCGACGCGCAGGTGCCGCATCCCGGCGAGGCGATGATCGCGCGCCATTTCGGCATCGCGAACCAGAATCGCCCGGCCGACAAATGGCTTTCGGACGTCTGCCGCTGGTGCTGGCGCGTCAAGGTGCAGCCGCATATCGAGAATGAACTCCTCACGCAGCTGCGCGAAACGGCCGAAACCGAAGCGATCCGCGTGTTCGCACGCAACCTGAACGACCTGCTGCTGGCCGCGCCGGCCGGCCCGAAGGCCGTGATCGGTCTCGACCCCGGCCTGCGCACGGGCGTGAAGGTCGCGGTCGTCGACCGCACCGGCAAGGTGCTCGCCACCGACACGATCTACCCGCACGAGCCGCGCCGCGACTGGGACGGCTCGATCGCGAAACTCGCGCGCATCGCCGCGCAGACGCAGGCCGAACTCATCAGCATCGGCAACGGCACCGCCTCGCGCGAAACCGACAAGCTCGCGAGCGAACTGATCGCGAAGCACCCGGAATTGCGCCTGCAGAAGATCGTCGTGTCGGAAGCCGGCGCGTCGGTCTACTCGGCGTCCGAGCTCGCGGCGAAGGAATTCCCCGACATGGACGTGTCGCTGCGCGGCGCCGTGTCGATCGCACGCCGCCTGCAGGATCCGCTCGCCGAGCTCGTGAAAATCGAGCCGAAGGCGATCGGCGTCGGCCAGTACCAGCACGACGTGAACCAGCGCGAACTCGCCCGCTCGCTCGACGCGGTCGTCGAGGATTGCGTAAACGCGGTCGGCGTCGACGCGAACACGGCATCGGCCCCGCTGCTGGCGCGCGTGTCCGGCCTGAACGCGACGCTCGCGCGCAACATCGTCGACTACCGCGATGCGAACGGCCCGTTCCCGTCGCGCGAACACCTGCGCAAGGTGCCGCGCCTCGGCGACAAGACCTTCGAACAGGCCGCCGGCTTCCTGCGCATCAACGGCGGCGAGAACCCGCTCGACCGCTCGTCGGTGCACCCGGAGGCCTATCCGGTCGTCGAACGGATGCTCGCGAAGATCAGCAAGCGCATCGACGATGTGCTCGGCAACCGCGAAGCCCTGTCGGGCCTGTCCCCGACGGAGTTTGTTGACGAACGTTTCGGCCTGCCGACCGTGCGCGACATCCTGTCCGAGCTGGAGAAACCGGGCCGCGATCCGCGCCCGGAGTTCAAGACCGCGACGTTCCGCGAAGGCGTCGAGAAGGTGTCGGATCTCGTGCCGGGCATGACGCTCGAAGGCGTCGTGACGAACGTCGCCGCGTTCGGTGCGTTCGTGGATATCGGCGTGCACCAGGACGGCCTCGTCCACGTGTCCGCGATGTCGACGAAATTCATCAAGGATCCGCACGAAGTCGTGAAGGCCGGCCAGGTCGTCAAGGTGAAGGTGCTGGACGTCGACGTGAAGCGCCAGCGCATTGCGCTGACGATGCGCCTCGACGACGACGCGGCAGCGCCCGGCATGTCGTCGCGCGGCAGCCAGGATCGCGGCAACGCGGGGCGCGGCGCGGCCCGTCCGCAGCGTTCGCGCGAGCCGGAACCGGCCGGCGCGATGGCCGCGGCATTCGCAAAACTGAAGCGCTGAGCACGCGAAAGCCGCTGACAGAAAAAAGCCCGCCGAAACGCGGGCTTTTTTATTGCGTCGACGCGCGGGTTCGAAAATCGCGATGAAAACCGGATAGGTGCGTTTTCGTCACCATTTCCCTGCTTCCAGTCGGTGAATTAAACAATTCGCACTGCAGCATGCATTTTCTTGACGCTTTGAATACCGCACATAAAATAAATTCGCGAACGGCATTTCAACGCCTTCAATAAGCGAAGCGAACTCGCCGCTCGGCAACCGGTTTCCTCGCGACGCTCATACGCGCCGCGCGTTTCAGGATTCCGTCTTTCATTACCACTTTCTGAAGTCGATTCGCGGCGCATCACATCCGGAATATGTGCCGACCGGCAAGCCAGCGCATATTCGCAAAAATGGATCGGGGAATCATGAAAGCAGATGATCTGGAAACCGAACTGGACGCCTTGCGCATTCCCGTGTTCGATGTGCCGTGGGCCGGTGCCTGTTCACCGCACGTCGAGCGGATCGAATCACGCATGCTCGAATGGGCCGACGCATACGGCCTGCTCGTCTCCGACGCCCATCGGGAGCGCGTCGTACGCACCCGTTACGGCTGGCTCGCCGCGCGCTGCTACCCGAACGCCGATCCGCCTCTGCTGCAGGCACTTGCCGATTACTTCGTGTGGTTCTTTCTCGTCGACGACCTGTTCGTCGATCGCGTGGAGCCGGTCGGCCCCGATACGCTGCGCAACCTGACCGCGATGATCGACGTACTCGACTACGCCTGTACGGGCCCCGAGCCGGTCTACGGCGAGCGCGCCTGGCTCGACGTGTGTCAACGCCTGCGTGCGCGCCTGTCCGCCGAGCATTTCGCGCGCTTCGCGCAAGGCATGCGCCTGTGGGCCACCACGGCCGGATTGCAGATCCTCGGACACCTGAAAGTCGAGCCGGTCGCCGTGCCGCAGTACGAAACGATCCGGCGCCACACGAGCGGCATGAATCCGTGCCTGGCACTGGCGGACGTGGCCAATTCCGGCGCCGTCCCGCCCGACACGTTTCACCGCCCGGAGATCCAGGCACTGTGCAGGCACGCGAACAATATCGTCTGCTGGAGCAACGACATCCAGAGTATCGGAATCGAAGCGCGCCAGCCAGGCCAGTTCCGGAACATGGTGATGGTCCACGCGTCGCGCGGTCATTCGCTGCAGACCGGCATCGACTACACGGCCGCCCGCGTGCGCGCCGAGATCGGCGAGTTCGTACAGTGCGCCGATGCGCTGGTGCCGCACGCCGACACGCGCGTGCGCGGCCTCGTCGACGGCTACCGATACTGGATACGCGGCTATCTGGATTGGGTGGCGCGGGATACGCAGCGCTATGCCGCTGCGTTCGCGGCAAGCGATGCGGACGATCGCAGCCTGATCGCGCTGTCGGAGAACGCGGCGCGCGGCTGAACAGCCTGCGCGCCGCGCGCGGTCAGATCTCGATCTTCGTGCCGAGCTCGACGACGCGGTTTGCCGGAATCGAGAAGAAGTCGGTCGGCTTCGCCGCGTTCTGGTGCATCCACGCGAACACGCGCTCGCGCCAGATCGACATCCCGGGCAGATGGGTCGGCACGACGGTTTCGCGCGCGAGGAAGAACGACGTGTCCATCAGCTCGAACGTCATGTCGTGGGTCCGGCCGAACTCCTCGAGCACGGCCTTCACGTCCGGCGTCTCGTTGAAGCCGTACTCGGCCCTGACGATGTACAGCCCGCCGCCCGCATCACGCGAGGTCTGGCGCTTGTCGTCGCGCACGTAAGGAATGTCGCGCGTGACGAACGTCAGGAAAATGGTCCGCTCGTGCAGCACCTTGTTGTGCTTCAGGTTGTGCAGCAGGCTGACGGGCACGAGCTTGTCGTTGCCGGTCAGGTAGATCGCGGTGCCCGACACGCGATGCGGCGGATGCGCGAGCAGCCCCTGCAGGAACGGCTCGAGCGGAATGCCGTCGGCGGCCGTGCGCTCCTTGACGATGTGACGCCCCTTGTACCAGGTCATCAGCAGGAAGAACAGCAGCGCGCCGATGCCGAGCGGCAGCCAGCCGCCCTGCGCGACCTTCAGCAGGTTCGCGCCGAAGAAGCCGAGGTCGATCGCGAGGAACACCGCGATGATCGCGCCGACCAGCAGCCGGTTCCAGTTCCACACCTTCACCATCACGACGCAGGCGAGCACGGTCGTGATCACCATCGTCGCCGTCACCGCGATGCCGTACGCGGCCGCGAGGTTGTCGGAGCTCTTGAAGCCGACCACGATGCAGAGGATCACGAACAGCAGCAGCCAGTTCACGACCGGCACATAGATCTGGCCGATCGCGAGCTCGGACGTGTGCAGCACCTTCATGCGCGGCACGTAGCCGAGCTGGATCGCCTGCGACGTCAGCGAATAGGCGCCCGAGATCACGGCCTGCGACGCGATCACGGTCGCGACCGTCGACAGCACCACGAGCGGCAGCAGCCCCCATTCGGGCGCCAGCAGGAAGAACGGGTTTTCGATCGCCTTGGGATTCTGGATCAGCAGCGCGCCCTGGCCGAAGTAGTTCAGCACGAGCGACGGCATCACGAGCCCGTACGCGGCGATCCGGATCGGCTTCGCGCCGAAGTGGCCCATGTCCGCGTAGAGCGCTTCCGCACCGGTCAGCACCAGCACGACCGAGCCGAGCACGACGTAGGCCTGCAACAGGTGGTCGGCCATGAACGACGCCGCGTAATACGGGTTGATGGCCGCCATGATGCCCGGCACGCGCACGATGTGGTACACGCCGAGCGCCGCGATCACGATGAACCACAACACCATGATCGGGCCGAACAGCTTGCCGACCAGCGCGGTGCCGTGACGCTGGATCCAGAACAGCGCGATCAGGATCACGATCGTGATCGGCAGCACGAGGTGGGACAGGTGAGGTGTCGCGATTTCGAGACCTTCGACCGCCGACATCACCGAGATCGCCGGCGTGATCACCGCGTCCCCGTAGAACATGCACGCGCCGAAGATCCCGAGCGCCATCAACGCACCCGCGACGCGGGTTTTCGAGTCGAGCGGCCGCAGCGACAGCGCCATCAGCGCGAGCACGCCGCCTTCGCCGTTGTTGTCGGCCCGCATCACGAACAGCAGGTACTTGACGCCGACCACCAGGATGATTGCCCAGAACAGCAGCGAGATCACGCCGAGAATCGACCCTTCGGTGAGCGGAATGCCGTGTGCGGGGCTGAACGCCTCCTTCAGCGAATACAGCGGGCTAGTGCCGATGTCGCCGAACACGACGCCGATGGCTGCTATCGCTAGCGCCCGCATCGAGTGTTGTTGCGTCGAATGCGGCGCGTGTGCGGCGTCGGTCGCGTGGATCGTGTCGTTCATATGAAGCGTAATAATCGGGTCCGGGTCGGACAAAACGAGCGCTATTCTACTCGCGCCCCCGTGAAACGCCGCCCTGCTCTGTTGCCGTGGAACCACGTGATCCACGCTGCGCATGCAATTCGGCGCGAGCTGTGGCAGGGCTGCCATCATAGCCGGGGCCGCGCCGTCTGCCTACCCGATCCTCGGATTGCACCGCTCGGCGCTCCCGGCGCCCCAATGAAAAACGGCGCCGCAAGCGGCGCCGTACAAGGCTTTCCTTCGATCGGCCGGGCGCTTACGCGCCCGATCCGTCGCGCTGCGCGCGACCGCGCTTGATCCACGCCTCGAGGTTGTGCGGACGAACCGTGTCCCACTCCTCGAACGGCTGATGAATCCACGGATTCGTCGGCAGAAACTGCGTGTGATAGTCGGGCTTGACCTTCGAGCACCCCTTGTACCAGAGCACGGCCGAGCGCACGGCCGTCACGGACGGGTAACGCTCCTTCAGGTGCTCCTGCACGCGCGCGAGCGTGACACCCGAATCGACGAGATCGTCGACCAGCAGCACGTTGCCCGCGAGGTTGCCGCGCGTCATCGTGATGTACTGTGCGATGTCGAGCTCACCCTGCTCGGTGCCGGCCGCTTCGCGGTACGAACTCGTCGCGAGAATCGCGAGCGGCACGTCGTAGATGCGCGACAGTTGGTCGCCGACGCGCAGGCCGCCGCGCGCGAGGCACAGGATCTGGTCGAACTTCCAGCCCGAGGCATGCACCTGGAGCGCGAGCAGCTCGATCAGACGGTGATACTCGTCCCAGCCTACCCACAGGTTCTTGTCGTCGTTGCGCGGATCAGTCATCAAGTCTGCCGCCGTCATCGTGATTTGCTGCGTCATCTGAAAATTACACCTTGAACGGATGGCGGAGCAGGATCGTTTCGTCGCGGTCCGGGCCCGTCGACACCATGTCGACCGGCACGCCAGCCACTTCCTGGACACGGGACAGGTACGCCTGCGCGTTCGCCGGCAGCGCATCCCACGTATTGATGCCGACCGTGCTTTCCTTCCAGCCGGGGAACGTTTCGTACACGGGTTCGCAACGCGCCACGTCAGCTGCGCCACGCGGCAGGATGTCCGCATCCTTGCCGTCGATCTTGTAGCCGACGCACAGCTTGACTTCGTCGAGGCCGTCGAGCACGTCGAGCTTCGTCATGCACAGACCCGACACGCCGTTGATCTGGATCGAGCGGCGCAGCGCGGCTGCGTCGAGCCAGCCGGTGCGGCGCGGACGGCCGGTGACCGAACCGAATTCCTTGCCGACGTTCGCGAGCGTGACGCCGATCTGGTCCTGACGCTGCGGATTGTCCGCATCGTACAGTTCGCTCGGGAACGGGCCCGAACCGACCCGCGTGCAATACGCCTTCGTGATGCCGAGGATGTAGTTGAGCTTCTGCGGACCGACGCCCGCGCCGGCCGACGCCGCACCCGCGACGCAGTTGCTCGACGTGACGAACGGATAGGTGCCGTGATCGATGTCGAGCAGCGTGCCTTGCGCGCCTTCGAACAGCAGGTTCTGGCCCGCATTGTTTGCGTCGTACAGGCGGCGCGACACATCGGCCACCATCGGCTTCAGGCGGTCGGCATAGCCGAGCATCGTGTCGAGCGTGGCCTGGAAATCAACGGCCGCGCCACCCAGGTATTGGGTCAGCACGAAGTTGTGGAAATCGAGATTTTCGCGCAGGCGGTCGGCGAAGGTCTTCGCGTCGAACAGGTCCTGCACGCGCAGCGCGCGGCGGCCAACCTTGTCTTCATACGCAGGGCCGATGCCGCGGCCCGTCGTGCCGATCTTGCCCGCGCCCTTGCGCGCTTCACGCGCCTGGTCGATCGCGATGTGGTACGGCAGGATCAGCGTCGTGGCTTCGGAGATGAACAGACGGTCGCGCACGTTCACGCCGGCTTCTTCGAGCTCGCCGATTTCCTTGAACAGTGCTTCGGGGGACAGGACGACGCCGTTGCCGATGTAGCAGGCGACGCCTTCACGCATGATGCCCGACGGAATGAGGCGCAAGATCGTTTTCTTGCCGCCGATGATGAGGGTGTGGCCGGCGTTGTGACCGCCCTGGAAACGCACGACGCCCTGAGCGTGGTCCGTCAGCCAGTCGACGATCTTGCCCTTGCCTTCATCACCCCATTGCGTTCCCACGACGACGACATTGCGCCCGGGAGTCACGTTCACTGCGCTGGCAGACATGTTGATTCGTTAGCTGGTTAAAAACGTATTCTACCTATGTTCGCGGGCGATTCCGAATTTTTCCGTTTCGCTTCAACGATATGCACGCCGAAGCACGGCCCGCGAACGCCTGTTTAGCGGGGTTCGACCACCCATGTGCCGTTGCGCTCGACGAGCGAACGATCGCATGCGAACTCGTCGAGCACGTGGTCGTGGCCCGGCAACGCCTGGATCACGACCTCGCCCGCATCGCGCAGCGCGGCGACGGCCGCGCCCAGTGCGTCGTCCTGCGCCCACGGCGCGAGAATCGCGGTGCCGCGCGCCTCGACCGGCGAAATCCGCGCGAGCTCGCGCAGGTCGAGCGAGAAGCCCGTTGCCGGTCGCGCACGGCCGTACGCCTGCCCGACGTGGTCATAACGCCCGCCGCGCGCGATCGCGTTCGGCACGCCGTCGATGTACGCGCTGAACATTGCGCCGCTGTGGTACGCATAGCCGCGCAGATCGGCGAGGTCGATCGCCACTTCCGCGCCCTTCGCCTGTGCCGCGAGCTGCGCCAGATCGTCGAGCGCCCGCGTGATTTCGGGCAGCACCGGCAGACGCGCACGCGCCTCGGCGAGCACGCTCGCGTCGCCGTAGAGGTTCGGCAGCGCGCGCAGCGCGGCGCGCGTATCGGCGCCGAGATCGTCGGTGAGTTCGTTCAGGAGCGGCACGTCCTTGCCCGACAACGCGTCGTACAGCGACTCGCCGCGCTCGGCGGCCTGCGCGTCGCGTGCCAGCAGCGCCGCGAGCACGCCCGCATGACCGAGGTCGAGACGGATGCGCGACAGGCCCGCGAGATGCAGCGCGTCGAGCATCAGCTGCTGGATCTCGAGATCGGCTTCCAGCCCGGCATGCCCGTAGATTTCCGCGCCGATCTGGATCTGCTCGCGCGTTGCGTGCAGGCCGCGCGGACGCGTATGCATCACGTGGCCCGCGTAGCACAGGCGCGTCACACCCTGGCGGTTCAACAGGTGTGCGTCGATCCGTGCCACCTGCGGCGTGATGTCCGCACGCAGGCCGAGCGTGCGGCCCGACAGCTGGTCGACCAGCTTGAAGGTGCGCAGGCGCAGGTCGGTGCCGCCGCTCGTCAGCAGCGACTCGAGATACTCGAGCAGCGGCGGCATCACCATTTCGTAGCCGTACGAACGGAAGCGGTCGAGCAGCCTGCGGCGCAGCTCCTCGATCTTGCGCGCTTCCGACGGCAGTACGTCGGCGATATTCTCGGGAAGTAACCAGGTCGACATCGGTACGGTCCTACGACGGGAAACGGCGCGCGCCACGCGCGCCGCGAGTTGAATCGGAACTTCGGAATCGGGCGGGACGAACGGCGGATGCGCCGTCCGGATCAAGTGGCGAGCAGCAGCAGCACGAGCCCGAGCACCATCACGATCAGCCCGCCGATCCGGATATGATGCGGCGGCCGCTCAGCTATTCTACGAAACGTGTCGCGCCAGGCGACGGGAAACACGAAGGGGAACGCCCCCTCGATGATCAGCATCAGCGCTACTGCGAGCAACAACGAGCCAGCCAGGTCCATGCGAGCGACGGCGCCGCTCGACGCGGCGCCCCAAGGTCAGTGTTTGCGGGGAGCAGGTGCCGCCGGTGCGGCACCGCCCGTCGGGCTGCGCATGAAGCGGAAGAACTCGCTGTCGGGATCGACGACGATGATGTCGTTGCGCTTGAACGTATTCCGGTAGGCCTGCAGGCTCGCGTAGAACTGATAGAACTGCGGATCGCGACCGAACGCATCGGCGGCGATCGTCGCGGCTTTTGCGTCGCCCTCGCCCTTGATCGTCTGCGCGGACTTGTACGCGTTCGCGAGCACGGCCTGCTGTTCGCGCTCGGCGTCGGCCTTGATCTGCTCGACGTCGGCCGCGCCTTCCGCACGCACCTGCGCGGCCTGATCGCGCAGCGCGCCGATCATCCGTTGATAGACGGCATCCGTCTGCGCGGCCGGCAGGTCGACGCGCGTCAGCTGGACGTCGACCACGTCGACGCCGAAACCGGCCGCCTTCGCCTTGGCCGCGTCGCGGGCCGCATCGGCGATCGCACGCTGGCCGCCAAGGGCGTCGTCGAGCGCGCGCTGGCCGAACGCATCGCCGAGCGCACTCTTCAGCACGCCGGTCAGGCGTTCGGTGGCCGCTGCCGGGTCGCCGCCCGTCGCGGTGAAATACTTCATCGGATCGCTGATCCGGTACTTCACCGCATACGCGACGAGCAGGTCGTGCTTGTCTTGGGTCGCCAGCTGCAGCGGATCGGACGACTCGAGCGATTGCAGGCGCGTGTCGATCAGCGTGGCCGTTTGCAACGGCGGCGGCAGCTTGAAGTGGATGCCCGGGCCCGCGAGTTCGGGCTGCACGCCGTCGCGGCCCGACAGCACGGCCGCATGGCGCGGATCGACGGTCAGGACCGTCGAGGACGCCGCGAAGGCAACGATCACGATTGCGACGACGAGCGCAATGATTCGGTTCATGTTCTGCGCTCCCCGTTACTTCGTATCGTCTTCGCGCGACCGGCTGCGAAACGCTTCGCGCGATCGCAGCACGTCGACACCCGACGCCGCGGCTGCCGGTGCGGCGCTCGCGGGTACGGCCGCAGCCGCGGCCGGCGCGACGGCTGCCGGTGCCGACGCCGCATCGGGCGCGGACGCACCGGTGGACGCCGCGGCATTTTGCCGCCCCTGTTCGACGAGCTTGTCGAGCGGCAAGTACACGACGCTGTTGCCGCCCTTGTTGCCGACGAACACCTTCGTCGCGTTCGAATAGATTTCCTGCATCGTCTCGAGGTACATCCGCTCGCGGATCACCGCGGGCGCCTTCGAGTACTGCGCATAAACCTGCTTGAAGCGATCGGCGTCGCCCTCGGCTTGCGTGACCACGCGATCGGCATACGCCTTCGCTTCGTCGACGAGCTTCGCGGCATCACCCTGCGCCTTCGGCAGCAGGTCGCTTGCATAGGCCTGCGCAGCACGCTTCGCGGCCTCGCGCTCGTCGCGTGCCTTCGCGACTTCGGCGTATGCGGCCTGCGTCTGCTCCGGTGCCGCGACGTTCTGCATCGTGACGGCCGTCACCTCGAGCCCCGACTGGTAGCGGTCGAGGTCGCGCTGGATCGCCGTGGACAGCTGCTCGCGCAGCGCGTCACGGTCCTGGTTCAGCATGTCGGCCGCGCTGCGCGTGCCGACGATCGCGCGTACCGCGGCCTGTGCGGCCTGCGAGACGCTGCGTTCGGGATCGACGCTGCGGAACAGGTAATCGGTGGCGGAACGGATCCGGTACTGGACGATGAAACGGACGTCGACGATGTCGGCATCGCGCGTCAGCATCGCTGCTTCCTTCACGTTCGCGAGACGCACGACGTTGTTGCGGCCGATCTCGATCGAGCGGACCTGCGACGTATCGACGATTTCGTGCGACGCGAACGGATACGGCGCGCGCCAGTGCACGCCCTGGCCGACCGTGCCCGACAGCTTGCCGAGCTGCAGCACGACGCCCGTCTGACCTTCCTGCACGACGAACAGCCCGCTGCCCGCGTAGACCGCGACCAGCACGCCGATCACGATGCCGACGCCGACTCGCGCAGCGCGGCCGTTGTCAGGACGGAAGCCGTTGCCGCCCTTGCCGCCGAACAGGCCGCTCAGACGCCGGTTGAAGTTGCGCCACATCTCGTCGAGATCGGGCGGACCATCGCCGTCACCGCCTTGCGGACGCTTCGATTCGTTCGGACGCGGACGGGATCCGTCTTTGCCATTGCCTTCGCCGCGTCCCCAGCGGGGATCGTTGATCGACAGCAAGGCGCGCATCCGCCGCCAGGTACTCCGCTCGTTGTATTCGTTCACCAGAGTTTGTTCACCAGATAAGACGCCGGCGAACCGGCCGGGACCGGTTAGCGCCCGTGTTCGGAAATCGTGTGGTCTTCGTGTGGTTCAGCGGGTGCGCCGTCGAGCGCGCCGCTGGGTAACGTCGCGCTGGAGAGGTGTTCCGCGGAGGCGATTTCGGCGATGGCGGCACGCAACGTATCAAGACCCTGACCGGTGCGCGCGCTCAAAAAGACGCGCGAAATATTACCATATTCGTCCCGCTCGACCGCGTCGCCGCGGGCCGCCAGCTCGGGCACGGCGTCGATCTTGTTGAACACCAGCACCTGCCGGATCGTGTCCGCGCCAATCTCGTGCAGCACGCCGTTGACCTGCTCGATCTGCTCGAGCCTGACCGCGCTCGACGCGTCGACCACGTGCAGCAGCAGATCCGCGTGGATCGTTTCCTCGAGGGTCGCGCGGAATGCCGCGACGAGCTGGTGAGGCAGCTCGCGGATGAACCCGACCGTATCCGACACGACGATCTGACCGACCTCGTCGCCGAGGTACACGCGCCGCGACGTCGTATCGAGCGTGGCGAACAGCTGGTCGGCCGCGTAGGCCTGCGCTTTCGTCAGTGCATTGAACAGCGTCGACTTGCCCGCGTTCGTGTAGCCGACGAGCGACACCGACATCGTGCCGCTGCGCGCACGCTGCCGACGCTGCGTACTGTGCTGCCGACGCAGCCGGTCGAGCCGCGACTTCAGCATCTTGATGCGTTCGCCGATCAGCCGGCGGTCGGTTTCGAGCTGCGTTTCGCCGGGGCCGCGCAGGCCGATACCGCCCTTCTGCCGTTCAAGGTGGGTCCACGCACGAATGAGTCGTGTCGACAGGTATTGCAGCTGCGCGAGTTCGACCTGCAACTTGCCTTCGTGACTGCGGGCGCGCTGCGCGAAGATGTCGAGGATGAGGCTCGTGCGGTCGACCACACGCCTGTTAAGTGCCTGCTCCAGATTGCGTTGCTGGGCCGGCGCAAGGGCGTGGTTGAAGATGACGATTTCGACGTTGTGCGCGTCGCAGGCAAGCCGCAGCTCTTCGGCTTTGCCGCTGCCGATGAACATCTTGGCATCGGGACTGGAGCGACGACCTGTGAGGGTGACGGCGGGACGGGCCCCCGCGCTGGAGGCGAGAAGACTGAGTTCTTCGAGACTGGCTTCGAAATCGGTCTTGCCGAAATCGATGCCGACGAGCGCTGCGTTGATCAAATTATCGGGTGTCAAGATAAGGCGGCTGGCATCGGTCGCTCGCGGCGACCGGATG
The DNA here is from genome assembly GCF_029962485.1 of Burkholderia cepacia. Lineage (NCBI taxonomy): Bacteria > Pseudomonadati > Pseudomonadota > Betaproteobacteria > Burkholderiales > Burkholderiaceae > Burkholderia > Burkholderia cepacia. Next base: position 2,032,903 of record NZ_CP073637.1, read on the forward strand.
CCGGCCGCTGCAATGGGTTAGGACGAGACTTCCGCGTCCGGGTGGAAATTCACCGGGCGCGCCGGCACGACCGTCGAGATGGCGTGCTTGTAGACCATCTGGGTCACCGTATTACGGAGCAACACGACGTACTGGTCGAACGATTCAATGTTCCCTTGAAGCTTGATGCCATTGACGAGGTAGATCGAAACGGGAACGTGCTCTTTGCGCAGTGCGTTCAAAAACGGGTCTTGTAACAATTGCCCTTTGTTGCTCATGGCGTACTCCATCTTTTTTTGCAGGTTGATCTGGATTGGCGGCGAAGAAAAAGAGATCCGGCGCCAATCGCTACACTATAGCTGATTTTGCCTGCCCCGCCCGGGGCGTAGGCCTTGCGGCCTATCCCTTGCGGGGCGTGCTTCAGCCCTTGTCCGCGTACGGGTTGTTCGACGAACGGAACTCTATGCGCAATGGAGTCCCGGTCAGCGAGAAAGTTTCGCGGAACCGGTTTTCGAGGTAGCGTTTGTAGGTTTCCGTGACCGCGTCGAGCGCATTGCCGTGGATGACGATGAGCGGCGGATTCTGGCCGCCCTGGTGCGCGTAGCGCAGCTTCGGGCGCACCGGGCCGCGACGGCGCGGCTGCTGGAATTCGACGGCCTCGATCAGCGCACGCGTGAGCTTCGGCGTCGGCAGCTTCGCCATCGCCGCCGCGTACGCGTCGTCGACCGAGCGCATCAGCGCGCCGATACCCGTCTTCTTCGCGGCCGAAATGAAGTGCGATTTCGCGAAGTCGAGGAATTTCAGCTTGCGGGTCAAATCCGCTTTCGCGCGGTCGCGCGCGTGCTCGTCGAGGCCATCCCACTTGTTGACGCCGATCACGAGCGCGCGGCCCTGCTCGACGACGAAGCCGGCGATGTGCGCGTCCTGGTCGGAAATGTCCTGCTGCGCATCCAGCAGAAGAATGACGACGTTCGCATCGGAGATCGATTGCAGCGTCTTCACGACCGAGAACTTCTCGATCGCCTCGAACACCTTGCCGCGGCGGCGCAGGCCGGCCGTGTCGATCAGCGTATATTTCTTGCCGTTACGCTCGAAGTCGACGTAGATCGAATCGCGCGTCGTGCCCGGCATGTCGAACGCGATCACGCGATCTTCGCCGATCAGCGCGTTCACGAGCGTCGACTTGCCGACGTTCGGACGGCCGACGATCGCGATCTTGATACCGCGCGACGGATCGTTTTCGTCCTCTTCCTCCGGGCGGTCGGCGTAAGCAACCTCCAGGGCCTCGTTGATCATGTCGGTCACGCCGTCGCCGTGCGCGGCCGAGATCGCGCGCGGATCGCCGAGCCCGAGTTCGTAGAAGTCGGTCGCGACCGCCGTGTACTTCATCCCCTCGGCCTTGTTGACGACGAGGAAGATCGGCCGGCCGGTCTTGCGCAGGTAGTCGGCGATCGACTTGTCCTGCGGCGCGAGCCCGTTGCGGCCGTCGACGATGAACACGACGATGTCGGCTTCCTCGACGGCCTGCCGCGTCTGGCGCGCCATCTCGTGCAGGATGCCGTCCTTCGCGACGGGTTCGAAGCCGCCCGTATCGACGACCAGGTACGGCCGCTCGCCGACGCGCCCTTCGCCGTAATGGCGATCGCGCGTCAGGCCCGGCAGGTCGGCGACCAGCGCATCGCGCGAGCGCGTGAGCCGGTTGAACAGCGTGGATTTCCCCACATTGGGGCGCCCAACAAGGGCAATAACCGGTTTCATCTGTGTTTTCTACGGTGAAGCGCAGCAGCGGGAGGCCCGCTGCTGCGGGCGGCTGCGCTGAATGAAAATATCACGAATTCGCGCCGCGTCGGATGCGCGCGCCCGGCGCACGTTGCGCGCCGTCGTCTTTCGTCTCGAACTGCCTTTCAAATACCGAGCGGCCGGGAGCACCGGCCGCCTTCATGCGGCACGGCCGAGGCGCGCGGGACAAGCCCGCCGCGCCGCGGCCGCACCTGTTTACTGCGTGTCAGCGCGGACGGAACCCGTACAGGCCGCCGTCCTTCGTCTGCACGACGAGCGTATTGCCCGCGAGGACCGGCGCCGCCGTAATCGCGCTGCCGTCGGTCTTCATCCGTGCGATGAAGCTGCCGTCTTCGCGCGACAGGAAGTGCACGAAGCCCTTGTAATCGCCCATCACGACCGCATGCCCGAGCAGGTACGGCACGCCGACGTCACGACTCTTCAGCTTGTCGTTGCGCCACAGCTGGTTGCCCGATGCCGCGTCGTACGCCGTCACGACCGACCAGTCGTCGCCGCCGGCGACCACCGAATCGTCCTGTGCAAGACCGCTGCGGCTCGAGAACGCCTTTTCCCACAGTGGGCGGCCCGAGTTCGCATCGAAGCAGCCGAGCTGACCCTGGAACGTCACCGCGCATGCCTCCGCGCCCACGAGCGTCGGCGGGCCGCTGACGTCGTTGATGCGCTCGACCTCGGTCACGCCCTTCGGGAACGACACCGGCGTCTGCCAGAACGGCTCGCCCGTCTGCAGGTTGATCGCGACCAGACCGCCGCCGGGGAAGCCCGCCAGCACCGCCGCGTCACCCGCGAACGTCATGCCGGCCGACACGCGCAGGTTCAGCGGCACCGCGCGGTTGCGGTAGTTCCACTTCTGCTCGCCCGTCTGTGCGTTGAACGCGATCACCTGGCCGTCGATCGTACGGACGACCACGAGGCCGTTGCCGACGAGCGGCGGCGAGAAGATCTCGCCCTGCACGCTGGTCTTCCACAGTTGCTTGCCGTCCGGGCCCAGCACGAACACGCCGCCCTTCAGCGCGCCGACCGCCGTCAGATTGCCGTCGCTGCCGACACCGGCCGACAGGTCCGAACCGACCTTCGAACGCCAGAGCGTCTGGCCCGTCTTCGCGTCGATCTTCTCGACCGAACCGTTTTCGCCCGCCGCATAGACGGCGTCGCCCACGGCCACCGGCGAGAACAGGTAGCGTCCGCCCTTGCCGACGCTCGCCTTCCAGACCTGTTGCACGTCCATGACGGGCTTGAACTCGGTCAGCGGCGTCGGCACGCGACGCGCGTCCTTCGACGACGAGCAAGCCGCCAATGCGAGGACAGCCGCCGCGCAGGCAACGGGCACAGCGTAACGTTTCAGCAAATTCATCGGTTAGCGAAGCAGAAGTTAAGAGGTTAAGGGGACCGCGATTCAGCCGCCGAGCGCGTCCAGCTTGAACTGCACGAGTTGCCGCGCAGACTGGTCGTCCTTCGACAGGCCGTCGAGCGCGAGCTTGTAAGCGGCGCGCGCATCGTCGGTCTTGCCTTGCGCGGCCAGCAGATCGCCGCGACGATCGGCCACGAGGCCCTTGAATGCATCGACCGGCGTACCCGACAGCAGCGTGAGGCCCGCGTCGTACGCCTTTTCGTCGAGCAGCAGCGACGCGAGACGCAGCTTCGCGATCTGCTTGTACTCGTTGTCCTTGGCGTGATCGACGGCCCACTGCAGTTGCGCCTTCGCGCCTGCCGCGTCGCCGGCTGCATACAGCGTCTTCGCGGCCGAGAGCGCCGTCATCTGCGCATACGGCGTGCTGCCGAACTTGTCTTCCATGTCGGCGGCCGCGCGGGCCATCGTCGCCTTGTCGTTCGCGGCGGCGGCCTTCTGGACCTGCTCGTACAGCCCGGACGCCTCGGCAGCCTGACGGCGCTGCCAGTAGTTCCAGCCGTTGAAACCGGCCGCGACGACGAGCGCCGCGAGCACGATCCACGTGGTGAGGTTGCCCCAGCGGGCCCACCACGCCTTGAGACTTTCAATCGATTCTTGTTCGTCGTGATAACTCATCGGCGAGCGATTCCTTCCTGTTCAGGCCTTTCTTGTCGAGCGAATGCCAGCGCGATCAGTCGTCGCCGTCTTCGGCGGATGCAACCATCGCATTGATTAGGAATTCGGTCAAGCTTTCGACCGGTACGGTCTGCTGAACGTTCTTTTCCCCATCCGCACCCGCACCGCGCAGCGCTTTCACGCCCACCGTGCCGTTCGCGACTTCCTCTTCGCCGAAGATCACCGCGAACGCGGCGCCGCTCGCGTCGGCCCGCTTCATCTGCGACTTGAAGCTTGCCGTCGCGCCATCGGCGCTGCAGTGGAAGATCACGTCAAGGCCCGTATCGCGCAGGCGCTCGGCCGCGATGAACGCCTGTTCACGCGCGGTCTCGCCCTGATGCACGACGTACACATCGACACCTTCCTGCTCGGGCGCGAGATCGTCTTCTTTCAGCAGCTCGAGAATGCGCTCGATGCCCATCGCCCAGCCGCACGCGGCGGTCGGCTTGCCGCCGAGCTGCTCGATCAGCGGATCGTAGCGGCCGCCGGCCGCGACCGTGCCCTGCGCGCCGAGCTTGTCGGTCACCCACTCGAACACGGTCAGGTTGTAGTAATCGAGGCCGCGCACGAGACGCGGGTTGATCTTGAACGGAATATTGTTCGCGAGCAGCAGACGCTGCAGCCCTTCGAAGTGCGCGCGCGATTCTTCGCCGAGGAAGTCGATCAGCTTCGGCGCGTTCTGCGCGATCTCCTGCAGCGCGGGATTCTTCGTGTCGAGCACGCGCAGCGGGTTCGTATACAGACGGCGCTTTGCGTCCTCGTCGAGCACGTCGGCGAACTGCTCGAGGTACTTGATCAGTTCGACGCGGTGCGCGGCACGCTCTTCGGCAAGGCCGAGCGAGTTGATCTCGAGCTTGATGCCGGTCAGGCCGAGGTCGTCCCACAGGCGCTGACACATCATGATGATCTCGGCATCCGCATCGGGACCCGCGAAGCCGAGCGCCTCGACGCCGACCTGATGGAACTGGCGATAGCGGCCGCGCTGCGGACGCTCGTGACGGAACATCGGGCCGATGTACCACAGGCGCTTCGGGCCGTCGTACAGCATGTTGTGCTCGATCGACGCGCGCACGACGGCCGCGGTGTTTTCCGGGCGCATCGTCAGGTTTTCGCCGTTCAGCGCGTCGGTGAAGCTGTACATCTCTTTCTCGACGATGTCGGTGACTTCGCCGATGCCGCGCGTGAAGAGCTGCGTGTGTTCGACGATCGGCGTGCGGATGTTTTGGTAGCCGTACGCGCGCAGCAGCGATTTCACGGTAGCTTCGAAGAATTCCCACAGGCCGGCATCCTGCGGAAGGATGTCGTTCATGCCCTTGACGCCGGTGAGCTTCTCGATCTTGCGTTTCTGTTCAGTCATCGTTCGTGTGTTTGGACGAATTAGTTCGTGGCCTCAGCGCGGCCGTAGTTGCGTGCGACGTAGTCGCTGACGATCTGCTGGAATTCCTCGGCGATCCGCTCGCCGCGCAGCGTCTTGACCTTCTCGCCGTCGATGAAGACGGGCGCGGCCGGGTTCTCGCCCGAACCCGGCAGGCTGATGCCGATGTTCGCGTGCTTCGACTCGCCCGGGCCGTTGACGATGCAGCCCATCACCGCGACGTTCATCTTCTCGACGCCCGGATATTCCTTGCGCCAGACCGGCATCTGCTCGCGCAGGTAGGTCTGGATCTGCATCGCGAGTTCCTGGAACAGCGTGCTCGTCGTGCGGCCGCAGCCCGGGCACGCGATCACCATCGGTGCGAACGAGCGCAGGCCCATCGTCTGCAAGATTTCCTGGCCGACGATCACTTCACCCGTGCGCGGCGCGCCCGGTTCCGGCGTCAGCGAGATGCGGATCGTATCGCCGATCCCTTCCTGCAGCAGCACGCCAAGCGCGGCCGTCGACGCAACGATGCCCTTCGAGCCCATGCCGGCCTCGGTCAGCCCGAGGTGCAGCGCGAAGCCGCAGCGGCGGCCGAGCTCGCGGTACACGGCGATCAGATCCTGCACGCCGCTGACCTTGCACGACAGCACGATGCGGTCACGGCCGAGGCCGAGTTCGACCGCACGTTCGGCCGAGCCGATCGCCGACTGGATCAGCGCCTCGTACATCACGCTTTGCGCGCCCCACGGCTGCGAACGTGCACCGTTCTCGTCCATCATGCGCGCGAGCAGGTCCTGGTCCAGGCTGCCCCAGTTCACGCCGATTCGCACGACCTTGTCGTACTTGGCCGCGGCCTCGATCATCAGCGCGAACTGCGTATCGCGCTTCGCGCCTTGGCCGACGTTGCCGGGGTTGATCCGGTACTTCGACAGCGCCTCCGCGCAGCCCGGGTAATCGCGCAGCAGCAGGTGGCCGTTGTAGTGGAAATCGCCGACGAGCGGCACGGTCACGCCCATCCGGTCGAGTTGCTCGCGGATCGCCGGCACGGCGGCGGCGGCCTCGGGCGTGTTGACCGTGATGCGCACCAGTTCGGAGCCCGCGTTCGCGAGTTCCTTGATCTGGATCGCCGTGCCGATCGCGTCGGCCGTGTCGGTATTCGTCATCGACTGCACGCGCACCGGCGCGTCGCCGCCGATCGTCACGAGTTGCCCGCCCCAGCGGACATCCACCGCATGCGATACGCGGCGCGGCTGATGCCCGCCGAACACCGGCTCGGTTGAACAAATCTGACTGCTGCGTGGGGATTGAGCTTCGGATTGCATCGATAGATCCATTTACGCGGAATGCGCCGCGACGCGGCACATGAATTGAAAAAGCGCCGTGCCCTCACGGCCTGCCGACATCGACGACAGGCCTTCGTCACGGCGCTTGACGTCAGGGCAACGTGAACCGTGCCACATTACCCCGCGCTGCCGAATATTTTGCCGGATCGACCGGCTTTCCGTCGAACGCGACTGCGTCGAGGCCTGCCTTGTTGCCGATCGTGACCTTGAACGGCCCGTCACCGGCGACCTGCTTCGTCTCGCCGGCCCGCACCAGCGCCGAGAACAGCTCCTTGCCATTCTTGTCGCGCACGCTGAACCAGCAATCCTGCTTGACCTTCAGTTCGACCATCGACTGGCCTGCCGCGACCACGACGCTCGCCGGCTGGGCCGGCGCGGCGGCGCTTGCCGCCGTCGTGGCCACGACCGGTTGCGATGCAACGGCCGTCGCGACCGGCGCCGCGGGCGCCGGAACAGCCGATGCAATCGCCGGCGCCGCAGATGCGGCCGCCGGGGCCGGAACCTCATTGGCGGCGACGGTCGACGCACCGCTTGCGGCCGCTTCTTCGACAGCGGCCGACGATGCAGCCGAAGCGCTCGCCGCCGACGCATGCTCCGCGTCGTTGCCCTTCAGGCGCGCGAGCAGGCTCGACGAATCGCCGCCAGTGTGCCACATCAGTACGGCGACCACCGCGACGACGACGATCGCCGTTCCCCACAGCCACGGATGATGACGCGACGAGCCACCCAGCGGAATCGATACACGGCCGCGCGGCAGATCCGTCCCCGACGACGCGGGCATCGACAGGTCGACTTCCGGTACCCCGCGCTCACGGCGCAACGCCTGCGCGAACGGTTCCGGGTCAACGCCGAGCATCTTCGCGTAACTGCGCACGACACCGAGCGCGAACGTCACACCGGGCAGATGGCTGATGTCGCCGGCCTCGAGCGCCCGGAGCTTCTGCGGTGCGACCTTGAGTCGCGCCGACACGTCGTCGACCGACCAGCCCTTCGTCTCCCGAAGCTGCGCCAGCCGGCTGCCGACTGCTGCCAGCGATTCCAGTCCCGCCGGTGCCGGTTTCGCGGCATTCGTCTCTGCGCCGTTAGTCGGCTGCGGCTCACTCATCCTTGTCCTCGCGTCGATTCTTCTTCACTGGCGGGCGCCTCCGGCTCCTGCCGGCCGGCACCCGCAACTGTCCATACCATGCGCGGCGCCGAGGCGCCGCGACCGATCGCTATTCGCGTGTTGCACCGCCAAGGGGTTCGGGCGTCCCCGGTCAGGTGCCCCCGTCAAACTGCCCGAACTTCGATGATTTTTCCTGCCGTGCCCGTTCGTTCCGCCAGGCGCGTGCGGTCCTTCACCGCGCCGGCCAGCTGGCCGCACGCGGCATCGATGTCGTCGCCGCGCGTCTTGCGCACGGTCGTGACGACACCCGCGTCGATGAGAACCTGTGCGAAGCGCTTGATCTGCTCCGGCTTCGAGCGGATGAGGCCCGACTCCGGAAACGGATTGAACGGGATCAGATTGAACTTGCACGGCACGTCGCGCGTGACGGCCAGCAGTTCGCGTGCATGCGCTTCGGTGTCGTTGACGCCGTCCAGCATGCAGTATTCGAATGTAATGAAGTCGCGCGGTGCGACTTTCAGATAGCGCTGGCACGCAGCCATCAGCTCGCGAAGCGGATACTTCTTGTTGAGCGGCACCAGCTCGTCGCGCAGCGCATCGTTCGGCGCGTGCAGCGAAACGGCCAGCGCGACCGGCAACTCGGCGCCGAGGCGATCCATCATCGGCACCACGCCGGACGTGGACAGCGTGACGCGGCGGCGCGACAGGCCGTACGCGTTGTCGTCGAGCATCAGCCGCATCGCGGGCACGACCGCGCTGTAATTCAGCAGCGGCTCGCCCATGCCCATCATCACCACGTTGGTGACGACCCGTTCGGCCTTGCCGTTCGGGCCGGGCGCGCGGCCCAGCGACGCTCGCAATGCAAATTCGGCCATGCGGAGCTGGCCGATGATTTCGGCTGTCGACAGGTTGCGGGAAAAGCCCTGCTTGCCCGTCGAACAGAAGCGGCAGTTGACCGCGCACCCGGCCTGCGACGACACGCACAACGTGCCGCGCGTCTCTTCCGGGATGAACACGGTTTCGACCGCATTGCCGCTTCCGACGTCGATCAGCCACTTGCGCGTGCCGTCGGTGGAAACGTGATCGCTGGCGATATCGGGCATCACGATCGACGCACGGCCCTTGAGCTTTTCTCTCAGGGACTTTGCGAGATCGGTCATGCCGTCGAAATCGCCGGCGTTGTACTGGTGGATCCAGCGCTGCAACTGCTTGGCGCGGAACGGCTTCTCGCCGAGGCTGCCGCAGTACGCGACAAGACCCTCGGCATCGAAGTCGAGAAGATTGACGGAAGTTTCGCTCGTCATGATGTGCTGCCTTGCCGCGTGCGCTGGATCCTGCCTACTTGCTGTCAGCCAGGGCTTAACGCGAGTAAACGTTCATTTCCGGGAAGAAGAACGCGACTTCGACCGCTGCCGTTTCTGCAGCGTCCGAGCCGTGAACGGCGTTCGCGTCGATGCTGTCGGCGAAATCGGCGCGGATCGTGCCCTTTTCTGCCTTCTTCGGATCCGTTGCGCCCATCAGGTCGCGGTTCTTCAGGATCGCGCCTTCACCTTCCAGAACCTGGATCATCACCGGGCCCGAGATCATGAAATCGACGAGGTCCTTGAAGAACGGACGCGCTGCGTGAACCGCGTAGAACTTCTCTGCGTCTGCACGCGACAGGTGTGCCATGCGCGATGCGACGATCTTCAGGCCGGCGCCTTCGAAACGGCTGTAGATCTGGCCGATCACGTTCTTTGCCACCGCATCCGGCTTGATGATCGACAGGGTGCGCTCGATTGCCATAAAAACTCCAAAAAATTAAGAAGTTACAGGTTCAAATGAATCCGCTATTGTAGCACGATCCCGTGTATCATTGCGATTGAACCCTTACACATGTGAAAGGTTCCGAATCTATATGTTTTGTGCCGCACGGCCATTGAAACCTCCCGGCACGGAACGTATCTTAGCCATAGCTGCTCCGGTTTGCTGCGCCGCACACCGCGTGTGCCGAACCGGCCCCGGACGCCCACGCGTTCAATGTTAGGAGAAACCATGAACGACTATCCGTACAATTTCGGCCGCGGCGGTTCCGTCAGCACCGCCGAGGTTCGCAACCGCGTGCTGCGGAACACGTACTGGCTGCTCGCGCTGTCGATGGTGCCGACCGTGCTGGGCGCCTGGGTCGGCGTCGCGACGGGCTTCTCGCTGTTCGCGGCCACGAGCCCGATGATGAGCCTGCTCGCGTTCTTCGCGATCGCGTTCGGCTTCATGTTCGCGATCGAGCGGACGAAAAACAGCGCGGCCGGCGTGTTCGTGCTGCTCGGCTTCACGTTCTTCATGGGCCTGATGCTGTCGCGACTGCTGAGCTTCATCCTCGGCTTCTCGAACGGCCCGTCGCTGATCATGCTCGCGTTCGGCGGCACCGGCATCATCTTCGCCGCGATGGCGACGATCGCCACCGTCAGCAAGCGCGATTTCTCGGGTCTCGGCAAGTGGCTGTTCATGGGCGTGATCGTGATCCTGCTCGCGTCGGTCGCGAACATCTTCCTGCAACTGCCGGCGCTGATGCTCACCGTATCGGTGCTCGCGATCGCGATCTTCTCCGCGTACATGCTGTTCGACGTCCAGCGCGTCGTGAACGGCGGCGAGACGAACTACATCTCGGCCACGCTCGCGATCTACCTCGACCTGTACAACGTGTTCACGAACCTGCTCGCCCTGCTCGGCATCTTCGGCGGCAACCGCAACTGATGTTCGCCGTGCACCATGAAAAAACCGGCCTTCGGGCCGGTTTTTTTACGTCCGCCGCCGGGCTCAGTCGCGCTCGAACAGCGCGATCGATTCGACGTGCGACGTATTCGGGAACATGTTCACGACTCCGGCGCCCTTGAGCCGGTAACCGGCCTCGTGCACGAGCAGGCCCGCGTCGCGTGCGAGCGTCGACGGGTTGCACGACACGTAGACGATCCGCTTCGGCAGCGGGCCTTCGCCGCTCTGCGCGATCTCGGCCAGCGCCTTCGACACCGCGAGCGCGCCTTCGCGCGGCGGGTCGATCAGGAACTTGTCGAATGCACCAAGCGCGCGGAGGTCGTCACCCGTCACTTCGAACAGGTTCCGGCACGCGAACGTCGTATGACCGTCGACACCGTTCTCGCGCGCATTCGCCAGCGCCCGCGTCGTCAGCGTGTCGCTGCCCTCGATGCCCATCACTTCGCGCGACAGTCGCGCGAGCGGCAGCGTGAAGTTGCCGATCCCGCAGAACAGGTCCAGCACGCGGTCGTCGCGCGACGGCGCGAGCAGGCGCAGCGCACGCCCCACCAGCACGCGGTTGATCTGGTGGTTGACCTGCGTGAAGTCGGTCGGCTTGAACGGCATGCGGATGCCGAATTCCGGCAGCGTGTAGTCGAGCGCCACGTCGAGCGGATAGAACGGCGTCACCGTGTCCGGGCCCTTCGGCTGCAGCCAGAACTGCACCTTGTGCTCGTCCGCGAACGCGCGCAGCAGCGCTTCGTCGTCCGCGTTGATCGGCTCCAGCACGCGCAGCACGAGCGCCGTGACTTCCGAACCGACCGCCAGCTCGATCTGCGGCATCCGATCGCGGATCGACAGCCCCTCGACGAGCCGGCGCAGCGGCACCAGCATCGCCGACACGTGCGGCGGCAGCACTTCGCAGCTCGTCATGTCGGCAACATAGCTGCTCTTCTTCTCGTGGAAGCCGACCAGCACGCCGCCCTTCTTCGCCACGTTGCGCACGGTCAGGCGCGCACGGTAGCGATAGCCCCACGACGGGCCGTGGATCGGCGCGAACATCGTTTCCGCGCGCAGCTTCGCCAGGTGCCACAGGTTGTCCTCGAGCACGCGCTGCTTGACCGCCACCTGTGCACGCATGTCGAGATGCTGCATCGAGCAGCCGCCACAAGTACCGAAGAACTTGCATTTGGGCTGCGTGCGCATCACGCTCGGGCGCAGAATATCGACAACCGTCGCCTGCTCGTAGCTCGGCTTGCGGCGGTAGCTCGAATAGGTCACGCGCTCGCCCGGCAACGCGCCTTCGACGAAGATGACCTTGCCCGGCTCGCCATCCTCGGTGATCGTGCGGCCGACACCGCGCGCTTCCATGTCGAGCGATTCGATCTCGAGAACCGGGGCGGGCCCGGGCGCGACGGGCGCATTTTTCGATTTGCGCGCAGAAGTGGGGACGGCTTCGGACACCAGCTTTTCCTGACAAACGTTGAAGAAGGCGAGATTGTAGACGACGAAGGCCCGTATCGCCCGCTTTGGATGGGCCGAGCGTCGATACTTGATGATGGACGGCCCTGCATCGCGCCGCAACGGCCACGCAGCCGGCTTACGGCACCGACACCCGCGCAAGACCGCGGAACGCGTCAGGACCAGCCCGAAGCCCGCCACCCAACCACCAGGAGATTCGACCATGCGACTGATCGACTGGAACATCCAATGGGGTCGGGACGCGGACGGCATCGTCGACCTTCCCCGCACCGTCTCGGCGATCCAGCGGCTCGGCGATTTCGACGTACTGTGCCTGCAGGAGGTCACGCGCGGCTTCGGCGCGCTGCCCGGGCAGCCCGGCCCCGACCAGTTCGCCGAACTCGCGGTGCTGCTGCCCGGCTATACGATCATCGGAGCGATCGGCGCCGACCTGCCGGCCATCGAACCGGGCGCACCGCGCCGCCAGTTCGGCAACGCGATCGCGACGCGGCTTCCGGTCGGGCGCGTGCTGCGCCAGTTGCTGCCGTGGCCGGCCGACGCCGGTGCGCCGTCGATGCCGCGCGTCGCGCTGGACGTCGAACTGCAGGCCCCGTTCGGTCCGCTGCGCGTGGTGACCACCCATCTGGAATATTATTCGGCGCGCCAGCGGCTCGCCCAGGTCGACGCGCTGCGCGGCCGGCATCGCGAGGCCTGCGCGCACGCAGAACGTCCGGCGCCCGCCGAGACCGCCGAGGGGCCGTTCAGCGCGACCGGCCAGCCGCGCGACGCGATCGTCTGCGGCGACTTCAACAGTGCGTTCGACAGCGACGCATATCGGCGCTTCCTGGAACCGATCGCGGACGCGCCGCGCTTCGTCGACGCATGGGTCGCGCAACACCCGGGGCGCACGCCGCCACCGACGGCCGGCGTCTACGATACGGTGCAATGGTCGGAAGGGCCGCTCGCATGCGACTTCGCATTCGTGACCGAGACAATGCTGCCGCGCGTCACGCGCTGCGACATCGACGGCGTCGTGCGCGCGTCGGATCACCAGCCGGTGCTGCTCGAACTGGCCTGATCGCGCCGGTTGCGACGCAGGCCGCCCGCGCTACGCGTCGAAACCGGCCAGGTACTCAACCCAGTGCGGCGCCGGCTCCAGCGCGAGCGCGTTCTTCACGATCAGGATCTCGTCCGCGTACTCGCTCGGTGTCAGACCACCGCGCATCAACTGGAACCGGCAGTACAGCAGGTAGGTGTTGACGACGTCGGTTTCGCAATAGTTGCGGATTTCATCGATCCGGCCATCCCGGAACGCCGGCCACACCTGGCTGCCGTCCATCCCGAGCTTGCCGGGGAAACCGCACAGCTTCGCCAGCGCGTCGAGCGGCGCGTTGGCGCGCGCCTGATACATCGCGAGCACGTCCATCAGGTCGGTATGCCGCGAGTGATAGCGCGAGATGTAGTTGTTCCACTTGAATTCGCGGTCGTCCTCGCCGAGATCCCAGTAGCGGGTCGCGGGGATGCCGTGCACGAGCGCACGGTAATGCAGCACCGGCAGATCGAAGCCACCGCCGTTCCACGACACGAGCTGCGGCGTGTATTTCTCGATCACGCGGTAGAACGACTGGATCAGCGTCGCTTCATTGTCCTGCGGCGTGCCGAGCGAGCGCACGCGAAAACCGTTGTTGTCGCGGAACACGCACGAGATCGCCGCGATCCGCTGCAGGTGATGCGGCAGGAAATCGCCGCCGGTCTTCTCGCGGCGTGCGGCGAATGCATGTTCGGCCACCGCGGCATCGTCGAGCGTCGCGGGCAGGTCTTCCAGACGGCGAATGCCGTCGACATCGGGAATCGTCTCGATGTCAAAAACAAGAATCGGAGTCATCAGTTACAGAACGGCGTCCTTGCGCACGCCGTTGGAGGCAAAGAACCGCTTGAGGCGCACCAGCGCTTCCTGCTGGATCTGCCGCACGCGCTCGCGCGTGAGCCCCATCTCGTCGGCGAGCTCCTCGAGCGTCGCCGGTTCGATATGGTTCAGGCCGAAGCGGCGCTCGATCACGTGCCGATGCTTGTCGGACAACCGCGACAGCCACGCGCGCGTCAGCGTTTCGAGCTCGCGGTGCTGCACCTCGGCGTCGGGTGACTGGCTCTGATCGTCGGGCAGCAGGTCGAGCAGGCTGCTCGCGGGATCGAGGTCGAGCGGCGCGTCGAGCGACGCCGTGTGCTCGTTGAGCGCAAGGATGTCGGTGACTTCCTCGGCGGTCTTGCCGGTGAGATAGGCGATGTCGTCGATGCTGGCTTCACGGCGCTCGGCCGCCTCGCCCGTCGACATCGAATTCTTTTCGAGGTGGCGCTTCGCGCGCAGCACCTGGTTCAGTTCGCGGATGACGTGCACGGGCAGGCGCACCGTGCGGGCCTGATTCATGATCGCCCGCTCGATGCTCTGCCGGATCCACCACGTCGCATAGGTCGAGAAACGGAACCCGCGCGTCGGGTCGAACTTCTCGATCGCGTGCATCAGGCCGAGGTTGCCTTCCTCAATCAGGTCGAGCAGCGGCACACCACGGTTCAGGTATCCCTTCGCGATGCTGACGACGAGGCGCAAGTTGCGCTCGATCATCACCTGCCGCGCCTCGAATTCGCCGGCCTTCGCCAGGCGCGAATAGCGCTGCTCTTCCTCGACGGTCAGCAGCGGCTTCACGCTGATTCGGTTCAGGTAATGCTGGATCGTGTCGGCCGTGAGCTCGGCCTGCAGCATCGTGCGGAAATCGTCGACGTCGGGCGCCGCTTCCGGGCGGCCTTCGCGCTCGTCATCGCCACCGTCCGCCTCGGCGTCGCGCGCCTCGATATCGCGTTCGTTGTCCGCGATATCGTCCTCGTCGTCCGTCGAAGCACCTGCTCGCCCCACCGATGCTTGCGTGGCACGACTGATCTTCTCAGACTCGGCTTGCGGCTCGTGGCGCTTCGATTTCGGCATGGTCGTCTCGGTTATTGAGGCGGCAAATACTTCAGCGGATCGACAGGCTTACCCTGCCGGCGAACCTCGAAATGCAGCATCACGCGGTCGGCATCGCTGTTACCCATCTCGGCGATCTTCTGCCCCTTCGTTACCGCGTCCCCCTCTTTTACCATCAAAGCACGATTGTGTGCATACGCCGTGAGGTAAGTCGCGTCGTGTTTGATGATAATGAGGTTGCCGTAGCCGCGCAGGCCGTTACCGGAGTAGACGACGCGGCCGTCGGCCGCCGCCTTCACGGTCTCGCCGGCCGTGCCGCCGATGTTGACACCCTTGTTCTTCGCGTCGTCGAACCCGTTCAGCACGGGGCCGCGCGCGGGCCATGCGAACGTCACGGGGCCGCTCGGGGCCGCTGCCGTATCGCTCGAGCCGGCGGCCGCAGCCGGCGGCGTGGCGAGCGTGGAGGACGTGCCGGCAGCCGGCGTTGCCGGGCCGCTGCTGAGCGGCGCGGTCGCGACGGCGGCGCCCGCGATCGGCGCAGCGACCTGCGTGCCCGCAACGGCGGCGCCCGCCTGCGGCGAAACGCGCAGCAGCTGGTCGACTTCAATCTGATTCGGGTTCGACAGGTTGTTCCACGCGGCGATGTCGCGATAGTTCTGCCCGTTTTCGAGCGCGATCCGGTACAGCGTGTCACCCGGCTTTACCCGGTAGTAACCCGGGGGCGCCGGCGGAAGCGGCGCCGCGGGCTGCGCGGTGCCGGTCGTGCCGAGCGAGCCGGAGCGATCGACGACAGGCGCGTTGTCGAGCCGCGTCGCACAGGCGGCCAGTAGCGTGGAGAACGCAGCCACACAGATCGCGCGCTGGGCGAGTGTGAGCGGTTCCCTGGATCGGTTGTTTTGCATCGCGCGCAACATACTCATCGGTTTCAAATCACTCCGGATTTTAAAGGGACAAAGAAAACGCGATCAAGCCGTGACTCTCGCCATTGCGCGTGCGCGACGCGCTCGACGAGCGTGAGCACCTGATGCTGCCCGCTCTGCGCGCCGACCGGCGCGACGAGCCGCCCGCCGATCGCGAGCTGCTCGAGCAGCGCCTGCGGCACGTCGAGCCCCGCCGCCGCGATCACGATCGCGTCGAACGGGGCCGCGGACGGCAAGCCGACACGCCCGTCGCCGTAGTGCAGACGGATGTTCGGCACGCGCAGCGGCCGCAGGTTCAGCTTCGCGCGCTCATAGAGCGGCTTGATGCGTTCAATCGAATACACGTCGCGTGCCACGTGGCTCAGCACGGCGGCCTGATAGCCGCACCCCGTGCCGATCTCGAGCACGCGCTCGAGTGTGCGGCCGGCCATCGCGAGCTCGATCATGCGCGCGACAACCGACGGCTTGGAAATGGTTTGCTGGTGGCCGATCGGCAACGCCGAATCCTCGTAGGCCTGCGTCGCGAGCCCCGGATCCACGAACATGTGGCGCGGCACCGCGGCCATCGCGTCCAGCACGCGCGCGTCGGTCACGCCGTTCGCGCGCAGTCGTTCGACCATCCGCTCGCGCACGCGTTCCGACGTGAGCGCGAACGCGCCGGCCGGCGCGACGCTCGGCGCAGCCGGTTTCGGCATCGCGGGCTTCAGCGCGGTCGGCTTCGGCGCGGTCGCCGGCTTCGCGGCCGTGGGACCGTGCGCCGCCGACCGCACGGCGGCAGGCTTCACCGCAACCGGTTTCAGCACGGCAGCGGGCTTGTCGGCAGCCTTCGGCACCGCAACCGCCGCATGGCGTTCACCGGCCCGACCTTCCGATTTGCGTGGCGCTCGCTTGAGATCTTCGAGCGCGAGCGGGAACCGCTTCGCGCGCTCGCCGCTCATGAAGCCCGCCCTCCGGCGCGCGCCCATTCGCGCGTCGCGGGCAGCATCTGCGTATGCGTGAGGTCCAGCTGCAGCGGCGTGATCGACACGAAACCGTTTGCGACGGCGTGGAAATCGGTGCCGTCGCTCGCGTCCATCGCCGCGCCCGCGGCGCCGATCCAGTAGATCGGCTCGCCACGCGGGTCGGTCTGGCGAATCACCGGCTGCGACGGATGACGCTTGCCGAGACGCGTGACCTTCCAGCCCTTCAGTTCGTCGTACGGCAGATTCGGAATATTGACGTTCAGCAGCGGGTTGCCCGGCAGCGGATGCGCGAGGTAGTGCTCGACGATCTCCGCGGCGACGCGCGCGGCGTCCGCCAGATGGGTCCAGCCCTTGTCGGCCAGCGAGAATGCGATGGCCGGCACGCCGAACATGATGCCTTCGGTGGCGGCCGCAACTGTCCCTGAATAGAGCGTGTCTTCGCCCATGTTCTGGCCGTTGTTGATCCCGGAAACGACGAGATCCGGCTTCGCATCGGCCATCCCCGTCAACGCGACGTGCACCGAATCGGTCGGCGTGCCGTTCACGTAGAAGAAACCCGTACCCGCCGCACGCTGTACCGACAGCGGCCGCGACAACGTGAGGGAATTCGACGCGCCGCTGCAGTTCTGCTCGGGCGCGATCACCGTGAGCTCGGCCAGCGGCTGCAGCGCTTGGCTGAGCGCGGCGAGACCGGGGGCGAGATAGCCGTCGTCGTTGCTGAGTAGGATTCGCATCCGGCGATTGTAACCGAGGAAAGATGGCGCGAGAGCGACAGTCCGATGGGCGCGAGCGGACGGGTGCGCGCATGTGCGCAGGGTGCGCCGCCGCATGGCGCGGCGTCTTTCAGCACGCTCGGGAAAACGCCATGCCGCCCGGGTTTTCCGCCCCGAAGGAGGTCCCGTCGACGAATGCCTGCGTCGCGGACCTGGCGCGAAGCGACAGGTCCGCGAGCACTTTCCTCAGATCGCGCCTGCTTCGCGCAGCGCGGCAATCGCCTGGGCGTCGTAGCCGAGGCCGCGCAGCACCTCGTCCGTATGCTCGCCGAGCTCGGGCCCGAGCCAGCGCGTTTCGCCCGGCGTATCCGACAGCTTCGGCGTGATGTTCGGCAGCGGAATATCGGTACCGTCAGCCAGTTTGAAACGCTGGATCATCTGCCGGGCAACAAACTGCGGATCGGTAAACATGTCGGCGGCGCTGTAGATGCGCCCGGCCGGCACGTCGGCCGCGTTGAGCACGACCAGCGCCTCGTCGATCGTGCGCGGCGCGAGCCACGCGGCGATCGCGTCGTCGATCTCCTGCGTACGTGGCACGCGCCCGTCGTTTTGTGCGAGCGCCGGATCGTCGGCGAGGTCGTCGCGCTCGATCGCCTTCATCAGCCGCTTGAAGATCGGGTCGCTGTTGCCGCCGATCACGATGCTGCCGTCGCGGCACGCATAGGTATTCGAAGGCACGATGCCCGGCAGCGACGCGCCGGTGCGCTCGCGCACCATCCCGTACACGCCGTATTCGGGCACCACGCTTTCCATCATGTTGAAGACGGCTTCATACAGTGCGACGTCGACCACCTGCCCCGCGCCGCCGTTGACCTTGCGGTGATGCAGCGCCATCAGCGCGCCGATCACGCCGTGCAGCGCGGCGATCGAATCGCCGATCGAGATGCCGATGCGCGGCGGCGGCAGATCGGGATAGCCGGTGATGTGACGCAGCCCGCCCATCGATTCGGCGATCGCACCGAAGCCGGGCCGGTCGCGGTACGGGCCCGTCTGACCGTAGCCGGACAGGCGCACCATCACGAGACCCGGGTTGTCGGCCGACAGCACGTCGTAACCGAGCCCGAGCTTCTCCAGCAGGCCGGGACGGAAGTTCTCGATCACGATGTCGGCCTCGCTCGCGAGCTGTCGCGCGATCGCCTTGCCGGCGTCGGCTTTCAGGTTCAGCGTGACCGATTTCTTGTTGCGCGCCTGGACGGACCACCACAGCGACGTGCCGCCCTGCTCCGGGTGGAGCTTGCGCCATTTGCGCAGCGGGTCACCGCCGTTCGGATCCTCGATCTTGATCACTTCCGCGCCGAATTCGGCGAACAGCCGCGACGCGAACGGCCCCGCGATCAGCGTTCCGAATTCGAGCACTTTGACGCCCGCGAGCGGGCCCTGGCTGGTGCTCATGTGTCTCCCTGGCATGAGGAACGGCGCCGCCGGCAGGCGGCGCCCGGCTTACATCGTGCGGCGATCGAGCATCGCGCGGGCGATGGTGCCCGCGTCGACGTATTCGAGTTCACCGCCCACCGGCACGCCGCGCGCAAGGCGCGTGACCGCGAGGCCGCGCGCCTTCAGCGTCTGACCAAGGTAATGCGCGGTGGCTTCGCCTTCGTTCGTGAAGTTGGTCGCGAGCACGACTTCCTTGACGATACCGTCGGACGCGCGCCGCACGAGGCGGTCGAAGTGGATTTCCTTCGGGCCGATCCCGTCGAGCGGGCTCAGTCGCCCCATCAACACGAAATACAGCCCGCGGTACGTCATCGTCTGCTCGAGCATGATCTGGTCGGCGGGCGTCTCGACGACGCACAGCAGCGTCGGATCACGCTCCTCGTCGCTGCAGACCTCGCAGATCTGCGCTTCGGTGAACGTGTTGCACTTTTCGCAGTGCTGCAGGTGCTCGGTCGCGAACAGCAGCGACCGGCCAAGCCGCTCCGCGCCTTCGCGGTCGTGCTGCATCAGGTGGACCGCCATGCGCTGCGCGGATTTCGGCCCGACGCCGGGCAGCACGCGCAACGCTTCGACGAGAGCAGACAGGGCGGACGGCTGTTTCATACGGCGGCAAACAGTGGCAAGGACGCGGCGCTCAGAACGGCAGCTTGAAGCCCGGGGGCAGCGGCAGGCCCGACGTCATGCCGCTCATCTTTTCCTGCGACGTCGCTTCGGCCTTGCGCACGGCGTCGTTGAACGCAGCGGCGACGAGATCCTCGAGCATGTCCTTGTCGTCCGCGAGCAGGCTCGGGTCGATCGCGACGCGGCGCACTTCGTTGCGGCACGTCATCGTCACCTTGACGAGGCCGGCGCCCGACTGCCCTTCGACTTCGATCAGCGCAAGCTGCTCCTGCATCTTCTTCATGTTTTCCTGCATTTGCTGCGCTTGCTTCATCAGTCCGGCGAGGTTGCCTTTCAACATGGAAATACTCCTTCTTGATCGTGTGAAAACCGGCACGCGGCGCGTGCCGGCCAAAGTGTGCGGGGCGTGATTGTGCCTGTCGCGGGGCGGTCAGTTCAATGCAACGTCGGCGGCACGCCGTCCGGCGCCGAATCGGCGAGCGGACGAACCGAACCCTCGACGATGCGCGCACCGAAGTCGCGCACGAGCTGCTGGACGAACGGATCGCCGTGAATCTCCTGCTCGGCCTCGCGCTGGCGTGCCGCGCGCGCGGCCGCATCGAGCGCCGCCGCGGTGCGCCGTGCGGGCCCGACCTCGACGGCCACCTCGACCGGTTTGCCGAGCGCGTCGGCCAGCGCCGCCTTCAGCTTCGCCACCTGCGCGGCGTCCGCGTACTGCGGCACCGGCACCGAAAGTTTCAGGGTGGTCGCATCGACGGCCGTCAGTTCGCTGTTGAAGGCGAGCTGGTACGCGACGCCCTTCAACGACAACCGCGCGGCCAGCGCCGGCCATTCGCCGTCGAAGCCGAGCGGATCCAGCGCGATGGCGGGCGGCAACGGTCGCGCATCGACCGGCGCGGACGGACGCGTTTCCGCCGGCTTCGGCATCACGCGCACATCGTCGGGACCGCTGTTGAACTCCGGCACGAAGCCGTCGTCCGGGCCGCCGAACATCTCGTCGGCGCTGAGCGGCACGTAGTCGTCGGGCGGAATGTCTTCCCACGGCGGCGAGGCCTGGCGCGACTCGGCAGCCTGCGGCGCACGAGCCGCGGCACGCGGCGTCGGCACCTGCACGGCGGGACGCGATGCGGCCGGCTTCTCGGCGACCGGCTGGGCTGCCGGTTTCGGCGCCGCGCCTGCGCGCCCGCGATCGGACGACACGCGCATTCCCGCATTGCGCAGCACGTCGAGCGCGGCGGCGGCACCGCCTGCGCGCGCGGCCGGACGTGCAGCCGGCTCCGGCGGCGCAGCGCGCGGCACCGGTGCGGCCTGTGCGACCGGTTCTTCGATTTGCGGCGCAACCGCGGCAGCGGCCGCCCCAGGCGGCTCGGGCTCGTTGCGGGCAGGCGGCGGCAGGTCCGGCGCTGCTTGCTGCACGACATCCGTTCCCGGCTGTGGTGTTTCAATGACGGGTGCGTCAACCGGCACCGGTGCGGGCGCCTGAACGGCAGCCGGCTTCGCGGCGGGCGGGCTGGCTTCGCCTTCGGACCGAGCAGGTGCCGAACGCGCGACGGGTGCGATCGGGGCAGCCGGGGCAGCCGCCGGCGGACGCACCGCCTCGACG
Organism: Burkholderia cepacia; assembly: GCF_029962485.1. Lineage (NCBI taxonomy): Bacteria > Pseudomonadati > Pseudomonadota > Betaproteobacteria > Burkholderiales > Burkholderiaceae > Burkholderia > Burkholderia cepacia. Next base: position 2,054,012 of record NZ_CP073637.1, read on the forward strand.
GGCGCAGCCGCTACGGGCTTCGCCGCAGCGGCCGATGCCGCGGCAGCGCGCGGAGCCGGCACGGCCCGCGGCACGGACGGCTGGCCGCCCGGCGCACTGCCGGCGGCAACCGCCGGCTCGAACGCGAGCATCCGCAGCAGCGTCATCGTGAAACCGGCGTACTCGTCCGGCGCGAGACCGAGCTCCGCACGGCCGACCGTCGCGATCTGATAGAACAACTGCACCTGTTCGGGGCTCAGTGTCTCCGCGAAACGGCGCAGGTCGGCCGCTTCCGGCCATTCGTCGAGTACCGATCCCGGGGCGAACTGCGCCCACGCGATCCGGTGCAGCAGGCTCGCGAGATCCTGCAGCGCGGTCGAGAACGACAGGCTGCGCAGCGACATTTCGTCGGCAATCGTGAGGATTTCGGGGCCGCTGCCAGCCGCGAGCGCGTCGAGCAGGCGCACCATGTAAGTCTGGTCGAGCGCGCCGAGCATGCCCGACACGGCCGACTCGGTCACTTCGTTCGCCGAATAGGCGATCGCCTGGTCGGTGAGCGACAGTGCATCGCGCATGCTGCCCTGCGCCGCACGCGCGAGCAGGCGCAGCGCCTGCTGCTCGAACGTGATCTGCTCTTCGCCGAGGATCCGCTCGAGATGCGACACGATGTGCCCGGCCGGCATCTGCTTCAGGTTGAACTGCAGGCAGCGCGACAGCACGGTAACGGGAATCTTCTGCGGATCGGTCGTCGCGAGGATGAACTTGACGTGCGGCGGCGGCTCTTCGAGCGTCTTCAGCATCGCGTTGAACGCGTGGTTCGTCAGCATGTGCACTTCGTCGATCATGTAGACCTTGAAGCGCGCATCGACAGGCGCGTACACCGCGCGCTCGAGCAGCGCGGCCATCTCGTCGACGCCGCGGTTGCTCGCGGCATCCATTTCGACGTAATCGACGAAACGGCCCTCGTCGATCTCGCGACAGGCGCGGCACACGCCGCACGGCTGCGACGTGACGCCGGTTTCACAGTTGAGTGCCTTGGCGAAGATCCGCGACAGCGTCGTCTTGCCGACACCGCGGGTTCCGGTAAACAGATAGGCGTGATGGAGACGCCCGCCGTCGAGCGCGTGCGTAAGCGCCCTGACGACGTGCTCCTGGCCGACGAGCGAAGCGAAATCCTTCGGACGCCACTTGCGTGCGAGAACTTGATAGGTCATCGGGAAATTGTATCAGTAACGCTGCGTCGCGCCGACACGCGAAACGGTGCGGAGAACGGGCAAAGTGCGGGTCGAACGGAGTGTGATGCAGAAATAAAAAACGCCCGGCGAATGGGGCGAGAAGGAAGGTGACGAGCCCAACCCTCGGCACTGGCGGAAAACGATTGTGGCTGCTTCGTTCCCGACCTGACCAGGTTCACCGCCCCACCATGCGAGGAGGCCCGTCACGGCATATTCTATCACCGCTTCCGGACGAATGCGACCGTTTGTTCGCATCAATGCGAATATCGCCGGGCAAACCGGCGCGCCATCCGTTCGCACGACGCGCAAGCGTGCCCGCCCCTTGTAATCTGCAGGCCAGCCTCCACTTGCATGGCACAACGGTCGAACGTCGCGTCGTACCCCTACTCGCGTAGCGGCTACTATCGCCGCCCGCAGCAGATAGCAATTTAGGCTAATATGACGCCCGAACGACCCGCGAGCCGCGGCATGCAGTGCTTACACCCCTCCTTTCCGGAGCGCGGAGTGGCCTGCCGCAGCGGCCGGCAGCCTACGGCGGCCGGCACGCCGCAACGCGCAAGCAGGCAGTCCCCGAACCGTAAGAGGTATTGACCCAATGAGCGAACAGATCAAACACATCAGCGACGCATCGTTCGAACAGGACGTCGTCAAATCCGACAAGCCCGTGCTCGTCGATTTCTGGGCCGAATGGTGCGGCCCGTGCAAGATGATCGCCCCGATCCTCGACGAAGTCGCGAAGGACTACGGCGACAAGCTGCAGATCGCGAAAATCAACGTCGACGACAATCAGGCGACGCCCGCGAAGTTCGGCGTGCGCGGCATCCCGACGCTGATCCTGTTCAAGAACGGCGCGGCCGCCGCGCAGAAGGTCGGCGCGCTGTCGAAGTCGCAGCTCACCGCATTCCTGGACAGCCACCTGTAATACCGGCAGTTCCGCGGACGTGTTGTCAACCGGCAACACGTCCGCCGTCAAGCCGCCGATCGCTCGCTCAAGCGCGAATCGGCCTATGCTAGAATTAAAAAACGTCGACAAGACGCATTTAAGTCTCTGAGCGCTTCCGCTCGCCCTCCTCCCTTATTTTCTTTCGTCGCTTCTCCTCCCTGGCGGGTTCTCCGTATGCATTTATCCGAGCTCAAGTCTCTGCACGTCTCCGAACTGATCGAAATGGCCAATGGCCTGGAGATCGAAAACGCGAACCGCCTGCGCAAGCAGGAGTTGATGTTTGCCATTCTTAAAAAGCGCGCCAAGACGGGAGAGACGATCTTCGGCGACGGTACGCTCGAAGTGCTGCCGGACGGCTTCGGTTTCCTGCGCTCGCCGGAAATGTCGTACCTCGCGAGCACCGACGACATCTACATCAGCCCGTCGCAGATCCGCCGCTTCAACCTGCACACCGGCGACACCATCGAAGGTGAAGTCCGCACGCCGAAGGACGGCGAGCGATACTTCGCGCTGGTGAAGGTCGACAAAGTCAACGGGCAGCCGCCCGAGGCCTCGAAACACAAGATCATGTTCGAGAACCTCACGCCGCTGCACCCGAACAAGCCGCTGTCGCTCGAACGCGAAATGCGCGGCGAAGAGAACGTCACGGGCCGCATCATCGACATGATCGCGCCGATCGGCAAGGGCCAGCGCGGCCTGCTCGTCGCGTCGCCGAAGTCGGGCAAGACCGTGATGCTCCAGCACATCGCACACGCGATCAAGCAGAACCACCCGGACGTGATCCTGTTCGTGCTGCTGATCGACGAACGCCCTGAAGAAGTGACCGAAATGCAGCGCTCGGTCGCCGGCGAAGTGATCGCGTCGACGTTCGACGAACCGGCCACGCGCCACGTCCAGGTCGCCGAAATGGTGATCGAGAAGGCCAAGCGCCTCGTCGAAATGAAGCACGACGTCGTGATCCTGCTCGACTCGATCACGCGTCTCGCCCGCGCGTACAACACCGTGATCCCCGCATCGGGCAAGGTGCTGACGGGTGGTGTCGACGCAAACGCACTGCAGCGTCCGAAGCGCTTCTTCGGCGCCGCGCGCAACATCGAGGAAGGCGGTTCGCTGACGATCATCGGCACCGCGCTGATCGAAACCGGCAGCCGCATGGACGACGTGATCTACGAAGAGTTCAAGGGCACCGGCAACATGGAAGTGCACCTCGAGCGCCGCCTCGCGGAAAAGCGCGTCTACCCGTCGATCAACCTGAACAAGTCGGGCACGCGTCGCGAAGAAATGCTGATCAAGCCCGAGATCCTTCAGAAGATCTGGGTGCTGCGCAAGTTCATCCACGACATGGACGAAGTCGAGGCCATGGAATTCCTGCTCGACAAGATCCGCCAGACGAAGAGCAACTCCGAGTTCTTCGACCTGATGCGCCGCGGCGGCTGATCGCCTCCGCCCCCGCAAGACGGCCGCCCGCGCAACTCGCCCGGCGGCCGTTTTTCCGCTCCAACCTGAACGTGAACGTACAGGTTGATCTATAATCGCGTCATCGCCCCGACCCAACCCCGCGCCTCCCGATGCCGAACGACGCCCCCACCCCGCTGCTGACCGTGAGCGACGCCGCATCGCGGCTCGGCGTCACGCCGCGCACGCTGAAGTATTACGAAGAGCGCGGGCTCGTCACGCCATCGCGCAGCGGCGGCCGCTACCGCCTCTATGACGAAGCCGACCTCGAGCGCTTCGCGCGCATCCTGCGGCTACGCGCGCTCGGCTTCTCGCTGCACGGCATCACCGAAATGCTGAAGCGCCCGCTGGAAGAAACGGGCGACGGCCGGCGCCGCTATTCGGATGCGTCGCTGCGCGACATCCGCACAGGCCTTGCCGACCAGATCGACACGCTGGACCGGCGGATCGCGGCGGTCCAGCGCGAACTGAAGGAAGCCGTCGCGCTGCGCAAGGAACTGCAGCACGACATCGACTACGTCGAGCGGCGACTCGCCGGTGAAAACCCCGATGCGCTGATCGCGCAGCGGCAGGCCGAAGCCGGTACGCGGCGCACGCACAAGGATCGCGAATGAACGCGGGGGCCGGTCGCCCGCCGCTGTGGAGCCGTGCGAACCTGCGCACGGACCTGTTCCCGTGGGCACTCGCACTCGTCACCGGTGTCGACTACTTCGACAACGCGGTCTTCTCGTTCTTCGCCAGCTATATCGCCGGCGGCATCAACGCGTCGCCCGACGAACTCGTCTGGTCGTCGAGCGCGTACGCGGTCACGGCCGTGCTCGGGATCCTGCAGCAGCAATGGTGGGTCGACCGGCTCGGCCATCGCCGCTACGTCGCCGGCTGCATGCTGATGTTCTCGTTCGGCGCGATCGCGGCCGCGCTCGCCGATACGTCGCTGCAACTCGCGTTCGCGCGCGGTTTCCAGGGGTACTTCATCGGCCCGATGATGGGTGCGTGCCGCATCCTGATCCAGATCAGCTTCAAGCCGCAGGAGCGGCCGCCCGCGACGCGCGCATTTCTGATCATGATCCTGCTCGGCAGCGCACTCGCGCCGATCGTCGGCGGGCTGCTGGTCGCGCATTCGACGTGGCGCGCCCTGTTCGCGTGCACGGCGCCGGCCGGCATCGCATTCGCGATCCTCGCGCTGCTCACGCTGCCCGACTCGGGCCGCACGCCCGACGACGAACGCGGCTCCGGACACTTCTGGCCGTATGTCGTGTTCGCGCTCGCGCAAGGCGCGCTGCAGATCGTGCTGCAGCAGGTGCATTACCAGCTCTACAGCGGCTCGCCGATGCTGATCCTGCTGACGATCGCGGGAATCGGCGCGCTCGCGTGGTTCGCGTATCACCAGTGGAACCACCCGACGCCGCTCGTGCGGCTGCATGCGTTTCGAGAGCGGACCTTCCAGGTCGGGCTGCTGCTCTACATGTTCTATTACTACGAGACGACAGGTTTCAGTTACCTGACGTCGCGGTTTCTCGAAGGCGGGCTCGGCTATCCGGTCGAGAACGCCGGACGCCTGGTGGGCACGATGTCGCTGATTTCGGCCACCGCGCTGTTCGCGTACCTGCGTTATGCGAAGTTCGTCACGCACAAGAAGTGGTTCGTCGTGCCGGGATTCGCGATCGCCGTCACGGCCGCGCTGTGGATGACGCGCATGACGCCGCAGGTCGGCGAAGCCGCGCTGATCGTGCCGCTGCTGCTGCGCGGACTGCTGCTGCTCTTCATCGTGCTGCCGGTGGCCAACCTGACGTTCCGGATCTTCGCGATCGACGAATATACGCATGGCTACCGGCTGAAGAACATCGTCCGGCAACTGACGATCTCGTTCGCGACGTCGTCGGTGATCATCGTCGAGCAGCATCGCGTCGCCGTGCACCAGACGCGGCTCGTCGAGCGCGCGAACGTGTTCGACCCGCTATTTCAGCAGACCGTCGACGCGCTGACGCGCAGCTATGCCGCAGCGGGCCACGCGCTGAACGAGGCGCACGCCCTCGCGATCGCTTCGATCGCGCGGATGGTCGCGCAACAAGCGTCGTTCCTCGCGTCGCTCGACGGCTTTTACTTCCTGGCGGGCGTCGCGCTCGTCGGTGGCGTCTTCGCAGCATGGCAAAAAGAGATCGATTGAGTTAAAAGACAGGCTTTGGATTATCGTCAGCCATCTCCATGCTCTCGAAACTCACCCGCTGGTTCGACGACCGCCGCCGCGACCGTGCGCTGCGCAGCCACCCGATCTCCGACGCGCTGTGGCAGGACACCGTCGAGCGACTGCCGTTCCTCGCGACGCTGGCGCCTGATGCGCTCGGCCGGCTGCGGGAGCTGACGAGCCTGTTCGTCGCGAAGAAATCGTTCTCGACCGCGCACGGGCTGGAGCTGACCGACGAGATGATCGTCGCGATCGCCGCGCAAGCCTGCCTGCCCGTGCTGAATCTCGACCTGTCGCTGTACGACGGCTGGGTCGGCGTCGTCGTGTATCCGGGCGAATTCGTGATCCGCAAGACCGTGCAGGACGAGGACGGCGTGGTCCACGAAGTCGAACAGGACGCGAGCGGCGAGGCCTGGGAAGGCGGCCCGGTGATCCTGTCGTGGGAAGACGCGCAAATGACGGACGGCCGGGACGCGTACAACGTCGTGATCCACGAATTCGCGCACAAGATCGACATGGTCAACGGCGCGGCCGACGGCTATCCGCCCCTGTTTCGCCGCTGGCACGCGCCGCATCTCGATGCGCAGGCCTGGGCCGACGTGTTCGAGCATGCGTACGACCAGTTCTGCGCACGTGTCGACGCGGTGCCGGACCGTGCGTGGGCGCGCTTCGAGCGGGACTCGTTGATTGACCCGTATGCGGCCGACCACCCGTCGGAATTCTTCGCGGTGTGCAGCGAGGCGCTGTTCGTGCGGCCGAAAGCGTTCGAGTCCGAATTTCCGGAGCTGTACCGGCTGCTCGCGCGCTACTACCGGCAGGATCCGGCCGGCACCGGCGCACTCGACGCACGTTGAAAATTATTCGTCAACCATCTGATTTTCTGGCATAATCGCCGTTTTTCGACCTTAGGCAAGTGGCTCGCGCCGGGCTTGGCGTCGTCTGGTATTGCGCAATGTGCGCGGGCCGGCACGGCAAGCGGCGGGTTGGCTACCGCTCTCACCAAGGAAAGACCATGAAAGAAGGCATCCACCCGAATTACCGCGAAGTCGTCTTCCAAGACATGTCGAACGGCTTCAAGTTCATCACGCGCTCGACGATCCAGACGCGCGAAAACATCGAACTCGACGGCAAGACCTACCCGCTCGCCAAGATCGAAGTGTCGTCGGAATCGCACTCGTTCTACACGGGTCAGCAAAAGATCATGGACACGGCAGGCCGTGTCGAGAAGTTCAAGAACAAGTTCGGCGTTCGCGCCAGCGGCAAGGCGAAGTAAGCTTCGCTCCGTATCCGGTGGTTGCATTGCGCCGGTATCGCACAAAAGGGCAGCCCAGGCTGCCCTTTTTTGTCTCTGCTCGCCCGGAAACCGCCGGCCGGCGTCCGGGCATCGACCTGACGCGTCACGGCCGGCGCGTCTACAATGCCGGATGCTCGAAACCGGCTCGTCCGCGCGCGACCGCGCCGGACGCGCGCCCATAACAAAACGCTCATCTGCATGAAGCCTGTCGTCCGTCTCACCGCCTCCGCCACGCGTGCGCTACCGCGCTGGCTGCTGCTCACGCTCTGCCTCGTCTACGCGGCGTTCGGCCTGTTCGGCCGCGACCCGTGGAAAAACGAGGACGCGGCGGGCTTCGGCGTGATGTGGACGATGGCCAAGGGTGGCTGGCACGACTGGCTGCTGCCGAACCTCGTCGGCAAGTTCATCACGACCGACGGGCCGCTCGGCTACTGGCTCGGCGCGCTGTCGATCCGCGGCCTCGGCCCGTGGGTCGATGCCAGCAACGCGTCGCGCGTCGATACGGGCGTACTGTTCTGCGTCGCGTGCGCATTCGTCTGGTACGCGGCCTACCTGCTCGGCCGGCGCGCCGAAGTCCAGCCGTTCAAATACGCATTCGGCGGCGAACCCGAGCCGCGCGACTACGGCCGCACGCTCGCCGACGGCGCGCTGCTGGTGCTCGTCGCATGTTTCGGCCTCGCGGAGCGCGGCCATGAAACGACGCCGCAGCTTGCGCAGTTCGCATGGATCGCGATGCTCGTCTACGGGATCGTGCGCGGCATCGACAAGCCGATGCAGGGCGCGCTGTGGTGGGGCGTCGCGATCGGCCTCGTCGCGCTGTCCGGCAACCCCGTGCTGGTCGTCGCGCTGCTCGCCGGCACGGCCGCGCTGTGGCTCGTCACGCCCGAGATGCGCAACCTGCGCCTGCCGCTGATCGGCGTGCCGCTCGCGGCCGCGATCTTCGCACTGTGGCCGCTTGCCGCGTTCGTCGCGGCGCCCGACGACGCCGCATGGTTCTTCAACCAATGGATCCACGGCAGCCTGATGCGCTTTTCGGGCCCGCCGACCGCGGTGCTCGGCTATGCGGCAAAGAACCTGCCGCTGTTCACCTGGCCCGCGTGGCCGCTCGCGATCTGGGCCTGGTGGAGCTGGGCCGGCATGCGCCGCCGGGCGCACGTCGCGATTCCGCTGTCGGTCGCCGTGCCGCTCGTCGCGCTCGTGATCCTGCAAAGCCAGCAGTCGAACCGCATGTACATGCTGCTGCTGCCGCCGCTCGCCGTGCTCGCGACGTTCGCGCTGCCGACCCTGAAGCGCGGCGCGATCAACGCGATCGACTGGTTCGCGGTGCTGAGCTTCACGATCCTCGGCACCTTCGTGTGGCTCGTGTGGCTCGCGTCGCTCACCGGCTTCCCGCATCCGCTCGCACGCAACCTCGCGCGCCTCGTGCCCGGCTACGAACCGCACTTCAAGATCCTGTCGTTCATCTGCGCAGTGATCGCCACGGTGTGCTGGTGCTTCCTCGTGCGCTGGCGCATCTCGCGACAGCCGAAGGTCCTGTGGCGCAGCGTCGTGCTGTCGGGTGCGGGCACCACGCTGATGTGGGTACTGCTGATGACGCTGTGGCTGCCGATCGTCAACTACGGCCGGACCTATCGCGATGTCGCACAGCAGATCGCCGTGCATTTGCCATCCGACTACGAATGCATCTCGCCCGTGCGGCTCGGTGACGCACAGATCGCGACCTTCGCGTATTTCGGCAACATGCGCTTCGATTTCTCCGGCGACTGCGACGTGATCCTGCGCCAGGACCACGCGGACTTCGGCGAGCCAAGCTCGATGTCGCAATACGTGTGGCGTCTCGTGTGGGAAGGCCGCCGCGTCGCCGACCGCGACGAGCGCTTCCGCCTGTACGAGCGCATCGAACGGCCGAAGGCGCCCGTCAAGAAGCGTCCGCCGCGCCGCCAGGCGGCCGATTGACGATGTTCGGCGACATCCGCCGGATCGTCGGTCTCGCGTGGCCGGTGCTCGTCGGCCAGCTCGCGATCATCGCGTTCGGCGTGATCGACACCGCGATGGTCGGCCGCTACTCGGCCGTCGATCTCGCCGCGCTCGGGCTCGGCTCGTCGATCTACATCTCGATCTATATCGGCCTGACGGGTATCCTGTCGGCGCTGCAACCGATCACCGGGCAGTTGTACGGCGCGCGGCGCTATGCCGAGATCGGAGAAGAAGTACGCCAGGCGCTGTGGCTCGCGCTGCTGCTCGCGATTCCCGGCTTCCTGCTGCTGCATTTTCCCGAGCCGCTGCTGCGTGTCGCGCACACTCCCGCCGCGCTGCACGACCGCACCGTCGACTACCTGCGCATCCTGTCGTACGGGCTGCCTGCCAGCCTCGTCTTCCGCATCTACAACGCGCTGACCAACGCGGCCGGCAAGCCGCGCCTCGCGATGATCCTGCAGATCGGCGCGCTGCTGCTCAAGTTTCCGCTCAACGTGTGGTTCATCTTCGGCGGGTTCGGCGTGCCGGCCCTCGGCGGCCCGGGCTGCGGGCTGGCCAGCACGCTGATCAACTGGGCACTCGCGCTGATCGGCTACACGCTGCTCGCGAAGCTCGACGTGTTCGCGCCGCTCGCGATCTTCTCGCGCTTCTGCTGGCCTGTCTGGGAACGCCAGAAGGCGATCCTGAAGCTCGGCGTGCCGATGGGCCTGTCTTACCTGATCGAAGTCACGTCGTACACGTGCATGGCGCTGTTCATCGCGCAGTTCGGCACGACGACGCTCGCCGGCCACCAGATCGCCGGCAACATCGGCGCCGTGCTGTACATGACGCCGCTGTCGATCGGCGTGGCGGCATCGACCCTGGTTGCGCGCGCGCTCGGCGCCGGACGCCCGGAAGAAGCGCGGCTGCTCGGCCGGCACAGCGTGATGTTCGCGTGCGGCGTGGCGGCCGCCTACGGCGTGCTCGTGTTCACGCTGCGCCCGCTGATCATCGGCGGCTATACGCCGAACCCGGCCGTCGCCGCGGCCGCGATGCCGCTCGTCGCGATCGTCGCGTGCTACCACGTCTTCGATGCGCTGCAGGTCACGTCGGCGTTCGTGCTGCGCGCGTACAAGGTGGCGGTCGTGCCGACCGTGATCTATGCGGTCGCGCTGTGGGGCGTCGGGCTCAGCGGCGGCTACGTGCTCGGCTTCGACGTCGGCGGCATCGCGCCCGCGTGGCTGACCGGCGCGCGCGGCTTCTGGTTCGCGAACACGGTCAGCCTGATGCTCGCAGGCGCCGGGCTCGTGCTGTACCTGCGCCGCGTGAGTCGTGCGCACGCCGCTGCCGCCGCCTCCTCCGCCGCCTGACGCCAGGCCCGCTACGCGTCCTCCAGCACGTCGGCCGCATGATAGGACGACCGCACGAGCGGGCCGGCGACGACTTCCCTGAAACCGAGTTCGAGCGCCTCGTCGCGCCACGCAGCGAACGCCTCCGGGCTCACGTAACGCCGCACCGGCAGATGGTGCGCCGACGGCGCGAGATACTGGCCGAGCGTCAGCACGTCGACGTCGTGCGCGCGCAGGTCGCGCAGCGTGTCGCGCACCTCGTCGTCGCACTCGCCGAGCCCGAGCATCAACCCCGATTTCGTCACCAGCCCCGGTCGCGCCCGCTTCGCCTGCGCGAGCAAGTCGAGCGAGCCGCGATAGTCGGCGCCCGGCCGCGCCGCGCGATACAACGACGGCACCGTCTCGATGTTGTGGTTGAACACGTCCGGCCACGCCGTCGACAGTGCATCGAGCGCTCGCGCCACGCGGCCACGGAAGTCCGGCGTCAGGACTTCGACGCCGATGCCCGGCACGCTCGCGCGCACCGCCGCAATGCACGCGGCGAAATGCGCCGCGCCGCCATCGCGCAGGTCGTCGCGGTCGACCGACGTGATCACGACGTAGCGCAACCCGAGCGCCGCGGCTGCGTGGGCCAGCCGCGCCGGTTCGTCGGGATCGAGCGGATCAGGGCGGCCGTGCGCGACATCGCAGAACGGGCAGCGCCGCGTGCACAGCCCGCCCATGATCATGAAGGTCGCGGTGCGCTGCGCGAAGCATTCGCCGATGTTCGGACACATCGCCTCCTCGCAGACGGAATGCAGCCGATGGTCGCGCAGCACGGCGGCCATGTCGGCCACCGCCGCGCTCATCATCGGCCGCGCGCGCAGCCACGGCGGCTTCGGCAGCGCCGCCCCGGCCGCGGGCTCGACGCGCACCGGAATGCGCGCGAGCTTGTCGCGGCTGCGCGTGCCCGGCTGGCCGAGCGCCGTGAGGCTGGGTCGTTCGAGCGCGGCGGCCATCGTCAGTCTCCGAGAAGCGCGACGATCAGGCGGTTCACGTCGGCGGCCGCCTCCATCTGCACCATGTGCCCGCTGCCGGCGATCACCTCGGCCCGCACGCCGTCCGGCAAGCCCTGCGCATGCTGCGCGGGAATCACCTGGTCGCGCTCGCCCCAGATCACGAGCGTGCGCGGCGCAAGCGTCGCGAGCCGGTCGCGGAACACACGCCGCTGCGCGGCGCCGTCGAACGCGGCATTCGCGATCTTCTCCAGCGCGGCCTGCACGCCTTCGAGCCGCTTGTACTTGACGAGATCCTCGACGAGTTGCCGCGTCACCAGCGCGTTGTCGGCGAACAACGCGCCGAGGTGCGGCTTCAGCGTGTTGCGGCTGTTGCCGGCGACGAAACCGTCGATATACGCACGATTGATGTCGGTGCCGAGCCCCGCGCTCGCGATCAACGTCAGCGACGCGACACGTTGCGGCGCGCGCTCGGCCGCTGCCATCGCAACCGCGCCGCCCATCGAATGGCCGATCAGGTGCGCTTGGTCGATGCCTTTCGCATCGAGCAGCGCGAGCACCGTGTCGGCCAGTTCGTCGAGGCTGCCCGTCTCGACCGCCTTGCCCGATTCGCCGTGACCGGGCAGGTCAAGTGCCCACACCGGACGGTGCGCGGCGAGATCCGCGTGATTGAACAGCCAGTTGTTCAGGTCGCCGCCGAAGCCGTGGATCAGCACGGCGGGCGTGCCAGCGCCTTCGCCGAGCTTCAGGAAGCGCACCGTGCGGCCGCCGATCTGCGCCTTCTCGGGCTGCGGGCCGGCCGCTTCGTCAGCAGCCGCGCTCGGCACGAAATCGCGCTGGAATTCGGCGATCGCCGCATCGATGTCGGCATCGCTCGCCTCGGCCGCCGCGACGACGCCGAGCAGCGCGCCGACCGGCAGCGTGTCGCCTTCCTGCGCGACCTGCCGGCGCAGCGTGCCGTCGAACGCGCATTCGACGCCCGACGAGATCTTGTCGGTCTCGACGTCGAGCACCTCATCGCCCTTGGTCACGCGTTCCCCGAGCGCTTTCAGCCAGCCGTTGACCTGCCCCTGCTCCATCGACAGCCCCCACTTGGGCATCGTGATCATGTGAATCGACATCGTGTCAGCTCCTCGTCTTGAGGACCGCCTGCGCAATCGCATCGGCGGTCGGGATGTACAGGTCTTCAAGCACGCTCGCGAACGGCGCGGGCGTATGCGGCGCGGTGACGAGCTCGATCGGCGACTTCAGCGAATGAAATGCGCGCTGCGCGACGAGCGCGGCGATGTCGGTCGCGATCGAGCAGCGCGGATTCGCTTCGTCGACGACCACCACGCGCCCGGTACGCTCCGCGCTTTCGAGGATCGTTTCCTCGTCGAGCGGCGACGTCGTGCGCAGATCGATCACGTCGCACTGGATGCCGTCCTTCGCGAGCTTCGCGGCCGCATCCGTCGCGAGATGCACCATCCGGCCGTACGTGACGATCGTCACGTCGTCGCCCTCGCGCACCACGTTCGCCTCGCCAAACGGAATCGCATAGGACTCCTCCGGCACGTCGCCTTCGCGCGTATAGAGCAGCTTGTGTTCGAGGAAAATCACGGGATCGTTGTCGCGGATCGCCTGGATCAGCAGCCCTTTCGCGTCGTACGGCGTCGACGGGCACACGACCTTCAGCCCCGGAATGTGCGTGAACAGCGACGTCAGCATCTGCGAGTGCTGCGCGGCCGCACGCAAACCGGCGCCGTACATCGCGCGAATCACGACCGGCGTCACGGCCTTGCCGCCGAACATGTAGCGGAACTTCGCGGCCTGGTTGAAGATCTGGTCGAAACACACGCCCATGAAATCGATGAACATCAGCTCCGCGACCGGCCGCATCCCGCACGCGGCCGCGCCGACCGCCGCGCCGATGTAGCCGCCCTCGGACAACGGCGTATCGAGCACGCGGCCCGGAAACTTGTGGAACAGCCCCTTCGTCACGCCGAGCACGCCGCCCCATGCGTCGTCCTCGCCCGGCGCGCCCGCGCCGCCCGCGTTGTCCTCGCCCATCACGATCACGCTGTCGTCGCGCGCCATTTCCTGCGCGAGCGCTTCGTTGATCGCCTGCGAATAAGTGATCTTCCTTGCCATGTCTGTCTCCTGGAATGTTCGGTTCGCCGTGCCGGCTGCGGTGTCAGGCCGCGCTCACGGATACGACACGTAGACGTCGGTCAGCAGGTCGGCGGCATCCGGCACCGGTGCGGCCTTCGCCTGCGCGACCGCGTCGTCGATCAGCGCCTTCACCTGCGCGTCGACCTCGCGCAGGTCGGCCGTCGTCAGCGCCTCGGCGCGCACGACACGCGTCTCGAAATGCTTCAGGCAGTCCTTCTCGTCGCGCAGCTTCTGCACCTCGCCCGGCGCGCGATAGGTTTGCGCATCGCCTTCGAAGTGGCCGAAATAGCGCGTGAACTTCACCTCGACGAGCGTCGGGCCGCCGCCGTTGCGCGCGCGCTCGACGGCTTCGCCGAGCGCTTCGTGTACCGCGAAGAAGTCGAAGCCGTCGACGATCACGCCCGGCATCCCGAACCCGTTCGCACGATCGGCAATGTTGTCGGTCGCGACCGACCAGCTCGACGACGTCGCTTCCGCATAGCCGTTGTTCTCGGCGACGAAGATCGCGGGCAGCCGCCACACCGACGCAAGGTTCATCGATTCGAAGATCACGCCCTGGTTCGACGCGCCGTCGCCGAAGAAGCACACGCCGACGCCGCCCGTCTTCTTGTGCTTCGCCGCGAGCGCCGCGCCGCATACGAGCGGGCCGCCCGCGCCGACGATCCCGTTCGCGCCGAGCATCCCCATCGACAGGTCGGCGATGTGCATCGAGCCGCCCTTGCCGTGGCAAACGCCGGTTTTCTTGCCGTAGATCTCGGCCATCATCCCGTGCACGTCGACGCCCTTCGCGATGCAATGGCCGTGGCCGCGGTGCGTGGTCGCGACGTAGTCGTCGAGGCCGAGGTGCAGGATCGTGCCGACCGCGGACGCCTCCTCGCCCGCATACAGGTGAACGAAGCCGGGGATCTCGCCCGTCGCGAATTCGACGTGCAGGCGCTCCTCGAATTCGCGAATCGTGCGCATCAGCCGGTAGGCGTCCAGCAGTTTGTCCCTGCTGAGCTGTGTCGAAGCGGTCATGTATGTCTCCTGGGTAGGTCTGACTGCGAATGCCGCCGCGGCGATGCCGTGGCGACGGATTGCACGGCCTGCGGCCGTCAGTGGAACGTGAAGCCGCCGTCGACGTTCACGGCCTGGCCCGTCACGTTGTCCATCGTCGCGAAGAACAGCGCGAGCCGGCCCATGTCCTCCGGCGTCTGCGCGCGGCCCTGCGGGATCAGCGTCAACTGGTGCCGCTGCCACGATTCCTCGACCGTTTCGCCATCGGTCTTCCATTCGTCGGACAGCCGGTCCCACATGTCGGTACGGACGATGCCGGGGCAGATCGCGTTGACGGTCACGCCGTCGCGCGCGAGCTCCTTCGCGAGCGCATTCGTGAAGCCGACGACCGCGAATTTCGATGCGCTGTAGTGCGCGAGATTAGGAAAGCCCTCCTTGCCCGCGATCGACGCGACGTTGATGATCCGGCCGTGCCCCTGCGCCTTCAGATGCGCGAGCGCCGCGCGGCAGCCGAGGAACGTGCCTTTCGCGTTCACGTCCATCACGAAATCCCAGTCGCGTTCGGTCAGCTCGGCAACCGGATGAATGCTGATCACGCCCGCGCAGTTCACGAGGATGTCGAGCCGGCCGAGTTCGGCGAGCGCCTGCGCGACCATCGCGTCGACCTGTGCGGCCTGCGTGACGTCGACCTTCGCAACCGCCGCGCGGCGGCCAAGCGCGCGCACCTCGCGCGCGGTGGCGTCGAGCGCGTCGTCGAGCAGATCGGCCAGCAGGATGTCGGCGCCCGCGCCGGCAAGCGTCAGCGCAATGCCGCGGCCGATGCCGCGCGCGCCGCCCGTGACGATGGCGACCTGTCCTTCGAGTGGGGCTGTCATGGCAATGTCTCCTTGATGATCGTTATGGATGTCGAAATGTGTCGCGAGAAACCGGATGCTCAGTCATGCCATGCGCCGGCGTCGCGCAGCAATTGCCGCGAAGACGCGTAGCGCAGCGTGCGGCCGACATCGACCGTCAGCGGCCCGCGCCAGTCGAGCGAGATCTCGTAGCGATCGCCGCGCGCGACCTCGATCTCGCGCTCGCCGTCGAACGCGAGCGTGCCGCGTTCGAACGGAATCGCCTGCCACGTGCCCGGTTCGAGCCGCTCGCAACTGCGCATCACGACGCGGTCGACGCGACCCGGCGCGATCGGCGCCACGAGCGGCGTGCCGGCCGTCTTGCCGGCTTCCGCGAAGCGCATCGCGAGCCCGTGAGGCGCGCTGCGTTCGAGCGGCGCCCATGCGCCGCCGAGCGCGGACAGGCCGATACCGTCCGGTTCCGCAAACGTCAGGTAGAGCGAATCGATGTCGTCGGATCCGGAGATCGCGCGCGCGCCGATGAAGCGCTGCCGCGCGGCGCACACGTCGACCAGCGCGATTTCCTCACGCCCCGGCTGCGCACCGGCCACGCAACGCACGACGAGCCGCTTGTTGCGCACGAACGCGACCTCGGCCGGCACGGCGCCGGTCGCGGCGAGCCCTGCCGCGACGCCGGCGACGGTCGCCTCGCGATGTTCGGGAAACGCATTGTTGGTGCCGGTGGACAGCGCGACGAGCGGCGTCGCGCCGCAATGCGCGGCCACCGCGCGATGGGTGCCGTCGCCGCCGAGCACGACGATCAGCGCGACTTCCATGCGGTGCAGGTATGCGGCGCCGGCCTGCGTGTCGGCGACGGTATCGGTGATCGGCAGGTCGACGAATTCGACCTCGGGCCAGCGTTCGTGCGGCGCGACCGCGCGATGCGTGTCGATCGCGCGCAGCAGCAGCGTCGCGATGCCCGTGCGGTCGCGCAGCGTCAGCACGCGCTCGACGCCCATCGCACCGAGGCCGGCGAGCAGGCGCACGACCATGTTCGCCTTCTCGGCCGTCGGAAATACGGATGCATGCGTCGTGAGGCGGCGGATGTCGCGCCCCGATGCGGGGTTCGCGATCACACCGACGGTAACGGGCGTCGTCACGGGTTCGTCTCCATCCAGTGGGCCGGCATGCCTGCCCTGCATGTTTCGTCCGCTGCCATCGACGGGCGGCGGATCGTCGTCGCCGACACGACCGCATCGGCTTGCCCGTGATCTCTGCAAGCGGCGTGCCATCGCCGCGGCGATGTCCGTGGAACCCGCGTGCACACTGGTTCGGCAGGCAGGCACGTGTTCGGGATTCGCGATCGTGACGACGCCGCACATGGCGAATCCGCCGGTGCGTCTCACGACGTCGATGCGACGACGCGATCGTCCCGGCATCGGCGCATGCGCACCGCGCTGCCCGCAAACCCCGCACGCGTGCGGCTCGACGCATGCGCCGGCAAGCCTGCCGACCGCCGCGCGCCACGCATGCGGCTGTCTCAACCGCGCGAGACACGGCGAGATACCGGCGAGACGAACGTCTCACGCGCCCCGCGTGCTGCGATGCAATGTGATCCGCCGAACGGGATGTGCTACAAGGACAGCGATATCCCCGCCGTACGGAACCGGAGCCGACCATGCCCTACGCCGTCCCCCAGGCCCAGCACGCCGACCGTGTACTCGGCGCGCTCGCCGGGCGCCTGCCCGCGCCGGCCGACTCCGAGCGTCTCGTGTCGTCGTGGCAACGGTCGCTGGAGCGCTACTGTCTCGACCCCGCTTCATCGATCGGCCCGCGGGTGCTGACCGCGGCCGAGCTGCGCGAAGTGCGCGACAAGGAAGAAGCCTTCCTGCGCGCATCGGGCCAGTGCCTGACCCGGCTGCACGACATGATCCGCGTCGCCGACTACTGCGTGATGCTGACCGACGCGCACGGCGTGACGATCGACTACCGGATCGACCGCGAGCGCCGCAACGACTTCCGTCATGCGGGGCTGCACATCGGCTCGTGCTGGTCGGAAAGCGAGGAAGGAACGTGCGGCGTGGCGAGCGTGCTGACCGATCTCGCGCCGATCACCGTGCACAAGACCGATCACTTTCGCGCGGCGTTCACGACGCTCACCTGCAGCGCGGCGCCGATCTTCTCGCCGGGCGGCGAACTGATCGGCGTGCTCGACGCGTCGGCCGTGCATTCGCCCGACGGCCGCGACAGCCAGCGCCTCGTCTACCAGCTCGTGCGGCAAAGCGCGGCGCTGATCGAGGACGGCTACTTCGTGCACAGCACCGCGCAGTACTGGATCCTGTTCGGGCATCCGAACCGTCACTACGTCGAAGCGCAACCCGAATGGCTGATCGCGTTCGACGAATGCGGCAACATCGTCGCCGCGAACCGGCAAGCGCGCGACGCGCTGCCGGCGCTGCGCGAGCCGCGTCATATCGACGAGATCTTTGATGCGACCGAGATGCCGCTGCGCGATGCCGCGCGGCTCGACACGATCGTCGCACTGCGGCTGCGCGCGACCGGCGCACCGCTCTATGCGCGGTTGCGGGCGCCGCTACGGCGCGCCGGCCGCGAACCCGGCACGGTATCGCGCCGCGCGGGCACCGCGCCACGCCACGTCGGCGCGCTGACGCCGTTCCTGCACAGCAGCGACACGCAGATCGCACAACAGGCCGAACTCGCGCTGCGCGTGGCCGGCAAGCGGCTGCCGATTCTCGTGCTCGGCGAAACCGGTGCGGGCAAGGAAGTGTTCGCACGCGCGATCCACGATGCCGGTGCGCGGCGTGCGCGGCCGTTCGTCGCCGTCAACTGCGGCGCGCTGCCGGACGCGCTGATCGAGAGCGAACTGTTCGGCTATGCGGCCGGCGCGTTCACCGGTGCGCGCAAGCACGGCGCGCGCGGCAAGATCGCGCTCGCCGACGGCGGCACGCTGTTTCTCGATGAAATCGGCGACATGCCGCTCGCGCTGCAGACGCGCCTGTTGCGCGTGCTCGCCGACGGCGAGGTCGTGCCGCTCGGCAGCGATACGCCCGTGCGCGTCGATCTCGACGTGATCTGCGCGACGCACCGCGATCTCGCGCGGATGGTGGCCGACGGGACGTTCCGCGAAGACCTGTACTACCGGCTGAGCGGCGCGACGTTCGAACTGCCGCCGCTGCGCGAACGCGCGGACGTGCGCGACGTGATTGCCGCCGTATTCGCCGAGGAAGCGCAGGCAACCGGCCACGTGCTCACGCTCGACGCGACGCTCGCCGAGCAGCTCGCCGCGTATGCGTGGCCCGGCAACGTGCGGCAACTGCGCAACGTGCTGCGCTATGCGTGCGCGGTGTGCGACGGCGCGCGCGTGACGCGGCACGACCTGCCGGCCGACCGCGCCGTGCAGCTCAGCGGCGCGTCGACCGGCGCACTGCCCGACGACGAACGCGGCCGCATCGTCGCGGCGCTCACCGCGCACCGCTGGCGTCCCGACGCGGCCGCACAGGCGCTCGGCATTTCGCGCGCGACGCTGTATCGGCGCATCGCGAAGCACCGGATCGTCGCGCCGCACCGCGCGTGACGCGCGGGCGCGACTGCGATCATGCGGTCATGCGGCCTGCCCGGCCGCTTCGACCGACTTTCCGGCGTTTCCAGCTTCGGCGGCCGCTTCGTCACGCCGCGTGAACACCTCGTGCGCGGCGAACAGCGCGTTGAGCGCGGCCGGGATACCCGCGTAGACGGCCATCTGCATGAACACCTCGACGATCTCGTCGCGCGTGCAGCCGACGTTCAGCGCGGCCTCGATATGCACCTTCAACTGCGGCTGCGCGTTGCCGAGCGCGGCCAGCGCCGCGATCGTCGCGATCTCGCGCGCTCTCAGGTCGAGTTGCGGCCGGCTGTAGATGTCGCCGAAGCTGAACTCGACCAGCAACCGCCCGAAGTCCGGTGCGATCGGCGCCAGCGCCGCAATCACGCGTTCGCCCACTTCGCCGTCGATTTCCTTCAGTTTGTTCCAGCCGCGCGTGTAGCGGTCTTCAACGAGTCGTTCCATTGTGTCCGTCCTGTTCCGATAAAGCGTGAGAAGGATTTGCCGGTCGGGCCGTATCGCGCTCCTGTGCCTCGTAGTACGTGATCTTGTCGCTGATCGCATCGAGGTTCACCTGCAGCTCCGCGAGATGCGCGCGCACCACATCGCGATGCGCGACCAGCAACCTGCGCCGCGCACCAAATGTCGGCTCGCCCTGCTCGCGCAGTTCCACGAACGCCTGGATCTGCGCAATCGGCATGCCGGTCGCCTTCAGGCGCATCACGAAGGCCAGCCCGGCAAGGTCGGCCGGTGCGTAGAGCCGGTGCCCGGCCGCCGTGCGCGAAATCGCGCGCAGCAGGCCGGCCTGCTCGTAGTACCGCAGCGTGTGCGTCGACACGCCCGTCAATTCGGCGACTTGCCCGATCGTCAGCGGACCGGCGGCGGAGGGTTGGGATACGGTTTTCGACATGGCAGGAACAAGGTTAGGAGTTAGAGTTCACTCTAAGTCAAGCGTTATCGAACGGCCAGCGCGACGACGATACGCTCGCCCCCTGCGACACCGTAAACAATGGTCAAAATCGCCTCCCGGCGCGGTTTTCGGTCTTTACAGCACCGCAAGCCTTCAGCAAGATTCGGTCAGCCTGTCTTAAAAAGGGCACGCATTTGTCCTATGCTTAACGGCGACGCCCGGCCGGGCCTCGCCCCGCCGTCTGTTGCAACAGCCATTCATCCGTCAGAACCAGGGAGCCTTTGCCATGCTGAAAAAGCTGCTGATGCTGTTCGTCGCGCTATCGCTGTCGTTCGCCGCAGGCCTTGCCGCGGCCGTCGAAGTCAACTCGGCTGACCAGGCCGCGCTCGAATCCGTGAAGGGTCTCGGGCCCGTGAAGTCGAAGGCGATCATCGACGAACGCACCAAGAACGGCCCGTTCAAGGACGCCGACGATCTCGCGAACCGCGTGAAGGGCCTCGGCACGAAATCGGTCGGGCACCTGGAGGAAAACGGCCTGACGATCGGCGGCTCGTCGACGCCGCCGAAGGGCGTGAAGCTGTCGAAGCCGGCCGCGACGACGTCGGCGACCACGTCGGCAACGACGTCGGCAGGCACGGCGTCGACGTCCACGACCGCAACGGCAGGCACGACGACCGCAGCGCCGGCCCCGGCGGCAAGCGCACCGGATGCGGCGGCGAAACCGGCCAAGGCGAAACGCGCGTCGAAGAAGGAAAAGGCAGCAGCCGCGGCGGCGGCATCCGCCGATGCGGGTGCGAGCGCACCGGCCGCAGCGTCGTCGGCAAAAGCGACGAAGGGTTCGAAGAAGAAAAGCAAGAAGGACAAGGCAGCCTCCGCCGCCGCGGCGTCGGGCGCCTGATGTGCGCCGCGCGCGCGACGGCGTGCGCGCGGCATTCGTTCAACGGGCGCCCACAGCGTGGCGCCCTTATCGGTAAAGGTGAAAAACCATGGGTCTCCTCGACATCGTTGGCGGTCTGATCGGCGGCCAGGCCGGCGGCAACTCGCAAAGCGCGCTGATCACGACCGCGCTCGAATTCATCAACAACCAGCCGGGCGGCCTGAATGGCCTGATCGAAAAGTTCAAGGCCGGCGGCGCCGGCGACGTCATCGGCTCGTGGGTCGGCACCGGCCAGAACCAGCCGATCTCGCCGGACGCGCTGCAAAACGTGCTGGGCTCGGACGCGATCGGTGCGCTCGCGAGCAAGTTCGGCGTCGACCCGTCGATGGCCTCGACCGTACTCGCGCAGGTGCTGCCGCACGTCGTCAACCACGCGACGCCGGACGGCGCGGTGCCGGCCGACGGCCAGGCGCAGGTCGACCCGTCGAACGTGCTCGGCTCGCTGTCGCAGCTCGCCGGCATGTTCGGCGGCAACAAGCAGGGCTGAAGCCCTGCGTCGTTGCGACGCTCCATAAGCAAACACCCCGCTGAGGCGGGGTGTTTGTTTTTGCGCGCCCGGCGCGAACCGGGCGGGCGGCCGATGGCAGGCGATCAGTGCACGACGCGGTCGAACACGAACTTGCCGTCGTGGACGTCGACCGGAATCACGTCCTTCGGACCGAAGCGGCCCGCGAGGATGAGCTTCGCGACCGGGTTCTCGATCTCCTGCTGGATCGCGCGCTTCAGCGGCCGCGCACCGAACAGCGGATCGTAACCGACCTTCCCGATCTGTTCGAGCGCCGCTTCCGACACCTCGAGCGCCATGTCGAGCTTCGCGAGCCGATCGTGCAGGCGCGCCAGCTGGATCTTCGCGATCGACTCGATGTTGCTGCGGTCGAGCGCATGGAACACGACGACGTCGTCGATCCGGTTCAGGAACTCGGGGCGGAAATGCTGCTTCACCTCGAGCCACACCGCGTCCTTGATCTCTTCCTGCGGCGCCCCCGTCATCGCCTGGATCACCTGCGAGCCGAGGTTCGACGTCATCACGATCACCGTGTTCTTGAAGTCGACCGTGCGCCCCTGCCCGTCCGTCATGCGGCCGTCGTCGAGCACCTGCAGCAGCACGTTGAACACGTCCGGGTGGGCCTTCTCGATCTCGTCGAGCAGGATCACGCTGTACGGCTTGCGGCGCACGGCTTCCGTCAGGTAACCGCCTTCCTCGTAACCGACATAGCCCGGCGGCGCGCCGATCAGCCGCGCGACGCTGTGCTTCTCCATGAACTCGCTCATGTCGATGCGGATCAGGTGCTCTTCCGAATCGAACAGGAACGACGCCAGTGCCTTGCACAGCTCGGTCTTGCCGACACCCGTCGGGCCGAGGAACAGGAACGAGCCGTACGGACGGTTCGGATCGGCGAGACCCGCACGCGAACGGCGGATCGCGTCGGCCACCGCGCCGATCGCCTCATGCTGGCCGACCACGCGCTCGTGCAGCTTTTCCTCGATGTGCAGCAGCTTCTCGCGTTCGCCCTGCATCATCCGCGATACCGGAATCCCGGTCGAACGCGACACGACTTCCGCGATTTCCTCGGCGCCGACCTGCGTGCGCAGCAGGCGCGGACGCGTCGGGTTGTGCTGCTCCTGCTCTTCGGCCTGCGTGACCTGCTTCAGCTGCGCCTCGAGCTGTGGCAGCTTGCCGTACTGCAGTTCGGCGACCTTCTCCAGCTTGCCGTCACGCTGCAGACGCGCGATGTCCGCACGCACCTTCTCGATCTCTTCCTTGAGCTGTGCGCTGCCCTGCACCGCGGCCTTCTCGGCGGTCCAGATCTCTTCCAGGTCCGCGTACTCGCGGCCGAGGCGCTGGATCTCTTCCTCGATCAGCTGCAGGCGCTTCTGCGACGCTTCGTCCTGCTCCTTCTTCACGGCTTCGCGCTCGATCTTCAACTGGATCAGACGACGGTCGAGCTTGTCCATCTCTTCGGGCTTCGAATCGATTTCCATCTTGATCTTCGAAGCAGCTTCGTCGATCAGGTCGATGGCCTTGTCGGGCAGGAAACGATCGGTGATGTAGCGGTGCGACAGCTCGGCCGCGGCGACGATCGCCGGGTCGGTAATGTCGACGCCGTGGTGCAGTTCGTACTTCTCCTGCAGCCCGCGCAGGATCGCGATCGTCGCCTCGACGCTCGGCTCGTCGACGAGCACCTTCTGGAAGCGGCGTTCAAGCGCGGCATCCTTCTCGATGTACTTGCGGTATTCGTCGAGCGTGGTCGCGCCGATGCAGTGCAGCTCGCCGCGCGACAGCGCCGGCTTCAGCATGTTGCCCGCATCCATCGCGCCTTCGGCCTTGCCCGCGCCGACCATCGTGTGGATTTCGTCGATGAAGACGATCGTCTGGCCTTCGTCCTTCGCGATGTCGCTGAGCACGGCCTTCAGGCGCTCCTCGAACTCGCCGCGGTACTTGGCGCCCGCGAGCAGCGCGGCCATGTCGAGCGACAGCACGCGCTTGCCCTTCAGCGTTTCCGGCACTTCGCCGTTGACGATCCGCTGCGCGAGCCCTTCGACGATTGCCGTCTTGCCGACGCCCGGCTCGCCGATCAGCACCGGGTTGTTCTTCGTGCGGCGCTGCAGGATCTGGATCGAGCGGCGGATTTCGTCGTCGCGGCCGATCACCGGATCGAGCTTGCCCGCCCGGGCGCGCTCGGTCAGGTCGACCGTGTACTTCTTCAGCGCCTCGCGCTGGCTTTCCGCGTCCTGGCTATGCACCTGCGAGCCGCCACGCACCGCGGCGATCGCGGCTTCGAGCGCCTTGCGCGTGAGGCCGTGCTGGCGCGCGAGCTTGCCGGCTTCGCCCTTGTCGTCGGACACGGCGAGCAGGAACATCTCGCTCGCGATGAACGTATCGTTGAGCTTCTGCGCTTCCTTGTCGGCCTGGTTCAGCAGCCCGGCCAGCTCGCGGCCGATCTGGATGTCGCCGCCCGTGCCCGTCACTTGCGGCAGGCGCGAGATGGCTTCGTTCAGCGCGCCTTGCAGCGCCTGGATGTGAACACCCGCGCGCGACATCAGCGAGCGGGCGGAACCGTCCTGCTGCGCAACCAGCGCGGCCAGCACGTGAACGGGTTCGATGTATTGATTGTCGCGGCCAGCCGCAAGGCTTTGCGCGTCAGAGAGTGCTTCCTGGAACTTGGTGGTGAGCTTGTCGATTCTCATTTAGTCGAGACCTCCAATTTTCGATTAACACCAAGATGAGGATGGTTATGCGGCTTTCAAGCGAAATTCGGGTTGATTCAGCGCAAAAATTGCTGGATTGGCTGGAAGCGGCCCCGGGACGGGCCACGCTCGGATCGCGGGACGCGGCGCCCGTGTATCAGCCGGCCGCCGACGGCGGCTCGGCGGTCGCCGGGGTGTCGTCCTGCAACGATTCGGCACGCACGAGCGCGACCGGGCGGATGCCGAGCAGCGCCGCGAGCGGCGACGCGGACTCGACCAGCTCGCCGAGCCGGTGACGATCGAGTTCGGCGAAAAACGCATCGCGCGCGGCCGCCAGCACACCCTTCAGGCGGCACTGCGGCTCGATCACGCAGCCGCGCGATTCGCCGTTGTCGTCCGAAAAGCAGCCGACCAGCGCGAAGTCGCTCTCGGTCGCGCGCACGACCTGGCCGACCGTCAGTTGCAGCGATTCCGGAAAGAGCCTCAGCCCGCCATTGCGGCCGCGAACCGTGTCGACCCATCCCAGCTCGCCGAGCTGCTGCACGACTTTCATCAGATGGTTCTTCGAGATGCCGTAGGCATCCGAGATCTCCTGGATCGTCGCGAGCCCCTCGCCGCGTACGGCAAGGTACAGCATTACGCGCAGCGAATAGTCGGTGTAGTCGGTGAGTCTCATGAGCGGATACGGAAATGATCGATCGTGCCCCGATGACGTGAGCCGGGCCGAGCGCGATGCGCGCGGATCCGGCTGACGGTCCCGTTCCACGGCCTCGGGTTGCCGGAATCGCGTGCGCGCAATAAGATGCGTGACATCTACACGTTTTTCAGGGGGTATTGGACGCTATTTTGCGTCAAAATCCGACCGGCGTCCTAACTGACGCCCATGCCGCCACGCGCCCGCGCCCCGATCTACCGGCCCTTTTTGCCATGACTGCCCTGCCCGCCTCGCCCGAATCCGCACCGGCCCGCCCTCGCGACGCCGAGCCGACCGAAGACAACATCCGCGATCTCGTCTACGCGTTCTACGACCGCGTGCGCGGCGATCCGCTGCTCGGGCCCGTGTTCGACGCGAAGCTGGCCGGCCGCTGGGACGACCACCTGCCGAAGATGGTCACGTTCTGGTCGAGCCTCGTGCTCGGCACCAAGGGCTACCGCGGCAACGTGCAACAGGCGCACCAGCCGCTCGACGGGATCGAGCCAGCCCATTTCAGCCGCTGGCTGGCGCTGTTCCTGAAGACGGTCGAGGCGCGCTACGCGCCGCCCGCGGCGATCCGCTTCATGGAGCCCGCGCTGCGGATCGCGCAGAGCCTGCAGTTGAGCCGGTTCGGCTGGGACTATCAGATTCCGCCCGAGCAGCAAGCGCTACTCGACGCGATCGCGCCGCGCCGCCGCGACGCGGGCGACGATCCGCACGCGTTGCCGTCGCGTGCCCGCGGCGAACCGTTTCCGACAAAGATCATCGGGCGCGGCGTCGATCCGGACGCGTAACGCGCGACCCGCGCGATGCCCGGCGATCACGCCACCTGCGGCACTTCGCCGCATCGTTTGTCGGATGCAGCGTTCAGCGCGGCGTATTGCCCGACTCGACACCCCAGCGCGCGAGCGCGGCATCGTCGGTGCTGCGCGCATCGACCCACCGCTCGCCGTCCGGTGTCGTTTCCTTCTTCCAGAACGGCGCCTCGGTCTTCAGATAGTCCATCACGAACTCGCACGACGCGAACGCGTCGCCGCGATGCGACGCAACCGTCGCGACCATCACGATCTGGTCGAGCGGCAGCAGCTTGCCGACGCGATGCACGATCGCGACGTCGATGCCCGGCCAGCGCCGGCCGGCCTCGGCGGCGATCTTCTCGAGCGCCTTCTCGGTCATCCCCGGATAGTGCTCGAGCTCCATCGCGGCGACCGAATCGCCTTCGTTCAGGTCGCGCACCGTGCCGACGAAGCATGCGACCGCGCCGATCTTCGGGTTGCGCGCCCGTAATGCCGCGACTTCGGCGTTCAGATTGAAGTCGTCGGTCTGGATTCGTATCGTTGCCATTACACGTTCCTGTCGACCGGAGTTGGCGCTTGAGCGTCCACTCCGGTCCCATGCAAAGCTCACCCGCCCGTCACCGGCGGAAAGAACGCGACCTCGCAGCCTTCGGTGAGCCGCGTGTCGGGATCGGTCATCTCGTGATTGCACGCCATGCGCAGCGCGCGCCCTTCGGCGAGCGTCTCGGCCCACGCGCCGCCGCGCACGCGCAACCAGGCACGCACGTCGCCGACGGTCGTCACGCTGTCCGGCACGTCGGCCTGTTCGTCGGCGACGCCCAGTGCCTCGCGGACGCTTGCAAAAAATTTCAGCTGAATCTTCATGGTTCGGGAAGCCGTCGCGTTACGACAGCAGTTCGGAAAACGGAATGAAACGCACGGTCTCGCCGGCGCTGATCGCATGCTGCGGCGGATTGTCGATCAGGCCGTCGCCCCAGACCGTCGACGTCAGCACCGCCGAGCTCTGGTTCGGGAACAGGTCGAGGCCGCCGGCCGCGTTGACACGCGCACGCAGGAATTCGTTGCGCCGATCGCCCTTGCCTTGCGAAAAGTCCGCCCGCAGCGACAACGCGCGCGGCGCGACGTCGCGCACACCGGACAGGCGCAGCAGGAACGGCCGCACGAACAGCAGGAACGTGACGAAGCTCGAGACGGGGTTGCCGGGCAACCCGATGAAGTGCGCATCGGCACGTTCGTCGCCGCGGCGCACCGCGCCGTACGCGAGCGGCTTGCCGGGCTTCATCGCGATCTGCCACAGCGCGAGCCGCCCTTCGGACTCGACGGCCGGCTTCACGTGATCCTCGTCGCCGACCGATACACCGCCGCTCGTCAGGATCACGTCGTGATCGCGCGCAGCCTCGCGCAGCGTGTCGCGCGTCGCGGCGAGCGAATCGGGCACGATCCCGTAATCGGTCACGTGGCAGCCGAGCCGCTCCAGCAACCCGCGCAGCGTGAAGCGGTTCGAGTTGTAGATGGCGCCGGGCTTCAGCGGCTCGCCGGGCATCGTCAGCTCGTCGCCGGTGAAGAACACCGCGACGCGAATCCGCCGTGCAACCGACAACTGCGCGCAGCCGACCGAGGCGGCCAAGCCGAGCGCCTGCGGCGTGAGCCGCGTGCCGGCCGGCAGGATCACCGAGCCCTGGCGGATGTCCGCGCCCTGCGCGGTGATCCACTCACCGGCCTTCGGCGTGTGCAGGATCTCGACCGCGTCTCCGTCGGCCGATGTCTGCTCCTGCATCACGACCGCATCGGCGCCGGGCGGCACCGTCGCACCGGTGAAGATCCGCGCGGCCGTGCCGGCCGCGAGCGGTTGAGCCGGATGGCCGGCCGGAATGCGCTGCGACACCGGCAACCGCCGATCGCCGTGCAGCAGGTCGGCGACGCGCACCGCATAACCGTCCATCGCGCTCGTATGCATCGGCGGCACGTCGAGCGGCGAGCTCACGTCAGCGGCCAGCACGCGGCCGAGCGCATCGAGCGTGGCGACGGTTTCGGCGCCGGACAGCGGTTTCGCGGCATCGAGCAGCGCGGCCAGCGCCTCGGCGGTCGACAGCATCGGCGCGCGCGGCGCCGCGGGATTCGGGTTCGACATCGATGGGATCGGGGATCGTTGGAATCAATACGTCATTGTAGCGACGCCGTCACACGGACGCGCGATATGGCGGACATGCGAAAACCGTGATCGGCGCGAACGCGCGGGTCTGGCACTTGTTTCGTGCAACAGGCCATGCCCGGGCGCCAAACGAAACGGCCGGAACCCCGATCCGTGCGACGAATCGGCATTCCGGCCGTCCTGCGCAGCCGGGCCCGCGGGCCCGGCCGTGCGTCATGCGCCCGTGTGGGCGATGATGAAGTCCTTCACCTGCTGCGCGTCGGCGTTCACGACCTCGAAACGCTGCGGCAGCGCCTCGAGCCCGTCGAATGCAGCCGGACGCTCGGCTTCGCGATCGAGTGCCTCGCGAATCGTCTCGCCGAACTTGATCGGCTGCGCCGTCTCGAGCACGACCATCGGCACGCCTGCATCCAGATGCTCGCGCGCGACCTTCACGCCATCGGCCGTGTGTGTATCGATCATCGTGTCGTAGCGCGAGAACACGTCGCGGATCGTCGCGATACGGTCGGTGTGGCTGCTGCGGCCCGACACGAAGCCGAACTCCGCGACGCGCGCGAAATCGCCGCTCGCCGCGAGATCGAAACCGCCCTTCTCTTCGACATCGCGGAACAGCTGCATCACGCGCGCCGGATCGCGGCCGAGCAGGTCGAACACGAAGCGCTCGAAGTTCGACGCCTTCGAGATGTCCATGCTCGGGCTGCTCGTGTGATACGTGTTCTCGGCGCTGCGCACGCGATACGCGCCCGTACGGAAGAACTCGTCGAGCACGTCGTTCTCGTTCGTTGCAACCACGAGCTTCGCGATCGGCAGCCCCATCATCCGCGCGATGTGACCCGCGCAGACGTTGCCGAAGTTGCCCGACGGCACCGTGAACGACACGCGCTCGTCGTTGGACTGCGTCGCTGCGAAGTAACCCTTGAAGTAGTACACGACCTGCGCGACGACACGCGCCCAGTTGATCGAGTTGACCGTGCCGATCTTCTGCTGCGCCTTGAACGCGTGATCGTTCGACACGGCCTTCACGATGTCCTGGCAGTCGTCGAACACGCCTTCGACCGCGAGGTTGAAGATGTTCGGATCCTGCAGGCTGAACATCTGTGCCGTCTGGAACGCGCTCATCTTCTTGTGCGGCGACAGCATGAACACGCGCACGCCGGCCTTGCCACGCATGGCGTACTCGGCCGCGCTGCCGGTATCTCCCGACGTCGCGCCGAGGATGTTCAGCGCTTCGCCGTGCTTCGCGAGCGTGTACTCGAACAGGTTGCCGAGCAGCTGCATCGCCATGTCCTTGAACGCGAGCGTCGGGCCGTTCGACAGTTCGAGCAGCGACAGCGCCGTGCCGTTCTCGGTGCCGAGCGTCTTCAGCGGCGTGATGTCGGACGCGTTCTCGCCGTGGCGCGTGTTGCTGTACACGGCGGCCGTGTACGTGCGGCGCGTGATCGCGCGCAGGTCGTCGGCCGGCACGTCGTCGCAGAACTTTGACAGGATCTCGAACGCGAGATCCGCATACGACAGCGTGCGCCAGCGCGCGAGCTCGTCGGCGGACACCGTCGGATACTCGGCCGGCAGGTAGAGCCCGCCGTCCTTCGCGAGGCCGCCGAGCAGGATGTCGGAGAACGTATGGCGCTCGCCGATGCCGGCGCCGCGCGTGGAGATGTAGTTCATGTCGCCTCTCGTCCTCAGTTCAGCGCTTCCATGCGCAGCTTCGTCACCTTCGACACGACCGTCGCGAGGCTCTCGATTTGCGCGATCGCCGCATTGACGTTCTTCTCGACCGTTTCGTGCGTGATCAGGATGATGTCGGTTTCGCCGTTCGCGTCGTCCACCTGCTCCGATTCCTTCTGCAGCAGCGCGTCGATCGAGATGCCCGATGCGGCGAGGATGCGCGTGATGTCGGCCAGCACGCCGGTCTGATCGGCGACGCGCAGGCGCAGGTAGTAGCCGCTCGTCACTTCCTCGATCGGCAAAATCGGCGTGTTCGACAGGCTGTCCGGCTGGAACGCGAGATGCGGCACGCGATGCTCCGGGTCGGCCGTATGCAGGCGCGTGACGTCGACGAGATCCGCGACCACGGCCGATGCGGTCGGCTCCGCGCCCGCGCCCTTGCCGTAGTACAGCGTCGTGCCGACCGCGTCGCCGTGCACGACGACCGCGTTCATCGCGCCCTCGACGTTCGCGAGCAGGCGCTTCTCCGGGATCAGCGTCGGATGCACGCGCAGCTCGATGCCGTTTTCGGCGCGGCGCGTGATGCCGAGCAGCTTGATCCGGTAGCCGAGCTCTTCCGCGTAGCGGATATCGGTCGCGTCGAGCTTGCTGATGCCTTCGACGTATGCGCGGTCGAACTGCACCGGCACGCCGAACGCGATCGCGCTCATGATCGTCGCCTTGTGCGCGGCGTCGACGCCTTCGATGTCGAAGGTCGGATCGGCTTCCGCGTAGCCGAGCTCCTGCGCGGCCTTCAGCGCGGTCGCGAAGTCGAGCCCGCGGTCGCGCATTTCCGACAGGATGTAGTTGGTCGTGCCGTTGATGATGCCGGCGATGTACTGGATACGGTTCGCGGTCAGGCCTTCGCGCAGCGCCTTGATGATCGGGATGCCGCCGGCGACGGCCGCTTCGAACGCAACCATCACGCCCTTTTCGCGCGCCGCTTCGAAGATCTCGGTGCCGTGCACCGCGAGCAGCGCCTTGTTCGCCGTCACGACATGCTTGCCGTTCGCGATCGCGCGCAGCACGAGCTCCCGCGCGAAGCCCGTGCCGCCGATCATCTCGGCGATGATCGCGATCGACGGATCGTCGACGACTGCATTGAAGTCGTCGGTGATCTGTGCGGCGGCGGCGTCACCGCCGAGCGCTGCCTGCGCCTTGGCCGGGTTGCGCACGGCAATGCGCGCCACCTCGATGCCGCGCCCCGCGCGTCGCTTGATTTCTTCCTGGTTGCGGCGCAGCACCGTGAAGGTGCCGCTGCCCACCGTGCCGAAGCCCAACAGGCCAACTTTGATCGGTTCCATGCTGCGTGTGATCGATGAGTAAGAAGTAGTGAATTCCGTGTGACCCTGCCCGCTCAGACCGAATGGCGCTTGCGGTAGCCGTCGAGGAAGCGTGCGATCCGGTTGATCGAATCGGTCAGGTCGTCGAGGTTCGGCAGGAAGACCACGCGGAAGTGGTCGGGCGTCGCCCAGTTGAAGCCCGTGCCCTGCACCAGCAGCACGCGCTCCTCGAGCAACAGGTCGAGAATGAATTGCTGGTCGTTCTGGATCGGGTAGAGCTTCGGATCGAGGCGCGGGAACATGTACAGCGCGGCCTGCGGCTTCACGCAGGTCACGCCCGGGATCGACGTAAGCATGTCATACGCGAGCTCGCGCTGCTTGAAGAGGCGCCCGCTCGGCACGATCAGCTCGTTGATGCTCTGGTAGCCGCCGAGCGCCGTCTGGATCGCGAATTGCCCGGGCACGTTCGCGCACAGGCGCATCGACGACAGGATGCCGAGCCCCTCGAGATAATCCTTCGCGCGCCGGCGGTTGTCGCCACCGAGGCCCGACACGGCCATCCAGCCCGCGCGGTAGCCGCACGAGCGATAGCTCTTCGACAGGCTGTTGAACGTCACGGTGATCACGTCTTCCGACAGCGAACCCATCGCCGTGTGCTCGAGGCCGTCGTAGACGATCTTGTCGTAAACCTCGTCGGCGAACACGATCAGCCCGTGCTGGCGCGCGATGTCGAGCAACTCGAGCAGCAATTCGTCGGAATAAAGCGCGCCCGTCGGGTTGTTCGGGTTGATGACGACGATCGCCTTCGTGTTCGGCGTGATCTTGCTGCGGATGTCGTCGAGATCGGGCATCCACGCGTTCTGCTCGTCGCACACGTAGTGCACGGGCGTGCCGCCCGACAGGCTCACCGCCGCCGTCCACAGTGGGTAGTCGGGCGCGGGCAGCAGCACTTCGTCGCCATCGTTCAGCAGCGCCTGGGTCGCCATCACGATCAGCTCGGACGCGCCGTTGCCGATGTAGATGTCATCGAGGCCGACGCCCACGACGCCCTTTTCCTGCGTGTAGTGCATCACGGCCTTGCGCGCCGAGAACACGCCCTTCGAATCCGAATAGCCGGACGACGCCGGCAGGTTGCGGATCATGTCCTGGATGATCTCGTCCGGCGCGTCGAAACCGAACGGCGCGAGGTTGCCGATGTTCAGCTTGATGATGCGGTGGCCTTCTTCCTCGAGGCGCTTCGCGTGCTCGAGCACCGGGCCACGGATGTCGTAGCAGACGTTGAGCAGCTTGTTCGACTTCTGAATCGGTTTCACGACGACACGGTTCCTGGGTTGGCCTTGCGGCCGGGGGGGACGGGATCAAAACTGGAAAGCGGCCGGTCTGTGCGCGCTGTCTAGACTGGAAAAAAGCGGGCGGTCGGACGCGGCTTGTGGCGACGCACGACGCAAGTGGCGCCCGGGGGCGACCAAAAAGTTATAATTTAGCGGATTTTGGCCGACTTTCGCAATGCACCATAGCCGCGCCGGGCCCGCGCCGTCAGGCGTCCCTGCGTGGCCAGGCGCGCGAAACCGGCCAAACCGGGCCGCTGAGGCCCTGCGAACCATTCCCCTACGGAACCGCGGAATACCGATTTGAAACTGCACCAGGACACGAGCGGCGCGCTCAATACCGTCACCGGCTACGGCCCCGATTACGTCGACGTCAATCTCGAACGCCATGAAACGAGCGTCATCGTGCTGCCCGGCGCGCCGGTCCAGGCATGGCCCGTGTCGTCGTTCGACGCGCTCGCGCCCGAGCATTTCGCGATGCTGCTCGACCCGACGCCCGAACTCGTGATCTTCGGCAGCGGCGCGCGGCTGCGCTTCCCGCACCCGCGGCTCGTCGCGGCGCTCACGGCCAAGCGGATCGGAGTCGAGACGATGGATTTCCAGGCGGCCTGCCGCACCTACAACATCCTGATGGCCGAGGGCCGGAAAGTCGCCGCCGCGCTCTTAATTGAACGTTAATCCCCGATGCGGTAAAACTCGGGCCGGCGCAGCGGGTCGATCCCCCCGATCGGCCCGGCCAGGCCGCCCGCCCCCGGCGCAACCCGCCGGCGGCCCGTCACAACAACCAACAGGCTGAAAATCCATGAACGATACGCCGTCGAGGCTACCGCTCAATCGCATCACGCTCGTCCTCCTGCTCGTCGCGCTCGCGATCGTCTGGTTCGCGCCGCTCGGGCTGCGCCACCTGATCCCGAGCGACGAAGGCCGCTATGCGGAAATGGCGCGCGAGATGTTCGTCACCGGCGACTGGATCACGCCGCGCTACAACGGCTACAAGTACTTCGAGAAACCGCCGCTCCAGACCTGGCTGAATGCGCTCACGTTCGCGTGGTTCGGCATCGGCGAATGGCAGGCGCGCCTCTACACGGCTGTTGCGAGCTTCGCCGGCGTGCTGCTCGTCGGCTACACCGGCGCGCGCCTGTTCAACCCGCTGTCGGGCTTCCTCGCGGCCGTCGTGCTCGCGTGTTCGCCGTACTGGAACCTGATGGGCCACTTCAACGCGCTCGACATGGGGCTCGCGTTCTGGATGGCGCTGTCGCTCTGCTCGCTGCTGCTCGCGCAACGGCCCGGGCTGCGTCCGGCCGCGGTGCGCGGCTGGATGTGGACGTGCTGGGCCGCGATGGCGTTCGCGGTGCTGTCCAAGGGCCTCGTCGGCCTGATCCTGCCCGGCGCCGTGCTCGTGCTCTATACGCTGATCGCGCGCGACTGGGCGCTGTGGAAGCGCCTGTACCTGGTCAGCGGCCTCGTGATCTTCTTCGCGATCGTCACGCCGTGGTTCGTGCTCGTCCAGCAGCGCAACCCCGAATTCTTCAATTTCTTCTTCATCGTCCAGCAGTTTCGCCGGTACCTGACCCCGGAACAGAATCGCCCGGGCCCGCTGTACTACTTCGTGCCGGTGCTGCTGGTCGGCTTCCTGCCGTGGCTGTCGGTCGCGTGGCAGAGCATCCGCCATGCGCTGCGGATGCCGCGCCAGCCGAACGGCTTCTCGCCGATGCTCGTGCTGCTGATCTGGAGCGCTTTCATCTTCCTGTTCTTCAGCACGTCGCATTCGAAGCTGATCTCCTACGTGCTGCCGGTCGCGCCGGCGCTTGCGCTGATCATCGGCGCGTACCTGCCGCTGATGACGGCCGACCGGTTCCGTCGCCACCTGCTCGGCTACCTCGTGTTCTTCGTCGTCGCGGCGTTCGGGCTCATCTTCCTCGCGTACCAGGGTGACGCCCGCACGCCGAATGCGCTGTACCGCGTGTTCCAGATGTGGCTGTACGCGGGCCTCGCGGTCTCGGCCGCGCTGACGCTCGCGGCCGCATGGCTGAACCGCCGCACTGGCGTGGCCGCCGCGATCACCGCCTTCGGCGCCGCATGGCTCGCGTTCGGCACGATCGGCGGCACCGGGCACGACGAGTTCGGTCGCTACAGCTCGGGCGCGCTGCTCGCCCCCGCCGTGCGCGCCGA
The DNA here is from genome assembly GCF_029962485.1 of Burkholderia cepacia. Classification (NCBI taxonomy): domain Bacteria; kingdom Pseudomonadati; phylum Pseudomonadota; class Betaproteobacteria; order Burkholderiales; family Burkholderiaceae; genus Burkholderia; species Burkholderia cepacia. The sequence continues at coordinate 2,088,150 of NZ_CP073637.1, forward strand.
ACTGGCGAAACTGCCGCCCGACACGCCGTTCTACTCGATCGAGATGCTCGACCACACGTTCCCGTTCTACATGGGCCACACGACGATCATGGTCCAGCGCCAGGACGAGCTCGCGTTCGGGATCTCGATGGAGCCGAACAAGTGGATTCCGACCGTCGACGAATGGATCACGCGCTGGAAGCAGGAAACCCATGCGCTCGCGATCATGCCGCCCGGCCAGTACGACACGCTGGTCAAGCAAGGCGTGCCGATGCGCGTGATCGCGCGCGACAACCGTCGCGTAATCGTCGAGAAACCGCAATCGTAAGGACGCCCGTCGCATGAATCCCGTTTCGTTGGTCTGCATCGTCACCGGCGTGATGCTCAACGCCGTTGCGCAACTTTTGCTGAAAGCCGGCGTCAACGCCGTCGGGCACTTCGAATTCAGCCGTGCGAACATCATCCCGGTCGGCCTGAAGATCGCGACCCAGTTGCCGATCATCGGCGGCCTCGGCTGCTACGTGCTGAGCGTCGTGGTCTGGATTCTCGGGCTGTCGCGGGTCGACGTGTCGATTGCGTACCCGATGCTGTCGCTCGGCTACGTCGTCAACGCGTTCGCGGCCTGGTACCTGTTCGGCGAGGTGCTGTCGGTCCAGCGGCTCATCGGCATCGGCATCATCCTGATCGGGGTGCTCGTGCTCGCACGCAGCTGAGCACGCCCCGCGGCGTTAAGCGTCCGCCTACAAAAAATCACGGTGCGAATCCGCCAACCGGTGTTTAATGCCGGTTTCGGGCGGGATCGCCCGACCCTTTTATTACACGCCATTACAGGCCAACGCGTTCATGAGCCAGAATACCGCTCCGTTTCTGCCGTTCACCCGCCCGGAAATCGACGAGGAAACCATTCAGGGCGTCGTCGAAGTGCTGCGCTCGGGCTGGATCACCACCGGCCCGCAGAGCCAGAAGTTCGAAGCGGCGCTGTCCGAGTACTGCGGCGGCCGTCCGGTCCGCGCGTTCAATTCGGGCACCTGCACGCTCGAGATCGGCCTGCGCATCGCGGGTGTCGGTGCCGGTGACGAGGTCATCACGACGCCGGCGTCGTGGGTCTCGACCAGCAACGTGATCATCGAAACGGGCGCGACGCCCGTGTTCGCCGACATCGATCCCGTCACGCGCAACATCGACCTCGACAAGCTCGAGCAGGCGATCACGCCGCGCACCAAGGCGATCATCCCCGTGTTCCTGTCCGGCCTTCCGGTCGACATGGACCGCCTGTACGCGATCGCGCGCGCGCACAAGCTGCGCGTGATCGAAGACGCCGCGCAGGCATTCGGCTCGACGTGGAACGGCAAGCGCATCGGCGCGATCGGCGACATCGTGTCGTTCAGCTTCCACGCGAACAAGAACCTGACGACGATCGAAGGCGGCGCGCTCGTGCTGAACAACGAGGACGAAGCGACGCTCGCGCAGAAGTACCGGCTGCAGGGCATCACGCGCACCGGCTTCGACGGGATGGACTGCGACGTGCTCGGCGGCAAGTACAACCTGACGGACGTCGCCGCCCGCGTCGGCCTCGGCCAGTTGCCGCACATCGACCGCTTCACCGCGCAGCGCCGCGCGCTCGCCCGTGCGTATTTCGACGCGTTCGACGGAAGCGCGGCCGTGAAGCTCGGCGTCGGCCTGCCGGTTGCCGACTTCGAGAACAGCAACTGGCACATGTTCCTCATCACGCTGCCGCTCGAGCGGCTGACGATCACGCGCGCCGAGTTCATGGCGCAGCTGAAGGAACGCGGCATCGGCACGGGCATCCACTACCCGGCGATCCATCTTTTCACGCTGTATCGCGCGCGCGGCTTCAAGGAGGGCATGTTCCCCCACGCCGAACGGTATGGCGCGTCGACCGTCACGCTGCCGCTGTTCACGCAGATGACGGAAGGCGACGTGCGTCGCGTGGTCGACGCCATCAACCAGATTTGCGAACAATACGGAAAATAAGCGTACATGAGTCACCTTGAAGCACGCGCCGGGCACCCGGGCGCCGGACACCTGGACGCCGGCCGGCCCGAAGTATCGGTCATCATCCCCGTGTACAACGAGGAAGATGGCCTCGCCGCGCTGTTCGCGCGACTGTATCCGGCGCTCGACGCACTCGACACGTCATACGAAGTGATCCTGATCAACGACGGCAGCCGCGACCGCTCGGCCGCGATGCTCGCCGATCAGTTCCACGTACGGCCCGACACGACGCGCGTCGTGCTGCTCAACGGCAACTACGGCCAGCACATGGCCATTCTCGCGGGCTTCGCGCAATCGCACGGCGAGATCGTCATCACGCTCGACGCCGACCTGCAGAACCCGCCCGAGGAAATCGGCAAGCTGATCGCGAAGATGCGCGAGGGCTACGACTACGTCGGCTCGATCCGCAAGCAGCGCCAGGACAGCCTGTGGCGGCGCAAGGCGTCGCAGGTGATGAACCGGCTGCGCGAACGCATCACGCGCATCAAGATGACGGACCAGGGCTGCATGCTGCGCGCGTACAGCCGCCGCATCATCGACACGATCAACGTGTGCGGCGAAGTCAACACGTTCATCCCCGCGCTCGCGTACACGTTCGCGCAGAAGCCGACCGAAATCGAGGTCGCGCACGAGGAACGCTTCGCAGGCGAATCGAAGTATTCGCTGTACAGCCTGATCCGGCTGAACTTCGACCTCGTGACCGGCTTCTCGGTCGTGCCGCTGCAATGGCTGTCGTTCATCGGCGTGATCCTGTCGCTCGGCTCCGCCGCGCTGTTCGTGCTGCTGCTCGTGCGACGCTTCATCGTCGGCGCGGAAGTGCAAGGCGTGTTCACGCTGTTCGCGATCACGTTCTTCCTGCTCGGCGTGATCATCTTCGCGCTCGGCCTGCTCGGCGAGTACGTCGGCCGCATCTACCAGCAGGTGCGCGCACGGCCGCGCTACCTGATCCAGGCCGTGCTCGAGCAGCACGACGGCATGCCGCCGGTGCCAACCGGCGCGAACCGCACGGGAGCCGGCCAATGAAGCCGCGCGCGGTCGTCTTTGCGTATCACAACGTCGGCGTGCGCTGCCTGCAGGTGCTGCTTGCGCGCGGCGTCGACGTCGCGCTCGTCGTCACGCACGAGGACAACCCGAACGAGAACATCTGGTTCGGCAGTGTCGCGTCGGTCGCGGCCGAGCACGGCATTCCTGTCGTCACGCCGGCCGATCCCGCCGATCCGGCACTGCGCCGCGCGGTGTCCGACGCGCAGCCCGATTTCATCTTCTCGTTCTACTACCGTCACATGCTGCCGGTGGACCTGCTCGCGATCGCGCCGCGCGGCGCGTACAACATGCACGGTTCGCTGCTGCCGAAATACCGGGGTCGGGTACCGACCAACTGGGCCGTGCTGAACGGCGAGACCGAAACCGGCGCGACGCTGCACGAAATGGCCGCGAAACCCGACGCGGGCGCGATCATCGGCCAGACCGCGGTGCCGATCCTGCCGGACGACACGGCCACGCAGGTGTTCGACAAGGTCACGGTGGCGGCCGAGCAGACGCTCTGGCGCGTGCTGCCCGCACTGCTCGCGGGCGAGGCGGCACACCTGCCGAACGATCTGTCGACCGGCAGCTACTACGGCGGGCGCAAGCCTGAAGATGGCCGCGTCGACTGGTCGAAACCGGCCGCGCAGGTCTACAACCTGGTGCGCGCGGTCGCGCCCCCGTATCCGGGCGCGTTTACGGACATGAACGGCACGCGTTTCGTGATCGCGCGCGCGCGCCTCGCGGCGCCCGGCAGCGCGGCAGCGGCAGCCGCGGCAGATTTGCCGCCCGGCCTGCACGTAAGCGATAATGCGCTATTCGGCGTCTGCGGCGACAGCCGCGCCCTATCCATTCTCGAGCTGTGGCAGCAGCGCGACGGCAGCGAAACCGTCGTGACGCCCGCGGAATTCGCGCAGTTCATTCATTCTTCCCGTCATTCATGAAAGCAAAAAAAGTCCTGATCCTGGGTGTGAACGGCTTCATCGGCCATCACCTGTCGAAGCGCATTCTTGAAACCACCGATTGGGAAGTGTTCGGCATGGACATGCAGACCGACCGGCTTGGCGATCTCGTCAACCACGAGCGGATGCATTTCTTCGAAGGCGACATCACGATCAACAAGGAGTGGGTCGAGTATCACGTGAAGAAGTGCGACGTGATCCTGCCGCTCGTCGCGATCGCGACGCCCGCCACCTATGTCCAGCAACCGCTGCGCGTGTTCGAACTCGACTTCGAGGCGAACCTGCCGATCGTGCGTTCGGCCGTCAAGTACGGCAAGCACCTCGTGTTCCCGTCGACCTCCGAGGTCTACGGCATGTGCTCGGACGAGCAGTTCGACCCCGATGCATCGGCGCTCACCTACGGCCCGATCAACAAGCCGCGCTGGATCTACGCATGCTCGAAGCAGCTGATGGACCGCGTGATCTGGGGTTACGGGATGGAAGGCCTGAACTTCACGCTGTTCCGTCCGTTCAACTGGATCGGCCCGGGCCTCGACTCGATCTACACGCCGAAGGAAGGCAGCTCGCGCGTGGTCACGCAGTTCCTCGGCCACATCGTGCGCGGCGAGAACATCAGCCTCGTCGACGGCGGCTCGCAGAAGCGCGCGTTCACCGACATCGGCGACGGCATCAGCGCGCTGATGAAGATCATCGAGAACAAGGACGGCGTCGCGTCGGGCAAGATCTACAACATCGGGAATCCGAAGAACAACTTCTCGGTTCGCGAACTCGCGCACAAGATGCTCGAACTGGCCGCGGAATACACCGAGTACGCCGATTCGGCCAAGCAGGTGAAGCTCGTCGAGACGACCTCCGGCGCCTACTACGGCAACGGCTACCAGGACGTGCAGAATCGCGTGCCGAAGATCGACAACACGATGCAGGAGCTCGGCTGGGCGCCGCAGGCAACGTTCGACGACGCGCTGCGCAACATCTTCGAAGCGTATCGCGGCCACGTCTCCGACGCGCGCGCGCTCGTCGAACAGCAAGGCTGATCGGGACGTTCGCTTGGCTCGCATCGTCCTCAAGATCGACGTCGACACGCTGCGCGGCACGCGCGAAGGCGTGCCGAACCTCGCGCGCATCTTCGACCGCTTCAGTGCGCGCGCGACCTTCCTCTTCAGCCTCGGGCCCGATCACACGGGCTGGGCGCTGCGGCGCGTGTTTCGCCCGGGCTTCCTGAAGAAGGTGTCGCGCACATCGGTGGTCGAACACTACGGCGTGAAGCAGCTGATGTACGGCGTGCTGCTGCCGGCTCCCGACATCGGCCGCCGCGCGATCGCCGACATGCGCGCGATTCACGAGGCCGGCTTCGAATGCGGGATCCACACGTGGGATCACGTGTACTGGCAGGACAACGTCCGCGCGCGCGATCGCGACTGGACCGCGCGTGAAATGCAGAAGAGTCACGCGCGCTTCATCGAGATCTTCGGCGCGCCGCCCGTCACGCATGGCGCGGCCGGCTGGCAGATGAACAATGCCGCGTTCGAGCAGATCGATGCATGGGGGATGCGCTACGCATCCGACGGGCGCGGCCATTCGCCGTACCTGCCCGTCGTCGGCGGCCGCACGCTGTCGCACGTGCAGATGCCGACCACGCTGCCGACGCTCGACGAAGTGCTCGGCGTCGACGGCGTCGATACGCACAACGTCGCCGCGCACATTCTCAAGTTCACCGAAACCAATCCGCACGACCAGGTGTTCACGCTGCATGCGGAACTGGAAGGCCAGAAGCTCGCGCCCGTATTCGAGCAACTGCTCGCCGGCTGGCGTGCGCAAGGCCACACGTTTGCGACGATGGGCGACTACCACGCGACGCTGGACCGCGACTCGCTGCCATCGTACCCTGTCACGTGGGGCGAAATCCCCGGCCGCTCCGGCGAACTGATCGTCCAGCCCGACTGAGTTCGCGCGCGAGCCGGCGTCGCCCGCAGCGCGGTTGCCACGCGCTGCCGCGACGCCCCGCCGCACCGCGCCGCCGCAGCGGCGCCTTTCCATAACAACAGGAGAAACACGTGTCTGTCGAAGTTGACCGTCAAGTTCCCGATTTCACTGCACCGGCCACGGGCGGCGACATTTCGCTGTCCGACCTGAAAGGCAAGAAGCTCGTGCTGTACTTCTATCCGAAGGACAACACGCCGGGCTGCACGACCGAAGGGCTGCAGTTCCGCGATCTCTATCCGAAGTTCAAGAAAGCCGGTGCGGAAGTCATCGGCGTGTCGCGCGACAGCCTGCGCTCGCATGACAACTTCAAGGCAAAGCTCGAACTGCCGTTCCCGCTGATCTCCGATGCCGACGAAGCGCTGTGCGCGCTGTTCGATGTCATCAAGATGAAGAAAATGTATGGCAAGGAAGTGCGCGGAATCGAGCGCTCGACGTTCCTGATCGACGCCGACGGCGTGCTCCGTCAGGCATGGCGCGGCATCAAGGTGCCGGGTCATGTGGACGACGTGCTAAGTGCTGTACAAGCGCTTTGAGGCGCGTTATATTGGGCCGCAATGAATGCCAGTTCGCCCCATATTTCTCGTAGCTGCGCCGGTGCTCGATGCGATGCTTCCCGGCACCTGAAGCGCATCACGACGGTATCAGCCGAGCCGCATGTCCCTGTCGACGGGGCAGCGGCTTTTTTTATGGATTGCGCGCCGGCCCTCCCGGTCCGGCCCTAACCGCATCGAGGAGCTGATCGACACTTAGGCGAACCGGCTAGACGAAATTCCTGTGCGCCACCGCGCGCAAACTGCTTGCGTCTACGTCACGCAGGATGCGATCAGCGGCGCACGTCATGCGACACGATTCTCCCGAGGGACACCATGCCTTTGCCTACCCCCCCCAGCAAGCTCGGCAGCCTGCTGCCGCCCGACGAATACAAGGCGAAAGCGCGGCCCGCGAAAGCCGCGAAGAAATCCGCCGAAGGGGACGCATCCACAGCCGGTGACTACGGTCCGGCGAGCGTGGCCCAACCGATGATCGAAGCCGCGAACACGGCCGCGCCGCTGCGCGCCGTCGCGTCTTCGGCGCAGGAAACCGCGAGCGCACCCGCACGCGGTCGCAAGACCAAACAGACGGCCGCACTGTTGCAGCCGATGCAGGCGCCCGCCGAACCCGCGGCGCCGGTCGTCGCGCGCAACGACAAGCCGGCTGCCGACAAACCGGCCGCGGCGCCCGCGCGCGACACCGGCGCCGCGACGAAGTCGCGCAGCCGCAAGCCCGCCGAAGTCGAACAGCAGAAACTGTTCGTGCTCGACACCAACGTGCTGATGCACGACCCGAGCAGCCTCTTCCGCTTCGAGGAACACGACGTCTATCTGCCGATGATGACGCTCGAGGAACTCGACAACCACAAGAAGGGGATGTCCGAAGTCGCGCGCAACGCACGCCAGGTCAGCCGCACGCTGGACGCGCTGGTCGCCGATGCGGGCCCGATCACGGCCGGCATCCCGCTGTCGCGCCTCGGCAGCCGCGAGGCGGTCGGCCGCCTGTACTTCCAGACGAAGCTCACCGACATCGCGCCCGTCGAAGGCTTGCCCGAAGGCAAGGCCGACAACCAGATCCTCGGCGTCGTGCGCGCGCTGCAGCGCGACCGGCCGGACCGCCAGGTCGTGCTGGTGTCGAAAGACATCAACATGCGGATCAAGGCGCATGCGCTCGGCCTGCCCGCTGAAGACTACTTCAACGACCAGGTGCTCGAGGATTCGGATCTCCTGTACAACGGCGTGCGCGAGCTGCCGCAGGACTTCTGGACCAAGCATGCCAAGGGCATGGAGAGCTGGCAGGACACGAAGACGGGCACCACGTACTACCGCGTGACCGGCCCGCTCGTCGCGTCGATGCTGGTCAACGAGTTCGTCTATCTCGAGCCGCAGAACGGCGAGCCGACGTTCCATGCGATCGTCCGCGAACTGAACGGCAAGACGGCGCTGCTGCAGACGCTGCGCGACTACAGCCACCACAAGAACAACGTGTGGGGCATCACCGCGCGCAACCGCGAGCAGAATTTCGCGCTGAACCTGCTGATGAACCCCGAGATCGACTTCGTCACGCTGCTCGGCCAGGCCGGCACCGGCAAGACGCTCGTCGCGCTCGCGGCCGGCCTCGCGCAGGTGCTCGACGACAAGCGCTACAACGAGATCATCGTGACGCGCGCGACCGTGCCCGTCGGCGAGGACATCGGTTTCCTGCCCGGTACCGAGGAAGAGAAGATGCAGCCGTGGATGGGCGCATTCGACGACAACCTCGAAGTGCTGCAGAAGACCGACGACGCTGCCGGCGAATGGGGCCGAGCTGCAACGCAGGAGCTGATTCGTTCGCGCCTGAAGGTGAAGAGCATGAACTTCATGCGCGGCCGCACGTTCGTCGACAAGTACCTGATCATCGACGAGGCGCAGAACCTGACGCCGAAGCAGATGAAGACGCTCGTCACGCGCGCGGGCCCCGGCACGAAGATCGTGTGCCTCGGCAACATCGCGCAGATCGACACGCCTTACCTGACCGAAGGCAGCTCGGGCCTGACCTACGTCGTCGATCGCTTCAAGGGCTGGGGCCACAGCGGCCACGTGACGCTCGCTCGCGGCGAACGTTCACGGCTTGCCGACTACGCGTCGGACATCCTGTAACACCGCAAGCCGGCCGATCGGCCGGCTGTCGACGCCACACGGCGCTCCGTTTCCGGAGCGCCGTTTTTATTTGGGGTCGAAGAGAAAAGTAACGCTTCGTCACGCAACAACGCAGTTTACGCGCGAAACTTCAAGTAAATTCTCAAGAATGGTTGCTTAAGCCCCGCCGGAACGTCTACCATCGGGTCTGTCTGTTGTCATACGATTCGCGAGCGCGCCGCGCTCGCCCGCCTCGCCATGCTTCGAATCTGGGTTCCCGTTGCCGTCGTTTCCCTGCTTGCGGCCTGCTCCAGCGTGCCGCCGCAGTCGGCATCGCGTCCCGCGTCGGGCATGAAGATCACAACACCGCGCGCGTTCCCTGCGCCGGCCAATTTCCCGAAATTCGTCGATCACAGTGTCGGCCAGGAAGAAATCTCGATCCAGGCGATGAGCCTCGTCGGCGTCCCGTATCGCTGGGGCGGCAACACGCCGACGAGCGGCTTCGACTGCAGCGGGCTCGTGCGCTACGTGATCGGCCGCGCGGCCGACGTCAACCTGCCGCGCACGACCGCCGACATGAGCGGCCGCGGCGTGTCGATCGAACCCGACGAGATCGCGCCGGGCGACCTGATTTTCTTCAATACGACCGGGCGGCCGCATTCGCACGTCGGCATCTATGTCGGCAAGCTGCGCTTCGTCAATGCGCCGTCGACGGGCGGCACCGTGCGGCTCGACTACCTGACGAACCCGTACTGGGCCAAGCGTTTCGACGGCATTCGCCGCGTCGCGCCGCCGCGCACGGCACCGACGCCGTTCGATGCGCCGACCTACGAGGCGAAGCGCGACGAGCCGCGCAACCTGCCGGCAGCTGCGCCGGCCGCGGTGGTCGCGACTGCCGCTGCGCCGCGGCCGCCTGTCTATGCATCGTCGCAAGCGAAAACGACGCAAGCGCCTGCACCCACTCCGGTCATCGCGGCCGCGCCGGTCGCGACAACCGCCGCAGCTACACCTGCGGCCCCGGCCGCCGATCCGTACGAACCGCCACCGCCGCGCACACAGGCAGCGCAGCAACAGGCATCCTCGATGAATGACGGCATGACCGCGATGACGGCCAATGCGGCGCCCGCCGCCCCGTCGGAATCCGGCACGCAGATTCCGACGACCGCGCTGACGGCCGCCCAGGCCGCCGCGTTCGATGCCGAACCGCCGCCCGCCACGGCGTCGGCCTCTGCGCGCAGTATCGAGCCCGCCCCCGTGCAGGTATTGCGTGCGTCGACGCAATCCGCGCCCGTCAGCCCGCGCACCAGCACCGCAGACGATCCGATCGCGCGATTTGCGAACGGAAGTTACTGACCGGTTGCCCGAACCGCGGCGGTGAGTAACGTTGGCGGCATCGGCCGCCGCGCCCCGCCTGCTCCGCCTGAAATTCCCCCGCCCCAAAAGAAAATGCGCCGCAGCCTTTCGGCTTGCGGCGCATTTCATGGCGATCCGGCTGTATCGGCGATCAGAAGATCTGGTGGCCGAGCCACCATCCACCGGCCGCGAACAGCGCGGCTGCGGGCAGCGTCAGCACCCACGCCCACACGATGTTGCCTGCGACGCCCCAGCGTACGGCCGACAGCTTCTGCGTCGCGCCGACACCGACGATCGCGCCGGTGATCGTGTGCGTGGTCGACACGGGAATGCCGAGGAACGACGCGATGAACAGCGTGATCGCCCCGCCGCTTTCCGCGCAGAAACCACCGACCGGCTTGAGCTTCGTGATCTTCTGGCCCATCGTACGCACGATGCGCCAGCCGCCGAACAGCGTGCCGAGGCCCATCGACAGGTAGCACGCGCCGATCACCCACGCCGGCGGCGCATCGGCGGTGGCCGATGCGTAGCCGCTCGCGATCAGCAGCATCCAGATGATGCCGATCGTCTTCTGTGCGTCGTTGCCGCCGTGACCGAGACTGTACAGGCCGGCCGACAGCAGCTGCAGCCGGCGGAAGCGCCGGTCGACCTTGCTGGGCGCGGTACGGAAGTACAGCCACGACACGCCGAGCATGAACAGCGAACCGAGGATGAAGCCGAGCAGCGGCGAAATGAAGATGAACGCAACCGTCTTCAGCAGCCCGTCGATGTTCAGCGAGCCCCAGCCCGACTTCGCCAGCGCTGCGCCGACGAGACCGCCGATCAGCGCGTGCGACGAGCTCGACGGAATCCCGTAGTACCAGGTGATCACGTTCCAGCCGATCGCACCAACCAGTGCGCCGAATATGACGTAGTGGTCGACGATCTCGGGGTCGATCGTGCCTTTGCCGACGGTCTGCGCGACTTTGAGGTGGAAGATGAAATACGCGATCACGTTGAAAGCGGCCGCGAACACGACGGCCTGCTGGGGTTTCAGCACCCCGGTCGACACGACGGTGGCGATTGAGTTCGCCGCGTCGTGAAAGCCGTTCATGAAGTCGAATACGAGCGCGACGAGCACAAGCGTCGCGACCATCCAGAGGGCGAGTTGTATCGAATGCATCGTGGTCCGCTCAGGCGTTTTCCAGCACGATGCCTTCGATGATGTTCGCGACGTCCTCGCACTTGTCGGTGATCTCTTCGAGCAGCTCGTAGATCGCCTTCAGCTTGATGAGCGTCTTCACGTCGTCTTCCTCGCGGAACAGCTTCGACATCGCCGCGCGCAGCACGCGATCGGCCTCCGACTCCCAGCGGTCGATCTCCTCGCACTGCTTGAGGATCTGTGCCGACTGCTTCATGTCGGACAGCAACCCGACCGCCTGCTGTACGTGCTGGGCCGACTGCGTGACGATGTGCGCGAGCTGGCTCGCCTCGGACGTGACGGCGCGCACGTCGTACAGCGACACGGCCGTCGCGACGTCTTCCATCAGGTCGAGGATGTCATCCATCGTCGTGATCAGCTTGTGGATCTCGTCGCGATCGAGCGGCGTGATGAAAGTCTTGTGCAGCAGATCGATCGCCTCGTGCGTGAGCTTGTCGGCGGCCTTCTCGGCGGTTTGCACGTTTTGCTTGTGAATCTCGGCGTCGGCGAGATTGTCGATCAGCAGTTCGAGCTCGCGGCCACCGGAAACGATGTGCTTCGCGTGCGCGTTGAAGAGTTCAAAGAACTTGCCCTCGGTGGGCATGAATCGACCGAACATGGGATTCCTGAGAGATTGTCAAACTACTGTCACGAAAACGGGCGACATTGTACCGTTTTCGGTCGCGACGCGACGCGCGCACATGCGCGCGCCGGGATTGGATACAACGTTTGGCGATTTAGGGCTTTACAATCGGCGTTACTCGCCGTAGAACGTCTGCGCCCCTGCAAAGTTATCGAACTTCGTGTATTGCCCCAGGAACGTGAGCCGAACGGGGCCGATCGGACCGTTACGCTGCTTGCCGATGATGATTTCCGCCGTGCCCTTGTCGGGGCTGTCCGGGTTGTAAACTTCGTCGCGGTAAATGAACAGGATCACGTCCGCATCCTGCTCGATTGCGCCCGATTCGCGCAAATCGGACATCACCGGACGCTTGTTCGGACGCTGTTCGAGACCGCGGTTCAGCTGCGACAGCGCGATCACCGGCACATCGAGTTCCTTCGCGAGGCTCTTCAGCGATCGCGAGATTTCCGAGATTTCGGTCGCGCGGTTCTCGCCCTGCGACGAACCCGACATCAGCTGCAGGTAGTCGACGATGATCAGGCCGAGCTTGCCGCACTGGCGCGCCAGACGCCGCGCGCGCGAGCGCAGTTCCATCGGGTTCAGGCCGCCCGTCTCGTCGATGAAGAGCTGCGCCTCGCTCATCTTCTGCACCGCATGCGTCAGCTTCGGCCAATCCTCGTCCGTCAGGCGGCCCGTCCGCATCCGGTGCTGGTCGAGCCGGCCGATCGAGCCGAGCATACGCATCACGAGCTGGGTACCCGGCATTTCCATCGAGAACACCGCGACCGGCAGCCCGTACTCGACCGCGACGTATTCGCCGATGTTCATCGAGAATGCCGTCTTACCCATCGACGGGCGCCCTGCGACGATGATCAGTTCGCCACCGTGCATCCCGGAGGTCATCCGGTCGAGGTCGACGAAGCCCGTCGGCGTGCCCGTGACGTCGCTCGGATTCGCGGTGTGGTACAGCGTGTCGATGCGCTCGACCACCTGCGTGAGCAGCGGGCCGATCTCGAGGAAGCCCTGGTTGCCGCGCGCGCCTTCTTCGGCGATCGAGAACACCTTCGACTCGGCTTCGTCGAGCAGCTGACGCACTTCCTTGCCCTGCGGATTGAACGCGTCGGCCGAGATTTCATCAGCGACCGACACGAGCCGGCGCAGCACCGCACGGTCGCGCACGATTTCGGCATAACGACGGATGTTCGCCGCGCTCGGCGTGTTCTGCGCGAGTGCGTTCAGGTACGCGAGCCCGCCGACGTCTTCGGCCTTGCCGGACGTGACCATCGCTTCGTACACGGTCACGACGTCGGCCGGGCGCGTCGACGCGATCAGCCGGCCGATGTGCTCGTAGATGATCCGGTGGTCGTAGCGATAGAAATCGCCCTGCGACAGGAAGTCGGCAATCCGGTCCCAGGCCGCGTTGTCGAGCAACAGGCCGCCGAGCACCGACTGTTCGGCTTCGACCGAATGCGGCGGGACTTTCAGCGATTCGATTTGGGGATCTTGCGGCGCGTTCATGGGTTGGGATTATCGCGAATAGATCGCAGCTGCGCTACCGCCGAGGCGATCGGGCAATAAAAAAGGCAGGCCCCGGTTGCCCGGGCGCCTGCCCTTGTCCGGACGGCGGAAGCCGCCCGGAAAGCTTGCATACGCTTACGCGTGGTCGCCGATCACGTTGATCGTGACGTCGACGACGACGTCCGTGTGCAGCGCGACCTGGACGCTGTGCTCGCCGATCATCTTCAGCGGGCCTTCCGGCATGCGAACTTGCAGCTTCTCGACTTCGAAACCTGCCTTCTTCAGCAGTTCCGCGACGTCGCCGTTCGTGACCGAGCCGAACAGACGGCCGTCAACGCCCGACTTCTGCGTGATTTCGAACGACTGGCCGTTCAGCTTCTCGCCGACTGCCTGCGATGCTGCCAGCTTTTCAGCGGCGATCTTTTCGAGTTCAGCGCGGCGCACTTCGAATTCAGCGATCGCTTCCTTCGTTGCACGGCGAGCCTTGCGGTTCGGGATCAGGAAGTTGCGAGCGTAACCGTCCTTGACCTTGACGATGTCGCCGAGGTTGCCCAGATTGGCGACTTTTTCCAACAGAATGATTTGCATTCGAATTCTCCTTATGGCGTCGCCGAGTTACGCCTTGTGCTGATCGGTGTACGGCAGCAGCGCGAGGAAACGCGCACGCTTGATTGCCGTGTCGAGCTGACGCTGATAGTGCGCCTTCGTACCCGTCAGACGCGCCGGCGTGATCTTGCCGTTTTCGCCGATGAAGTCCTTCAGCGTTTCCGTGTCCTTGTAGTCGATCTGATCGACGCCTGCAGCCGTGAAACGGCAGAACTTCTTGCGCTTGAAGAGCGGGTTTTGTTGCTGACGACGCTTGTCGAATTTCTTACCAGTCGGGCGGGGCATGATTTCAGTCCTTTCCAATGTCCTGCAATGCTGTGATGTGAAACACCAAGGTTCTCGCGTTGCGGCTTTTCTTGGCCAGGAAGCCCGTGAACAGCGTTTCGACGCCCATTTCACGACTTTCCAGCCTGCCGCTCGCCTCACCGGCCGCCACCGCCTCGATCGTCATTTCGACCTGACGGCGGATGCCTGCTTCGACGACTTCCGTGCGGTGCTGCAATGTGGCGCTAGCGATCGGAACACCTGCCGGCGTATATCGCACCGGTGCGCGTTCGACGACGCTCGCCGTCAATTGCAACCTGTTCACGAGAGTGGCGCGCTCCTTGATGGCTTAATGAATGACGAACTTAAGCCTGCGCTTCGGTCGGCTGAGCTGCAGCCGCCTTCTTGGCTTCTTCGCGCTGAACTTCCTTCATCATCGGCGACGGGCCGGTTTCGGCCTTCTTCATCTTGACGATGAGGTGGCGCAGCACGGCGTCGTTGAACTTGAACGCGTGTTCGAGTTCGTCGAGCGTCGTCTGGTCGCACTCGATGTTCATGCAGACGTAGTGAGCCTTCGCGAGTTTCTCGATCATGTAGGCCAGTTGGCGACGGCCCCAGTCTTCGACGCGGTGGATCTGACCGCCGTGCGACGTGATCGTGGACTTGTAGCGCTCGATCATCGCGGGCACTTGCTCGCTCTGATCGGGGTGCACGATGAATACGATTTCGTAATGACGCATTACACACTCCTTGTGGATTAAAGCCACCCGGGCGTCTGAACCGGTGTGGCAAGTGAGAAGCCGAAGATTCTAACCCGATTACGGGGCACATGCAAGACCAATCAACGATCGGCGCGCGGATTCGGCCATGTTTTCAACGACTTGAACGGGCGGCCGGTGCGCACGGCCGCCCTTCGGCTCTTTTTTATCGGGGTCTGAACTCAAGCCACGCGCGCACCGGCGCGCAGCAGCCATCGCGCCGTCACTCGCTGCGCGTGCCGGAAAGTCGCGCGTCGAGCGCCGTGCGGAACGCCGTGAGCGCCGACGGCTCGGCGTCGGTCACGGCCCACCACGTCATCCCGGCCGCGTCCCAGCGGTCGAGCGCGTAGCCCTGCGACACGGTCGTGTACGGCGCCGCGGGCCCTTCCCCGGCCGGCCGCACGTAGACGTCGATCACATGCTGCCGGTAGCGGTAGACGAGCACCGCGACGCGACGCCGCCCGACGTAGTCGAGCCGGCCGCCGACCAGCGCGAAGCCGTTCGCCGCGAGATCCTCGACCGGCGGCGCATAGTCGAGCCGGCCGTTGAACCACGGCTTGACCGTGTGCCGGTCGGTCGAGATCACGTCGATGTCGCGCGCCGACAGGTCGGCCCGCACGTGGCTCGACACGAGTTCGTCGACCGTGCGGTCGGTGTCGGCGTGGCGCGCGGACAGCGTCATCCCGCCCGCCGCCGCGAGCGCCACCAGCAGCGCGACGCCCCAGCCGAGCCCGGGCAAAGCCGCGACGCGCGGCCCGGTGCCGGCCGTGGCCGGGCGTGCCGACCCGCCAAGCCCCGGCAGCCACGACCACCAGTTGCGCTCGCGCGGCCGGCGCTGCGGCTGCGATCGGGATTCAGGTCGCGGCTCCGCCCGAGACGGCTCGCGGGCAGGCGCGTCGGCCGCGGCAGGCAGGCTCGCCAGAATGCTCGCCCGCAACGCATCCGGCGCACGGTGATAATCGGCCTGCCGCACGGCCTGCACCAGCGTGACGATACGTGCGCGTTCGCGGCGGCACGCGTCGCACCCTTCGACATGCTGCTGGACCCGCAACGCATCGGGCGCCGACAGCTCGCGGTCGACGTCCGCGTCCAGCAACGCTCGCGCTTCGTTACAGTCCATCGATAGCCTCCGATGCGGTTCCGCCGGCCGGCGTACGGCCCGGCCTGCCTTCGGGCGCCGGTGCCGGCGCGCCGCCCAGCAGCGCGGCGAGCTTGCGCCGGCCGCGCGCGAGCCGCGACATCACCGTGCCGACCGGCACGTCCGCGATCGCCGCGATCTCGCGGTAACTCAGGTCCTCCATCTCCCGCAGCACGAGCACCTCGCGGTATTCGGGCGGCAGCTTCGCGAGCGCTGCATTCACGAGCCGCACGTTCTCTCCGCGCAGCAAGTGCGCCAGCGGATCCTCCGTCGCCGGCTGCCAGTCGTCGGGCACATCGGTGTCGTCGAGCGTATCGGGCAGCTCGACTTCGTGCGCATGCGTGCGGCGCCGCCACTCCGTGTACCAGGTGTGGCGCACGATCGTCAGCAGCCACGGCCGCGCATTGTCGCCGCGACACGAATCGACGAAGCGCAGCGCGCGCATGCACGCGTCCTGGACGACGTCGTCCGCATCGCCAGCGTTGCCGCTCAGCCAGCGGGCGAGGTTGTACGCGGCGTCGAGATGCGGCAGCACGAGCACGCGAAACCGCTCGCCGCGCGCGACCGCGTCGTCTGCCACCCGTTCATCGACCGCCTGTCCGGCTTGCGCCACATGACCTCCCTGGTCCCGGCGGCCGATGCCGCGCCCGTTCCGCGCACGGTGCCCGGACAGACCGGCAACGTGCACGCTCGATAACCATACCGTTGCTGCGTCGAGTTTATTCCCGCGCCGGGCACACGAAGCGTAAAAAAATCGCCGGGCCGCCCGCCTCCCGTTATGGCGTGGTGCTCCAGTAACCGGGGCGCGCATATGCGTCGCGCAGGTAGTCGATGAAATAGCGCACGCGCGCCGGCACGTAGCGCTGCTGCGGGTAGACCGCGAGGATGTCGTAGTCGGGCAGCGCGTACTCGTCGAGCACCGTCTCCAGCGCGCCCGTCTCGAGCTGCGCGGCGATTTCCCACGTCGAGCGCCAGCCGAGCCCGAGCCCCTCGGCCACCCAGCGGTGCAGCAGCTCGCCGTCGTTGCAGTCGAGGTTGCCGGCCACGCGCATCGTCGCGATCTTGCCGTGGCGCTGGAAATACCAGCCTCGGTTCTGCCCGCCCTGCAGGTTGAACGCGAGGCAGTTGTGCTTCAGCAGGTCGTCGAGCGACTTCGGCCGGCCATGCTTGCGGAAATACTCGGGCGTGCCGCACACGACGCGCCGGTTCGACGCGAGCTTCACCGCGACGAAGTTCGGATCGACGGCGCCGCCGATCCGGATCGACAGGTCGTAGCCTTCGCGCACGAGATCGACGACGCGGTCGGTCAGGTTGAACGACAGCTGCATCTCGGGCTTGTCGACCAGAAAGCCGGGCGCGTGCGGCGCGACGTGCTTGCGCCCGAACGCGGCGGGCGCCGATACGATCAGGTGGCCGCTGACCGCGCGCCGCCCGGCGGCCAGTTCGTTCTCAGCCTGGTCCCATTCGGACAGCAGCCCGCGGCAGCGCTCGAGGAACGCGGCGCCCTCCTCGCTGACCACCAGCCGCCGCGTCGAGCGGTACATCAGCTTCACGCCGAGGCGCTTCTCCAGCGCGTCGATGCGCCGCCCGAGCACCACCGGCGACACGCCCTCCTCGAGCGCCGCCGCCGCGAGGCTGCCGGCATCGGCCACCCGCACGAACGTCTCGATCTGCTTGAAGCGATCCATCTCCTGTCTCCGTCTCTGTTCCGGCCCCGGCGGGAAGCCCCGTCCGGCCGTCATTCCATACTTTTAGTTTCGAAATAAGCGACTCGGGCTGATCTTATCAAACCTTTCCTGCATCCCTAAAGTGTTCCCAACAGACCCATTCGCAAGATCCGCCACATTCAAGGAGACATTCATGGCCAAGATGAGAGCCGTCGACGCAGCAGTGCTCGTGCTCGAGAAAGAAGGCATCCAGACCGCGTTCGGCGTGCCGGGCGCAGCGATCAACCCGTTCTACTCCGCAATGCGCAAGTCGGGTGGCATCAGCCACGTGCTGGCGCGCCACGTCGAAGGCGCATCGCACATGGCCGAAGGCTTCACGCGTGCGGCCCCGGGCAACATCGGCGTGTGCATCGGCACGTCGGGCCCCGCCGGCACCGACATGATCACCGGTCTCTACTCCGCTTCCGCCGATTCGATTCCCATCCTCGCGATCACGGGCCAGGCGCCGCGTGCACGCCTGTACAAGGAAGACTTCCAGGCCGTCGACATCGAGTCGATCGCGAAGCCGGTCACGAAGTGGGCCGTCACCGTGCGCGAACCGGCGCTCGTGCCGCGCGTGTTCCAGCAGGCATTCCACCTGATGCGCTCGGGCCGTCCGGGCCCGGTGCTGGTCGACCTGCCGATCGACGTGCAGCTCGCCGAAATCGAATTCGACATCGACACGTATGAGCCGCTGCCGGTCTACAAGCCCGCGGCAAGCCGCGCGCAGATCGAGAAGGCGCTCACGATGCTCAACGACGCGGACAAGCCGCTGATCGTGTCGGGCGGCGGCGTGCTCAACGCAGCGGCCGAAGACCTGCTCGTCCAGTTCGCCGAAACGATCGGCGTGCCGGTGATCCCGACGCTGATGTCGTGGGGCGCGATTCCGGACGATCACCCGCTGATGGCCGGCATGGTCGGCCTGCAGACGTCGCATCGCTACGGCAACGCCACGATGCTCGCGTCCGACTTCGTGCTCGGCATCGGCAACCGCTGGGCGAACCGCCACACCGGCAGCGTCGAGGTCTACACGAAGGGCCGCAAGTTCGTGCACGTCGACATCGAACCGACGCAGATCGGCCGCGTGTTCGGCCCGGATCTCGGCATCGTGTCCGACGCGAAGGCCGCACTCGAACTGTTCGTCGCGGTCGCCCAGGAATGGAAGGCCGCCGGCAAGCTGAAGGACCGCAGCGCATGGGTCTCGGAATGCCAGGAACGCAAGCGCACGCTGCAGCGCAAGACGCACTTCGACAACGTGCCGGTCAAGCCGCAGCGCGTGTACGAAGAGATGAACAAGGTGTTCGGCCGCGATACGTGCTACGTCAGCACGATCGGCCTGTCGCAGATCGCTGCCGCGCAGTTCCTGCACGTGTTCAAGGCACGCAACTGGATCAACTGCGGCCAGGCAGGCCCGCTCGGCTGGACGATCCCCGCCGCGCTCGGCGTGCGTGCCGCCGACCCGAGCCGCCCGATCGTCGCGCTGTCCGGCGACTACGACTTCCAGTTCATGATCGAAGAACTGGCGGCCGGTGCGCAATTCAAGCTGCCGTATGTGCACGTCGTCGTGAACAACTCGTACCTCGGGCTGATCCGCCAGGCCCAGCGCGCGTTCGACATGGACTTCTGCGTCCAGCTCGCGTTCGACAACGTGAACGCGCCGGAACTGAACGGTTATGGCGTCGACCACGTGGCCGTCGCGGAAGGCCTCGGCTGCAAGGCGCTGCGCGTGTTCAAGCCGGAAGAGATCGAGCCGGCGCTGCGCCAGGCGCAAACGCTCGCGGAAGAGTTCAGCGTGCCGGTGGTCGTCGAAGTGATCCTCGAGCGCGTGACGAACATCTCGATGGGCACCGAAATCGACGCGATCAACGAATTCGAGGAGCTCGCCGAAAAGGCCGAGCACGCACCGACCGCGATCTCGATGCTCGACTGAACCGCACGACATTTTTGACTGACCGACCGAAGAGGCTTAGCTCATGCCGAAGTTTGCTGCAAACCTGACCATGCTGTTCAACGAAGTGCCGTTCCTCGACCGCTTCAAGGCGGCCGCGGACGCGGGCTTCGACGCCGTCGAGTTCCTGTTCCCGTACCCGTACGCGAAAGAGGAACTCGCCGAGCGGCTCGAGACGCACCGCCTGCGCCTCGTGCTGCACAACCTGCCGGCCGGCAACTGGGACCAGGGCGAGCGCGGCATCGCGTGCCTGCCCGATCGCGTCGGCGAATTCCAGGAAGGTGTCGGCCGCGCGATCGAGTACGCGAAGGCACTGAAGGTGCCGCAGCTGAACTGCCTCGTCGGTATCCCGTCGGCCAGCACGGCGCGCGACAAGACGTTCGTCACGATCGTCGACAACCTGCGCTTCGCGGCCGACGCGCTGAAGCGCGAAGGCATCCGCCTGCTCGTCGAGCCGTGCAACAGCTTCGACATCCCGGGCTTCGCGCTGAACCGCTCGTCGGAAGGGCTCGACGTGATCCGCGCGGTCGGTTCGGACAACCTGTTCCTGCAGTACGACATCTATCACATGCAGCGCATGGAAGGCGAACTGGCCGCGACGATCGAACGCAACCTCGCATCGATCGGCCACGTCCAGCTCGCGGACAACCCGGGCCGTAACGAGCCGGGCACGGGCGAGATCAACTACGCGTTCCTGTTCGCGCTGCTCGACCGCCTGGGCTACGCCGGCTACGTCGGCTGCGAATACAAGCCCCGCACCACCACGACGGAAGGCCTCGGCTGGCTGCAAAGCGTTGCCGGCTGCGCACCGGGCTCGGCGCGTCGCGCCGCCTGAGTAGCGCCCTTCCCGTTTTCAGCCCTATAGGAGACTTTCACATGGCAACCATCGGTTTCATCGGCCTCGGCATCATGGGCGCGCACATGGCGCGCAACCTGCTCAAGGGCGACCACCAGCTCGTCGTGAACGGCGCGTTCCCGATTCCGGACGACCTGCGCGCGAGCGCCAAGGTCGTCGCGAACTCGACCGAAGTCGCGCAGAACGCGGACGTCATCGTCGTGATGGTGCCGGACACGCCCGACGTGCGTAACGTGCTGTTCGCCGACGACGGCGTCGCGAAGGGCCTGACGGCCGGCAAGCTCGTGATCGACATGAGCTCGATCTCGCCGCTCGACACGCAGGAGTTCGCGAAGCAGATCAACGCACTCGGCTGCGACTACCTCGACGCACCGGTGTCCGGTGGCGAAGTCGGCGCACGCGAAGCGTCGCTGACGATCATGGTCGGCGGCCCGGAAGCGGCCTTCGAGCGCGCGAAGCCGCTGTTCGAGAAGATGGGCAAGAACATCACGCTCGTCGGCGACAACGGTGCGGGCCAGACCTGCAAGGTCGCGAACCAGATCATCGTCGCGCTGAACATCGAAGCCGTCGGCGAAGCGCTGCTGTTCGCCGCACGCTCGGGCGCCGATCCGGAACGCGTTCGCCAGGCGCTGATGGGCGGCTTCGCCGCGTCGCGCATCCTCGAAGTGCACGGCGCGCGGATGACGAAGCGCACGTTCGATCCGGGCTTCCGCATCGAACTGCACCAGAAGGACCTGAACCTCGCGCTCGACGGCGCACGCAAGCTCGGCCTCGCCCTGCCGCACACGGCAAGCGCGCAGCAGCTGTTCAGCGTGTGCGCATCGCACGGCGGCAAGGCATGGGATCACTCGGCACTCGTGCGCGCGCTCGAAATCATGTCGAACTTCGAGATCGGCCAGACGCCGGCCGCGTAACGCGACTGTCGCAACGCGCGTTTCCGCTGCAATGGCGGAGGCGCGCGACAGATTTGCGCGATCCGGCCACGGCCGGTCGCATCGATGCGCGAACACGCGCATCACGGTGGGGCGCCCCGCCCTGCATCGCCAACGGCGTGCGGGACGGGGCGAAAAACGCCGCTCTGGGCTGAGAGCGGCGTGGTGGGGTCCGCAGCGGCACCCGGCGGCGCCGGGGAAGCCTTGGTCGGTCAGACGTCGTCGTCGGGTGTCCGCCTGTCGGATTTTGCGTATTACATTTCTTTACGTTCAAGCGTGCGATTTTTCATGCAATCGTCGCGCTGAACGCCTACACTTTCGCCACGCCTTTCGAGAAAACCGCCGCGCTTGCGTTCACCTTCGGTGACCGCGCCCAGCGCGGTGTTTTTTTCGCCACTTCACGGCGCGTTTTCTTTTCAACCACCTAGGGAGTGCAGCGATGGGTCTTCTTTCGTTTATCAAAGAGGCGGGTGAAAAACTGCTGGGTCATGCCGACGCGCAAGCGGCGGAAGATCCGAATGCCGCGAACCAGACTGCGGCCGATGCGATCAAGAATTACATCAGCACGCAAGGTCTCGACACGTCGAACCTGACCGTCGCGTTCGATGGCGCATCGCGCACCGTGACGCTGTCGGGCAGCGTCGCCGACCTCGACACGAAAGCGAAGGTCAAGGTCGCGGCCGGCAACGTGCAGGGCGTCGCGGGCGTCAACGACGACGATCTGCAGCCGGACGATCCGGAAGTGCAGTATCACGACGTGAAGTCGGGCGACACGCTGTCGGCGATCGCCAAGGAAGTGTACGGCGACGCGAACAAGTACCCGGTGATCTTCGAAGCCAACAAGCCGATGCTGTCGAGCCCGGACCGGATCTACCCGGGCCAGAAGCTCGTGATTCCGCCGCAGTCCTGAGCATTCCTGCCGGACTGACGCAAAAAAGGCAGGCCATATGGCCTGCCTTTTTTCATGGGCGACGCGCGCCGCCCGATCGGTGCGTATCGGTTACAGCGTATCGAACGCGCGTTGCAGCGCGTCGCGATCGTGAATGCCGTTCGCGAGCGCGAGCATCAGCAGCACGCGCGCCTTGAACGGGTTCAGCGAACCCGCGCTGACGAAACCGAGCGCATCGTCGTTCGCGGCGCCGTTGCGCATCACATGCCCCGACCCGACGCGCGACGCGCGGACCACTGCCACGCCCGCCTTCACCGCATCGGCCAGTGCCGCCTGCAGCGTCGCGTGGATCGACCCGTTACCGGTGCCCGCGACGACGAGGCCGCGCACGCCGGCAGCCACCAGCGCGTCGACGGCCGTGCGCGTCACGCCCGCATAGCTCGTGACGACTTCGACGGGCGGCCAGGTCGCGGCGATCGCCAGCCGCGTGTCGCGCGAACGCGTGACACGGCGCGCGAATTCGACACGGCCGTCCTGCACCCAGCCGAGTGCGCCGAGCTCCGGCGACTGGAAGGCATCGACCGCATAGGTGCTCGTCTTCACGACGTCGCGCGCGCCGTGGATCCGGTTGTTGAACACGACCAGCACGCCCTGCCCGCACGCGGCCGGATGGCCGGCCACCGTCACCGCGTTCAGCAGGTTCAGCGGGCCGTCGGACGACAGTGCGGTCGCCGGCCGCATCGCGGCCGTCAGCACGACCGGCTTGTCGCCTTTCACGACCAGATGCAGCGCGTACGCGGTTTCCTCGAGCGTGTCGGTGCCGTGCGTGATCACGATGCCGTCGACCGCCGGATCGGCCATCAGCGCGTCGATCCGCGCGGCAAGCGTGTTCCACAGCGGCAGCGCGAGATCCTTGCTGTCGATACTGGCGATCTGTTCGGCGTCGATGCGCGCGACCGACGCGAGCGCCGGCACCGCGTCGACCAGGAAATTGACGCCGAGCGCGCCGGCCTGGTAGCCGGCCGTGCTGGCCGCGTCGGGAGCAGCACCGGCGATCGTGCCGCCGGTAGCGAGCACGGCGATGCGCGGCAGCGCCGCCGCGGACGAAGGAGATGCGGGATTCGGTGTATTCATGGCCGCGATTGTAATGGCTCGCGGCCGGGATCCGGCACGTTCCGGCGCTGCGGCCGACGCCGGCGGCCGCGCGTCATGGTTTGTCCCGATCGCCCGGTCGCACGCGCCGTCAACGGCCGTGGCGTCCGCAACGTTATAGGAAGTGCCGTTTTGGTGTTTTCACATTGATTTGCCATAATCGGAGCGCACGGTGCGATGCGGCCCTATCCGCACGCCGCGTGCTTCGTGACGGCGTCGATAACACGCAATTCACCCCATGGGAGTGTCGAAATGAAAATCCAATCGCTCGTAGCCGCAGTGCTTCTCGGCGGCATGCTGGCTTCCCCCGCATTCGCGGCGAACAGCCAGCAGGACAAGATGAAGGCCTGTAACACCCAGGCAGCCGGCAAGTCGGGCGACGAACGCAAGGCGTTCATGAAGGACTGCCTGTCGGCGAAGCCCGCGAAGGCGATGTCGCAGCAGGACAAGATGAAGGCCTGCAACACGCAGGCGACCGGCAAGAAGGGCGACGACCGCAAGGCGTTCATGAAGAGCTGCCTGAGCAATCAGCCGGCTGCCTGAGTCCCGGCGCTCCCGTATCGAATGCCGCGCACCGCTTCGGCGGGCGCGGCATTTTCGTTTTCGTTGCACGCGCATCGACACCCGCGCTTCCCGCCTGATTTCCCCTTCCCGCCCCGCTTTTCCTGCCCGCCGCCACATGGTGCGGCAATTCGCCGCGTTTTCTTCTATGATGGCTGCAACGCGGCCCACCCAAGTACAAGAAGCGCCATCGGGCCGCCCTCGAGACGGACGCGCACGCGCGTCAAACGGAGGCTTGGATGGCATGGAGACAACACCGCTGGTTCCGCCGCTGGCTGATCGTGATCGTGTTCTGGGCCGTGCCCGTCGCGATCGTCGCCGTTCGCGAGATCCGCGAGGAAATGGCCTACAACAAGGCGGACCTGCAGCTCGCGCTGACCACCTGGCAGCTCACCGACGCGCAGCAGGCCGCAGGCGCCGCCGCGAAGTGCCACGGGGAGCCTGACGAGGCGCGCGCGGCCGGCTGCCCGGTCGACGTGCTCGCCGCCAACGCGCCACGCCAGCAGGCGGCCCGCGACGAATACGTGGTGCGCCGCAATACGCTCGCCGGCTACCTGTGGCACGCGTTCGTCGGCTACTGGGTCGTCCCGGCCGCGTTCCTGTTCGCGTGCGGCGTCGTGATCGCGCTGATCCGCCGTGCGCTGCGCCGCCCCCCGATCAAGCCGCCGGTTCCGCCGGTCACGCACTGACGTACGCCGCAGGCGCCTGCCGCCCTCCCGATCGACCGTCGAGTTCGCCGCGCGCGCCGACCGCGTGCGGGGCGCCCCGCACGCGCCGGCGCCGCTTCGTCCGTTGGCGCGCCGCGACACCCCCAGGCGATTTGACGCTTTTTCATGCGCCGACGAAAAGGGGCTGTAATCCGCTGTGATATAACTGCCGACGTGATCCGCCTCATGAGCGAGACTCACTCCGAACATCATCCGATGGAGAAGAACGATGCAAAAACGGAATCTTGTGCTGAAAGCCGCCGCTGCGCTCATCGTCGGTAGCCTCGCGCTCACCGGTTGCACCACCACCCCGGACAAGCCGGACAACGCCGCGACCAACGCGTCGAAGCGCCAGTCGATCGACGCGAGCGTCGACGCCACGCTGTCGCGCATGTACTCCACGGTCAAGGGTTCCCGCGAACTCGTCGCGAAATCGCGCGGCGTGCTGGTGTTCCCCGAAGTGATCCAGGCCGGCTTCATCGTCGGCGGCCAGTCCGGCAACGGCGCGCTGCGCGTCGGCGGCAGCACGGTCGGGTACTACAACACGTCGTCGCTGTCGGTCGGCCTGCAGGCCGGTGCGCAATCGAAGGCGATCGTGTTCCTGTTCATGACGCAGGAAGCGCTCGACGAATTCCGCGGCTCGGACGGCTGGGCAGCCGGTGCCGGCGCATCGGTCGCGCTCGTGAAGATGGGCGCGAACGGCGCGGTCGACACGACCACGGCCACCGCGCCGGTCCAGGTCGTCGTACTGACGAACGCGGGCCTGATGGGCGACGTGTCGATCAACGGCACGAAGGTCACGAAGCTCAAGATCTGACGCTGACGCACGCGCCTCGCGCGGGCCATGCGAAAACGGCGATGTCCTTGCGGGCATCGCCGTTTTTTTATCCGTCCGCGTGCTGCGTCGGCCGCTCAGGTCGTCGAGTCGATCACCTTGAAGCGCGAGCGCTTCTGCGCGCGGATCACCGACTGGTAGACGTCGACGTACTGCTGCGCCATCCGGCGCGACGTGAAGCGCTCCTCGAAGCGCTGCCGCACGCGCGCACGCGGCAGCAGGTGCAGCCGGTTCACGGCAGCGACCGCACTGATTTCATCCTCGACGATGAACCCCGACACGCCCTCGTCCACCACTTCGGGCACCGCGCCGCGATTGAACGCGATCACCGGCGTGCCGCACGACATCGCCTCGATCATCACGAGGCCGAACGGCTCCGGCCAGTCGATCGGAAACAGCAGCGCATGCGCGCCCGACAGGAATTCGGCCTTCTGGTGATCGGCGATCTCGCCGATGTATTCGACATGCGGCAACGCGAAGAGCGGCTTGATCTCGCGGTCGAAGTACTCCTGGTCGGCCGCGTCGATCTTCGCGGCGATCCGGATCGGCAGCCCGCACTGGCGCGCGATGCGGATCGCCGTGTCGACGCGCTTTTCAGGCGAAATGCGGCCCAAGAATGCGAGATAGCGCGGCTCGACGGGCTGCGGCATGTAAAGCGTGTCGGGCAGCCCGTGATAGACGGTCGTCAGCCATTTCGCCTGCGGCAGCGGCTGGCGCTGCGAGTTCGAAATCGAGATCACCGGCGCCGTATTGAACGTGTCGAACACCGGCTGCTGCTCGGGCAGGTCGAGCCGGCCGTGCAGCGTCGTCACGTACGGCGTTTCCTGCCGGTTGAAGACCGAGAACGAGTAGTAGTCCATGTGGAAATGAAGCACGTCGAAGTCCTTCGCACGGCGCGCAACCGTCTCCATCAGCAGCATGTGTGGCGCGACGCGGTCGCGGATCGACGAGTCGAGCCGCAGCGCGCGCGGCCAGACAGGCTCGAGCTTCGCCCGCGTCGTCGAATCGCCGCTCGCGAACAGCGTCACATCATGGCCGAGCTCGACGAGCGCCTCGGTGATGTAGGACACGACGCGCTCGGTACCGCCGTACAGCTTCGGCGGCACGGATTCGGTCAGCGGGGCGATCTGCGCAATTCTCATGGTCCACGTCTCCTGTGTCCTGTCCCTTGCGGCACGGCCGGCGGGCGATTGCGCCATTGCGCTCGCCCTCCCCATGCAGCGCTGGCCGGCCTGGCGCCGGCCGGATATCCCGACATTATTCGCGATCCCGATGCCCGGAACCGCTCGTCTTGCATTTTATGGGCGTTGTTACAGGCAGGATACATTCCGCTCGCGGGTCAGCCGCTCCGAACCGGGCGCGGACGGATCGATCCGCCCCCTTTAACGATACGGGCCGGAGAACGCGCCGCCCGGCCCGTCAACGCGACGGCCACTTCCAGGCCGGCAGGTCGCGCGTGTCGGCATCGACGAGCGTGGTCGCGCCGAGCTGCTTGTCGAGCACCAGCGATTCGCAGCCGGCCTCGCGCTCGAGCGTCGCGATCAGCCGCGCCGCGTGCGACACGACGAGCACCTGCGAACGCTGCGCGGCCTGCGCGATCAGGCGGCCGAGCGCCGGCAGCAGATCGGGATGCAGGCTCGTTTCCGGTTCGTTCAGCACCATCAGCGCCGGCGGGCGCGGCGTCAGCAGCGCAGCCGCGAGCAACAGGTAGCGCAGCGTGCCGTCGGAGAGCTCGGCCGCCGCCAGCGGCCGCAGCAGCCCGGGCTGGCGCATCAGCACGTCAAAGCGGCCGCGGCCGCCCGGGTTGTCGATCTCGACCGACGCGCCGGGAAAGGCGTCGTCGATCGCCGCATCGAGCGCCGCACCGTCGCCGATTTCGCGGATCGTCTGCAGCGCGGCAGCCAGGTCCGCGCCATCGTCCGCGAGCACCGGTGTATGGGTGCCGATATGCGACTGCCGCGCCGGCGCCTGCGCATCGGTCCGGAAATGGTCGTAGAAGCGCCACGAACGGATGCGCTCGCGCACCGCGATCATCTCGGGCGCACCGGTCGGATCGGCGAACTCGGTCATCATGCTGTCGAAGCTCGCGACCGGCTGCGGAATCGTCTGCCAGTCGCCCGACGCGGTGCGGGCGCGAATCTGCGCGCCCTGCCGGTCGACCAGCAGCGTCGACGGGCGCAGCAGCGCGCCGCCCCAGATGCATTCGCGCTTGACCACCGGATCGAGCCCGAACTGCGAATGGCTCGGCACCGGCAGGCCCAGATCGATCGAATAGCCGAAATCGTCGCACGCGAAGCCGAGCTTCAGGCTCACGGGGCCCTTGCGCACCGTGCCCGTGACCGGCGTATCGCCGGCCAGCATCGCGCGCGAGAAGCGCTCGGGGCCGGCCCACAGCGTCGACGGCAACCCGCCTTCGCGGGCGAGCGACGGGATCACGCGGCCCTGCGCGGTATCGGCGAGCAGCCGCAGCGCGCGGTACACGCTCGACTTGCCGCTGCCGTTCGGCCCCGTGACGACGTTGAGCGCCGCGAGCGGCACGATCAGCTCGCGCAGCGAGCGGTAATTGGCGATGGCGAGCGTGTTCAGCGCGGTCATGGGAAAGAGGAATGGCAGACAGGCACCGGGCCGCACTCAGCGGCCTTCGGCGGCCTGCGGATCGGCAGCGGTATTGGCCGCCGTGCTGGCGGCGGGCGCCCGCGCGTGCGGCCGTTCGGGGTTCGGTGCGTCCGGCGCGGATTCGTGCGGATACAGTTCCGTCCGGCTGCGCGGCAAGCATTGCGGATAGCGGTCCTGCAGGTAGGCGATCAACCCTTCGCGCACGCGGCAGCGCAGATCCCAGCACGACGACGAATCGGCCGCGCTGACGAGCGCGCGCAACTGCATCGCGCGCTCCGTTGCGTCGGTCACCTGCAGCACCTGCACGCGGCCGTCCCACTCGGGCGCCGCATGGACGAGCCGCGCGAGCTCCTCGCGCAGCGGCGCGAGCGGCGTGCGGTAGTCGACCGACAGGTAGACCGTGCCGATGATTTCCGAGCTGCTGCGCGTCCAGTTCGTGAACGGATTCTCGATGATCCACTGCAGCGGCACGACGAGGCGCCGCTGGTCCCACAGCCGCACCGACACGAACGACCCGGTGATTTCCTCGATGCGCCCCCACTCGCCCTGGATCACGACCACGTCGTCGAGCCGGATCGGCTGCGTGAGCGCGATCTGCAGCCCGGCGATCAGGTTGCCGAGCACCGGCCGCGCGGCGATACCGGCGACCAGGCCAGCGACGCCGGCCGACGCCAGCAGGCTCGCACCCACCTGACGCACGTTCGGGAACGTCATCAGCGCGGCGCCGGTGCCGATGATCACGATCAGCACCATCACGGTCCGCACGAGCACCTTGGCCTGCGTATGGATGCGTCGCGCCTGGAGATTGTCGGCCGTATCGATCGGATGGGCCTGGATGATCGCGTCGCCGACGCCGGCCGCGAGCCGCACCAGCAGCCATGTGAGCGACACGATCGAACCGACCGCTGCCGCGGTGCGCATGCCGCGCACGAACGACATGCCGTCGTCCGCCTGGACCCACAGGAATTCGAGCGCCAGCAGCGCGAGCACGACGAGCGACGGCTTGTCGATGTAGCGCAGGATCGCGCTCATCAGCGGATACGGGTGCGCGACGCGCTTGACGATGCGTGCGCCGAGCCGGTGCACGATCGTGACGACCACATGACGATGACCGACACGGCCAGCGTGCCGAGCCACGAATGCAGCGGCGCATCGGCGATGCGCTGCAGTTCCTCGATTGAAATCATCGGCGCCCTCGGGTGATGAGGCGCACGCGCCTCGTCCTGGATGCGTCGGCGACGTCCGGGCCGCGCACGCGCCCGGACACGGCGTCAGGTCAGTTGCCGCTCCTGCACGGAAACGCCTTGCCGAGACCGAGCGACACCGCGGTGCTCGCGTTGTAGTCGGCGAGCTTCGGATTTTCCGCGATGTACTTGCGCACCGCGTCGGTCATCTGCTGCGCCCGGATGTCGGGCGGCAGGCAGAAATACTGCCCGACGCGCGGCCCCGTGGTGCCGCCGATCGCGTCGATCGTGTTGTAGACGCCGTCGGCGGCGCCTTCGATATAGGCCGCGCACGACGCCCGCGACTTGACGTCCGTCTTCGCGCACAGCCGGTCGAGATCCGCGCCCGTGAAAGCCGCCGCCGACAACGGTACGGCAAACGCCGCGGCACAAAACATTGCGCGCAACATGGTGTTCCTTATGTCAATGCGGCCCGAGACCGCCTGCTGCCTTGGCCGGCGCGCCGCCGGACACCCTGCTCCGGCCGGAATCCGGCCGGGCGGGCGCACCGCCCGCCGCCCTGGCCGGTCGCACCGAAAACCGTCATTTTGCACTCTTTTGCGCATCTGCCGGCGCCGATCCGCCGACGCGCTCGGTCCGCTTGCTCAGGATGTCGATCGCGTCCGGCGCCTTGTAGTGCTTCGCGAACTCGAGCGCGGTGATGCCGAGCTGGTTCTTCACCTGCGGATCGGCACCCTGGTCGAGCAGCAGGTTGACCGTCGAAGCATGGTTGCCGCGCGCGGCCATCATCAGCGGGGTCGTGCCGTTCGGCGACGCGGTATCGATGTAGGCGTCGTGATCGAGCAGCAGCTTGACGACCGCGTCCTGGCCGTTGGTCGCCGCGTAGTGCAGCGGCGCCCAGCCCTTCTTGCTGACTTCCGCGCCCTTGTCGATCAGCAGCTTCGCGAGGCCGACGTCGCCGTTCAGCGATGCCAGCATCAGCGCGTTCTCGCCGGCCTTGTCTTCCTTCTCGAGGTCGACGTTCGGCATCGTCGCGATCGCGGCCGCAACCTTGTCCGACTTCTCGCGTGCGGCGATCACCAGGATCGGATCGCCGTTCGGCGCGAGCGTGTTCGGGTCGAGCTTGCCGCTCTTGAGCTGCTTGCCGATGTCGGCGATGTCGTCGAACTTGACGGCCTTGACGATCGCGTCGAGCGACTCGGCATGCGCGCCGGCGGCGGCGAACAGGCCGCTCGCGACCAGCGCGGCGGCGACGAGTGCGCGTTTGGGCAGATGATTGGTCAGCTTCGTCATTGTTGTGGGCTCCTTCCCTGGGTTGTATCGGCTGCGCGCACGTCGTTAGCGGGCGATCTTGAACAGCCGGAAAAAGTTCTGCGTCGTCGCATCGGCGAGCGCCTCGACGGCGATCCCGCGTTCGGATGCGATAAAGCGTCCGACATGGCTGACGTACGCAGGTTCATTCGGCTTGCCGCGATACGGCACCGGCGCGAGGTACGGCGAGTCGGTCTCGATCAGCAGCCGCTCGAGCGGCACGCGCCGCGCGACGTCCTGCACGTCGGTCGCGTTCTTGAACGTGACGATGCCCGACAGCGAGATATGGAAGTTCTGGGCGAGCGCCTGCTCGGCGACGGACCACGGCTCGGTGAAGCAATGCATCACGCCGCCCGGCACGTCCGCGCGCTCCTCGGCCATGATCCGCA
Organism: Burkholderia cepacia; assembly: GCF_029962485.1. Classification (NCBI taxonomy): domain Bacteria; kingdom Pseudomonadati; phylum Pseudomonadota; class Betaproteobacteria; order Burkholderiales; family Burkholderiaceae; genus Burkholderia; species Burkholderia cepacia. Next base: position 2,119,286 of record NZ_CP073637.1, read on the forward strand.
GCGTGTCTTCCGACGACGAGCGCGTATGGATGATCAGCGGCTTCATCGTCGCGGTCGCCGCGCGGATGTGCGTGCGAAAGCGTTCGCGCTGCCATTCCATGTCGGCGATCGAACGGCCTTCGAGGCGGTAGTAATCGAGGCCCGTTTCGCCGATCGCGACGACCTTCGGGTGCGCGGCCAGCTCGACAAGCTCCGCGAGCGTCGGCTCGCGCGCCTCCTCGTGGTCGGGATGCACGCCGACCGACGCGTAGACGTTGTCGTGCGCGTCCGCGATCGCGAGCACGTCGGGCAACGTCTCGAAATCGACGGACACGCACAGCGCGTGCGTGACGTCATGCTCGCGCATGTTCTCGAGAACGGCCGGCAGGCGGTCGGCCAGGCCCTTGAAATTGATGTGGCAGTGAGAGTCGACGAACATCGTGTTTCCTGAATACGTAAGGCGCGCGCTCAAGCGCTCGCCGGCAGGCGGCGACGGGCCGCGTCGCCGAGTGATCCGTTCACCGTTTCGCAATCCACGGGAAACAATGCCGGATCACGCGAACATTTCCCGATATCCGAGAAACAATTCCTCGAATACGAGCCGCGCGTTGAGCGGATGGTTCTCGACCGTCCGCTGCCGCGTCACGGCTTTCATGAAGCGTGCGAACGCGTTCGCGTCGACCGACTCCGCGCAGCGCGCGAGCGCCGCCGCGTGCGTCGGGAAGTAGCGCGGCGCGCCCGCCATCCGCTGCGCGAGCAGATCGTACAGCCAGCGCTGCAGCCAGCCGAGCACCAGCGGCACCGGCAGCTTCTGCAACGTCTCGCCGCACGCGAACGGATCGCATTGCGCACCGGCCGCGAGCTGCCCGAGCGTGTAGTCGCGCAGCGGGCGATTCTCGTCGCTCGCGAGCGCCAGCGCGGCGAGCGGCGCGCCGCCGGCTTCGGCAAGCAGCGCGTGCGCGTGGTCGACGCCTTGCGCCGTGAGCCATGCCTCGGCCGCGTCGGGCGCCGGCACCGTCATCGGCCACTGCCGGCAGCGGCTGATGATCGTCGGCAGCAGGCGGTCGATGCGCGCCGACACGAGCAGGAACACGACGCCGGACGGCGGCTCCTCCAGCGTTTTCAGCAGCGCGTTCGACGCGGCGACGTTGAGCGCCTCGGCCGGATACAGCACGACGACGCGCGCGCCGCCGCGGTGCGAACCGACCCCGCAGAAGTCGAGCAGCGCGCGCACCTGCTCGATCTTGATTTCCTTGCTCGGCGCCCGCGTCTTCTTGCCGCCTTCGTCCGCATCGGCCGGCTTCGCGTCGTCCGCGGCACCCGGCGCTTCGCCGGCCAGCGCCTCGGGCAGCACGATCCGGTAGTCCGGGTGGTTGCCCTGCGAGAACCACGTGCAGGCCGCGCAGGCGCCGCACGGCTCGCCGTTCGGCTGCGGCGATTCGCACAGGAAGCCCTGTGCGAGATGCTGCGCGAACTGCAGCTTGCCGATCCCGGCCTGGCCATGCAGCAGCAGCGCATGCGGCCATTGCGCGCGCAGTTGCTGCAGGCGGTTCCAGTCGTCGGTCTGCCACGGATAGATCATGTGGTGCGTTCCTTGCGGGTTACAGCGCGGCGAGCACGCGTTCGAGCTGCTGGCGGATCTCGGGAATCGACTGCGTTGCGTCGACGATCGCAAAACGGTGCGGCGCCTCTTCCGCACGCCGCAGGTATTCGCCGCGCGTGCGCGAGAAGAACGCGTCCGACTCGCTTTCGAACTTGTCGGGCATGCGCGCGGCGCCGCGGCGCTCGCTCGCGACGTGCGGCGCGACGTCGAACAGCACCGTGAGGTCGGGCTGAAACCCGCCCTGCACCCAGCGCTCGAGCGTCTCGAGCTTGTCGCGCGGCAGCCCGCGGCCGCCGCCCTGATACGCGAACGTCGCGTCGGTGAAGCGGTCGGACACGACCCAGTCGCCGCGCGCGAGCGCCGGCTCGATCACGAGCGCCAGATGCTCGCGGCGCGCGGCGAACATCAGCAGCGCTTCCGTTTCGAGATCCATCGGCTGGTTCAGCAGGATCTCGCGCAGTTTCTCGCCGAGCTGCGTGCCGCCCGGCTCGCGGGTGACGACGACCTGCCTGCCGGCCGCGGCCAGCTTGCCCTGGAGCCGTTCGCAGAACCATTGCAGGTGGGTGGTCTTCCCCGCCCCGTCGATGCCTTCGAACGTGATGAATTTACCGCTCGCCATTATTGACCTCGTATGTACTTGTCCACGGCCTTGTTGTGATCGCCCAGCGTGTCCGAGAACACGCTCGTGCCGTCGCCCTTCGCGACGAAATAGAGCGCGCTCGTCTGTGCCGGATTGATCGCCGCCTGCAGCGCGGCTACGCCCGGCAACGCGATCGGCGTCGGCGGCAGGCCGCGTCTTGTGTAGGTATTGTAAGGAGTGTCGGCCTGCAGGTCGCGCTTGCGCAGGCGGCCGTCGTACGCGTCGCCGAGGCCATAGATCACCGACGGATCGGTCTGCAGCGGCATGCCGATCCGCAACCGGTTCGCGAACACGGCCGCGACGAATGCGCGGTCGGCCGCGTGGCCCGTTTCCTTCTCGACGATCGACGCGATCGTCAGCGCTTCGTAAGGCGACTTGTACGGCAACCCCGGGACGCGCGCGGCCCACGCCTCATCGAGACGCGTCTGCATCAGGTGGTACGCACGCCGGTAGATGTTCAGGTCGCTCGTGCCCTTGTCGAACAGGTAGGTATCGGGGAAGAACAGCCCCTCGCCGCTGCCGCGCTGCACGGCGCTGTCCGGCGCGCCGATCGCGCGCAGCAGCTCGGCGTCGCTCATGCCGGCCGTCGAGTGCGACAGATCGGGATTCGCATCGAGTTCCGCGCGCATCCGCTTGAAGGTCCAGCCTTCGATGACCGTTGCGACGTACTCGTTCACGTCGCCGCGCGCGATCTTCTGCAGCACCTCGTAAGGCGTGATGCCGGTCTTGAATTCGTAGTTGCCGGACTTGAGCCGGCTCGACAGCCCGAGCACGCGCGTCATCGCGACGAACCCGAACGGCTCGACCGGCACGCCGCCGCGCTTGAGCTGCAGCGCGACGCTCTTCACGGTGCTGCGCGGCTTGATCGTGACGTCGAGCGACGCCGAGCCCAGCAGCAGCGGCCGGGTCGCCCAGTAATATCCGCCGCCCGCGCCGGCAGCGGCCACAACGACGGCCAGCGCCACGATCGTCGCGGCGCATTTCTTCAGTAGGGACATGGAAACGTGACTCAGGTAAGACCCATATAATACTTGCTCGCCTCCGTCAAAGTCAGGGTTGACTGTTCCCTCATTCCATGAGCACACCGTTCGCTTCACCGGCTGCCCAGGCCGCATCTGCCTCGCTCCCCGCTTTCCCCCGCCCGTCCGCCGCCGATTTCGATGCGCCGGGCGCCTGCATGCCGCTGCCGCAGTTCGGCGTGATCGACGTGGCCGGCGACGACGCCGCCACGTTCCTGCACAGCCAGCTGACCAACGACATCGAGCATCTCGATGCCGCGAGCGCGCGGTTGTCCGGCTATTGCTCGCCGAAGGGGCGCCTCCTCGGCTCGTTCCTCACGTGGCGCGCCGGTCATGGCGTGCGCCTGCTCGTGTCGAAGGATGTGCAACCCGCCGTGCAGAAGCGGCTGTCGATGTTCGTGCTGCGCGCGAAGGCGAAGCTGACGGACGCGAGCGACACGCTCGCGGTGGCCGGCTTCGCGGGCGACGTGCGCGACGCGCTGTCGGGCATCTTCGATGCGCTGCCGGACGGCGTGCACGTGAAGGTCGACGGCCCGGCCGGCGCGCTGATCCGCGTGCCCGACGCGGCCGGCCGCAAGCGCTATCTGTGGATCGGCCCGCGCGCGGAAGTCGATGCGCGCCTCGCGGCGCTCGCCGGCACGCTGCCGGTCGTGTCGCCGGCCGTGTGGGACTGGCTCGACGTGCGCGCGGGCGAGCCGCGCATCACGCAGCCGGCCGTCGAACAGTTCGTGCCGCAGATGGTCAACTTCGACGTGATCGGCGCCGTTAACTTCAGGAAAGGGTGCTACCCGGGCCAGGAGATCGTCGCACGCAGCCAGTACCGCGGCACGATCAAGCGCCGCACCGCGCTCGCGCACGTCGCCGGCGACACCGATACCGTGCATGCCGGCGTCGAGCTGTTCCACAGCGACGATCCGGGCCAGCCGTGCGGGATGATCGTCAATGCGGCGGCCGCGCCCGCGGGCGGCGTCGATGCGCTCGTCGAGATCAAGCTCGCCGCGCTCGACAACGGCACGGTGCACCTCGGTTCGGCCGACGGCCCGGTGCTCGCGTTCGACGCGCTGCCGTACGCCTGGCCGACGGAAGTGTGACGCACTGACAACCCGTTCGGGCGCAAGCTCCTGAGTCGCAGCCGGCGCCCGATGTTTCCTGCGAGAGATTCGCCCGATGTGTCTGATTGCCTTCGACTGGCAGCCCGATGCCGCCGCCGGTCCCGTCTTTACCCTCGCCGCCAACCGCGACGAGTTCTTTCGCCGAACCAGCGCGCCGCTCTCGTGGTGGGAAGATGTGCCTGGCGTACTGGCCGGCCGCGATCTCGAAGCGGGCGGCACGTGGCTCGGCGTCTCGCGCGACGGCCGGTTCGCCGCGCTGACGAACTATCGCGCGCCGTTCGACATCCGCGCGGGCGCCCCGACCCGCGGCAAGCTCGTGTCCGACTTTCTCGGCGGCGCGTCCGTCGCGCCGCTCGAGTATCTCGGCCAGCTGGCCGAGCATGCGGCCGTATATAACGGCTTCAACCTGCTCGTCGGCGACTGGCGGCGGCGCGAACTCGCGTGGTTCTGCAACCGTGCACCCGAAGGCGAAAGCATTGTCGCCGCGCCCGTCGCGATCACGCCCGGCGTGCATGCGCTGTCGAACGCGCGGCTCGATACGCCCTGGCCGAAAGTCGTGCGCAAGCGCGCGGAACTCGGCACGCTGCTCACCGACAATCCGACGCCGTCGCTCGACGAGCTGATTGCGCTGATGCGCGACCCGCATGTCGCGGACGACGACGCGCTGCCGCATACCGGCATCCCGATCGAGCGCGAACGTGCGCTGTCCGCCGCGTTCATCGAGACGCCCGAATACGGCACGCGCGGCACGACCGCGCTGCGCGTCACGATGAAGGAAGGCGTGCGGCTGACGGTCGAGATCAAGGAGCGCTGCGACGACGACGGTTCGCACCGCACCGTCCGTCCGGGTTCGTTCGAGCGCGCGTTCACGTTCGACCTCGACGCAACGCGGCCGCGCTGAACGCACGCACCGCGCGCTACGGCGCGCGCGTCATCTCGACGTGCGGCACACCGGCTTCGACGATCGGTTCACCGACCGCCGCGAAGCCGTGCCGCACGTAGAACGCCACGGCCGAATCCTGCGCGTAGAGCCGCACGGCGGTTTCGCCGCGGTGCCGCGCGGCACCCAGCAACGCGTTCAGCACGGCTGACCCGACACCCTGCCCGCGTACATCGGCCAGCACCGCGACACGGCCGATCGTGCCGGATGGCAGCAGCCTTCCCGTCGCGACCGCGCGACGCGCACCTGTCGCCGCATCGATCCGGTAGGCAACTGCATGGAACGACAGCGGATCGTCGTCGTCGAGTTCCCATTCCGGCGGAATCTGTTGCTCGCGTACGAACACCGCGTCGCGAATGCGCGCAGCGTCGCCGCCCAGCACCGTCCAGTCGCCCGTTTCCACTACGCCGTCCGCCATCGCAGCTCCCATACGGCGCATGCGCCGTCAAATGCCCGCCGTCAAACGTCGTCGAATGCGGCCTTCAGCGCCGCGACCGCATCAATATGTGCGGCCCGCACCTCGGGGATGTAGCCGCCCATCTTGAAGAATTCGTGGATCATCCCCGGATAGCAGACCAGCGTGACCGCGTTGCCGGCCGCGCGCAGCTTCTCCGCATACGCGGCCCCCTCGTCGCTCAGCGGATCGTACTCGGCCGTCGCGATCCACGCCGGCGCGACGCCCGCAAACGACGGCGCACCGCGCGTGCCGTCGAGCGGCGCGAAGCGCCAGTCGTCGCGATCCGCCCGGTCACGCACGTATTGCGTGAAGAACCACTGGATCGTGTCCTGCGTCAGCAGGTAGCCATTCGCGAGCCGCGCGTGCGATTCGGTGTCCTGGTGCCCCGTCACGCCCGGATAAATCAGCAGCTGCAGCGTCAAGCGAATGCCCGCATCGCGCGCGAGCACCGCGCAGACGGTGGCAAGCGTGCCGCCCGCACTGTCGCCGCCGACCGCCAGCCGTGCCGCGTCGATGCCGAACGCGGCGGCTTCTCGATGGAGCCACTGCAACGCGTCGTCGGCGTCGTTCACCGCGGTCGGGAACCGGTGTTCGGGCGCGAGCCGGTAATCGACCGACAGTACCGCGCACTGCGCATCGCGCGCGAACATCCGGCACAGCGCGTCGTGCGTGTCGACGCTGCCGACCGTGAAGCCGCCGCCGTGATAGTAGACGAGCGCGGGCAGCGGCTCCGCGAGGCTCGGCGCGACCGGCAGATACAGCCGCGCACCGATCGTGCGGCCATCGCGCGTCGGCACGACGCATTCTTCCACCGAATGCATCGGCGCCGGTGCGACATCGAGGATCGGCGCGCTCTTCTCGTACGCGGCACGCGCCTGCTGCGGCGTCTGGTGGTGATATGACGGACGTTTCGCGCGCTCGATCATGTCGAGCACCTGGGCGATCTTCGGATTCAGCGGCATCGGGGAAAACAGCGCCTGTGCGGCGCCGCGAGCGGACAAGCGTGACATGATGCCACGCTCGCGCCTGGCCGGCGTGGCGCGCGATATGCGGGAATCCCGTGCCGCAAAAACAAAACGGCCCTGCCTCATTCCAGAGACAGGGCCGTTCGTCCGGGAGCTTACGCGTCGCTCGGGCCGGGCTGGGCGTCCGGCGCGGTGCGCGAGCGTTGCCGCTTGATGTCGCGGCCGACCGCAAGCCGCCGCATGTACTTGAACGTACCGAGCGCCTTCGCGACGAAGTTGCCGTCGCTGTCGCGCACTTCGCCTTCGCAGTAGGCCATCGTCGTCGAGCGGTGCATCACGCGCCCGTAAGCGCGCAGCTCGCCGCGGCCCGGCTGCATGAAGTTCACCTTCATCTCGACCGTGACGACGCCGATGCCGTCGTCGGTCAGGCTGCGCGCCGCCATCGCGAGCGCGATGTCCGCGAGCGTCATCGTCACGCCGCCGTGCGCGATGCTCCACGTGTTCA